>NZ_MUJY01000036.1 GCF_002286785.1 Pseudomonas sp. PIC25 | reverse complement strand
CCGGCCTGCACTACAACCGCCACCGCTACTACAATCCCAACACCGGCTGCTTCCTCACCCCCGACCCGATCAAACTCGCGGGTGGGTTGAACAACTACCAGTACGTGAACAATCCCACGGGGTGGGTTGATCCGTTGGGGTTGGAAGCTACGAAATCGGCTTGCCCAGGAACAGGAACCGGGCCAAAGGCAAGACCAATGGAGGAGATAGTTCCCGGAGGAACTATTCCGAGTGTTAAAGATGGAGAGTTCAGTCGTTGGTTTAACAGCTTGACGCCTGATGAGTTTGATCAAGTTTGGTCAAACTCCTCTTATCAGAACGCGATTAAATCTAGGCTTCGACATCCAGGTGGTATGCATGAATGGCATATGGTTTCAAGAGCCAATACCTTCAAAAGGTGGGGGGTAACCGCCGAGCAAATATACGAGCTTAGAAGCGTTATCGCTGATGTTAAGTTTGTCAATCCCGCAGGACGTCATGGCGGAAAAGGATCAACTCAAGCACACAATGAATTGTTAGACATTATCGATAACTCAAACAGCTACGGTGAGTTCAAGTCCGGATTGCAGGACTGGGCCGGGCGACGGCTTGACGGAGGTGTAGATTCGCTGCCTCCGGGCTTGCAGAATTAGAGGAAATAAGAATGCAAAAAGATGGTGTTGTATCCATTTGGACTGCTAATACCCAATGGAGCGATGATGAGCTAAGAGAAGTAACTGCGTCAAAATATTCTGATGATGGCGACTATCTAGGCTCGGTTTTTACAAATGCATTGTCGCTTGACTATGTTGATGATGATTTCTTAGAAGCAGAAATTCTAGCAGAAACAGACTCTATAACTGAGGCCTTAAAAGGATTCTCTTATGAATCGAAAATATTAAATGAAATAGCGAAAAAAAATCTCGCGCTGGAGAAAGCAATCGACACGGCTGTTCTCATTTATAACTATGAGTTTGACGGAAAAAACAACCCTTGCGCTATAAGCAATCAAAGCTTCTTTTTCCTTGGATCTTTCAGATATTTATAAAGAAGATGGCAGGGTAAAGATAATAAAGACGTGCAGTGAAATACGATAGCTTGATTAGGCTGGATGATCTTATAGATTTTATTAAAAATCAAAGGAAGGAATTTGATTATTGCATTTATGGAAAAGGCTCCTCTGATGAGGCCACGCTTCGCACGTTGTGTGTTGTTGGTGAATACCCTGAGATAACAGATGACGATGAGGAGGTCTTTCCGGATTATGTCCAAGATAACTCCTTGGAGTTTTGGTTTAGAGATGAGCTGTTGGAGGATGTAGTAATGAATGCTGTTGCTCAAAAGTCATTGGTAAATAACGAGGAGATTCTTGGTGCAATAAAATACTACAACAATAATGATGACTTCATGGATATTGCGTAAGCGTTAGCCCCCCATCGGTAGCGGCATTACTTAGCAATGGGCCCCAGCAAACGAAGGAGCTTTGGTTGTGAGTAACCTGGTTTCATCTGCATAAACCAATGTCTGATTCAGCGTGGAATATTGAAGTCTTGTGTATAAAGACGTCCCCATTGCATGTAAGAAATTCTTGCATGTCCGAGGGTGAGATGGGTGCTGGGCGTGTCCCAAAACCCATGTGCAGTAGATCAAATTACTAGAATTTAGTTAATTTCTTGGTGGGTTTTCAGAATGCTGCTGCCCACCAAGCGGGACGTACCGCTGTTGCGATGAGCCTCATTCCTGCGATGTCGAACACCGCAGCTACTCGCGCCGAACGCATTGGTAGGCTTGAGCTTGGTGCTTCGGACTCGGACATGAACAGGGAAACAGATAAGCGAGCTGATCGAGCCCATCCTGTGCTCGATCATTCAAAGGCAGTCCGTGTTGCCGCTGACCGTCTACAACTGACCAGC
Source organism: Pseudomonas sp. PIC25 (assembly GCF_002286785.1). GTDB lineage: Bacteria > Pseudomonadota > Gammaproteobacteria > Pseudomonadales > Pseudomonadaceae > Pseudomonas_M. The sequence continues at coordinate 61,917 of NZ_MUJY01000036.1, read as the reverse complement.
CCTGAGATCGAGTGGAAAGGTTGGGCGACACCGCATCGTTTCTCCTGCGAGCAAGGCCATTCCTTCCAGAAGAGTCCCCTCTCGTTGATCAGGGCGAGAGCCGCTGTGATATGCCCTGAATGCGTAGCACAAGCACATCTGTTGAAGGTGCATGTGCTGGCTAGCAAAGTGAATATTGTCTGCCTTGACCACCGTTGGCGAGGTTACGGCGCGTCTTACGCCTTCCGCTGCTCGCAGGGACATACCTGGCGGCGGCGCCTAGGGAACATGCAGTCGAACCCAGGCTGCCCCGTGTGTGTGCGACAACGTATTCGGGCTCAGCGGCAGCGGAGCGATGGCTTGGAACGGCTCCGTAAAACAGCATGTGCCCATGGCGGAAAATGCCTATCGAGTATTTATGTAGGAATGGCCGGGCGGTATGCCTTTCGTTGTGCTCAGGGCCATGAGTGGAACGCGGCAGCGGGCGATGTGCTCTATAAGGGGCAGTGGTGCCGTCTATGCGCCGATCAGCGCAAACGTGAGCGTTACCGGCTAGCCGATGGTCTTGAGCGATTGCAGACCCTCGCCAAGGCCCAAGGAGGCCAATGCCTGACGAGCACGTACACGGGGATGGCTGCGAAATATCTGTTTCGGTGTATTGAAGGGCATGAATGGCGCAGCATCGGAAAGCGCATCTCGCGTGGCGTCTGGTGCCCGCAATGTGAGTTGGCCAGCAGGCGTGGGCGCGGCCAGTTATCGGATGGTCTGCGGCGGCTGCAGGAAGCGGCAAGCTTGAAAGGGGGGATTTGCCTGTCCTCGGACTATACCGGTACGGCGGGAAAATACCGCTTCCGGTGCAGAGTCGGTCATGAGTGGGAAGCGTTCGGCTCGGCCATCCGCCGTGGTACCTGGTGCCAACAATGCGCACATGAAGAGCGACGCTTGGGGTTGGAGATGGCCCGGCAAGTTGCGGTCGAGCGGGGTGGTGAGTGCCTGTCGCAAGCCTACGTGAACCGAAAGAGCAAATTGCAATGGCGCTGCCATCGCGGCCATTGTTGGCAAACCTCCATGAACTCAATCCAAGCGGGGCACTGGTGCCCCACCTGTGCGTATCAGGCTCAAATCAAAAGCAGAACTTCGAAAGCCAGGAAGCGTTACCGCAACGGCGTGGAGACGGTGGGTAACCTACCGAGTGTACGGCTGGAAGAAGCGCTTTGAGGACCGGTTCTGCATGTCGTTGGCGAGCCGATAAATAAGCGAATGCCTATGCGATGACAAGTATCACACCTGCAGGTGCCAGCTATTTTTCTGCGCCTGGTGGAAGACTCCTCCTGTCCCTATGGGAGTGCCCTAACAAGCCGGACACCATCCTCTGTTAAGTTGATACCTCAACCAAGCGCCTGAATTCCCGAGGCGAATAGACGTTTCCGACGACAAGGAGATGTTATCCGGCCGCGCCTCGCCGGAATTCGTCACCAAGGCAGACTTTCCGGTCGTAGCAGAAAGGCAGCGATATAGACTGTGATAAAGAGCGTGCCGGCGATTGCGATGGCGGTTCGGTGCATGATTGTGAGCATTCCCTGCGTTGCCCTGAGGATATGGGCGCCGTCCTGCGCCCATGAGGTCAGCATGTCGAGGTCAAAGTTTGAGCGCGGGGCGGAATCCATCTTCGGGAAGGTGAAGGCCGATCGGTAGCGGATGGGCATTGAACCAGGCCTTCGCTTCGGCCGGCATGACGTTCACGCCTTGGAACGTCTTCACGCGCAGCCCATGCCCGTCGTCGCGATGATGGAGGGCGCGGATGCAGTGGTCGGCGAAGAGCCTACGCTGCAGCAGCCGCGCAATCAGTTCGGTGTGGCCGTGGGGCGCGATCCAGTCGTGAATCCACATGCGCTCGCCGCTGGTCCAGTCGGTATCGAGCAGGCAACTCGGGGGATTGCGCAGATACCGGTACTCCGCCTCTTCGTCCAGACTCAGCCAGGACAGATAGAACATCGGTCGCCCACGCCGGGTCGCCAGCAGGTACTGCTTGCTCTTCAGCGCCGGAGCCAGCAGGGTGGTGAGGTGGTGCAGAGGAGTTTCGCGGTGGGCCGGGGATTGCATCCAGAGTTGGACGATGGCGCCGAAGATTTCGTTATCGCTCAGAGGACTCTCGTCCAGAAGGCCGGGAGCGGTAATGTCCAGCGTGGCGTAGTGCATACAGTGTCTCTCGCTTCCATGTGAACCAACGATCCAGCTGTCATTGTGGTGTATTGCCTTATTGGGGCGGCGCTACATGGTCCACCGACCGCGTTTGCAGTGGATCATGTTTCTGCACAATTGCTTGCTGTTTGCCTTCATGCATAGTCGGCAAGCGCCGACTTCCCGCACTGGTACAGATGTAGGGTGCCTGAGAAAAAGGCGACCCCCCTGAGCGGGGGGCTATGAAGGCAATCAGGCTTCGCAGATCGGCAGGCCGTCCAGGACGGGTGCATCCGGATCGAAGATCAGGAGGCGGGTATCGGCCAAGGCCGCCATGTGCAGCACCTTGACCAAAGGTTCGGGCACACCCGCGTGCAGGTGCGAGCGATAGAGCTGCTCGGCCGTGCGGCCATCGACGGCGAGGAGGTGTTGGCTCCTCCAGGGCGTGGCGATCAGCTTGACGCCCACGGCTTTGCTGGCTGGTATCCGGAAGGCTTCGAACAGCATGCCGGTGGGAACCCGTCTATCCGCGACATCTTCCAGATACTGCAGTGCTGCTTCCGTCAGATGGCCGGAGCTGATCTCCCAGCAGCGGCTGTAATGGCCGGTTTCGAACTGCAACTGCTGGATCAGTTCGCGGGCGGCTTCCATGGAAGGCGTATCCGCGATATGAACCCGGCGGCCAAGTTCTTCGGCGAACAGGCCGTAGACGATCGTGCGGACAATCCCCGTGCTCGGGCATTGGTCTTCGAGATCGCGAGAAATTTGCTGGCCTTCGGTGATCAAGGCGAACGCGTCGCAGAAGATGCAGGGATGGAGGTTCACCTGGTTGTCGAGTAAATGACTCTGGGAGGCATGCAGTGGCAGGTAGGTGAGGGGACAATCGTCTTCATACGAGATCGCCAGTGCCCGCTCGACTCTCAGGTGCGAGAGGCCGCGGAGAAAGGGGTTGCTGCTGATCATGAGGACTCTCCAGTGGGGATGAGCAGGGCTCAGACCCCGACTGGGGAATGAGCCCCAGAGGGTGGTGATGAAGGTGCGGTCAGGCCGTCGGGGCGATGTTGCCGTCGAGTAGCCGGTTGGCCAGTTGCAGCCGCAGGGCATCGCGCGTGCTGCGATCTCCGATGCCGGCCAGCAGGCCGAACACCTCGACGGCCAAACGGCTGGCCGCCTGATCCAGGTTGCCGGCGAGCAGGGCGGCATGCAGGTACTGACCCAACTCCCGCGCCTGCGTGGAGTGCGTGCACATCGTCACCTCTCGGCTGATGTACAGGCCCTCGCCTCCGAACGGAAAGGGGCGAGGCTTGCCGCTGTGCCAGGCGCCTTCGAACTTGATGGCCTTGAGGCCGTGCCCGTCGTCGAAGCGACTGGCGATGGCGAACAGCGTCTCCACGTCGGCGGAGCCATCGAAGGCGTGCGTGGCGATCAGGCGTCCCAGCGTGAGGTCCTGGGCGACATGGAAATATACCGCCAACTGCCGAAGGCAGGAGGGCAGTGTGGGCTGGTCGCCGGCACGGACCTCATCGAGCACCACGCCCAGGCGGGACGCGAGCGCGCAGAGGCTGTCGTTGATCTCCGTCCATTGCGGATCATGCAGGCTCGACAAGCGCGTGATGGAAACCTCGCCTTGCTCCACGTGCGTGGCATCCAGCGCAAAGCCGCCGAACAGCGCGGCGATGACGGGCGTTACCTGGTCCAGGATCAGAACGCCGGTGGCGTCATAGTAGGTGTGGGACATGGGTACCTCCTGCGAGAAGGCGGACACAGCCACGCCCAGGCGGACGAGCAAGGTCCGCCAGGGTTGATGAAGCGAAAAGGACAGAGGTCGGATGCCTGCTGTCGGTGCCGGATGAGCCAAGGCGTGCTCGGACAGATGGCTTCAGTCGCCAAAGTCCGTGGGATCGCCCAGGGCCTTCAGCAGCTAGATCAGTCCGTCGTCGGCAAGTGCGTAGAGGTGGTTGTACTCGTCACCGGTCGGCGCCTGCTCCGTGCGGTTCAACCTACTGTCCAGATTGAGGATGTTCTGTCGAAGCGCGCGTGCGATCTGCAGGGGCGTGGTGTCCCCGGCGTGTTTGCGCTCATCGAGCAGCGACAGAATTTCGTTGGGCGAGGGATGGTGGCCGCCGGTTTGATAGGTCATGGGAACAACTCGTGGCCGACCAAGCCGGCGTTCGGTGCTCCGCTCGACACGTGCAGGACGTACTTGTCGGAAACGTCGGGACCGGCGAAGTCGAACACGACGAAGCGTGGCGGGGGAACACCCTCCGGCCATCCTTCGAGAACGACCGCTTCGACGTCATCGTCGTGGACGAGCAAGCCGATTGCAGGAATCGGGGGCATGGCGTCACTCCTGAGGCAAGGCGGGACCTGGCCCCACAGGGACGCAGGTCCCTGGTGGGAAGAGAAAGCCGGTAAGGGCTTACCAGCCGTGGTAGTTGAGGATCAGCGTGGCGATGACCTTGCGGCGTTGCAGGTCCAGCCCGCCCAGATCAGCCAAGCCGTGGACGCCCACGCGCTTGAGCAACGCGCCGCCGATTTCGGCGTTGTAGAAACTCGTCATGGCGGCGAGAAAGACCTTCTCACCCGCACTCATCGGCCCGATCGCCTGGTTGATGTCGGCGAGAATCGGGCACAGATCCCATTTGCTGATCGCGGCGTCCAGGCCCTGGGGCGTACCGTCGCCGAACAGTTCAGGACCAACCAGTTCGACGCCGTGCTTCCAGGCTTGAAAGAACGCATGGGGCGCTTGGGCGAAATGCGCTTCGGCCTGACGGATGTCTTCGAAGATGTCGGAGTTCGATGCAGGATTCATGGATGTCTCCAGGGTGGGCGGATGATTACGGCGTCGGTCGCTGGGTCCAGGCGCCTGTGTCCAGGGCATGGCGAGCGGCGGTGAGAGTGGGGAAGTACTCGACGGATTCCCGGGAAGCCGGACCGTCGTGGTCGGACGTGCCGATGTAGTAGCCGGCTGGGCTGTGCAGCACCTGCAGGGGCAGGGTCACACCGAGACAGGCCTGGGCCAGTTGGCCGACGGCTGAGCGGGACATGGCGCCTCCGTGGTTGGGGCGGGTACCCATCCGGCGGGAAGGGCATTCCCGCGACGGTTCGAGAAAAAACGCTGTCGCCGAAAAGCGGCGACTGCCCGCATGCAATGCGGGTGGGATCGGTCGGCATGGATAGCCATGACGCAGCCTTGAAGACCGAAGCTGCCTGGGCATGGTGCTGAGAGTTCCAGCGACGCATGACGGCAGATTCAAGGGGCGGGCGGTGTATTGCGAGCCGGAATGGGGACTGGAACAGGTCCCGATTGATGCAGTCGAGAAGGGTGCCGAAGGCGCTTGGCCTTCGGCGGTGAGGAAGAGGCCACCCGTGGTCCGCTTTCGGTGTCGGCCGTCGTCAAAGCCGTTCGAAAGGCAGTCATCGCACCCGGCCCGTGTCGTGGCTGGGGCCGGAATTCGCTGGCGCACATCCGCGCACAAAAGGAGCCCGTTGTTTCACCGGCGGGCGCCGGTACTGAGTACCGTCGACCCAACGGGTCTCCTGGCCACTCGCGTAGAGGGAGCAAGCGGCCAGGAGACCCGTCGAGAGGACGGAAATTCAAGCGATGAAAGGCGCCACGCGAAGCGTGGATAAGGAGGAGCGCTCTTCTCGCCCCGCGGGCACACGCGCTGCGCGGGACGGCACGTCAGGCAGAAGGAAAGACGCGCAGGGTGCCCACCGGGGGAGGTGGGAGGCAATCCGCACCATGGTGTTGGAGGCTGGCGCGAAAGGTCGTGTTGGGGATCAACGGGCGGGGGACGATTTGCGGCGCTTGCGCTTGGTGCGTGAGGACGCCGCCGACTCAAGCGGCTGTGTCCCCTTGCAGGCCGGATATTGGCTACACGACCAGAACACACCGTCCTTGCCGGTGCGCCGGCGCATGGGCGAGCCACACAGCGGGCAGTTGGGCGTCGGAGCCACGTTGATCGACAGGGTGACGTGCCGGTACTGCTGCACCAGCTGTGCGACCCAGGCCGACTGCTTCTCGATGAAGGTGTCCAGCGTCATCTGGCCGGCTTCGATCATATCCAGTGCCTGTTCCCAGATGGCGGTGGTGCCGGGATCGGCGATGGCTGCCGGCACCGCGTCGATCAGCGTGAAGGCGGCCTCGGAGGCGCGCACCGCACGGCCTTTCTTGAGCAGGTAGCCGCGGCCCAACAGGCCCTTGATGATGCTGGCGCGCGTGGCCTCGGTGCCGATGCCGGTGGTTTCCTTGAGCTTCTGCTTGAGCCGGGGATCGGTGACCAGCTTGGCGACGCCTTTCATGGCCTTCACCAGCTCGCCCTGGGTATAGGGCTTGGGCGGCTGCGTCTTGAGAGCCTTCAGATCGACCTGAGCAACCGGACAGCGGGCGCCGGGAGCGAGAGGGGGCAGCACCTGGCTGCGCCGATCCGGTCCTTCCTGCGAGTCGCCGAAGTCGTTACCGTCGAGCACCTGCCGCCATCCGGCAACTGCCACCTGCTTGCCCATCGCCTGCAACGACTCGCCGCCACAGGACAGCAACACGGTGGTGCGGTCGAACTCGTGGTGAGGTAGAAACTGCGCAAGGTAGCGAGCCCGGATCAGCCGATATACCGCGTGTTCCGTCTCCGACATGGCCGAGAGGTCAGCCGGCTCCAACGTGGGAATGATGCCGTGGTGGGCGCTGACCTTTTCGTCATTCCAGGCACGCGAGCGCTGGGTCCGGTCCAGCGCGCCCATCAGTGGCCCAAGGCTCGGATCGGTCTTGAGCAGCGCATCGAGCACGGTCGGTACCTCGGCCAGCATGCTCTCCGGCAAATAGCCCGAGTCCGAGCGGGGATAGGTGGTCGCCTTGTGCGTCTCGTACAACGCCTGGGCGATGTCCAGCGTTTCCTGCACGTCCAGGCCAAGTTGAGCGGAGCAGACTTCCTGCAAGGTGCCTAGGTCGAACGGCAAGGGCGGGGCTTCGCGCACACGCTCGGTATCGACCGACAGCACCTGGGCGCTGTGCTCGGCTCGAAGGCGCATTGCCGCCTGCTCGGCCACCGGCTGTTGAAGGCAACGGCCTTCGCTGTCGACCGCATCGTCTGGCGCCAACCAGGTCGCGACGAAGGACTTCCCGGCCTGGGACAGTGCCACCTCGATCGTCCAATAGGGCACGGAAAGGAACGACGCAATGGCCCGGTCGCGGTCCACCACCAGACGCAGGGTCGGCGTCTGGACTCGGCCCACGGACAGCACGCCGTCGTAGCCGGCCTGCCGCCCGAGCACGGTGAACAGCCGGCTGAGGTTCATGCCGATCAGCCAGTCGGCGCGGGAGCGCGCCAAGGCCGAGTAGTACAACGGCAGCGTTTCGTGAGCGGGCTTCAGTGCACCGAGCGCCTTGCGGATCGAGGCATCGTTCAACGCCGACAGCCACAGACGCTGGACGGGACCGCGGTAGCCGCACAGGTCGAGGATTTCGCGGGCGATCATCTCGCCTTCGCGGTCGGCGTCCGTGGCGATCACCAGCTCCGTGGCCTTGCCGATCCAGCGCTGGACGGTCTTGAGTTGCGTGGCCGTGGCCGATTTGACTTCGACCCGCCACTGCTTGGGAAGAATAGGAAGCTGCTCGAGGGACCAGGACTTGTACTGCGGTCCGTAGGCTTCCGGCGGGGCCGCTTCGATCAGGTGGCCGATGCACCAGGTGACGACCAGGCCGGGGGCCTGGTAGCAGCCGGAGCCCCGCTGCGAGGCGCCGAGGACCCGCGCGATGTCTTTGCCTTGGGAAGGCTTCTCGCAGAGAAACACGCGCATGTGCCGCCTCCTCGCCATGGCATCCATCGTGGATGGGTCATGAGGGTGGCGTGCGCCGGAGAAGAGGGCAGCAGGGAAACGGGACTGGGATCGCCCGCATTGCGATCAGTGGGGGTTGAACTGGCCGAGTCGTAACCACGCGTGGTCAGGCGATCGGGCTACAGGAGATTCTTTTCAGGTGGCGAGTGGAACGCCCTGGACGGTCTTGGACGACTGGTTCACGTGAATCCAATGGTCGTTTGGATTCACGTGAGCGGCGTGTGGAAACGGTCGGCTTCGCTGCATCCGCATCGGCTACAGCGGTCGATGTTCGACCAGCAGCCTGTCGAAGATCGCCGCGCCGGCTTCGGTCTCATAGCCGGTATTGTCCTGGGTGTACACGCCGGCCTTGAAGTACAGAGGCTTCGGTGCCCAGCTCGAATCCAACTGGGTCGTCCAGGTGGTGTCGTTCGCGGTCACGCTCAACAGGCCCTGCGGGGTCAGGTTGATGACGTAGTCGAAGTGCTGGCTCAGCGGAATGCCCCTGAGCACGGTGATGACCTGGGCGACGTCGTCGGTCGGGGTATGGCGGACCTTGGCGACGATGTTCCCGTAGCCATAGGTGCTCTTGTACTGATACTCCAGCTTCAGCAGCGGCTTGCTGCTCTTGAAGGCATGGATCTGGCCGATGACGATCTTGCCGGTCGAGGGAACCTGGCTGACCGCTATGCCGGCGCTGAGAAAATTGTCCGCGGCGGTGTGGACCCAGTTGTGCAAGGTGCCGTCCGCATAGGTTTCCCGCAGTTCGCTGCGCGGGTATTTGGCGTTCTCGGTGGTGGTGCCGTTGACCGGTGCCCAGAAGAACACGGTGTTGTTCGCGTCGTTCTTGAAGTAGTAGTCCTGATAACCGCCGACCAGAACCGGGGTTTCAATGGTGGTGGAGGGGACACCGACAGGAATGGTCAGGTTCCAGATAGCGAGGTCGATCATGACTGATTCTCCCAAGGAGAAACTGCTTCAGTCGGGGCACATCTCAATCCACGAGTCAGTAAAGAGCTTTACTCGGCAATCCGGCCGGTGACACACGAACAGAAGAGGGTGTGGCAAAAAGGGTTCTTTGTCCGATGGCATCCAGGACGCCGTCTCGCGGTCGCTTTATAAGGCCTACGGAATGTGAGGTGAAAGACTTTTTTGACGTGATATTGGCGTCAAAAAATTGATTTACAGGGTTGTTTGCCATTGATGTGCCATTGTTTGATGGCGAGTGGCTATTGTGAAGTGACTTGACCGCTTGGTTTGTTCGATAAGGAAAAAAATTCAAAATACTGGCGCCATTTATTTGTAAGCGAAGCGGCAAAACGGCCGTCGGACTTCCCTTTTCGATCACGGGATTTCCCGACGAACGGTGGCTGTTGGGGCGCTCTGGAATGGGCGTTACAGAGAATTGAAAGGAGAACTGATCGACAGTTTTGCTGGGCCTGGACGCGTCCTTGTTCACAGGGAGGGCATTAAAACGGTTTGTGTTCGGTATGCACGTGATGGAAGGCTGCCATCCTGTCTTCGTAACGTCCTGCGCATACGTCTGCAGGCACGCCCCGGCGCTGTTGCCCATGGGATAGCGCCGAGGCATGGCAACGGCCGTGCCCGCGGTTGCTATGGCGTGACCGGCTCGCTGTCGGAAGTCGTGGGTTTGGTAGCCAAGCTCACCGCATCGATTCGATAGGGCAGGATGCCGACACTGCGCGCATTGATCTTGTAGGTCGTGCGCTTGTTGTCGTCGTCATCCTCCCAGTCGTCGCGCTCTTCGCGACCGAACACCAGCACACGCATGCCTTTCTGGTAGAGCGTGCTCCAATGCTCGGCATCCCGGTGCCAGAGCTCGACCGGCGCCCAGAAGCCGCCGCGATCCTCGTAGCCGTCCTTGGTCGGCACGGGGTTGTCGAAATAGACATTCAGGCGCAGCAGCCGGCGTGGCTCTTCGTTGCCGTTGGGAAACTCGCGGTAGTCGGGCGCAGAGCCGATGTTGCCCTCGCCAATGAAAACGGTGCTCATAGAGACTCCTTGGGTTGGTTGACGCATCCATGGATACGCCGGTGGTAGACCGCCTCGGCCCGGACCACTTTGTTGGCGCAGTCCAGGGCCTGGCGGGCGATGGTGTGGGTAAGGCTGATCTGCATGTTCAAGACGATGCGCTGCAGCTCCAGCGCATACAGGTCGTCGAGCAGCGGCGTTGGGGTAGCGGGGTGGAGCATCAGGTCCTCCCACAGCGCCACGCCCATCCGGGAACGGTCCAGGTTGCGCCAGCGCAGAAAGGTCGTCCCTGCGCCAGTGACCTGCTGGGCCAGCTGCACCTCGAAGCGGTTGAAGGGCTCACGCTGCGCCTGGAGCAACACCCGGCGCTCCGCCAACAGCGCTAATTCGTCGCGTAGCGCCAGACATCGGTTGGCCCAGACCTCCAATGCCCCCTTACCTTTAAAAGGCTGTAAAAGGCCTTTTAGGTAGCCTGCGTGTTCCAGACGCTGGAAGTCCGGCTGTTCCAGGGGACGGAAATGTCGGGGCGTCATCGGGCGTCGTCCTCGTCGGCGGGTTCCACGGATTCGTCGTCTGATGCGGTCTCCACCTCTGCCGCAGGTGTGTCCGCGCTGGCAGCGTGATCCGCGCGCAACCCGGAACGGCGGACCACCGGCGGTGCGAAGCGCGAACGCCGGGTGCCTTCCAGCACGTCCTGCGGCAGCGGTCCGTACTTCTCCAGCGCCTGGCGGGCGGCGGCATTGTTTGCGGCGAAGTCGTCGCGCTGCGTGCCGGAGTACCGATACCGCTGCGCCAGGGCGAACAGGCTGCGCAGCGCATGGGCGCCTTCCCGCAGCCAGCGATCCAGGGTGCCGCGGTCGATCAGGGCAGTGTGGTGGGCCAGAATCAGGCGTCGCGCCAACTCGTCGTAGTCGGCCAGCAGATACACGGCCATGAAGCCGAGCTGGGCATTGACGAACAGTGGCAGCTTGATCGGTTGGACGTTGAGGTTCTCGCCCAGGCTGAGCGCGGCCGGCACATCGGCCAGCGCCTGATCGACTTGCTCGCGCAGCGCTTGCAGCCGCGCTTTGGTGTCGGCCAGCTTCTCTTCGATGCGCAGCATCCACCAGTCGGAGTAGGGATCGTCCTGCTCGGCGCCACGCTTCATCTTGTTCATCAGACTGATGAAGCCATTCAAGCCGATGATGCCGGGGCGGCCTTCCGCCGGCGGGCGGCCATGCCAGATGCGCGAGGCGTGATGGGTGTGCAGGGTCAGCGCCATCGCGCTGCGCAGGGACCCGAGGTTGAGTTGCAGGTCGGCCATGGGCGGGACTCGTGTCGGTAAACGAGTCGCCACCATCGGCCCGCCAGGGAAGGCTGTCAGTCGATAAACCGCGGCGCGCCGCCGCCCGATTCAACGGCTCCGGGGCGCGTCGGGCAGATTATGCCCCGGGTATAATCGTCGGGCCTTCCAGGAAAGGCCACTCCATCAGCGGGCCGGAACCACCGCCGCACGGCTCATGACAAGGAGCGCTCCGTCGAGCCGATACGCCGGACCGGCAGCGCGTCGCGCAACGGACGGAAGTAATCCAGTCCGCCCCATTGCCGCGCATCGCCCAGCACGTAGAGGCGGCACTTGGCCCGGGTGATCGCCACGTTGAGCAGGTTCGGCTTACCCGCCGCCCAGGCGCGTGCGCCTGCGCCCTCCGCCCCGGGCGCCGTCCCCAGCATCAGGAACACGATGTCGGCCTCCTTGCCCTGGAAGGTATGCACGGTGCCGCAGTCGATACCGCTGAAGCCCGCCTGCTTGATGCGGCTCTTGCAGGCCTGAGCGATCTTGCGGAAGGGCGAGATGACGAACACCTTGGCTCGGGTGTCCGCCTTGTCCGGCGAACCCGACAGAATCATTGCGGGCGTCTGGCGCAATTGCTCCAGGCAGGCGAGCAGGTGGTCGATTTCGTCCTCGGACACCGGGTGCTGGACGCAGCTGGAGCGGATGTCCAGCCAGGCGCTGTCGCCCAGCACACAGGTGAAGGCCGTGGGCTTGGGACGCCCCTGGGCATCCACCCGGCCCTGCACCATCTGCCCGGCATAGGCGATCTCGTTGGCGACCGAGAACATCGGGTCGTCGCAGCGGCGATGCGTGCGCAGCGGCATGCCGGTCCACAGACGCTCAGGCGCGTTGCCCTGGGACGCATCGGCGGCCAGTTCGACCCAGGAGCCGAACGGGGTGATGCGGTCGGCGAGCGTCTGCACCGACTCGTCGACCGGCGACCAGATGGGCGCCACCGCGTGCCGCTGGCGCAGGTCCTCGGCGAGGCTGAGCGGCACGGTGAAGACCGGCTCGATCTGCAGCGGGTCACCAACGATCACGGCCCGGCGGCTGCGCCAGATCGCGCCGGCGGCCGATTGCGGTGTGGCCTGGCCCGCTTCATCCAGTAACAGCCAGCCCAGGCTGTCCTGGCCCATGCCGAGAAACAGGCGGTCGAAAGAGGCGAGGGTGGTGGACACCACCGGCACGACGAAGAAGAACGCCTCCCACAGCAACGGCCGCTGCTCGATCGGCAGCTTGTCCCGCAGCGTGCCCATCAACATGCCGTTCACCGCGCGCAGGTTGCCGATGAACTTGCCGGCGTTGGCCAGAATGGTGAGCCGGTGCAGCTCCATCGCCTGCAGGAAGATGCGGGCGCGCAGGTGGTCCAGGGCCGGGTAGGCGGCCACGCTGGCGCGGTGGCGCTCCTCGCTGGGCCGCCCCCAGAGCCGGTTGTCCGGAAAGTGCCGGGCGCCCAAGGCGTGGCCGGCATCCAGCGCTTTCTGGTGGCGCTGGAGTTCGTTCTCCAGCTGCGTGTGCTGGGAGGACAAGGCCTTCAGGTGCTCGTGGCCACGATCCAGCTCCGCGCGGGTCAGGGCCACTTTCTTGGCCTGCTCGGCGAAGGCCGAGGAGGATTCGGCCAACTGCCTGGCCGGCTCCTCCAGGGCCTGGCGCAAGGCGGCCATGCGCGCCGTCTCTCGCCCGAACAAGGCCTGCAGGCGATCCCACAGGCTCGGCCGCAGGGCCGCTTGCCGTTGGGCCAGCAATGCCTGATGCGCCTCGAGCATGGCGCGTTGGCTGGACAGCACATCCTGTTGCCGGGACAGGGTGCGCGCGCGTTTGGCGACATCCTTCGAGGCCCAGTCGATTTCCGCTTGGAGCGCATGCAACCGCCTAAGCCCGGCCTCCAACTGGAGGGCGGCGTGCTCGGCGCGTATCAACGTGTCGCGGTGTTGGTCGAAGTCCGACAGCAGTTCGAGAAAGCGGCGTTTGGCGGCCTGCCATTCGTCCTGGTAGCGCTGATAGTCATTTTGGGACGCCGCCTCCAGCAGTTGCTTCATCGACGGCGGCAGTGCAGCCGTCACGGAGGAAGGAGTTGCCGGTGCGTCACCGGACTCGTCCGTCGTCGCTTCCGCCGCGTCGCCGGCATCCTTGGCCACCTCGGTGCGTGGGGTGTATTCGTCGCGGAAAAAGCCTTGGGCGAACGAGCGGCGGTTGCCTGCATTGCCCAGCGCCGCCGCCACGACGCCCCAGCCCGCCAGTGGCTTCTCGTCGTCGTCGAGCACCTTCTGGGCCTTGAAGATCTCGTCCATGACCTCGGCGAAGTAGCCGACGAGACCGTACTCGCCGGCGATCTTCTTGCGGGCCGGCAGTTCCTGCGTGATGTTCTTGACGGCGTTGTTGTTGGTGCTGGCTACCACGATGGAGGTGCCGGCGACCACCGAGGCCTTGAGCGGGTAGAAGTTCTTGCCGGCGACGCTGACCTTCTCCTCGAACAGCGCGACGGGACGTTCGAGGGCGGCGATCTTGCGGGCGCGCTCGGTGACGATCTCGGCGATCACATCGCACAGCAGGGTGGTCTTGCCCGTTCCTGGCGGTCCATTGACCCCGATGACACCCGGGGATGTTCCCAGGGTATGGAGTACCTCCGCCACGGCGGCCTGCTGCGCCAGGACCAACGGATGTTCGGAGGCGGCGGGCCAGCGCGCGCGGGGCAACCGCGTGGCGCTCACCAACTGACCCATGGCGCCGTGCTGCACCAGGATGTCGGTCCGTCGCTCGTTTGCCAGCGCCTGTCCCAGGTAGGCGTCCAGGGCCTTGCCGAAGGGCCGGCCGGCCTTGGCCTGGACGATCAGACGGTCCAGGTCGTCCAGGTAGAACGAGTTCAGGAAGTCCGTCGCGGCCTGCAGGTTGTCGCTCAGGTAGCGGCGCTTGACCCGGCTGGTGCGCACGACGATCCGCCAATCCAGCGCCGCGTCGTCGGCCGGATCGCCGAGCAACTGACGCACGCGGTGCAGTTCGGTATCCAGCTCGTCCCACGTCAGCGGTGTGGTGGGACGTTCCTTGCCAGTTGCCTCCGTCGATTCCGCTTCGTCGATATCGGCGAGCCGATGGCAACGCTGGGCGAACTCCTCCTGCGCACGCGTCAGACGCGCGTTGATGTTCTCCAGCGAGCCGGTCTGGCGCAGCGCTTCCACGCCGTGGGCGAAGCTGGCCGCCAGGTAACTGTCGGGCTTGGGGCAGCCGTGCTCATCGACGACGAAGGCGGCCAGCCAGCCGTTACCGGTGGCGCGCTGACGCTCCCGCTCGCTCAAGTCGCGTTCCGGAAACAGAGCCTTCAGCAAAAGGCGCGACAGGTCCTCCATGTCGGCAACGCCGAGGTAGACGACGTGCACGTAGCCGTGCGTTTCGGTCGGTGCGAAATCGACGCGCTGCCAGGGCAGGTGGGCGCCGCGCCGGAGCGTGGTGATCCTGGTCTGCTCGGTGGCGTCCCGCTTCGAGGGGGCGGTCGGGATGTTGAAGACTTCCAGATCGCGCCAAAAGCTCAGGACGCGAAGGGACTCAGTGGCCGGATTGCTCAAGATCGAACTCCATGAAAGTAAATCGGCGCGTTCCCTGCGACTGCTTGAGCCCTTACCGATCCTGATGGTGACGGTGGAAATGAGCCTCGATCATAGCGCCCCCGGATCGCTGCGGACCATGCGATGGTCCGCAGGACGGTGGGCCGATTATACCCGGGGCATAATTGTTGGCCGTTCCAACCTGAAGTGCTGCGAAGAGTCTTCAGGTCGCCCGCCGACAAGGCCTTCTCGGAATTATACCCGGGGTATAACGCTGTCGATCCGCCGCCGGAGGCGCGGGAGGCTGCGCCGCTCCGCCGGATATTGCCCGGATCGTGCGATGCTCCCGCAGGGCAATGGGTCGATTTATACCCGGGGTATAATTGTCGGCCCGTCCCATGCTGTTCCAGCCTCGGTGCTCCGAAGGGCCGTTCCGACAAGGTCTTCTCGAAATTATACCCGGGGTATAACGCTGCCGATCCGCTCATCGGAGGCGCAGGAGACTGCGCAGTTCCGCGAGATGCCGCTGGACCGCGACCGGATCGGCGGGCTTGGGCGGTGGTGGCGCTGTGGCCTTGGCTGGCGGCGCTTCCGACGGTGCACGGGGCGCAGGCTGCCCGGCCCAAGCCTTGAACTCCCCCCGAATCGCCTTCTGGATGATGCCGAACAGATAGCCGGCCGGGTTGCGCACGGGGCCGCCGTCGCAGCGGGCCGCCCATTCATCGACCACCGCCTGACGCAGCGCCGGTTCGACCTGCCGCAGGGTCACCAGGGCCCCGGCTTGCTGTTCGTCCTTCAACGCCAGAAAACGCGGCGGCAGGTCCAGCTCAAGCGTGTCGTGCGTGCGCGGTACAGTACGTACTTTTTCTTTATTACTAGTACGTACTGTACGGTCCTGCTTCGGATTCCGAAGCGCCTTGTCTGGCGCGGGTTTGCGGTCCACTTCGGATTCCGAAGCCGGCGCTGCGGCATTCCGAAGAAGGCTGTCTTCGCCGTCTTCGGATTGTCCTGGCGCCGGCGGCTGTGGATAACCTTCGTCGGTGCTGCCGTACTCGCCTGCCAGCCGCTGGGCCAGGACCTGGATACGGGTGGGCAGGGTGCGGCCACTGAGCAGCGGGTCCTCGCCGATCTCCTTGAGCGTATGCGCGCCCACGCGTTGGATGGCCTTGCTGGCATGGGTGAGCGCCTGGCTGACCAGCCCCAGGTAGTCCGGATCGAGTTGCATCGCCTCGAACGGCGTCAGCGGCTCGTCGTGAAGCACATAGAGATTGCCCAGGATGCGCCCGGTCCTGGGATCGCGGCGGCGGCGCACCAGGCTGAGCCAGCGGGTCAGCCGTAGCAGGGTGAGGGCGCGGGCCACGGTTTCATAGGAGGCATTGGGCGTGCAGGGCATCGACGCCAGATACGGACGTAGCGCGTCGTAGGTGGGAAACGCGGTGATGCCATCGTCGGCGAGCAGCAAGCGGAACACCTGCCAGGCATTGCGCTCCAGCGGTGTCAGGCGCGTGTCCAGGAATAGCCTGCGTGGTACGGTCTCGTGGCGGTTGCCACTGAAGAGAAAACCATCGTTGCGCAACGTGCCGCTGGCCACCGTCGGGACCTGTCGGGCGGCGGCGTCGAGCAGCGTTGTCAGCGCCACCGGACCCTGGCTTGCATCAGATCCGGGTGCCGCCATGGCTATACCATGCCCTGGTCGATCCAACTCCGAAGGGTGGCCCAGACGACCGACATGGGCACGTGGAATTCCTCGGCCATGTCCATCGCCAGTTCGAGCATGGCCATCTCGTCATCCAGGGCGATATCGCGTTCGGTCCGCGCCTGTTTCCAGTACGACCACAGGGCGCCGTCCTGTTCGTCCGTCAGGGCCGGATACCGTCCCTTGCGTCGCGGCAGGCCGAGAACCGCCCGGCGCAGCGCGATCTCCTGGTGGGCCAGCCCGAAGTACTTGCTGACCATCTCGGTGCTGGCGCCCAGGCGCAGCATGCGGTCGATGGTGGCGATCTCCTTCTCGATGTCGTGCACCTGGCACAGGAGCCGGCGCAGCACCGGCTTGTTCACTTGCACCGAGCACCAGCACACCGTCGCATTGAGCAGCACGCTGATCAGTTTCGGATGCTTCAGCGCTTCGAGATCGCGGTCGTCGAAGCCAAGGTTCTTGCACCGACGCAGTTGTCCGTTGCGCAGATCATGCAGGGCCTGGGTGAGCACGGCTTGATTGAGCGGATGCGGGTCCGACATGGGTGGTTGGCCTCATGTGGGGGCGGAGGGAGAGGGGCTCACGCCTGCTTCCAATTCCAACAGCCGGCGCGTGAGCCGCAGCAGGCGAAAGAACTTCACCAGGCCGGTGTCGCTGAGGCGGTCCGACAGCGGATCGTCGCCGCGACCGTGCAACAGCGGTCCCAGGGTGTGTTCCAGGTGCATGGGTTCGGCTGGTTCTGGCACGGAATAGGCCGCCTCGCAGCCGTGGCTGAGCGCATCCAGCAGCATGAGAACGGCGCGGGCAATGAACGGCAACCTTTCCACCTCCGGTGCATCGACCCGGCAGGTAAATCCCAGGCCGTGGCCAGTCACTTCGACCTGGACGGCCTGACCGGCTTCCTCGGCGATCTCCTGGGCGAACTGCGCGATATGCACCCGCAGGGGATCGGGGGCATCCAGGCCCGGCTCGATGTACCAGACGTCGGAGATCGGATACAGCCCGCCGGCCTGCACGGGAATGGCTTGCAGCACATTGGCTTCGAAGCTGGGCAGCGGGTCGCCCAGTTGTTCGGCGACCAGGCGCTGGATCGTCTGCAACCGGTCCGTGGTGGGCGCGGGCGAGACAATGTGCTCCCGCAGCGGATCGGTATCGCCGGTGGTGGGAGCCGGCGTGGGCGTCGAAGCCGACTCATCTCCCTGCGTCGTGGACACTGTGACGGGCCGTGACGTCGACTCGGCAGGCGAGGGCGATGGCGTCTGGTCAGAAGTAAGAACGGCGGAGGGCGGCAGGGGCGCTGCATGCTGCGGAGGCTCCGGCGAGGGTGGCGTCGGCTCGCTGGTCAGCACCCTATGGCTGACTTCGCTCTTCTCGATGTCCAGGCTCAGCACTTCAAAATCGACCTGCAGACGATCGGCGAGCTGCCCGACCAGTTCGTCCTGCACCCGCTGTACCGCGAACGTGTCCGGCGTGCCGTCGAATAACGCCAGGACGTCATGAAAGAGCCCTTCGAAATCGGTCTCAGGATGTGCGTCGGTGGCATGCTGTTTCCAGGCGCGCTCGCCGGCTTTGCGCAACGCCGCCAGCCGTTCGATCTGATGACGGCCCAGGCCGCCATAGAGCAGGTTCGGAATCGCCGGCAGCAGGTACTGGACGGCGTCGCGCATACGGCTGATGTGCGGTTGCTGGATCGGAAAGCCGTCGGCCGTCAGACGCCGGGCGAGTTCGGCCTGGGTCAGGGGATGGCCGATTTCCTGCTCATAGAGTTCACGGGCCTTTTCCACGCCCAGCGCACGCTCGATGAAGGTCAGGCTGCCGTGCAGCTCGTTCTCAGCCAGATGGCCAGTGAGTGCGATGATCTCGCCGCGTGCCGTCCAGGGCCGGAACAGGCACGGGATGCGGAAGAAGCGCTCGTCTTTCGTTTCGCTCCATAATTCCCGCAGGATCGACAGCCGGGTGTTGCCGCCGTTGCGGATGATGTACCAGGACTCGCCGGGGCGGCGGGTGATCGACGGCGGCGCGTCCAGGCCGCGTTCGAGGATGGACGCCTTGATCTCGTCGTAGAGCCGGTTGCGCGTGACACGCGGGTTGTACTCGTAGGGGCGCAACTTATCCAGCGTGACGACCATCGGCGTATCGGCAATGGGATCGCTCAGCGCCTCGACCTCCGGACCCGTGGGGGTAAAGCCGTCGGCCAGCAGCTTGTCGGCCATGTCCTGGGTACGGTCAGTCATGCCGAGGCTTCCTTCCCTTGGGGCCGGTCGCTGAGTTGGCGTTCTGTTCCGCGCGACGCAACCGCGCCATCGCATTGCGATCCGCGCGGTGATCGCTGGCGGTGGCACTGGTATAGACCGAGGGCAAACCATCCTTGGTGAATTTCAGATGGCCGCCCTTGGTCCGCGCGACATGCCAGCCTTCGCTCAGGGCGAACTCGATCAGTGGCCGCAGGCGTGGGTGCCCGCGATACAGGTCACGCGGGGTGGGCATGCGGCATGCCTCCTCGCGGTTTGCCCTTCACATCGGCGAGCTGCGATTGCCATTGCGGGAACAGCTCGCAGGCCAGCGCGCGGATCGTTTCCAAAGCCGCCGGCGCGACCCGCCCGGTCGGGCGCCGGTACTCCACCCGGTGCACGGGCAGCCCCCGGGTTGCGGCACGTGGGTAGGCCTCGCCAGCGGGAATGGCCGTGTCCAGCACGTGCACGCCGGCGTGATCCCGGAATATCTGATGCAAGGCCTGCTGGACCGCCCGTGCATTGGCCGAGACCGGATGCACGCGGTTGATGAGCAGGTGCAGCGCCGGCAGTGTGATGCCGAGTCGGCTAAACGGCGCGATGTCCTCGATCAGCTGCAAGGTGCCGCGGCGCAGCTCGCGGGCGGCGAGAATCTCCGGCGTGACCGGCGACAGGGCCAGGTCCGAGGCCAAGACCGCCATCTCCAGCAGCACGCTGCGCGCGCCCTGGGTGTCGATCAGCATCAGATCGTAGTGCGGGGCGAAGACCGGCAAGAGGTTACGCAGCCGCAGCCGCCCATCCGGCGCGTGCAACAGCAAGGTGCTCAGTTGCCCGCGGTCGTCGTTGGACAGCACCACGTCCAGTCGCTCGACACAGGTGTGCGAAACCAGGCGCTGCCGGTCCTGCTCGTTGAGCGCCAGCAACTCGTAGATGCCGCCCGGCGCGCGGTGGGCGAGGGTGAAGTAACTGGACAGCGTGGGCTGCACATCGATGTCCAGCAACAGCACCCGCAAGCCGGCGTCGGCGAGAAACCCGCCCAGATTGGCGGCGGCAGTGGTCTTGCCCACGCCGCCTTTGGTCGAGATGATCGAAAGCACCCGCATGGCGCCGCTCCTCGAACGAATGGGATGTGGGCTGCGTCAGTGGCGCTGGTTGCGTCGTTCGTCGATCCACTCATGAATCTCGAGCGAGTCCCAGCCGACCGCGCGGGGACCGATGCGGAAGCATTGCGGGAATTCTTTCTTCTTCATGAGGTTGTAGATGTGCGAGCGTTTAAGGCCGGTCAGGGCTTCGACCTTGGGCCGGCGGTACACGCAGCGCTCAACGGGAGTGGCGAGGGGGAGGATTTCCTGAGACACGGTGATCACTCCTTGACGCTCGGTGGCATCGGTCTGGGGAAGAGGCCCCAGTGATAGGTCGATACCCACGTTCAAGTACATTGAAAATATGGTCTCGCAGACGGCACTTTTGTTCTTGCGATGCCGTTTCAATCGTGCCGCCGGTCGGTCGTCGTATGGAGTCGATCTGAGTCAGCCGTTTGCTTCGGGGTGGCATATGGATTGACGGGACCGATTCGGTCCGGTGTTGTAACTGCTGCGATGAGCCGAAAGCCTGATCCAGACGCTCGGCCCCAGCAGGCAAGAGAATCCACAGAGTGCCAGTGGCCGGGAACTCAGTTTCCAACCCAGGCATTGGCGGTATTCGTTCATACCGATCACGTCATCCTGTGCGACATAAAAAATATCAAGGAGCTGAACAATGCCCGGTGCAATGCCGCAGCGGATGACCGGCGAAGGGGCTTGCCGCTCAGGATTGGCTGGCACCGACGGCCTTGGCCCGATCGATGAACTTTTGCACGTGCTGAGGTATTGGCCTGTCGGAGTAAACGATGTAGGTCTTGATGTCGGAGAAACGGTCATCGACCGGTCGTATCACCACATCGGGCCGGGTATGCGTCGCTATCTGGGACTCCAGGCCAAAGCCAATGCCATAGCCGGCGGCCACCAACATCATCATGGACTCGTGGCCGGAGGCATATTCGGCGACGGTTGGCGAGAGCTTGGTTTCATGGAGGCAGCGATTGATCAGCATGTGGCCGCCCGCGCACTGGTCCGGATGACAAAGGATCAATGGATAGCGAAGCGCTTGCTGCAAGGAAACATGACTCGACGCCAGCAGCGGGTGCCGCGCCGGAATGGCCACGGCAGGCCGATCGGTCCAGACCTCTTCCTTGGCGTAGCCGGGGCTCAGCTTGGGGTACAGGGTGAAGCCAGCGTCGATTTCATCGTTGCTGATGGCGTTCAGCATCTGGAAGACCGTCATTTCGCGAAGCCGGATTTCCGTATGGGGATCTTCCTCCCGGTACTGTGCCAGAAGGGCGGTCATCTGCGGTTGAGCCAGGCTATCGGCGATGCCGACACGCAAGAGGCCCCGATAGCCCTTCGCCGCGGAAGCTACCCGCGAACGCGCGTTGTCCAGCGCCGATAACAGACGGCGCGACTCCTCCAAGAGCACCTCGCCGGGCCAGGTCAAGGTGTTGTTTCCCCGGCGGCGGTGAAACAGCTGTACGCCGAGGTCGGCTTCCAGATCCTTGATGGCGCGAGCCAGGGGGGAGGGTTCGATGTGAATGCGGGATGCGGCCCGAGCGACGCTTTTTTCCTCTGCCACGGCGACAAAGTAGCGAAGACGGCGTAGTTCCATGGAGTCAGCTCCCTTTTGCTGTAGGCGAATCCAACGGCGATTCCTTGCCTGTCAAAACGGTGCATGGGTCCCTGGATTTTGATATCGCTCACACGGCGATTCCCGCCATGGCGGGGCACGCCAGAATGGCGATGCACCTTCCTCGTGTAGGGCTGTGGTTTGCTTGTTTCAGCGGGCGCAGCCCGTAGCTGGCTGCAACGTGCTCGCTTTGACCGATCGCGGCTTGAAAGTTCTGATCTTTTGGGAAGTTGAGACGCATTTGGAGTCTTGGTTGTGCGGGTTTATTGATCCAGATCAATAAACTCTTCTGGTTTGTGCGTCGTGTCACTTTGTGTGGGCTGCAGGTCGTCGAGCCGTCGAGATGAGCCCGGGTACTACGCCATTGCCTGCCGCAACCGCTGTCGTTTCGAGAGCGGAATACCCAGCGTGCGATGCTTCACGCTTGTAAGCGATGTTCAGCAATTTGTGTTGATGACATTACATTGACATCGGTATAACTGCCCGCCATTGAATTGGGGGAGCGGATCCTGCGCCAGGATGCTGCGAGGATGAGTGCGTGGTGACGCACCGAAAGTGCTGGGAGGGCACTATGGGCATGGTTGCTCAAGGGGGAAGGATGGGGTCGTGTAAGGGTCAGCCGGTGCGTTTTTTCGCTTCACTCAAGCGAAAGTCACGGAAACCGGGTGGTCCAAGGTCATGCAGCGCTCGACGCTTGGCCGTGACGACGTGGCTCCAGGCCTTTCTTGCCTGCTGTTGTCTTGGAAGTATCTCACCCACATACGCCTTCAACTGCTTGATCGAGCCGAACCAGACGGTCGATCTGGGCACGCCCATCACAGGCCTTTTGGCTCAGGTTCTCGTCAGTCGAGCGGACCGAATCAGCGAAGGCCAGGTCCTGGCCCATTTGGAGTCGAACGCGGAGATTGCCGCAACGGAGCTGGCTCGCTTCAAGTCGGAGCAAGTCGGTCCTACGCAACTCGCCAAAAGCAAGATTGAGTTCGCCCAGCGCAAGTTCGGTCGCCTGCAAGCCATGGCAGAGGAAAATCTGATGCCGGCTCAGCAGAGTGATGACGCCGAGGCCGAGCTGCGCCTGGCCGAGGCGGAGCTGAAAGTCGCGTCCGAGAACCGCCAGCTCGCCAAGCTTGAGCATCAGCAACAGCGCAGCCTCCTTGCCTTACGAACGATTCGCAGTCCATTCAACGGCGTCGTTGTCGAGCAACTGGCCTTTGCCGGCGAGGTCGTGGAGCCGGGGGCCGGAAAGCGAGGCATCTTGCGGGTCGCCCAGCTCGATCCGCTGCGTGTGCAGGTGGTGATGCCGAAAACCACCTTTGGCCAGATCCATACCGGCATGAAGGTCGATGTCATTCCCGAGCTTTCTTCCAAGGAGCGCTATGTCGCCCAGGTGCGCTCGGTCGACCGCCTGCTGAATGCCGCCAGCGGCACCTTCGTCGTGCTCCTGGAACTGCCCAATCCGAATCTCGAAATACCCGCAGGCGTGACCTGCACGGCGCGTTTCCCTGCCCCCGTCGGGGAGGGTGGCGCGTCTCCTCCGTAATGGAATGAACCTTCGAATCCAAGAGCAATGGCCTCTTCAAGCCCCATTGCTGGTCATTTTTCAACGTCTTTTCCCCTGATGTTCTCTCTGGGAGCCCTGATATGAGCAAGTCTGCAGATCGTCAACGTATGGGCGAGCGTTTCGCCTTGTCGCCCTTGGCTTCGATTCTCGGCAGCGTTCTTTCGAACTACCGTCGGTCGCGCCAGGAACGCTTGGCGGCTCAATCGTCCGGGGCCAATGGGGAGACCGCGCAGGGGCCCGGCGTCCGCTTCGAGAGCTTGGAACCGCGCGTCTTGCTCTCTGGCGACGTCAATCCGGCTGCCATGGTAATTGAAGGAGAGCTGGCGGTTCCGGGGGAGAAGACCCAATACGAATTCACGGTCGAGGAGTCGCACCGGGTCGTCTTCGACAGCTTGACCAATCGCAGCGATCTGAACTGGAAACTGGAAGGACCCACAGGTCAGATCACCAGCCGAAGCTTCAGTAGCACGGATGATGGCTCTGCCGGCTCGCCGGTTTTCGAACTGGCACCGGGTACTTATCGGATCACCGTCGATGGGCAGAACGACGCGGTGGGGGCATATGCCTTGCGCATCATCGATGCGGAGGCTGCGGCCGACCTGGAATTGGGCTCGGAAGTAAAAGGCACTCTCGACAGCGGCAACAAGTCCGCCGTCTATCGTTTCACGGCTACTGCCGGAGACCAGCTTTATTTCCAGTCCGGTTCGACTTCGGGTGGCGGAGCGAGCTGGCATCTGATTGATCCTTATGGCCGTCAGGAGGACAGCACCTATTACCTCTCTTCGGACCGGGACACCTTCAGCCTGAAGTACAGCGGGGAATATCTCTTCGTTTTGGAGGGGCCCGTTTACAATTCGGCGCCGGCCGACTACGAATTCACACTGCACAAAGTGCCCGACAGTAAAGCAGACCTGTCGCTGGACACCGTAGTAAGCGCGCGTATCGACCAGATCGGGCAAGTGGCTCAATTCACTTTCGAATTGTCCGAAGACACTCCGGTTCTCTTCGATTGGCTCACCCATGCGAATGTTCGCTGGACGTTGACCGGGCCGGAAGGCACCAAGGCCTCGAACGTGAGCAGCTCGACCGCGGTTACCCGTTATGCCGATGGGCTGGGCTGGCTTCGGTTGTCGGCGGGTGCCTATTCGTTAGCCATCGATCCCTCATCGTTGAGAGCGACGGGCGAGTTCCCGTTCCGGTTGCTGACCGGCGCATCGGCCCAATCGCTCACGCTGGGTAGTGAAGTCGCCGGGACGCTTGATCTTGCGCGCGGAACGGCGCTCTACAAGATGTCACTGAATGCCGGCGAGCGTGTCTTCGTGGAGGGACGTTCCCTGGCCGGCGGGGCGTTGTCCTGGCGGCTCGTGAATCCATTCGGAGTGCAGGTGGCGTCCAGTGATCTGATGACGGCGGATAGTCCGTTGACCGTCGACACCACGGGCGAATACTGGCTGGTGATGGATGGCGCGGATGGTAACACGGTCGATGCGACGGTCGATTATCGATTCGCCGTCAACAGGGTCCCGGATGTCATCTCCTCCTTGGCCCTTGGCGAAGTGGTTTCCGGCAACGTCGAGACAGCCGGTCAAGCCACGGTCTACGCGTTCGAACTGTCGGCGGCCACTCAACTGGCGTTCGATTCGCGTACCAATCGCTCCGATCTGGTGTGGTCGCTCCTCGGGCCGCGTGGCGAGGAGGTGGCGCGGCGCCGCTTCGATCGGAGCGACGCGGCCTCGGCCTTGAGCCTGCTGAACCTGCCGGCTGGTAGTTACCGTCTGGTGGTGGCCGGCACCGGGAGCGCAACCGGTGCCTACTCGTTCCGTCTGGTGGATCTGGCGACCGAGCCCGCCATCAATCTGAACACCGAGATCGCGGGGACTCTCTCTCCGGGGAATGCGGTACAGGGTTATCGCTTCGAAGTGGCCGCAGGAGACAGACTGGCCTTCCAATCGAATGGCGTCAGCGGCGGCAGCGCTACGTGGCGACTGATCGATCGCTTCGGCCGTGACGTCGACGGCTCCAACAATCTCGCCACAAACCGCGCCGCCGTGACGCTGAAGACCGCCGGAATTTACACGCTGCTCGTCGAGGGGCAGGTGGGTAATGTGGCGCCGGTCGATTACAGGATACAGCTCAATGCCGCGGGCAATGAGCCTCAGCCCGCCTTGCCGGAGGGGCAGGAGCTGGTCCTGGGGACCGTGGTGGCCGGTACCCTGCCATCCTGGGATGCGACACAGACCTATCGCTTCACCTTGGCTGCGGACACCTTGCTGGTCCTGGACACCCGGAATCAGTCCAGCAGCAGCGCCATTTGGTCCCTGGTGGGGCCACGGGGAGCGGAGGTCGAGCAACGGTCGCTGTACAGCAGCGATGGAAGTTACGGTTACCCGGTGTTCAACCTGCCTGCCGGCGATTACGCCCTGACCATCAAGGGCGCGTCGTATTCCGGAGGGCTGAGTAACAGCGGCTCCTATGCGTTCCAGGTGCTCGATGCGGCAGCGCTGCCCGCCCTCGAACTGGGTCAGCAGATGACCGTGACGCGCTCACCGAGCAACGCCACGCTGGGCTACCGCTTCGAGGCGACGGCCAATGCCACGGTCGTTCTCAACTGGAGCGATAGTTCCTCCAGTTCACGGTGGACCCTGGTCGACCCCTATGGCCGCAAGGTCGCGTCGGTTGACAGCGACAGCGTCGGCACCTCGTTCGTCCTTCCGGTGACCGGATCGTATACGCTGCTGAATGAAGGGGATTACTACGCTTCCGGTAGCAGCAATGTCACGTTCACACTGGGGCAGCAGAAGCGGACCGTCGATTCGCTGGTCATGAATGACCAATTCGGCGGTGTGCTCGATGATCGATACAGCCTCGCCGAATACACCTTCACGCTGAACTCAGCCTCGACCGTCGTGTTCGATGCCTTGAACAACGAGCAAGGCAACGCTGAGAACCTGCAGTGGATGCTCAAGGGGCCACTCGGCACCGCGGTGGGTTGGAGCTCGCTGACCCAGGATGCGAACAGCTACGCGCTTGCGCCGGGCAAATACACCTTGCTGCTGCGTAATACCAAAGATGTCTCCGCCAGTTACCGGTTCCGCATGATCGATAGGGTGGCGGCCGTCGATCTCCTCCCCGGCACGCCGATCAGCGACACGATGCCTGCTGGCGAATCCCGACTCTATCGGTTCAATGCCAGTGCCGGGGAGCGGTATTACTTCGATGGCCTGAACAACTACTACGCGACCAATGAAGCCGTCCGATGGTCGTTGATCGATCCCTTCGGACGTGTCCTGCGTAGCGGTGAAACCTCCTACGACCAGCCGGATATCGTTCTGGACGCCAGTGGCGAATACCTGTTGGCGCTCTTTCCGGCCGTAACGTCCAATTCCCCGGCCACCCAGCCACGCGCGGTCAAGTTCAACCTGCAGCCGTACACCACGTCGACGGCGGTGTTGGCCCTGAACCAGGACGTCAACGGGGAAATCGCCACGCCTGGCGAAATCGTCAAATACAGTTTCACCTTGACCGCCCCGACGCGCCTCTTGATCGAGACCGGGAACGGTCAGAATCTCGGCTGGAGCCTGAGCGGCCCCCGAGGCGGCGAAGTGAGCAACCGCGGCTTCAACGGGTGGCCGCGCTTTCTGGATTTGCCGGCAGGGAACTATGACCTTTCCGTTTCCGCAAGCGACTTGCGTACGGAAAGCTTCAGTCTGCGAGTGACTGATGTGGCTTCCTTGCCTTCCCTTGCCGTGGATACGGAAACCGAGCTGGAGCTCTCCGCCGCCCGAAATGGGCAAACCTACAGGGTTGACGTGACCGGCCCCGTGGAGCTGATCTGGGACGACATCGGCGAAGCCAACCCATGGGCCGGTTGGACGCTTTACGATGCCTCCGGCGAATGGAAAGCGGGGGGCAATACACAAGGAGACTCCTCTCCCTTCTTGCTGGCGTCGGGATCCTATTACCTGGCGTTGAAAGGGGACGGCACCGACACTCAACGCTATCACATGGCGTTGCGCCAACCCTCCATCAAGACACTGCCCCTCGAGTTGTCCAGTCTGGTGAGCGATGCCCTGGATCGGCCCGCGCAAGAGAACCGATACACCTTCGACATCGAGGCGCCGACCACGGTGTTGTTCGAAGGGTTGAGCGCGGACAGCGACCTTTTGTGGGAATTGCTTGGGCCGAACGGCACCCTGCGCAGCAGCGACTTCACGATAGACCGTGCGGCAATGCAGCTGGCGGTGGCGGGAACCTATACGCTTCGTGTCTATTCGCGCAGCCATGCGGCGAGCGCGTTGCGTTTTCGTCTGCTCGATCTCGGCGCCCTGACCACCGAATCTCTCGATGGCTCGAAATCCGCATCATTGGGCGATGATCGGCGCACGCTCGTTTACGCCTTCGAAGGAAGCCCTGGCGACTACCTGGCGTACCAGCCTGGCCCGCTGGACGAGGGGATGGCCCTGCAGGTCGCTCTGCTGGACGCCAGCGGAGGCGTCCTGGGGTGGCAGGATGGTCGCCATGGCTACAACCAGGCGATTGGCACGGCGGGGCGGTATTACCTGGTGGTGCAGGCGGGTCTGCCTGTCCCGGCGGATACCGACCTGAGTTTCACGGTGAACCTGGCACGCGATCAGGAGCACGCGCTGTTACTCGGTGAAAACAACGACGGACGCCTGGCGGCGGCCCAGGTGACCGATACCTGGACATTCTCGTTGGCGACCAGACAACGCCTGGCGCTCAGCGGCCTGACCGATCGCTTCACTTGGTCGCTCGCCGATGCCCAGGGCAACGCGCTCGGGTACTCGGGCAGCCAGGGGCTGCCGGCCATTCTCGACCTGGCGGCTGGCACCTATCGCTTGGTGATCACGGGCAATACGGGACGGAATGAGGTTCCCGGCCAATATGCTCTGCGCTTGAGCGATGTGGGTAGCGCCTCTCGCCTGGCCGATGCCACGGCTACTGCCGGCGCTCTGACCGGACCCAGCGACATCGGACTGTATCGTCTGGAGGCGCGGGCGGGAGAACAATGGTACGTAAGTGCGCAAGGCGAGGGTGGCCGGGTCATGGTCATTGCCCCGAACGGCCAAGTCGTGGGGGCTTCGGACACCGCCGTGTCTTTCAACACCGGTTCCACGGCGGGCGAGTATTGGGTGTTGGTCGACCACGCCGCTGCCTCTCTGGGAAGTGTCAGCTACACGCTGACCGCGACCCTGGCCCGCGAGGTCATGCATGACGCCAACGTCGGAGACGTCGTGAGCGGCGGACTTGCCGCGCCCTACGACTACCACAGCTATCGTCTGGATCTTGCCACCGCCAAGCGTCTGCTGGTGGTTTCGGAGGGCAGCGAGAGTGGCGTGCGCTGGCGCATTGCGCCTGCCGGTTCGGGGCTGGGTGGGGCGGGTTGGCGGTATCTGAACGACGGCACCCTTCCGGTCGACGCTACGCTTCTCCAGGCGGGCGATTACGTCCTGACGTTCGCCAGTGACAATTCCGCTGGAGGGGCCTACCGGGTTCGGCTGCTCGATATGGATGCGCCAGCCCTCGCTTCCGAGGGCGCGCAGGGGACCTTGACGGACAGTCAGCAAGCGGTGGCCTATGCCTTCGACATAGTACAGCCTGGCCGAGTCAGCGTGGCTCTGGCAGCGACCAACGCCGCCGGGATGGCATGGTCGCTCTATCACAATGGCACCACCCAACTGAATGCGAGCAGCGGAGCGTCCCGCGATACCGGCGAGCTCGAATCCGGGCGTTACGTACTCGTGCTCTACCGCAGTGGCGATGCGAGCAGTGCTGAGCCCGTTGGCTACGAAGTGGCTGTCCGGCCGATCGTTCCCACCCCTTTGAACGTGGGTGAGGTGGTATCCGGCAGTTTCCCCTTGGCGGGCAATGTGGCCGAGTACGCGTTCAATCTCACCGAGCCCACATCGCTGCTGTTCGATGCCTTGCAGGGCAATGCCGACTTCAGCTACCGGCTCGTCAACGCCCTTGATGGGCAGTACGTATCCAGCGCCTCTTTCGCTTCGGATACGAGCCAGTGGAGCCGCTTCATACCGGTCGAGGCGGGCGCTTATCGCCTGATTCTTTCCAGGCCCACCACGAGCGGGGAGGCGGCGGAAGCGCCTTTCGCCTTCCGCCTCATGGCCCGGCCGCAGACAGTGGAACATGAGCTGGCATACGGCGAGGCGCAACAGGGTACGCTCATGCCGGGTGCCCAGGCCGTAGGCTATGCCTTCACCGCACGGGCGGGGGATCAGATCGCCTTGACGATGGACGCCATCGAAGGGGGCCGCATCCGCTGGCGGTTGATCGATTCAGCCGGATACACCCGGTCGGAGTCCGATGGAGCCGTGTCCGAGATTTCGATCAATGCATCCGGACGCTACCTGCTCTTGTTGGATGGCTACCTGGGCAATGCTCAGCCTTTGGATTACCGCTTCGTCGTTGACCTGGCGCGGCATGTGGATACGCGGCCGGAAGGGGAAACGCTGCAGTTGGGAGCGGCGCTGTCCGTCGCGATACCCGCCAAAGCGAACACGAGTTTCCGGTTCAGTGTCGCTTCCGCGGGTTGGTACTCCGTTTCAGGCAAGACGGCGGATGACCGCTACCTGCCCTGGAGTCTGCAAGGCGTGCAAAGCAGCCTGACGTCCGGATCGTTTGATATGTCAGGAAGGTATGCTCGCTCGATCTGGCTGGAGGCAGGCGACTATGCCCTGACAGTGAGCAACAGCAAATACGGAACCGAGGCCAAGGTCGAGTTACGCGTTGAGGACGAGGCGCACGCGCAGGTCGTACAGCCAGGGAGCGATATCGTCCCCACCGGTGCGCGTCTGTACAAGGTGAGCCTGGCCGCCGGGGAGACGATCTACATGCGCTCCCCCGGTAATGCGAGCTGGCGGCTTCTGGGGCCCAACAGCACGCTCAGCTGGATCTACGCCAACGATGAAAGCTATCGCGCCTATACGGCTTCGCGGGCTGGCGAATACTTCCTCTGGCTTTCCGAAGCGTACGCATCGGTGCCGACCGATGCGCGGCTCGAATTGCGGGAGTGGCGTGAGCGGGTGCTCCCCATCGAGCTTGGCAACCGGGTTGCAGGGACTGTCGATGCGACGGTCACGGACAGCTACCACTTCACGCTGACCGAAGCGCATCGGGTATTCCTCGATCCTTCGCGGCTTCAGGGAGCGATGTCCTGGTCGCTGACAAGGGATGGCGAGCCGGTGAGCGCGGGGAGCTGGGAGGATGCGCGGTCCGCTTCCCGGAACGGTCCGCTGCTCGATCTCGACGCGGGGAGTTATGTCCTGACGCTGAAGTCGGAGAGCTGGAACGGGTCATCCTATGCGCTCGAACTTCGTGACCTGAACGCGGCGTCGGCTATCGCGCTGGACGCCGATACCACGGTGGGAGGCGCCTCCACAGGCGTGGCGCAACTCTTCCAGTTCGACGCCAAGGCAGGGGACAGCTTTGTCTATCTGCCGCGCAGTGTCGATGTCGCCGGTGCGTTCCACCTGTTGGATCCGGCTGGCCAGGCGTTTTTCCTGTCCAACAGCCTGGATGACTGGTACACCTTCCGCAACCTGCCGAGTACTGGCACCTACACGCTCATTTGGGATACGGCCTGGTATGAGGATGCTCCGGCCGATCAGGTGTTTGCGGTGCGTATCGCCACACCGTTCGCCACGCCGGCGCTTCCCGCTCTCGGTGAAGCGGCAACCGGGTCGCTCGACGCCGATGGCACTCTGCGCTACCGCTTCGAGACCAACGGGCCGGTTCAGTATTACGTTGATCTCTTGAATCCGGCTTCCGTCAGTGGATGGGAGGTCTGGGACAGTCAGGGGAGCCGGATTGCCTCGGGTCATGCCTATGCCCCCGAAGCCGGCCTCCTGGCCCTCGATGCGGCGGGTCAATACACGCTGGTATTGAAAGGGACACCCTTCTCCGAAGAGCAGGTCAGTATGCGCCTGCTCGATCTGGCGGCGGCCATCGAGGCCGACGCCAATGGCGCGGTTCAGGTACAAGTGCCGTCCGGCGGCACCGCGATCGTCGCCGTGAATGCCTCGCAGGCCGACAGCCTGGTCTATGGGCGTGCGAACGGCTCCGGGACTGGCATTCGCCCTGTCGTCATCGATGCCAATGGAAACAGGATCGACGGTGGCAGCGGGGCGAACGGTCTTTCCGTTTTGCGCGACCTGCCTGCCGACGGCAGGTATTACCTTCTCGCGGACACGGATTTCGATTCGAGTGTTTCATCGACCCCGCTGGATCTGGTCTTCCGCGCCGTTGCTTCGGCATCCATCAGACCGTTGACGCTGGGTTCGACGGTGACCGATGCACTGGCCGGGGACGGCACGCTGCGTTACCGGCTCCAGGCGGATCGAGACGGCCTGTTGTGGCTGGACCTGCTGAACGGCCGGGAGGGAGGCTGGTATCTCGAGGATCAGCAGGGTAACCGGCGCATCAGCGGGACCATGTCCGATTCGAACGGCACTTTGATTACTGTCCAGGCGGGTGAAAGCTATACGCTGGTATTCGCGACCGACACAGCGCCTGCGCCAGATGACGTCGTCACCTTCCAATTGCTCGAGCTGGCGCAGGCCGCCTTGCCGATCGTCCCGGCTCAAGTCGTCGAGGGCACCCTGGAGCCTGGTTCCGGCTCCCGCGTCTACCGGTTCAGCGCCCTGGCAAACGAGAGTTTCAGGTTCATTCCCCAGTCGGCCAGTTCCGAGAATGTGCGCTGGACGCTCTATAGCAACAGCGGATCATGGAAAGCGTCCGGCGATTTTGGTGTTGCCTCGGACCTTGTCAGCCTCACGGGTGAGGGGGCGGGCACTTACTATCTGGTGATCGATGGCCTCGACGAGGCCGCGCCTGCGGTTTCCTACAGTTTCATTGCCAGTCTCAACGAGGTGGCCTTCGATACGGTCTACAGCGGCACGGCCACTGCCTATGCGCCGACGAGCTATCACCTGCGCCTCGATCAGCCCGGCGTACTTGCCTTCGATGCCCGCAGGACCAGCAGCGGCGGTACCGCTGACAACTACGCCTATTGGACATTGACGGGTGCGAATGGCCAGATCTTCTACCAATCGCTTTACCAGAACGGGCGCGATCCCATTACCGTATTGCCGGCCGGGGACTATACGCTGCGCGTGTTCAGTACGCACACGTGGTACTCGTTGCCTTACGAGTTCCGAATCCTGACGGCGGGCGCTGCCGAGACGTTGACGCCAGGCACTTCCATCAGCGGCACCCTGAGCCCCGGCAATGCCACCCAGCTTTATCGCTTCGATGCGACAGCGGGCGATACGTACTATCTCCGTAGCCAGCAGGCGATTTCAGGTTACTGGCGCCTGATCGATCCGCAAGGCAACACCCTCGTCAGTCAGTGGCGATCGCTGGATCAGGTCAAGCTGGACCTCACCATGACCGGTACCTATCTCTTGGCCATCGAGGGCGACAGCTCCCGCACGACGGCGCAGGGTTATGCCTTCTCGATGGTCCAGGCCGAGGATCGGGGCGATATCGTTCTCAACACCACCCAGAGCGGCACCCTGAACGGGAGCGCGGTCGTGCGTTACGCGCTACACCTCGATCAGGCCGCAACCCTGGTATTCGATAACCTCAATACCAGCGGAGACGTGCGCTGGCGCCTGCAACGTTCCGACGGCGTGGTCTTCGACCAGTCGATGCTGAGCAACTATGACGCCCATTCGCGCCTGGCGGCGGGCGATTATGTGCTTACCCTGGACAACCCGTCTGCCACCGCCGTGCCGTACCTGTTCCGTGTCCTCGATGCGAGTGCCGCGGTGGCCATCGTGCCCGGCGCTCCGGTCAGTACGGTCCTGACACCGTCGAATGGCGTGCAGTTGTACCGGTTCGAAGCGACGGCGGGTGAGCGCTATTACTTCGATGCGCTCACGACTCGCTCCGAGCTCATGGACACCAGTACTTCCCATGGCGTGCCGCGCTGGACATTGCTCGATCCGTCGGGACGGGTGGTTTTATCGAGCACCATGGGCCAGAGCCGTTCCGAGTCAATCTGGGATTCGAGCGCTGGCAGGTGGCGCTATCGCGACCTGTTCACCGGCTACGACCAGGAACCGCAAGCCTTGAGCATGAGCGGTACCTATACGCTGCTGCTGGAGGGACTCAACACCGAAACTCGGCCGCAAGCCAGCGTCGCGTTTAACGTGGTCAAGGTACCGGACAAGGCGCCAATCATTCTGGACAGCCTGGTTGTCCGCCCGGCGCCCGACCTGGCGGTCAACAGTCTCACCCTCGATCCCTCGGATAACCTGTTGACCGGTCAGGCGGTTCAGGTCCGCTGGGTCGTCGAGAACCGTGGTGTCCAACCGACGACCACCC
The DNA here is from genome assembly GCF_002286785.1 of Pseudomonas sp. PIC25. Taxonomy (GTDB): domain Bacteria; phylum Pseudomonadota; class Gammaproteobacteria; order Pseudomonadales; family Pseudomonadaceae; genus Pseudomonas_M. The sequence continues at coordinate 28,535 of NZ_MUJY01000036.1, read as the reverse complement.
AGTGGAACGACCGGATACTGGTACGCAACCTCGATACCGGCGCCCTGGTCGCCAACCTCACCGTGCCGTATGACGCCCTCCAATCCGGCAGCATCGCCGTGGGCGAAAGCCGCACCCGCAGCGCGGTGGTGCAATTGCCCGGCGGCGTAGCCGCGGCGGGCCGGCTCGCATTCACGGTGATCACCGACGCGGACAATGTCATCCGTGAAGGCAATGCCACCGGTACCGGCGAGGGCAACAACGCCCTGACCGCGGAGGTGGATGTGGCGCTGGCCGCCTATGCCGACCTCGTGGTGGAAAACCTGGCGTTGACGCCGGACGGCAATTATCAGCCGGGCCAGGCCGTCGAGGTGACATGGACCACCGCCAACCGGGGAACCCAGGCGGTCGAAGAGGGGTGGAGCGAGCGTCTCGAAGTGCGCAACCTGTCCACCAACGAGCTTGTGGCCACGGTCACCGTTCGCGATGAGGCTTCCGCCGGCCCGCTGGCCGTCGATGCCCAGCGTGAACGCCGTGCCCAGTTCGCGTGGCCAACGGGCGTCTCGTCGTCCGGCCAGTTCTCCATCCGCGTGCTGGCGGACAGCGCCTCCGAGGTGGTCGAAACCAATGCCTCGGGCACCGGGGAGAGCAATAACCTCACCGAGCTGCGCCGCAGCGCGGGTCCCGACCTGCAGGTGCGCAACCTGCGGATCGATGAAGGAACCATCCAGGCCGGCGGCCTGGTGACCGTGCGATGGGAGGATTGGAACCTCGGCAGCAGTGCCACCGGCAATGCGTTCGATGACCGCATCGTCGTGCTCAACACCACGGGCAGCATCACCCTGCTCGATACCAGCCTGGCCTACGATCCGCTGCAGATCGTCGAGGGGCAGCTGCTCGGCGCCATTCAGCCGGGGCAATGGCGCGAGCGGAGCTTCACCTTCCGTTTGCCCGATGGCCTGAAGGGGGCGGGGGACATCAGCATCTCGGTGACGGCCGACCAGAATTCAGCCGGGTTTGGCGTGCTGTTCGAAACCAACCTCAACAACGACGCCGAAACCAACAACGGCGCCAATACCCGCATCGTCTCGGCTGCCACGCCCTATGCCGACCTGCGAATCGATGAGGTCGGCGTGCCCGCGACAGGTGTCGGCGGCGAGTCGGTGACGGTCAATTGGACCGTCTCCAACCGTGGCCAGGCGGCCACCACAGGGGATTGGAACGACCAGATCATCCTGAGTACCGACGCGATCATCGGCAACGCCGACGATGTGGTGATCGGCACCGTCCGCCACAGCGGCGGCCTCGCCCAGGGAGCATCCTATTCCCAGACTGCGACCCTCCGCGTCCCCATGCGTCCGGAAGGCCGCTATTACCTGGGCGTGCGCACCGACACCGCCAGCGAAGTGCTCGAGCCCGACACCCGGTCGGATAACGCCAGCCAGGCCAGGGCCATCGACTTGGCCGCCGCGTACGCCGACCTGCGCGTCGTGACGCTGAGCGCGCCGACGCTCGCCCAGAGCGGCGAAAGCATTCTGGTGACCTGGGAGGTCAAGAACGAGGGCAATGCCACGACCGACCTGTCGTTGTGGAACGACCGCATTGTCTTGTCGGCCGACCCGCTGCTCGGCGGCGAGGACGATATCGTGCTCGCGGGGTCCGTTACCCATGCGGGCCTGCTGGCAGCCGGACAATCCTACGTGGGCCGCGCCACGCTGACGTTGCCGCGTGACCTGAGCGGTGCCTATTACGTGCTGGTCGACACCAACACCAACCGCACGGTGACCGAACTCGGACGAACGGAAAACAACACCCTGGCGAGCGCGACCAGGCTCCAGGTGGGGTTGGCACCCGTGCCGGACTTGACCGTGTCGGCCGTGACGGGCCCGCTCAGCCTGCGTCCGGGAGACCAGGCCACCGTCAGCTACACCGTGTCCAACCAGGGCGGTCAGGCGACCGGCAGCGCCTGGCGCGATCGCCTCTACATCGACCGTGGCGACCAGGGTCTGCACGAGGTTGCCAGCGTGCTCCAGGGCGAGCCTCTGGGAGCTGGCGAGAGCCGCGAGCGCAGCGTCACTTTCACATTGCCGGCCGGCTTCCCGGTTGGCGAGTTCCGCTGGGTCGTGCGGACCGACGCGGACAACACCCTTTACGAGCGCGATGGCGAAAGCAATAACCAGGCTGTTGCGCAAACGCCCGTACAGGTCGCCCGACTCGACCTTGCGGTCACTGAGGTACAAGGGCCGAGCCTGGTCGTATCCGGTAGCACGGTCCACGTGCAATGGACGGTGGAGAACCACGGCAACAGCGCAACCGGCACCTGGATGGATAGCGTCTATCTGGTCCAAGGCGGCGTTCAGCGCAAGGTGGCCGAGGTGGCCCACGTTGACGGCCTGGCCGCCGGCGGCAACTACCGGGCCGGTGCCGACTTCGATATCCCGCTGGACTTCCACGGCGAATACGAACTCCTGGTGATCAACGACACCAACCGGGTGCTTGACGATGCAGATCGCGCGGACAACCGGCGAGCGGTGCAGCTCACCGCGGAGCTGGCGCCCTACGCCGACCTGACCGTTACGGCCGTCAGCGCGCCGGAGCGGGTCATCGACGATCCGGCGACGCTCACGGTGGACTGGACGGTGAGCAACCGGGGAACCGGCGCGGGACAGACCGATCGCTGGGTGGACCGGATCGTCCTGTCCCAGGACGAGACCCTGGGCAATGCCGACGACAAGGTGCTCGGCGAGTTCCTGCATGAGGGGGCGCTGGCCGCCGGCGAGTCGTACAGCCGTAGGGAAAGCATCCTGCTCGCGGCGGGCACGTCGGCCCGCTACAAGCTCTTCGTCGTCACCGATGCCAGGGCCGCGGTCTTCGAGAATCATTCCGAAGCCAACAACGTGGCGCGGCTCGGCCACGATGTGGACGTCATGCCGATCCCCTACGCCGACCTGCAGGTCGCCTCGGTTACGGTCGATGGCGACGCCGCCAGCGGGCGCTCGTTGCGCGTGAGCTGGGAGGTGGTGAACAACGGCATCGGCATCACCAACAGCGCCGACTGGTCGGACAGTGTCTGGCTCAGTCGCAACCCCGATGGCAGCGGCGTGGTCGCCACCTTCGGTTCGGCGCGCCATACCGGCCAACTGGCCGTCGGCGACCGTTACAGCCGCAGTATCGACGTCACCTTGCCGCAAGGCATCGAAGGCGACTACTACCTGAACGTGCGCACGGGCGGCCCGTTCGAGTTCATTTATAGCGCCAACAACACCGGCAGCTCGGCCGCGGTGCCCGTCACCCTGTCCAAGTCGCCCGACCTGGTGGTCGAGAGCATTGGCTTGCCGGCGTCCGCCCAGGAAGGGGCGCTGGTCGATGTCACCTGGACGGTGCAGAACCGGGGCGAGGCCGAGGCGACCGGCCTGTGGGTCGATACCGTCTGGCTGGTACCGGTCAACGGCGGCAACGCCGTTTCCCTGGGAAGTTTCACCTACGACCGGGGGCTGGAGCCGGGTATCCGCTATACCCGCAGCGAACAGGTGCGCCTGCCCGCCAAGATCGAGGGGCTGTACCGGATCAAGGTCGTTACCAACGCCAACCTGGGCGGCAGCGGCAGCCAGACCTACGAGCATGGCGCCGCGCGCGACAACAATGCCCTGGTGTCCGCCGACACCACCGCCGTCAGCATGCTGGCCAGGCCGGACCTGCGCGTCGCCAGCGTCAGCGTGCCCGAGCACGTGACGGCCGGCACCGCCGCCGGTATCCGCTACACCATCAGCAACATGGGGGCTGTGGCCACCAGCGGGCGCTGGACGGACAAGGTCTACCTGTCGCTCGACGCCACGCTGAGCGCCGACGACCTTTTGGTCGGCCAGTTCCAGAATGGTGCCGCGCTGGCTCCGTCGGAGTCCTATGGCAACGAAACGGCCATGGTGGACATCCCCATTCGCTACCGTGGCGACGTCTACCTGATCGTCGTGGCAGACGGCAACAACGCCATCGATGAGTATCCCAACGAGGCCAACAACATCCGGGCGGCGCGGTTCTATGTCGATCCGGTGCCGTTCGGCGACCTCGTGACCAGCAACGTCGTGGCGCCCGACCAGGCCGTGCACGGCGCCAACATCGAAGTCCGCTACACGGTCACCAACCGCGGCAGCGCCGCCACCCGCGGCGAAGCGGCCAGCCTCAACACCTGGACCGACACCGTCTGGCTCGCCCACGATGCGCGTCGTCCGGGCGCCAACAAGGGCGACATCCTGCTCGGCTCCTTCACCCACGTCGGCAACCTGGCGATAGGGGAGGACTACCTGGGTACGGCGCAGGTCAAGATTCCGGAGAACGTACGTTCGGGCGAATACTTCATCACCGTATGGAGCGATACCTACGACGTCATCCTCGAAGACACCCTGGCCTCGAACATCAACCCGGACGATGCCACCCAGATCGACAACAACAACTACAAGGCCCGGTCGATCAGCATTCTGGGCATCACGCCGCCGGACCTGGCCGTCACCGAGGTCGTCGCGCCCGAAGCGGCCGATGCCGGAGGCAGCTACACCTTCAGCTACACGGTGCAGAACCGGGGCGACGTGTTCGACGGCACCTGGACCGACGCCCTCTATCTCACCGACAACCCGGACTGGGACGCCGCCCGGGAGATCTGGCACCTGGGCGACTATGTCCAGAATCGCCGACTCGGCAACGGTGAGCGCTACAGCGTCACCCAGACCGTCCAGCTCGCCCCCTCGCTCCAGGGCCGTTATCTCGTCGTTCGCACCGATGCGGCGAAGACGGTCGCCGAGACCGATGAGAACAACAACGCCGGTGCCGCCGCGTCCCTCGTCGGGGTGAACCCGGCGGACCTGCGGGTCACCGAAGTCGTCACCGAACCGAATGCCTTCTCCGGCGAGGAAACGACCGTCACCTGGACGGTCAGCAACGCGGGTGGCGCGGTCTGGGCCGGCACGCGGAGCTGGGTGGATGCGGTCTACCTGAGCAGTGATCCCGAGTTCATTCCCGCGCGAGCCACCTTCCTGGGCTCGTTCGTTCATGCCAATGTGGACGGCTTGGCCGCGGGCGGCAGCTACACGGTTTCCGCCAAGGTGCGCCTGCCGGCGGGCACGGACGGGAACTACTACCTCTACGTCATCACCGACGACGCCAACGACAGCCTCAACCGCAAGGGGCGCCCGAAGGGCGAATTGTTGGGCGGTGGACGGAACGATTCGGCGACGCAGCATTATGCCGGGACACAGGAGCGGCCTGGCTCGGTCTACGAGGGCCTGCGCAACGACAACAACATTTCCCGCGGCGGGATCGACATCGCCTACCGTGAACCCGACCTCCAGGTCGACAGCATCGTCGTGTCCGATCCGGCCCCGCGTTCGGGCCAGACGGTAACCGTCACCTGGACGGTCACCAACCGTGGCACGCGGGAAACGCGCACCGGCAACTGGTACGACGGCCTCTACCTGTCGCGCGACGGTTCTCTGGATTTCAGCGACTACCCGCTGGTGGATCGCGGCACCCAGACCGAAACCTTGCTCAAGGCCAAGGCGATCGGCGTGAGCGAGAGAACCCTCAAGCCCGGCGAGTCCTACACGGCATCGGCCACTTTCCGGCTGCCGGAATCCATCAGTGGCGACTTCAAGCTGATCGTGCGCACCGATACGCCGGTATTCAAGGACCCGTGGAACAACGAGCCCAGCACCATCCGGGACGGGCTGCCAGGGCTCGCCCGTCTTGGCGAACCTTCCGGCAGCGTGCCGGAGTTCCGCGACGAGGGTAACAACACGGCGGTCATCGACCTGCCCATCACGCTGGCCACGCCTCCCGACCTGCAGGTGGCCTTGGTCGAGGCTCCGAACAGCGTGCTGGCCGGCCAGAGCTTCACGGTCGGCTATCAGGTGCTCAACAAGGGCGGCGATACGCCGAGCGATCAAGCGGGCTGGTACGACCTGATCTACCTGTCCAAGGACCGCTTCCTCGACGTCAACCAGGATCGTTACCTGGGCTACGTCCAGCACAACGGCGGCCTGGCCGCCGGCGCGGGGTACGACGGCAGCCTGACCGTCACGGCGCCCACCAGCCTGGAGGGGCCGTATTACGTCTTTGTCGTGACCGACCCGGCCCGCGCCTGGGGCGCGGGCGAGTTCGGCCGCGTGCGCGAGTTCGGTCTGGACCAGAACAACGCCACCGCCGCTGAGCAGCCCATCCTGATCGAAACGCCGCCACCGGCGGACCTGAAGGTCAGCAACGTGACGCTGCCCGCCAGCGCCAAGGTGGGCGACGAGATCCGCGTCGACTACGTCATCACCAACGACTCGATCAATACCGCCTACGGACGCTGGACCGATGCGCTCTACCTGTCCGCCGACAAGGCGTGGGACGTGGGCGACATCCTGATCGGCAAGATCGACCACGTCGGCGATCTGGCGGGCGGGGCCAGCTACACCGGCTCGCTGTCGGCCAAACTGCCGCCGCTCAAGGACGGCCATTGGCGCATCATCGTCCGGCCGGACCTCTATAACGAGGTTTTCGAAGGCAAGATCGACTACACCGCGATCGGGCTGAACCTGCCTCCGGGCGAGGCCAACAACCGGATGGCTTCCGGCGCCACACTGCAGGTGGCGGTACCGGAGTTGGCGATGGCCAGCCCGGTGGAAACCACCCTGAGCCCGGGCGAGGCCTGTCTCTACAAGGTCAGCGTCGCTGCCGGCGAAACCTTGCAGGTGAGTCTCGACGCCGCTGCCCTCGAGGGCAGCAACGAGCTGTATATCCGCTATGGCGACGTTCCGACGGGCTCGCTCTTCGATGCCGCCTATGGCAACCCCGTCGCCGCCGATCAGCAGGCGGTCATCGGCAGTACCCGAGCCGGCGACTACTACATTCTCGTGCGCGCCCGCGAGGGCGCGGCGAATTCGCCGGTCACGCTTCGCGCGGACGTGCTGCCCCTGTCGATCAGCCGGATCACGCCCGACCAGGGCGGGACCGGAGACGAGAATCACCGCTGGGTCACGCTCGATATCTACGGCGCCCATTTCAAGGCGGGGGCATTGGTCAAGCTGGCCCGGCCCGGTATCCATGAAGTCGAGCCGCAGCGTTGGCAGGTGATCGATGCGACCCATATCCGGGCCATTTTCGACCTGCGCGACGCCCCGCACGGGCTGTACGACGTGAGCGTCATCAATCCGGACGGCCAGCGCGTCACCGAAGCACAGCGCTACCTCGTCGAACGCGGCATCGAGGCCGACGTCACCATCGGCATCGGTGGCACCCGCAGCCTGGAGCCGGGGGAGGGCAGCACCTACAGCGTCTCGCTGCAGAGCCTCACCAACGTCGACACGCCCTACGTGCGCTTCGATGTCGGCGTACCGGAGATGGGATACAGCGCCGACGTCCTGGGCGGTCTCGACTTGCCCTACGTGGTGTTCGGCACCAATGTGGCCGGGCAGCCGGCGGGGCGGACGCTCGATGCCGCTGGCAACACCCAGCAGTACGGAACCACGCCCACCGATGGGACCTCCCGTTCGGACATCGCCTGGGCGCAGCTGGACGGTGTGCAGAACACCGCCGGCTTCAACCTGGCTCCTGGCTACGCGTTCGATGTCCCGGCTGGCGGCTTCGTCGGCATGAGTTTCAACGTCCAGACCTATCCGGGGCTGGCCGAATGGCTCGCCTACGACTTCGAAGGGTTGCGCGACAAGCTTTACGCCGTACGGCCCGACTGGAAAGCGCAGGGACTGCTCGACGGCGGCGTGCAGGACCTGGACAGGATCACCGAGGGGCTGGCCGCCAAGTTCATCTCCAGAGAGCCGGAAGAGCACATCACCAAGCTCGAGGCCCTGGCCATGCCGTTCCGGTTCAACGTGGTCGGTGCCGCCACGCCGATTACCCGTGACGAATTCATCGCCGACCAGAGCGCGCACGCTCGCAAGCTGCGCGCCGCCATCCTGGCCGACGACACGGCGCCGTCGGCGCTCGCTGCGCTGGCGGCCGACGAGGCGCAATGGATTGACGGCTGGCTCGGGGCGTTGGAGGCCGCGGGGCTGCTGCGTCCCCTGGACGAGGCACCACCGATCCGCGACAACCCCCAGGTACTCAGCCTCAATGCCACCCTGGCCACCGGCATCCTGCTCAGCCGAGGCGGCGACAGCTACCGCACCCAGGCGGATATCCTCGGCTTCTTCGCCAAGGTTCAGCAGTGGTATGGCGACACCGCGGCCCACGCGGGCGACCCGGCGGCCGCCAAGGCGCCGATCGAATACGTGGAGGTGCGTGAGGACAACGAAGGCAACATGGCCGAGATCCCGGTCCCGCGCCTGGCCGACGCCTCCGCGTTCGACCTGGGCGCCAGCCATGACACCCATTTCATCAACTTCAACGTCTTCGCCGGCAACCGCAGCGAACTGGAGTACCTGCGCCACATCGGCGTGCTCGATGCGAACTTCAACCCGGTGGCCGGGCAGGCGCTGAACCTCTCGCAATACCTGCAGCAGGCGGCCGGGCAGAGCAGTGCCACGGCTGCCACCGTGAGCGTGCGTGGACCGCAGCCCGTACTCGGCGACGACGGCAACCGCTACCTGCCGGGCGATACGGCGCTGCCGTACACCGTGTCCTTCAACAACCCGACCGAAACCCCGGCCGGACAGTTGCGGATCGTCAGTCAGCTCGACCCCAACCTCGACCCGCGCTCCTTGCGCCTGGGCGACCTCAAGATCGGCGACATCAATGTGCACCTGCCGAGCGACCGGGCCAACTTCCAGGGCGACTTCGACTTCACGGCCACCAAGGGCTTCATCCTGCGCGTGAGCGCGGGCGTGGATGCTTCCACCGGCATCGCCACCTGGCTGTTGCAGGCCATCGACCCGGACACGGGCGAAGTCATGCAGGACGCCACCCGCGGCCTGCTCGTCGCCAGCGCCGGTGCCAGCCAGACCCAGGCCGAGCAGCAGACCCGCGGCTTCATCAGCTACACCATCCGTTCGGCCGACACGGCCGCTTCCGGCGCGGAGATCACCGCGTCGGCGCGCATCCTGATCGACGCCGCCCCGCCGATCGACAGCGAGGTCGTATCGGCGCGGCTCGACGTCCACGCGCCCCAGACAGCGCTCGCGGTCACCGCCCTGGGTAACGATACCCAGGGCGCGCCGACGTTCGACGTGCGCTGGACGGCTATCGACTCTGCCAGCGGCATCCAGTCCGTGACCGTCTACGTCGCGGAGGACGGTGGCGACTTCAAGATCTGGCTGCGCCAGGTCGGCCCGGATACCACCCAGGCCGTGTTCACCGGCGTGGCTGGCAAGCACTACGAGTTCCTCGCCGTGGCCACCGACAAGGCGGGCAACCGCGAGGCCGCCTCGGTCGCCAATGCGGTACTGCCGGACGACGGTGCCCGCCAGGCGGTGCTCGACAATCTCGGCGTGCTCGAAACCCTCGACCAGACCCGGGAAACGCCACTCGCCCCGCAGGATCGCGACTATCCGCGGAACGCACTGTTCGAACAGGCCACCGGGCAATTGCCGGGGCAGGTCGCCACGCAACAGACCAGCGAACTTCGCAGCGTCCTGGCACCGTTCAGCCTGCGCGGCTTCGCCGATGGCTATGCGGCCAGCGACGCCGATATCGGCGCCCAGGCGCTGGTCGAGCTGCCGGACCATTCCTTCCTGGCCAGCGCCGGCGCGCTGCGCAACGAGGTCTACCACTACGACGCCAAGGGCGGGCGCAGCACCTCGCCGCTGTTCACGCTCGACACCCCCATCCTCGACATGGCGGTGGATGCCCGGGGCCAGCTCTGGATCATGACCGGAGCCGAGCTTCTGCAAGTGGACGCCGGCAGCGGCGCCGTTCTCCAGCGCCTCAAGGGGCCGGGCGGCGACCCGCTGACCCACGCCCTGGCCATTCATGCGCAGACGGGCGAAATCTATGTCTCGTCGGGCAACGGCATCGAGATCTTCAACCCTGCCGAGGCCGACCTTGCCAAGGCCTGGAAGCACTTCAGCAACCAGCGTGTCGGCGACCTGGCCTTCGGACCGGATGGCCGCCTGTGGGGCGTGACGTGGAGCGGTGGCGAGGTGGCCGGTGCGGCGTTGGCCGCGACCACCGACATCGTCAGCTTCCCGATGGGCGGCCGCACGGCGGGCCGTGCGGAGCTGGAATACCGCCTGACCGGCCTGATCGACAGCCTCGCGTTCGGCGCGGCCGGCACCGAGCTGGAGGGCTTGCTCATCGCCTCCAGCAACGGCCGGCAACGCCCGGTAACGGCCGGCAACGCGGAAGTCCCGCACCAATCCGCCGTCTGGATGATCGAACTCGACAGCCGGCGCATGCTGCAACTGGCCACGGGAGGCACCCGCGGCGAAGCCGTGGTCGCCACGGCGGACGGTCGCATCCTGGTGGCCCAGACCGGCCGTATCGACGAAATCGCGCCGCGCCGCGCACCGATGGTGCAAGCGGTGACCGTGCCCGATGGCGCCCTGGTGGCACTGCCCATGAACCGCATCGGCGTGGTCTTCGACCAGGCCATGTGGACAGGAGCGGCCGGCGACGCCGGCAGCGTCCTCAATCCGGCCAACTACAACCTGACCGTGCTCGGCGCCAACGGCGGAGCCGTATTGCGCCCGCAATCCGTCACCTGGGATGCCGCCACCCGGACGGCCTGGCTCGACGTGGCCGGGCTCGAGGCGGGCGCCTACCAGCTCGAGATCGGCCGGCACCTCGCCAGCGACACCGAAGTGCCGCTCGAGCAGGTCTATGTCAGCCACTTCACCGCGCTCAACGACATGAGCAGCCAGTTGCGGCTGGAATTCAGCCGTACCCGTGCCGATCGCGGCACGGGGGAGGTGAGCTACGACATTTCCATCACCAACGTCGGCAGTGACGACCTCCGGGGGCCGTTGATGCTGCTGCTCGATCCGGGCCGTTACTTCGAGGGCGTCATCGCCGAGGGTGCCGTCCCCAGCGCGGACCAGTCCGGGCTGTGGCTGCTCGACCTCAGCGCCGCCCTGCAAGGGCTGGGTGGCAAGCTCGCGGTCGGCGCGACCCTGGCCGACCAGACCGTCAGCATCGTGCCGGCCAGTGTGTTCGCGCCGCGCGCCGGCCTTGCCGACCTCGTCAAGGCCAACCTCGGCCACGGCGTCTACGCCGTCCCGCAGGGCAACCTGCCGCCGCAACTCACCGTGGCCGGCATCGACGATCCGGACACCGACGCTGCCACCGTGCTACCGGGCGCCGCGCTCGGCACGCCCTGGACGGCCGAAATCGAAGCCTCCGACGCGGATGGCACGCGCTTCCACTGGCAACTGGTACAGGCGCCGGCCGGCGTCACCCTGACACCGGAGACCGAGGTGGTCGCCGCGGCGGAAGGCTACCGCCAGCGTGCCACGCTGACCTGGACACCCACCGCCAATGCCGCCGCCGATACGGAGATCGTCGTGCGCGTGCAGGACAGCCGGGGCGGCGTCGCCTTCAAGCGCTTCCAGCTCGCGGTGGCGGGGGGCAACCACCTGCCCACCATCGCCAACCTGGGCGAAATGATCCTGCGCGAAGGCGAAACCCTGCGCCTGCCCGTCACGGCGGCCGACGCCGATGGCGACGCACTCACCCTGACCGTCCGCAATCTCCCGGCCGGCGCCGTCTTCGACGCCGGCAGCGGCATGCTCACCTGGACGCCGGGCTACGACCAGGCCGGCACCTACGAGGGCATCACCGTCATCGCCAGCGACGGCAAGGCACAGGTCAGCCGCCGCTTCACCGTCACGGTGGAGCAGGGCCATCCACGGCCCGTGCTGCTCGCCGTTGCCCCGCAGACCCTGCGCGAGGGCGAGCGTTACAGCCTGCAACTGGCCGGCAGCGTGCCGGGCGGCCTCACCCAGGCCGACGGCACCACCGTGGCACTGAAATACATCGCGCCCTGGCTGCCCGGCGGCGCGTCCCTCAATCCCGAGACCGGCTGGCTCGAATGGACGCCGGGCTATGCCCAGCACGGCAGCTTCACCGTGCCCGTCCATCTCATCGCCACCTGGACGGCGCCGGATGGCGAGGTATCCACCACCTCGGTCACCCGCGAGATCGTCTTCAACGTCGCCAACGCCAACGGCGCACCGGTGTTCGCGCCGGCCGAGACCTGGCATGTGCTCGAAGGCCAGCCACTGCGTATCAGCGCCTTTGCCTTCGATCCGGACAACCCGGGCTTTGAGCCCAAGGTCCGTCTGCGCGAAGGTGCCCCGGCAATCGGCCCGGACACCAGCGCACCGACCGTCAGCTACCAGGTCGACGGCCTGCCGGAAGGGGCGAGCTTCGATCCCGAAACGCTGGAAATCGTCTGGACGCCCGGCTATCTGCAGGCGGGCAGCTACAGCCTCACGGTGACCGCCACCGATGATGGCGATGGCACCGGCGTGCCCGCGGTCAGCCAGTGGGTGCTACCCATCGAGGTCAGCAACGCCAACCGCGCGCCGCAGATCGGCGACATCGCCAATGCCTTCGTGGACAAGGGCGGCGTCATCGAGATTCCGATCAGCGTCGACGACATCGACGGCAATCCGGTCGAGCTCAGCTTCACCGGCTTGCCACGCTTCGCCAGCTTCATCCGCAACCCGTCCGACAGCGTCGGCAGGATCACCGGCGTGCTGCGCTTCACGCCGGGCGAAGGGGACCGCGGCGACTACGCCATCAGGGTGTCCGCCAGCGACAACGGCGATGGCAACGCGAATCAGGTCCTGACCCAGACCAAGGGCTTCGTCCTCACGGTCCGCAGCGTCAGCGAAGCGCCGGTCATCGCCGCGCCGAAGCAGGTCGTGGCCCTCGTTGGCCAGCCGTTGTCGGTCGCGTTGCTGGCTGCCGACCTCGACCAGGATGCGTTGACCTGGGCGGCCGAGGGGCTGCCTCTCAGGGCCGCGCTCACCCCGGCCGAGCAGTACGGCCATGCCACGCTGAGCTGGACCCCGACCGGGGGTGACATCGGCAGCCGCGACATCGTCCTGAGCGTGACCGACCAGGGCCTGCCGCCCCAGGATGCCGGTTACACCCATCCGGCCAGTCCGGTGCCCAACGTCACCCGCCACACGCTGCGCATCGTCGTGCGCGAAGCCAACCAGGCGCCGGCGTTGCTGGGCCTGGAAATCAATGGCCAGCAAAGGGCCGACAGCGGCGCCGCCGATGCCTCCACGCCGGTACGCATCGAGGCCGCCGAAGGCGTGCCCCTGAGCGTCACGCTCTACGGTCACGATGCCGATGGCGACCGCCTCGACTGGCGGGCCCTCGACCTTCCGCGCGGCCTGGTCTTCGCGCCCACGGCCGACGGCAGCAGGGCCACGCTCGCCTGGACGCCGGACTTCTTCGCCGCCCAGGACGGCAACACCGGTACCCCGGGGCTGTGGCGCTTCACCGTGGGCGCCAGCGACGGCGCGGCGCATTTCACCCGCACGCTGGAAATCCGGGTCGCCAACGTCAACCAGGCCCCGCGCATTCTTCCGATGCCGCTGCAACTCGCCCGCGAAGGCGAGACCATCGGCTTCACCGTGCGCGTGGCCGACGCCGACCTCGATGCCCTGCAGCTCTCGCTGCTCCACGACGAAGACACGCCGGCCGGCATCTCCTTCGATGCGGCCACCGGCTACTTCGAGTGGACGCCGGGCCAGGACACCGTCGACAACGCAACGGCCAGCGACAAGGCATTCACGTTCACCTTCCGCGTCACCGACGGCAGCGCCAGCCATGAGCAGACGGTGCAACTGAGGGTCTTCGACGTGAACCGCGCGCCGACCATCGTGGCGACCAACCACGCCGTGGCGATCGGCGACACCCTCAGCATTCCGGTGACCACCGGCGGGGCCGGCAACGGCATCGCCATCGCCGACCCCGATGGCGCGGCGCAGACGCAAGCCCTCGTCGTCGGCTTCTCCGGCTTGCCCGAAGGAGCGGCCTACGATGCCCAGAGCCGGCGCCTGACCTGGACGCCAGGCCCTGGCCAGATCGGCGATCACACGGTCACTGCCACAGTGTCCGATGGCCGCGGCCAGCGCAGTGAAACCTTCGTCCTGCGTGTGGTGGCCGATGCATCCGCCAATGCGCCGACCATCACCGTCACCACCACGCCGGCAACGCCCGCCGTGCCGGGCCAGAACATTGTCGCCACCGTGCGCGCCGAGGCCTGGAGCGGCATCGCCAGCCTCGTCGCCGAGCGGCGAAATGGCGAGAACGGCACCTGGGAACCGGTGGCGCTGGACGCCGCGGGCCGCCTGCGGCTGGCGGCCACACAGCCCGGCCTCATCGAGCTGCGTGTCACCGCCACCGACCGCGACGGCTTTGCCAGCACCCAGACGCACAGCATTCGCGTCAAGGACCCGGCCGACACCGCAGCGCCGCAACTGGGCTGGGGCGGAGCGCTCGCGGGCGCCAGTGCGAACGGCCAGCCGCGCGTACTCACCGACCTGACGGCACTCACCGCCACCATCGCCGAGACCCAGCTCATGGGCTGGCGTCTGCAGCTCGCACCGGCAGGCAGCGATGCCTGGCAAACCCTGGCCGAGGCAACCAGCCCGGCCACCTCGGTGAACCAGGCCCTGTCCCTGGCCACGCTGGACCCGCGCCTGTTGCAGAACGGCGTCTACCAGCTGCGCCTCAGCGCATGGGACCTGGCCGGCCGGACCAGCGAAATCGGTGCCGGCATCGTCGTGGACAGCGCCGCCAAGACCTTCGCCAGTCAGAGGGTCGCCGACGCGACCGTGACGCTGGGTGGGCACACCCTGGCACTCGCACGCGAGTGGAGCGGGGCAGTGCAAGCCGACACCCGAGGTGGCGACTTCGGCAACTGGCGTCTGCCGCTGCTGGATACCCGCCTCACCAGCGACCAGCCGGCCACGCTGCCATCCGGTGCCACCGCGCCGTGGCGCGAGGGTGCTCGTCTCTGGCTCAGCGTGCCGGCCAGCCTGGCCGACGCGCATGCCGGCCTGGCGCACCTGGCCTTTACGCTGGGCACCACCCGCGAACGCCTGGGCACGGAACCGGACGCACCGCAGGTCTGGCATCCGGTCTTCAGCAACGACCAGGGTTGGCAACTGCAGGCCCATGGGCAGGCAGGGGCCATGCGTCCCGACAGCCTCGTCCGCCTTGGCGACAACCTCTACGACCAGGCCACCGGCCTGCCGTGGGTACCCGCCTCCTATACCCTGACCGCGCCGGATGGCACCCGCTACACCCTGGATGCCCAGGGCCGCGTGGAGCGTGTGGCATTCACCGACGGTCAGGCGTGGCTCGTGTCGGATGCCGGCATCGCTGCCGAGGGCGGCGATCCGGGCCAACGTATCGACATCCAGCGCGATCCGGCCGGGCGCATCGCCCGCATCCTCCTGCCGGATGGCGGTGAGGGCCGTACCGCCGTCGTCTACCGTTACGACGGGGAGGGCCGGCTCAACCTGGTCCGTCACCTGAACGACGCCGGGCTGGGCACGCCCATCGCCTACGGCAGCACGGGCGAACCCGTGGGCGGGCCGTTGACCGCCAACCTGGGCGCCATCGTGAACTGGGGCACGGGTAACACCAACCAATGGACTGGCACACTGGTCGAAGGACCGGGGGCCACCCTGGCCTTCACCGTGCGCGAAAGCGAAATCGCCTCCACCGTCCACACGCCGGGCGGGCAGGGCGCGGTCATCCTGGCGCTGGAAACCGCGCTTCCCGGCGACGCGGTGATCGAAGTCAGCGGTGCCCAGGTCATCGGGACCGCCACCGTGAATGGCAAGGTCACCCGCTTGCTGCGCGTGACCGAGGCCGGCGTCAAGCTCATTCGCGTCAGCGGCGCGGGCGAGGCCCAACTGCGCCTGAGCCTGGCCGGCGACCTCAACCGCGACGGCCGGGTCGATGGCGACGACAGCGCGCTGTGGGACCGGATGCGCCAGGACGGCAATGCCGCGGGCGACCTGACCGGCGACGGTCTCGTAAACACCGCCGACCGCCAGGTGCTCTACGCCAACAGCGGCTTCGCCGCCAACCAGGCGCCGGTCGCGCCAACGCAACCGGCGGCGCTCAAGACCCACACCGACCTCGACCTGCGGGCGGCCCTCGCCAGCATCGCCGAGGACCTGGAAGGCGACAGCGTCTTCTGGCGCGTACTGGGCAGTACCCACGGCACCGCCACCCTCGATGCGGACGGCGTGACGCTGCGCTTCACCCCCGAAGCCGGCTATAGCGGCGAAGCCATCATCCGCCTGCAGGCCGACGATGGCTTCGCGGCGGGCGCGCCGATCGAACTCAAGGTGAACGTCAGTGGCGCCAAGCTGTTGCAGATCAACATCGAGCGGCTGGCCACCCTGCATTTGGGCATGGCCCGGACCATGACCATCACCGGCGACTTCGAGGATGAACAGGGCGTTTCGCTGTCCGGTGCCTACCTGGCCTATTCGTCGAGCAACGAGGCGGTTGCGACGGTGGATGAACGCGGCGTCGTGCGTGGCGTGGGCAGTGGCAATGCCATCGTGCAGGTACGCGCACGTGGTATCGAAGGGGTGAATGTCTTCACGGTCGCCACCGATCCCCGTCGTCCCAAGTTGGATGACAAAGGCTTCGAGGTCGATGTCTACCCGCTCGCTATCACCTTGCCGGCCGAGGGACAGCGGCAACTCAAGGTCACGCTGCCTGACCGCACCAACATTTCCAGAGCCGAGGCGGGAACACGTTATTTCATCAGCGATACCAGCATCGCTGAAATCTCGCCGGACGGCCTCATTCACGCCAAGTCTGCCGGAACGGCCAAGCTGTTCGTGATCAATGGCGGCATGCAGCACGACATTCTGCTCAAAGTCGTCGAGCCGATCACCGGAGTGGCAACGGTGTCCGACCAGAACGGCGTCGTGGTTCAGGACGCCGATGGCAATGTCCTGATGGCGGCGCCTGGCAGCCTGCCGGACGGCACCCGTGTTGCCATCAATGGTCTTGCCGTCGATAGCCTGGGCATGCCGCTGCCCGCACCGACTGTGCTCGATGCGCTTGGCGCCTTCGAGATCGATCTGGATGGCGGTGAAGCGACATTGCCCCTGCAACTGGCGGTTAAGGTTCACGCCGCCGCCGATCCGGCTACCGGGCTACCGAAAACCCTGGCGGCGGGCACAGAGGTTCTGTTCTGGCGTAAGGGCACGATCGCCGATGAGAGTGGCGTCAGCCATGAGACCTGGTGGCTCGTGGATAACGGTTTCATTGGCGAAGATGGCGTTGCACGCACCGCGAGCCCGCCATATTCCGGCATCTCCGGAAGTGGCGGTGTCTTCGTCGTCACGACCATCGACAAGGAAGCCAGTGTCAAGGAGACCGGGGAAATCAAGGTCGCCGGCGCAATGGTCAATTTCAATGCCATCTGGTCTCAGATGGGCATGATTGCGATGGCGCCCACTCCGTACATGGGCGTTGCCGCCCTGGGCGTCCTCGCCTCCCTGGCTGCGCCTGTCTATGCCTTCTCCTACACACTGGAAGGCTCGTTCAGGAAGGAGGTTTCCCATACGGATTTCGATCTCGCGAAGATTTCCAATACCTTCCCCGAGGCTCCAAGAACGTCCGTATACACGCCGACAATCACGGGGCTCGACTATGACCCCGCAACCCGCAAACTGAAAATCTCGGGTGTCGACTTCATTCCGCCGTCGCAGGCGGCCGAAAACTTTGCGCTGAAGATCTGGCTGATGCCCCGTGGCGAACAGCTGTATCGCTATTCGGAGCCTGGCGCGACTCCTGACCGTGGGTTGATCTGGCAGGGATTCGAAGCCCGGTCCCTATCGGCTACCGAACTGGAGATCGATCTGCCCGAGGGCGTTTCCCTGTCGATGCACGACGTATATGTCGAGCGCACGGCCAGAGTTTCCATTGCCGGCTCGTCGGTACGCAGCCTTGCCGTGGACAGCAACCCGGTCCAGGCGTGGTCGCTTGGCACGGACAACAAGTTTGTGACCACGGCGGATGGCATCAGTGTCATCCGCACCAATGCCGAGGGTGTGGAGACCCTGATTCGCAAGATAACGCGAGATGAAAAAGGCGGGGCGCTCAATCTGCGTGGTCGCTACGAGGACCAGATCGTGTTCTCGAACGACGGCACGTTGGCCTTCGTTGCGGCCAGCAACGGCCAGGTTTACGTGTTGGACACACAGACGCTGGATGTCGTCCATACGCTGGATATGTCCGGCGGCAGTTCACCGCTGAGGAGCCTGGCCGTTGCAGGTGACTGGCTTTATGCGGTCGAAGGCAATCGTTATGGCGCGACGGGCGGGCGCTTGATGCGGGTCAATATCGACCAGCTTAGTTCCCTGTTCCTCCGGGAACTACAGAACATCAACTTTGCGGGTGCCGTTCCCTATGGTTTCCAGGACATGGCCATCAACAATGGCAGCTACCTGGCGCTGACGGCCCCGCAAGGCGGCGACTCCCTGATGAAACTCGCTACCCGCCCCACCCCTGGCAACGTCTATGTGCTCGATATCGGCAAGATCGATCAGTACGGACACATCGATCCAAAGGCCGTCGTAGTGGTCGATGGCTCCAAGTTGTCTGATGGGAAAGGCCGTTTCCCGAACGTGATCAGCGCTGGCAAGAACGATGGCGAGTTCGTGCTTTCCAGCTCGAAAGACTACGACAACGGTTTCATTGGCATCACGATGGGGCTGGATGGCAAGGGCAACCTGAATGGCACAGCGAGGATCGTCACGACCAACCTGACGCCGAAAGACACCAACCCGAATTGGTTGAATGCGAAGTTCCAGCAGAACATTCAGCGTGCCCAGGGTAACGTCGTGGTCGAGTATGGCGGCAAGCAGTACGCGTTGGTGGCCGATTACAACTTCAACTTCAACGACGTTCACTATACGGACTACGAGAACTACGGTCTCGGTAAGCAGATTGGAGGCAAGATCGGCGTTATTGAAGACCCATTCGGCACGCCCAAGTACCTGGGGGCCACCACGCCGATCGTAGGAGGCGCTGTCGACCAGCTTCGATTGGGGTCGGATGGCAAGCTCTACGCCGACGTCTGGATGTACGACGACGTGCTCAATGGCGGCGCCATGCACTATTCGCTCTTCGTCTGGAACGCTTCGGCGCTGATTCAGGCTGCATTGGACTCGACGAAGGACGGCCAGAAGAGCAGCACACCTATTGACCGGTTCGACGCGGCCCATGGTGGCGGCGAGCGGATACCCATGCCCCAACGCTATGACACACTGGGGAATGAGGCTGGCATGAGCTGGATCTATGGCATCGGTGCCTACACTGTGCCCGGCCGCTTCCCCAGGCTCGGGGAAGTGACGATCGTCTATCCACCAAGCGGCGCAAGTGGTGGGGAAAACAATATCTACAAGGACATGCTGGGAATCTCCGCCAACCAGATCGCCCAGGCGAAAGAGGATGGAAACTACTCGGCCTTCGAATACATGGCGAACTCGTTGCTCTATAACGGCTGGAACTTTTTCACGCTGGGTTTCCTGGAGAAACAGTCCGAGCGCTATACACAGTTTTCCGAGGACAAAATCAGTAGTGCGAGCTATTGGACCGCCTCAGTGGTGGATGGGGCGACAACTATTGCGAGCGTTGTGGTTGGTGGGCGACTGGCAAGCGGATTGAGCACGCGCTTCGGTTCTGGAATGTGGGGCGCAGTGGCCGGTTCTGCAGCGGATGCGGGATTGATGACCATCATTCAGAAGGAGGGTGAGATTATCAGCTACGAAATCACCAACCCCGGCAAACTCGATAGCGCCTATGCAGGTAGAGCGCTGACAGAACTGACGGTCGCCACTGCATTGGGGGCAGGACTTCCCTTGCTCGGCCCGATCATGAGCGGCGAGCTTCGAGGGAACTATAAGGTTCTATGGAACAGCCCGAACGAACTGAACCCTACGCTGACCAAGATCGTCCAGCCAACAATATCGAACAAGTCGACGGCATTGATAAACTCGCTAGCCGATAGCACGGGCGGTGGGATCCTCAACCACGTAGGGGGCGTATTGCAAACTCCTGGAAAAGCACTGATCAGTATTCCGAAAACGGCTTCCATGGTGGTAGACGAAGCCATCGCATGGCAACGCTCGTTCGCATCAGAACTACCCGATCTGGTGAATAAGAAGGCTTCGCTGATGGAACAGGCTTTTCAGGCCGTCCAGATCAAGAATGACGTTCTTATTACTGCGCGGAATGCCATGGATGACGCTAACCTCGCAGCACAGTTGAATATGATTATTCCGGTGCGGACATTTGACGAGATGTTGAGAGCACGTTCCGGCGAGTATGCAGGCGATGCGCTTTATCGTGCAGTTATTCAAGATGCACAGGCTGAGTTGCGGGGTGTTTGGTCCTTGGACGGCTCACTGACCAAGGAGCAGTTCTGCTTCGCGGCAGGCACTCTGATTCATACCAAGGAAGGCCTCAAGCCAATTGAGGACATCCAAGTCGGCGATTGGGTACTTTCGCAGCCGGAGGAAACGGGAGAGCAGGCTTATAAGCGTGTCACTCGGACTGTACAGCATGAAAATAAAGCGGTTTATCGGGTCAGAGTTAGAAGTGACCAGAAAGTCGAAGGACGTTACGTCGATCAAACGTTTATTGTGACTGGTAGCCACCCCTTCTACGTTGTGGGGCAGCGTAAGGAGGAGTGGTGGGATCAGGCAGAATGGGATGCCATGCCCAAGCAGGTTGGGTGGAGGCGCGCGGATCTTCTAACCAATTTGGATCTCGTTCTTCTTGCAAATGGAGAGACGATGCGTGTCTCTATGGTCGATCCGATTTGGAGAACCAAGCAGGAGGGTGTGGGCTGGATTGCAGCGGGACCGGATGCGGAACTTGGGCGTCTAATAGATCTTCGTGACAGAAACCTGGAACTGAGTCGGGAGCGGAGTTTATCCGACTTTATGGGGGTGGAGGACTTCGGTATCCGGTACGAAACTCCGGAAATTGAAGATAAGTGGGCCTATAAGTGTACAGTCTACAACTTTGAGGTCGAAGACTTTCATACTTACTATGTGGGTGAGTTGGGGGTTTGGGTTCATAATACTAATTGCTTTGAGAATTCGCTGAAACCGGCGAAGCGAGCGGATGGAACATTAACCTCACCTGACCTAGAGGTTTACTTTACGCCCTCGGATGTGCGCCGGTTGTTGGATACCTTGGAAAAACCGCAAGGAATGATTCTGGTTTATGAGCCTATTTCGAATCCCAATGCGGCATGGGTAGCATTCCAAGATGGTGTAGAGGGTGGGCTTCGTTCCAAAGATGGATCCTACTTCCTGGCACGGACCTTGTTGTATAAAAATCCAAAAGCTGGCGGGGTGAATTTCATCAGGCTGGGGGATGGGGCGGCCTATATCCGCAGTTCGGATGGGTCGATTATTGGCTTGTCGAAAACTACCATTGATTCCAAGGGCTGGGGGGCTTGGGAAGATATTCTCAGCGACGATTTAGATGATTTGATAAAAGCGCAAGATCAGATAATAGACGCCATCGGTCGCGCGAGCGCTGCTCTGAAGCAGAATGAGGGCTTTAGTCACGTTCTGGAGTTTAAAAATGAGCGTGTCATGAAGGCAGTCATGGACTACCTAAAGACTGCAGTCAATGATGGAAGCATTAAAGCAGTGTATGGTGAAGATTGGCTCTCAAAAAATATCTACTTCACAGTCGGAAATAGCACGAGAGCCGGAGAAAAGCGGATACTTTCTGATGAGCTTCTTGGTTTCACCAGAACGATCGATGAGCATGGCCAAATTGTTCTTGCCGAAAAGCTGTTCAAGAAGTCTGACGTTCTCGTCCCCGTGGAAGAGAGCCGTGGCATCATCAATGCAATCAAGAAATGGTTCGGTGACGCCGAGCCGAGGCTGCAGAGTGTAGAGGAAGCGGGAAGTGACGCGTTTGGGATGCCATTGGATGGGGCTGGTGCTCAACGGCTATTCGAGCAGGCCAAGCAATTTTGGGTCGAGCACGGTGCGCTGGCTTCGAAATTAGGCAGCGCCACGTTCAGTATTAGCACGTTGCCCGCCTTGGCTGTGGCACAAACCACAGGTACCCACATCACCCTGTCGCCCGATGCAGCCGGCTGGGGCTGGTTCGTTGACAGTACGCCTTCGGAAAACGAAGAGTTCACGCAACTCGGTTCGTCCTTGGAATATCTGGCGAAAGCGGATAGCGAGGCAGCAGGCAAGATCGATCTGCTGGGTGTCTTGATCCATGAGCTGGGCCACGTGTTGGGGTTGGAGCATTCCGACGACGCGCACGATGAGATGGCCGCGACGGTCACCCCTGGGCTGCGTCGTCTGCCCGATGTGGATGAAAGCGAGTTGGCTGCGCAGATTGGGCGAATCGTCACCACGTCTCCGCAGATATCGCGTGTTCTCGTTGCGCCCGTTCCGCAATACGCTACGGCAGCCAACCCCACACTGGAAAACACCCGCTTCGAGACCGAAGAGGGCTGGGCTATCGAGGGTGAGGTCGACTTTGCCAACGGTACCGCCACGCTCAAGGAAACAGCCACCGCCCAGACCCGCCTCAACCAGGTCTTCGTGCTCGGCGAGAACGACCGTTTCCTGTCCTTCACCCTGGCTGGCATCGCCTTGGATGACGTCGAGAGCGCGCCCGACGATGCCTTCGAAGTGGCACTGATCGATGCCAACACCGGCTTGTCGTTGCTGGGTAGTACCGGCTTGAGCCGTAACGACGCCTTCCTCAACCTCCAGGCCGACGGCAGCGAGTACAAGGCTTCGGGCGTCACCACGATCCGCAACGCCGACGGCAGCCGCACGGTGCTGGTGGACCTGTCCGGCATCGCTGCGGGCACCGTGGTAAATCTCTCCTACGACCTGATCGGTTTCGGGCGCGGCGCGGCCGCTGCCAGCAGCCAGGTCACCGTGCGCGACCTGCGCCTGGGCATGCCGCAGGAGGCGCGTGACGACGTGGCGGCCACCACCGAAGATACGCCGGTGGACATCGACGTGGTTGCCAACGACCTCGGCGCCGACCAGGCGGGCGTGCAGCCGGTGGTCGTCACCGGCCCGGCCCATGGCACCCTGGCGCTGACGGCCGAGGGCCGCCTGCGCTACGTGCCGGCCGCCGACTGGTCGGGCGAGGACAGCTTCACCTACCGGCTCGGCGATGGCCAATTGGAATCCAACCTGGCCACCGTAACGCTCACCGTCTCCCCGGTGAACGACGTACCGGTAGCGGCCGACGCCCGCTTCACCCTGGAGGAGGATGGCGCCCTCGCCATCGACCTGCTGGCCCTCGCCAGCGATGTCGAAGGCGATGCGCTCACCGTTGGGATCGTGGCCGGGCCCCGCCATGGCCAGCTCGTGGTGAATGCCGATGGCGGCTTCACCTACACCCCCGATCCTGACTGGAACGGCACCGATGCCTTCAGCTACCGGGTAACCGATGGCGAACTAGCTTCCGCGCCGGCAAGCGTCACCCTGAACGTAACGCCAGTGAACGACGCGCCGCAGGTGACGGACCTCGACGTGATCCTGGAAGAGGACACCACGGTTACCCTGGACCTGTTGCAGGGCGCCCGCGACGTGGAGGGCGATGCGCTCGGGATACAGGTGGTCAGCGGGCCGCGACACGGTCGGCTGGAGCTGAGCGCGGATGGCAGCTTCCTCTACATCCCCGAGGCAGACTTCCATGGCGATGACCGCTTCACCTACCGCGCCAACGACGGACAGGCGGACTCCGCCGTGGCCGAGGTGCGCATCGTCGTGGCGCCGGTCAACGATGCCCCGGTGGTCAGCCCCCTCGCGGCGACCCTGTTGGAGGATGGCCGGCTCGTGCTCGACCTGCTGGCGCAGGCCCGTGACGTGGAGGGCGACCCGCTCACGGTTACCGTGCTACAGCCGGGCCACGGCCAGGTGACCCGTAACGAGGACGGCACCTGGACCTACACGCCGGCGGCCGACTACCACGGCGAGGACGCCTTCACCTTCAACGTGAGCGACGGCCAGGCCAACGTGGCGGGCGTGGTGCGCCTGACCATCACGGCGGTCAACGATGCGCCGCTGGCGCTCGACGACTGCGCCACCCTGAACGAGGACGCCAGCATCGTCCTCTGGCCCATGAGCAATGACGTCGACGTGGATGGCGACAAGCTGGAACTACAGGTGCTGGATGAGCCGGCGCACGGCGTACTGGTACGCAATGCCGACGGCAGCCTGACCTACACCCCGGTGGCCGACTGGAGCGGCGAGGACCGCTTCACCTACCGCCTGAGCGATGGCCAGGCCGAATCCGGCGTGGCGACGGTGCGGCTGGTGGTGACCCCGGTGGCCGACGCGCCGGTCCTGGTACTGACCGACCCGCAACAGCAGGCCCGCGAGGTGTTCCGTACCGGCTGGGAGTCGGTGGTCGACCGCAATGACACGTCCACCCTGGTACAGGCCCGCGAACTGGAAGGCTGGACGCTGATCACCCGGCCGGACCCAAGCCGTGGCGGCAGCAACGGCTTCGAAATCTGGAGCACGGGCGACAGGATGATGGATGCCTGGCATGGGTTGCGCACGGTCGGCGCGATGGCGGGCAACGGCGACAACTGGCTGGAGTTGAACAACTCCGGCGGTGCGATGCACCAGACCCTGGGTATCGAGCGCAGCGTGCAAACCGTGGCCGGCGCCCGCTATACCCTGAGTCTGGATGTGGCCGGCCGCATGGGCTATGGCGCCGACTACACACGCATCGGTATCTATGTCGATGGCGTGCGCATCGGTGGGGATGCCAGCACCAGCGACTGGCAAGGCCTGGAGTGGCAGGAGCGCAGCTTCCAGTTCACCGGCACGGGCGGCATGCAGGCCATCCGCATCGTCTCCGAGGCCACGCGGTTCGATGCCAATGGCCGCGGCATGATGATCGACGATATCGCCCTTGCCGAAACGCTGCCGGTCAATGTCGGGCTGGAGGACTCGGCCATCCGCCTGTCCGCCGTCAGCGCGGCCCTGCGCGACGTGGATGGCTCGGAAACGCTGGCCGTTACCCTGGAAGCGTTGCCGGTGGGCAGCGTGCTGTCCGACGGCACGCACCGGTTCATCGCGGTGGAAGGGGCTACCCGCGCCGACGTCACCGCCTGGAACCTGGGCCGGCTGAGCCTCACGCCGCCGAAGGATTTTGCCGGCAGCCTCACCCTGAAGGTGGTCGCTACGGCCACCGAACAGGGCAACCAGGCGCAAGCCAGCACCTCGGCCTACCTCATCGTCGAGGTGCTGCCGGTCAACGATGCCCCGATCGTCAGCGACCAGTGCCTGATGTTGGACGAAGACCGCAGCATCACCCTGACACCGCTGGCCACCGATGCGGATGGCGATGTCCTGGCGCTGCGTATCCTCACCCAGCCCGCGCATGGCCTGCTGGTGCGCAACGCGGATGGCAGCTTCACCTACACCCCGCGAGCCGGTTGGAGCGGCGAGGACTGCTTCACCTACCGGGCGAACGATGGCCAGGTCGATTCCAGTGTGGCCACGGTGCGGCTGGTGGTGAACCCGGTAGCCGATGCGCCGACGCTGGTGCTGACCACGCCGCCCACCATGACGCGCGAACTGTTCCGCACCGGCTGGGAGAGTGTCGCCAACTTCTCCGGCGGCGACTCCACCCTGGTCCGCCAAGCCGTGCTCGAAGGCTGGACCCTGGTGACCGAGCCCGACGCGGCAGCCGGTGGCCGCAACGGCTTCGAGGTCTGGAGCCAGAGCGACCGCATGGCCGATTTGCGCGGTGTACAACGCCCCGTTGCCGCCGCGCCGGGCAATGGCCACAACTGGCTCGAACTCAATGGCGCCGCCGGCGACATGCACCAGACCCTGGGTATCGAGCGCAGCGTGCAGACGGTGGCCGGCGCCCGCTACACCCTGAGCCTGGATGTCGCCGGCCGCATGGGTTACGGCGCCGACTACACGCGCATCGGTATCTATGTCGATGGCGTGCGCATCGGTGGGGATGCCAGCACCAGCGGTTGGCAAGGCTTGGCATGGCAGGAACGCTGCGTCCAGTTCACCGGCACGGGCGGCATGCAGACCATCCGTATCGTCTCCGAAGCCACGCAGCTCGACGCCAATGGCCGCGGCATGATGATCGACGACATCGCGCTCACCGAAACCCTGCCGGCCAACGTTGGGCAGGAGGACTCGGTCATCCGCCTGTCCGTCATCGGCGCTTCGCTCAATGACACCGATGGCTCCGAATCCTTGGCGCTCATGATCGAGGCAGTGCCGGTGGGCGCTGTGCTGACCGATGGCGTACGCAGCTTCACCGCGAGGGAGGGCGCGACCACGGCCGACGTTACCAGCTGGCGTCTGGACCGGCTTGGCATCCGGCCGCCCCAGGACTTCACCGGTAACTTCGTGCTCAGGGTGGTGGCCACGGCAACCGAGCGGGGCAACCAGGCCCAGGCCGTCGCCATGGCGGACATCGAGGTGAGGGTGCTGCCCTTCAACACCGCACCGACGGCGCACGATGCGTGCTTCACGCTGTTGCGCGACGGCAGCGTGCGGATCGACTTCGCCACGCTGGTGCGCGATGCGCAGGGCGATACGCTGGAACTGACCCTGGGCACCCCCGCGCACGGCACCTTGGCCCGCAATGCCGATGGCAGCTACACCTACCGCCCGGAAGCCGGCTACGTGGGCACCGACCGCTTCACCTACGCCGTTTCGGACGGCCGGGAAAGCACCTGCGCGAGCATCGGCCTGCTGGTGGTGCCGGGTGCCTGCAGAGCGTCGGGAGCGACCGTCAGCATGCAGTCGGCCCTGGCCTGCCAGCCTGCCGCGCCGCAGCCTGACCGTTACCTCGTCCTGAGGGCGCCCAACGGCGAACGGCCACGGATCGACTGGGAGGCCATACCGCCTGCGCTGGACGCCTTCGACATGCCGGCCACCTGGCTGCCGCCGCTCGGCCAGCGCCAACAGGATGAAGAATGCAACCTGGGCGATATCACCGGGCTGGTATTCCCCATCGGGCGGCAGGGGCGATGAGGCGGATGGCACAGCGATTGATCGAACCGGGCAAGGCGCCGTATGGCGCCATTGCCGCCAAGCTGTCCAAGGTTGACGAAGACATTCGTTACCCGGCGCAGGCCGGCGGGTGCTTCATCAAGGGTACGCGTGTTTATACGAAGGACGGTAAAAAGCCGATCGAGGAGATCAAGGTCGGGGATTGGGTGCTCTCCAGCCCCGAAGACGGTTCTGGCCAGCCGGAATACAAACGCGTAGTCAGGACCTTCGCGCATGATCCCCAGCCTATTTTCAAGATCAGTATTTGTCCGGAAGACTGGGTTTTCCCCGATCCCTCCTATTTCGTGGTGGCGACAGGAAACCATCCTTTCTGGGTGGAAGGCATCGGCTGGACGCGTGCCGATGCGCTCAAGTCCCAGCAGTGGCTGCGTCAAGGTGACGGCGGTCGGGCTTTCGTGGGTGCCGTAAAGCCGGTATACCGCACGGGGCAAGAGGGTATCGGCTGGGTCACCAGTGCGAATCGTCCTGAGCTGCATGGTTCTGTATTCGATTACGCCAATTACGCTGCTGTCGATGACTCCGTGGCGGAGAAACTCCTCCATCTTCCCAATGATGTGTTGGCGAGCGACGACCCCTATCTGCGGGTACCGGTTTTCAACTTCGAGGTCGAGGATTTCCACACCTACTACGTGGGCGGGAAGCATGGCTTCTGGGTCCGCAGTGCGAATTGCGAGGGCTCTGAGAGAGCACGGGAAGGTGTCAAGCCTGGGCGGGAACTGAGGGCCGATGTTTCTTCGGCAGGGAAGGCGAGGGGTTGATGAAGCAGACGTTGATTGAGCCGGGCGGGTGCTTCATCAAAGGCACTCGCGTCCATACGAAGGAGGGGCTCAAGCCGATTGAGGAGATCAAAGTCGGCGACTGGATACTCTCCAGTCCCGAAGATGGCGGCGGTAGTCCTGAGTACAAGCGGGTGGTCAGGACCTTCGAGCACGAGCGGCAGACTATCGTCCGCATCAGCATTCATCCTGAGGGGTGGAAATCTTCGGATCCTTTCTATTTCATCGTGGCAACCGGAAGCCACCCGTTCTGGGTAGAGGGTATTGGCTGGACACGAGCCGATGCGCTCCAGCGCCAACTTTGGCTGCGCCAAAGCGACGGAGGTCGGGCTTTCGTCGGTGGGGTGCAGCCGGTATACCGAACGGCTCAGGAAGGTATTGGCTGGATCACGGGGGCGGTTAGCATTAGGGGTCCTGGCAGGGCTTTCGATTATGCCAATTACTCGGTCATCGCTGAGTCTGAAAAGAAGAAATATACCTATCTGCCCGATGAGGTACTTGCAAGTACTGATCCCTATCTACGAGTAAACGTATACAACATTGAGGTTGAGGATTTTCATACCTACTACGTCGGTGCGAAGGGATTCTTGGTCCGCAGTGCGAATTGCGAAGGGCCAGAGGGCGCGCGGGAAGGCGAGGGACTGACGGAACAGACGTTGATCGAGTTGGGCAAAGTGCCGGGTGCCACCGCCAAGCCGCCAGATACCAATAACGAAATCCGCTCCCAGGCCGGCGAGGGCTTCATCAAGGGAACGCGTGTCCACACGAAGGAAGGACTCAAGCCGAT
>NZ_MUJY01000035.1 GCF_002286785.1 Pseudomonas sp. PIC25 | reverse complement strand
TCGGCGATGCGGTTGATGCCGGTGCGCTCGGAGCCGCCTTCAGCGATGCGGTTGGCGCCAGTGCGGTCGGAACCGTCTTCGGCAACGCGGTTGGTACCAGTGCGGTCAGCACCACCTTCGGCAACGACCGGGGCCTTGAAGGTGTTGTCTGCATCTTGCGGAAGAGCGAATGCGGTGGCGGAAAGGGTGGCGATGAACAGGCCGGCGATCAGTTGCTTTTTCATGTCGGGTTCTCCTGGGGCGGGGAAGTGAATTCGTCTACGGGGCCCATGTTACGGATGGGGCTCCGCGACAGAAGTGATGTGTGCTGATGGTCACCATCAGCGATATCGATTGCTGCGCAAAGGCCCGTCGTAGAAGGGTTCTGGCCGAGCTTCAGGAGGAATTTGTCAAGAAGGGGCGTACCGGAGAATCGGTGGGATCGATACATCGGTCCTGGAAAAAGCCCTGCGGTCGACCCATCCATCGCACAAGAAAAAGGCCGCTCGCAGGGGGACGTGAGCGGCCTGAAAAACGCCGGTGGGAGCAACCGTGCACCGGCGTAGGGCAGGAGAGAATCCGTTACAGGATCGACAGCGGGTAATCGACGATCAGGCGGAATTCGTCGTGATCGCTTTCCGCCTGGTCGGTGTTGCCACGGTGCCAGGCCTGACGGATGCGGAGCGACAGGTCCTTGGCCGGGCCGGTCTGCACCACGTACTTGGCTTCGAGGTTGGTCTCGTGGTGCTTACCGTCCTCGCCGTAGCCGTAGTCGCGATAGGGGCTGTCTGCGGCCATGTCGGTGCCGTCGATGCCGCGGCCGTTGGCATAGCGTGCC
The DNA here is from genome assembly GCF_002286785.1 of Pseudomonas sp. PIC25. Taxonomy (GTDB): domain Bacteria; phylum Pseudomonadota; class Gammaproteobacteria; order Pseudomonadales; family Pseudomonadaceae; genus Pseudomonas_M. The sequence goes on along the minus strand of NZ_MUJY01000035.1, from coordinate 25,659 downwards.
ATGAAGCTCAGGCCGGGCACGCCGTAGGGCTGCATGTCCAGGTCGTAGCGGGCCTGCCAGGAGCGTTCGTTGGGGCCGTTGAAGTCCGAGTACTGGATCGCGTTGGCGAGGAAGATCGAATCGCCGCCCGCGCCGGGCCCGTTGTCGCCGAAGCCGATGTAGTCGAACGGCGTATCGCCATGGACCTTCTGGTAGGCGAGGGTGACTTTGTGGGCTGCGAGGAAGCTATAGGAAGCCGCCAGCGACCAAGTTGTGTTGCTGATCTCGCCGGCTTCGGCGCGGCCTTCGTCGTTGGTGCGGTAGATGTTGAAGTCGAAGCCCAGTGCCTGGTCGTCGGCCAGGGGCAACACATAGTTGGCGTTGGCGTAGTACTGGCGCCAAATGTCCTCGAACTCGGAGCCGTAGAGCGACACGCTGAGGTTGTCGGTCAGGGCATAGTTGCCGCCGACGAAGTCCACGCTGTCGGCGGTGACGTTGGCATAGGTGGCGTACAGCTCGCCCCTGGAGCTGGTGGTGGTCGGGCCGTTGCCGGCGGTGAAATGCCCGGCTTCCAGGTCGAGGCCGTCCAGCTCGCTGCTCAGCAGGTGGAAGCCGCGGGCGGTCTGCGGGATCAAGCGGGTGCCACCGGCGGCGAACACCGGGGCGGTGGGCTGCATTTCGCCCCATTTCAGCAGCGTCTTGGAGACGCGCACCTTGAGCGCACCGCCGGCGTGGCCGTAGTCGTCTTCCGGCGAGCCGTCGTTGTCCACCGGCAGGTTGCCGGTGCCGGTGGTGCCCTTGCCGCCATCCAGCTTCAGGCCCAGGTAGCCGAAGGCATCGACGCCGAAGCCCACCGTACCTTGGGTAAAACCGGACTGGTAAGTGGCGATGAAGCCCTGGGTCCAGTCGCGGCGGTCGCCGCTGCCGTTCTTGCCGTCACGGTTGAAGTAGTAGTTGCGTAGCAGCAGGTCGAGGCTGCTGTCCTTCACGAAGCCCTTGGACTCCGCCTGGTCGCCCACGGTGTCCGCCATGGCCAGGGGGGAGATGCCTGCGGCCACTGCCAGCGCCAGCAGGCTGTGCTTCATGGTGTTGTTCATCGGGTTGACTCCTTATCGGTAATCGGCCGGTCGCATGTGGGGGCCGTCTGGTCTCCTGGCAGAAGGCCGCCGCACCGCGCATCTGCCTCTTTGCGGGCACGCGGCAGCGGAGAGACCGGCAAGTCTGCTCGACCGGGATCTGTAATCTCTTGTTCATGGAACGATCCCGAGCCGGAGTGTGAGCAGAACGACCGAAGCGATAAATGCAGGAAAACGGAAAGGTCTCTTTACGCTGGCGTAACAATCGATGGGCCGTGGTTCATCGGTAGGGCCGAATTCAATCGCCCATGGTGAGTTGTCTACGTCGCTAAATGTTCACACGTACCCTGGGGAGAGGGCTGGGGAGAGGGGCGGAGTCTCGCTGTCAATGCGTGCTGATCGCTCTCCTCGATGACGAGCCAGGTATGTCGCCAGGCGAACCCCCAAAAACCAGCCATCGATTCCGTCGATGACTGTTGACAGGATTTTGCGTTTATCAACGACGAATTCGATTCGTATGCTGGCCTCCATTCCCGGCCGGCATCCCGCTCGGCCTGAACGCTTCGAGGAGACCACCATGATCGAACGGCGCCCTTACCAGGAGCTCGGCGGTGCCCAACACGGTTGGCTGGATACCCGTCACCACTTTTCCTTCGCCGACTACTACGACCCGGCGCGCATGCACTGGGGCCATCTGCGGGTGTGGAACGACGACACCATCGCTCCGCAATCCGGCTTCCCGCAGCACCCGCACCGCGACATGGAGATCATCACCTACGTGCGCAGCGGGGCCATCACCCATCGCGACAACCTGGGCAACCACGGTCGTACGGTGGCCGGCGACGTGCAGGTGATGAGCGCCGGCACCGGCATCGCCCACAGCGAATACAACCTGGAGAGCGAAGACACGCGAATCTTCCAGATCTGGATCATCCCCGACGAAACCGGTCTGCCGCCGTCCTGGGGCACCCGGCCGTTCCCGAAGGGGGAGCGCAGCGGCACCTTCGTCACCCTCGCCAGTGGCATGCCCGATGACCAGGGCGCCTTGCCGATTCGCGCCAACGCCCGCCTGGCCGCAGCCACCCTGCAGGCCGGCAGCAGCGCCGAGTATGTCATCGGTGCGGGCCGCAAGGTCTACCTCGTGCCGGCCAGCGGACGCATCGAGGTGAACGGTGTGGAAGCCGAGGCCGGTGACGGCATGGCGGTGCGCGACGAAACATCGCTGCGCATCACCGCGCTGGAGGAGAGCGAGATCGTGTTGGTGGATGTCGCTTGAACGCCCCTCAGCCCAGCAGACTCGCCCAGGCGGACACCAGCAACAGCATCGCCATGCCCTGATTGAAACGCGTCAGGGCAGCGGCGGAGCGCCAAGCCCGCTTCACCCCGACGCCCAACCAGGCCCAGGCGCCCAGGCAGGGCATCGCGATCAGGAAGAACACCACCGCGAACAACAGATAGCGCGCCGGGCTGGCACCCTGGCCGGCGAACACGCTCACCACTGCCAATGCCATCATCCAAGTCTTGGGATTGACCACCTGTAACCCGGCCGCACCGGCGAGACCCAGCGGTTTCGCCGAGGCATCGGTGTCGACGCCTTGCGCCGCGCTGCGGAACAACTGCCAGGCCAGCCAGGACAACCAGGCGATGCCGACCCAGGTCATGACGCGTTGCGCCAGGGGATAGCGCAGCAGCATCTCGCCCACGCCCAGCCCCACCAGCAGCACGATACCCGCCGCCCCGGCGCAGGCGCCGAGGATGATTGGCAGCGCGGCAGCGAGCCCGTGACGGGCACTGTTGCTGAGAATCAGGATATTGGTCGGCCCCGGTGTGATGGAGGCGACGAAGGCGAACAGTACGAACGGCAGTAATTGGCTCAATGACATGGCTCGGTTTCTCTCGATGATCCGAGCCGATTGTCGTTTCACTTCGGTGGGGCGTCTGGAAGGTTCGAGCAGCGCGTGCGATAGCGCGCCGGAGTCAAGCCGTAGGCACGGCGGAACCAGCGGCCGAGGTGGCTCTGGTCGGCGAAACCGAGGGACATGGCGACCAGCGCCGGCGCGTGTCCCTGGGCGAGCAGTTGCCGGGCCTTGGCCAGACGGAGCTGGATCAGATAGGCATGCGGCGCCAACCCGAAAGTGGCCTTGAACGCCCGCGACAGACGAAAGCGATCCACCCCGGTGATCCGCGACAGATCGTCCAGCCCGATATCGTCGTCCATGTGCGCCTGGAGATAATCCCGGGCGCGCAGGGCGATCTGCGGTGAACGCGGATCGACCAGCCCCCTGGGCCGCCAGACCAGATGCTGTGCCAGCTTGGCCAACAGGCCATCCAGCGAGGCGTGACGGACGATGCGCAACTCCTTGTGCTGCAGGGCCTTGATCGCCTGGGCGGTCAGCCCGATCAGCTCGGGATCGGCGGCCAGCGTCTTGGCGAAGCTGGGCTGGCATTGGCTCGGCGCGTCTTCGAACAGCTCGCGCAGGCCACGCTCGATCCAGTCGGGCTGCAGATACAGCATCGAATAAGTGAAACCGCCCTCGGCGGGCGCATGGCCGTCGTGGATATCGCCCGGCTCCAGCAGGAACGCATGGCCCGGTGTGCTGTTGTGTAGCACCTTGCGGCAATGGAATTGCTGCACGCCTTGCTCGGTAAAACCGATCAGGTAGCTGTCATGCCAATGCGGATCGTACGCATGGCCTTCGAAGTGCGCCCTGATCGTCTCGATGCCCGTTTCGGCGTCCACCGAAAGATCGATCCAGTCGTTGGCCGTCATGCCTGCAGATACCGATTGTGAGAATGCTCGTCAGAAGAGACATGTTAGCGCCGCGCACCCGGCTTTCTGGAAGATTTGTGCAGAACGCGGCCAGTATTGAATTCCTCAGGCACCGACCTTATTCAAGGCGCACCCAACGCAAGGAGAGCCCACATGCTGGATATCGCAGGAAATCGATTCTGGACCCGCCGCGAACTGCTCGACCACCTCGCAAACCTCGGCGTACGCGCAGGTGACGACCTGATGGTGCATGCCGGCATGCGCAGCGTAGGGCCGCTGATCGACGGGCCCAACACCCTCATCGGTGCTTTGCTCGACGCGATCGGGCCGAGCGGCACGCTGCTCTGCTACACGAACTGGGACCAGCAGTACGAAGACGCCTTGGACGAGGACGGTCGGCTGGACCCGGCCCTCAAGCCGGACATCCCGCCCTTCGATCCGTGTCTCTCACGGGCCAGCCGTGACCATGGAATCATCGCCGAATTCATCCGAACCTGGCCCGGCGCGCTGCGCAGCGGCAACCCCGGCGCCTCGGTGGCGGCCATCGGCGTCCATGCCGAGTGGTATACCCGCGAGCATCCCCTGGACTACGGCTACGGAGAGGGCTCGCCCTTCGCCCGCCTGGTGGAAGCCGGGGGCAAGGTCCTCATGGTCGGTGCGCCTCTGGATACATTGTCCCTGCTGCACCATGCCGAACACCTGGCGGATATCCCTGGCAAGCGCATCGTGCGCATGGAAGTTCCGTTACTGATCGATGGCCGAACGGAGTGGCGATTGTTGGAGGAGTTCGACACCTGCGACCCAGTGATCGACGGCCTGCCCGACGATTACTTCGGCGATGTGGTGCGGACGTTCCTCGATGCGGGGCAGGGCAGCCAGGGACGGATCGGCAATGCCGAGTCCGTGCTCGTCTCGGCGCGTCCTATGCGGGACTTCGCCATACGCTGGTTGGAGGAGCATTGCTCCGATGGGCGCTGATGTCCCCCGGATTGCGAATAAAGGCATCGCAATGGCTCTGCCGGGCGAATGAATTCGCCCCCGCGGGTTGCTGGAGCGGAAAAGCGTAGCGTGGTCCGGCTATCGGCAAGCATTCACAGGATTTTAAATCCATCTTCATTTACGAAATTTTTTATTTGGCGCTTCGCTAATTGCCGTTCCGTTTATTGTCGCTCCGTATAACTCTTCAAAGTGCCGCTAAATACCTGTCGCCGTGCCATTAACCATTCGTCCGCATAATTAACGAAACGGCGAAACTGTCAGAGGCGATGCGAATCCATTATTACGATGCGTGAATATCCGTGGTGCTCAAAAAGAGCGAAACGGTAATCGCGCCCAAGCAAGCCAAACAGATTGGAGGTCATCATGGCTGAAGATAAAGGCAAAATGAGTGTCAACGAAGCCGGCCGTAAAGGTGGCGAAGCGACTTCGGAAAGCCACGGCCGCGAGTTCTATCAGGAAATCGGCAGCAAAGGCGGCCAAGCCAGTGGGGGCAACTTCAAGAACGATCCGGAGCGTGCCGCTGAAGCCGGCAGCAAGGGCGGCCAGGTAAGTGGCGGCAACTTCAAGAACGACCCGGAACGCGCCTCCGAGGCGGGCAGCAAAGGGGGACAGGCCAGCGGCGGTAACTTCGCCAACGACCGCGAACGCGCCTCCGAAGCCGGCCGCAAGGGTGGCCAGAACAGCCACGGCGGCGGCCGTAGCTGATCGAGCCGGAACGAGCGGGAGCCCGCCTCCCGCTCGCTTCGTCTGCCATGGTTCGGCAACTTCGAAGAAGTTGTATGGGCCCGGATAAAAGTCAGCGAAAGTTTCGCCGGCAAACTATATAGAGCAGTCAGATCATGACGACTCATATCGTTCACTTTACCGGTCCGATCAATTCCGCAACTTGCGGCCAATTGATAGATAAATGTACCCAGGCCGTTCAGCAGGATGCTTCGGAACTCATTATCAAGATAGCCACCATGGGTGGTGAATGCAGTTACGGTTTTTCTCTTTATAACTTCCTGATGTCACTTCCCATCCCGGTGAATACTCATAACCTGGGTACTGTCGAATCCATGGGAAACATCATCTTCCTGGCCGGTCGGCGGCGTACCGCCTGCCAGCACAGCAAGTTTCTCTTCCACCCCTTCCATTGGACGCTGCACGGCTCGGTGGACCATGCGCGCATGTCCGAATACGCCATGAGCCTGGACTACGACCTGTTCCTCTATGGCCGCATCGTCGATGAGCGGACCCGCGACGCACGCAAGCCTTTGGACGTGAACCAGGCCCTGATGTGCGCCCCGAAGATTCTCAACCCCGCCGAAGCGCTCGAAGCCGGTGTCATCCACGCGGTGGACGAACTCGCCCCGCCCGCCAACGCGGTCAACTGGTGCGTGCACATGTGAGTTGAGGGAATACGGTGCAGCAGAGGCATCCCTGGAACATCGGTGAAAACGGCGCCTCCGCTGCGCACTACGATTTACATCAGCCGAGCGGCCAGTTGAGGATCACTACGGAGTCGTTGTAATCGTTGTCGGTTCCATCCTCCGATCCGATTACGATGACATTCAGCTTGTTGGCCAGAACTACCTGTGCGGAAACAAGGCTGGACTGCTGGCCATTCACGGACACGGTGACCTGGACCTTTCCACTCCCCGAACTGAGCACCTGACTGCCGATAACTTCATTACCGGTGCTCTGCCCTTGGAACTGCGCGACGGAATTGCCATCGACCAACACATTGACGACCTGCATGCCGGAGGAATTGGCGAAGGCAGTTGCGCCGAAGCGGATGTTTGCGGGGAGAGTGAAGGTTCCTTGTGCATAAGCCATGATGTTTCTCCATTAGGCTTTTGGTCTGCCGTCTACACACCGCCAGGCAAGTGGCGTGGGACAGCATTCTCCTGGCGGAGCGGCAAGGCGCAGGCAGGGGAGCGCCTTGCCCGGGTAACTCTAGACGGGCCCAACCCCTGCAACTGTCTATTCCGACGAATTGCACGAGCTTCCCATCCAGGAAGGTCCCTGCCCACGGCACTCGCGCCTTGGACCCTCCGATATCTTGATGAAAAACTTCATATTTTGCTGATTTGCATCAATTTGATGGCCACAGCGAAAGTCGTCTGGATGTTCGGAGAAAGGTTCCGGGAAGCCGGCGAGCAGTATTCGAGGAATGCAAGCGGATGCGGGGGCCAGGGAGCATGGGCCTTTTATAAAGAAGGGCGCGATCAGCGAGGAAGCATAATGCTGAGTATTTGACATACGAGATGCCAACTATTTCTCGATAAAACCTCTCAAAAACCGCGGCGGGAACTGTAAGGAATTTCCTATCATGAAGTCCACGTTTCTTCTTTTCCTAGAATCAGAAGAATTTGCGTGTTCTTTTTCTCACCTTTGCTGTTTTTTTCGGATTGCGTCACAGAGATATAATGTGACGGGCCTCGTTTTTTTCCTTTTTTACAAAAAGCAGCTGTGAATTCAGGGAAATATAAATAACGTATGGTGGCCATTAGGCATATTGATAAGCCAACATTCTAAAAGGTCGTTCTTATGACTTGCCGGTCGAAAATCGAGCGTTCAGCATTTTGCAGACTATTGCGACCATTTGTAGCACTCGCAGGCGTTAGTCTCTCAGGCTTCGCTCTGGCAGAAAATTGCACTGCACTGCCTGTTAGCGGCAATATTTATAATATTGTCAATCAAGGCAGCGGAAAGTTTATGGAGGTGGCGGGGGCCTCCACTAGCAATGGCGCCAACGTACAACAATGGTCGTCGAATGGTTATAAAAACCAACAATTCACCCTGACTGATATGGGCAATGGGCTTTGGTCTATCCGCCCCGTGCACAGCAATCAAGCCGTCGACCTCTACGCTTGGTCGACAGTGGATGGTGGCACAATCAAACAGTGGGAGTATTGGGGTGGCCAGGCACAACAGTGGAAGCTTTCCCTGTCGGGCAATGGTGCTGTCAAGATTGCGTCGGCTTACACGGGAAAATTGATCTCCGTGGCCGACAATCTACAGGGCTCCGATGTGTTCCAGAAGTCGGATCAAGGTTCCGCCTATCAAGGTTGGTACTTCAATCCGGTCAATGGCAATTGTGGCAGCCCAGCCAAACTCGCCAGCCCGCCCATCAGCAACACGAGTAGCCTCATCGGTTTCGCCGCCACGGCGGGCAATGGACTCCCCACCACCACGGGTGGCGGCAATGCCAAGCCCATCAAGGTCAATGATTGCGATTCCTTGGCGAAAGCCCTGGGCTCCAGCGATCCGGCCGTTGTGCAATTACCGAATGAGACGCTGGATTGCCGCACTGCAGCAAGAACCCAGGAGGCTTGCGCTTTGACGTGCGGCAGGCTTGAGCCGGAAAATCCGGACAAGATGTTCTACTGGGTGGAGACACCAGGTAACGCCTGTGAAAACATTGCTAAATTCATCAATGGTTCGTTCAAAGGACGGGTCAACAGAACCAAGAATGAACGAGCCATTGTCGTCAAATCTAATAAAACCCTTGAGGGGTTGGGTCCGAACTCCCGGCTTCTAGGGGTGAGTTTTTCTCTGAACAACGTCTCCAACGTCATTATCCGCAATCTGGCCATAGAACAGGTCAACCCGGGTCTGATCGAGGCTGGAGATGCTATTTCCATGTCGAACACACATCACATTTGGCTCGATCACCTGCGTACCAGCATGATCAGCGATGGGCATGTGGATATGTATAACAGCCGCAACATAACGATGAGCTGGAACCATTTCTCAGGCGAAAATCCTCTGGTGTGTGGCGGTAAGCACTCCTATGTCAATCTCATTTACGAGAAGAGTCAGGTGACTTTCCATCACAACTATTGGGATAAGACTGATGGGCGTAATCCCAAGGTTGGGAAAAAATCCCAAGTTCATCTTTTCAACAATCTTTGGAAAGATGTCAAATCCTACTCTGTCTCTGTATCCGATCAGAGTGAAGCCAAGATCGAAGGAGACTATTTCGAAAATGCCAGTCAACCTCATCATCTCGAGAGTAATGGCCTAATTGACGCCGATCTTGCTTCCAACGTCTATACAGGTTTGTCCGCTACCGATTCCCACAAGGACTACGGCTCCCTCCTGAGCTGGCGAGTCCCCTATACCTACCAAAAGGACCGCGCCGACAAGGCTCGCACCGATATCATCAACCAGGCTGGTCCGCGATAACGAGCCAGGCATACGGGGGTCGCATTTGCGGCCCCTTCCTTATTGCCACAACCAAGTGCGCAATTCTCCATCTTTGCCTTGTGCTCTGTACCGCATGGCTCAGGGGTGGAAACCCAAACGGGTTTTCTACGACCGTCGAATGCCTCAACAGGTGGGTAGGGTTCGTCGCCCGTAATGCCAACCGCTGGCCGACTTGCCCGGCACCGGTTTATCGCAGGCGTGAAGTTCGAGAGGCCAATAAAGTGCAGTATTCGGAAATAAAAATGAGACAAACGTTGCGTTTTATATATGTTTTGCAGGTCGAATCACGATGTCGCTAAAGCATGTTTCACGGTTTTCACGCTTGCCGGATAAATTGCTGGGAAGTCGCAGGAAATGGAAATAATTTATAAAAGCCTGCATGCGTCTTGAATAAAAAGTAACAGGGGAACTTTCATGAATTTCCGACCGAAAACCAAAGCGCCAAAACTAATGCGACCGCTCATTGCCGTGGTAGGAATGAGCCTCTCGGGTCTCACTTTGGCAGACAACTGCACCGCAATGCCGGTCAGTGGCAGTATCTATACCATTGTCAATCAGGGAAGCGGGAGAATCATGGAGGTGGACGACGGCTCCACCAGTAATGGTGCCAATATTCAACAATGGACGCCGAATGGCTATAAAAACCAACAATTCACCGTGACTGACCTGGGCAACGGAAGTTGGTCGATTCGACCCGTACACAGTAATAAATCCGTCGACCTCTACGCTTGGTCGACAGTGGATGGTGGCACAATCAAACAGTGGGAGTATTGGGGTGGTGCACCACAACAGTGGAAATTATCCCGGTCGAACACAGGCGCCATTAAAATCGCCTCGGCTTATACCGGAAAGCTGATCTCCGTAGCAGACAGCCAGATAGGTTCCGATGTGTTTCAGAAGTCGGACCAGGGTTCCACCTATCAAGGCTGGTACTTCAATCCGGTCAATGGCAGCTGCGGCGCGAGTATCGCCAGCAGCGCGAGCACCCTCGTCGGTTTCGCCGCCCAGTCGGGCGATGGCCTGTCCACCACCACGGGTGGCGGTAGTACCGCGCCCATCCAGGTCACCAGTTGCGATCAATTGGTTTCGGCCCTGAACTCCAGCAGCCCGGCTGTCGTGCAAATACCGAATACAACGATTGACTGCCGTACAACGGCAAGAGTCCAGCAGGCCTGCTCTTTTACATGCGCTAAACAAGACCCGGCGAACCCGAGCAAGTTGTTCTATTGGGTGGAAACAGGTTCCAACACCTGCGAGTCCATAAAGGAATCCATGAAATTTTATGAGATTTCTTTCAAAGGGCGGGTAAACAAGACTCGGAACGAAAGATACGTTGTGGTCAAGTCCAACAAGACCCTGGAAGGGTTGGGGGCCAACTCCCGTGTTCTGGGAGCGAGCTTCTATCTGAAGGATGTATCGAACATCATTATTCGCAATCTGGCCATCGAACAGGTGAACCCGGACCTGATCGAAGCCGGTGACGGTATTTCCATGATGAACACGCATCACATCTGGCTCGACCACCTGCGTACCAGCATGATCAGCGACGGCCATGTGGATATGTACGACAGCCGTAACGTAACGCTGAGCTGGAACCGCTTCTATGGTGCGAACCCCAATGTTTGCGGTGGCCAGCACGCCTATGTCAATCTCGTTTCCAACAGCCAGGCGACTTACCACCATAACTATTGGGAAAAGAGTCAAGCCCGTAACCCCTATGTCGGTGGCCAGAACTCCAAGATTCACCTTTTCAATAACTTCTGGCAGAACATCACCCACTATGCCATCGGGGCTTATAACTTCGGTCAGGTCAAGGTTGAAGGGAACTATTTCGAAAATTCCGTCAAGCCTCATTGGAATTATCAGAATGGTCTGATTGACGCGAACATTTCGTCGAACGTCTATACCGGGGTTTCCGCTACCGACTCCTACAAGGACACAGGCTCCACCCTGAGCTGGAGCGTACCCTACGTTTATCAAAGGGATAGCGCCGACAAGGCTCGCACCGACATTATCAGCCAGGCTGGCCCGCGGTAACGAACCGGCATATTCGGGGCCGCTTTGCGGCCCCTCTTGTTTACCGCTTGGGCGAATCGATCTCCAGGCGGGCCCGGGGCCTCCTGGACCCGCCCATGCCTCAACCAGCTGGCAAGACCCGCTGCCCGTACTGCGCGAACGCCGCTTCGTACAACCCGGCCGCATCGCTCAACAACAGGTGGAAAGCCGCGAACACCCGGCTGTCATCCAGTTGCTGATCGCCGCAGAACAACACCAACGCCAACTGCCGCGCCGCATCCAACCGTTCCTGGGCCGACTCGTACAGCTCCAGCGCATTCTGGCTGGCATCGACATACAGCACCGGCTTGCCGGCAGGCGTGAAAGAGGGAAGGGGACGGTAATCAGGCATGGCACACCTCCGGGCGGAGGCTGGCCAAAAACAACGCATGCGGGAGGCCCGCGAGGGTAAAAGGAAGGTAGTCCATTGTCCTTATTTCCTTTCTGAGGGTTAAGGAACCGCCTACCCGCCGTTGCTACACGAAAGGGTGGCGGACCGCGCGGGGGTAGCAAACCGGTCAGAAAGGACCCCGGCCGGGCCGAAGCCCGCCCCGCACGATCCGCCATAAAGCGCGATAGTTTGGCATATGAAGTGCCAACTATTCAGCATTGGAGGAATGCGTCTTTCTGAACAGGTTGCTACACCCGGTCACGAGATGAGTGACAGGCCGGACTCTAGCGGGATCGGAGGAGGGTGTGGGGTGCGATGGTTCGCGTTTTGGGAGGGAGCTGAGCTGCTTAGTTTTGATCGTTCCCACCCTCTGCGTGGGAATGCAGCCTGAGACGCTCCGCGTCTCCCCAAGCCCAGCAGCGAGTCAGTTCTGCTGAACGATCTGGATGAGGTTGCCGCAGGTGTCATCGAACACCGCGAGGGTGACTGGGCCTATGCTGGTCGGTGGCTGGGTGAAACGGACGCCGGCCGCGCAGAGCCGGGCGTACTCGGCGTGCACATCGACGACGCTGAAGAAGGTGTAGGGGATGCCGTCCTGCTTGATCGCCGATTTGAACGGCTTCGCGGCGGGATGGGCATCCGGCTCCAGCAGCAGCTCGACCCCGTCGGGATCGCCAGGGGAGGTAAGCGTCAGCCAGCGATGCTCACCCATGGGGATGTCGTGCTTCGGCTCGAAGCCGAGCACGTCCCGGTAGAACGCCAGCGCCTTTGCCTGGTCGTCGACGAGTACGCTCGTCACAACGATCTTCATAGCTCCTCCTCATACGGTGTTCTGACTTGGCAGGCACCAAGCCTAGCTTGAGGAGAAGCCGCGCGCCGAGTTCGCATCAACCTACGACGGGTTCCGGCAGTTTGGCGATCACCTTGATCTCGAAGTGGAAGCCGTAGAGCCATGTCACGCCGATGCCGGTCAGCGTTGGGTGCGGCGCGCTGCCCCAGTAGTCGGGCAAGACCTTCCAGATGGTGTCGAAATTCGACTCGGGATCGACGATGAAGACGGTTACGTCCACCACGTCGTCGAAGGTACAGCCTGCCGCCTTAAGGATGGCGTTCAGGTTGTCGAACGCGCGGCGGACCTGGGCTTCCAGTTCGGGTTCTGGCGAACCGTCTTCGCGGCTGCCGACCTGCCCCGACACGAACAGGAAGCCATTGGAGCGGATCGCCGGGGAATAGCGATTGCGTTCGTAGAGCGCCTGGCGGCCAGAGGGGAAAACAACGTCACGCTTTGCCATGGGAACCTCCATCGAAGGGGTCGCAGCGACCCGTGAGCAGATGGAAGGACTGTAGAGAGGCAGGGAGCGCGGATAAACTCGCAAGCCTACCCATCACTGTTTGCGAAACCCAAACAATCCCGGCGGGATGGAGACCTCGATGGACCGTTTCGATGCGATGCAGGCCTTTGCCCGTGTGGTGGAAACCGGCAGCTTCACCAAGGCTGCCGAGACGCTGCACATGAGCAAGACCAGCGTGACGCAACTGGTGCAGCAGTTGGAGGCGCGGCTGCGGGTCAGGCTGCTCAACCGGACCACGCGCAAGGTCAACGTCACCGCCGACGGCGCCGCCTATTACGAACGGGTGGTGCGGTTGCTGGCCGATATGGACGATGCCGAGACCAGCCTCTCCAGCGCCGCGACGGCACCCAGGGGGCGGCTGCGGGTGGACGTGCCCAGCCCGTTGGCCCGCCTGATTCTGGTGCCGGCCTTGCCGGCGTTTCATGCGCGCTATCCCGACATCCAACTCGACATGGGTGTCAGCGATCGCATCGTCGACCTGATCGACGAGAATGTGGATTGCGTCGTGCGGGGCGGTGAACTCACCGACCAATCGCTGATGATGCGCCACGTGGCCGACCTGCGACTCGGCGTCTACGCGGCTCCGGGCTACCTCCAGCGCGCGGGTACGCCGGCTCACCCGCGCGAACTGGAAAACACCCATCACCGCATCGTGGGCTTCCTGTGGGCGCGTTCCGGCAAGCCTGTTCCCTATGCCATGCACCGTGATGCCGAGCGCATCAACGTGCAGGGCCGCTACGTGCTGGCGGTCGATGACGGCAACGCCTACCTCGCAGCCGGTCTGGCCGGGCTGGGCGTTCTGTGGTTGCCGGACTACATGGCCGAAACACCTCTGGCGCGTGGCGAGCTGGTGCGTCTGTTCGAAGACTGGCGCCTCGATCCGATGCCGTTGTACCTCGCGTTCCCGCCGAACCGGCATGTCAGCGCCAAGCTGCGTGTGTTCATCGAGTGGGTCGTCGAGTTGATGGCGCGGCATGCGCCTGTCGCTGGTCCCGCTTCGTAGCAAGTCTTTATGACTGCACAGTAGTCATAAAGACTCGTATCCGGTGTGGTCTTTATGACTCATGCCTTTCTCAAGTTATTGAAAATAAACGACTAATAACTGGCATGAATTCTGAGTGAGGTGGATAGGCCAGGGCAGAGGTAATTCCATGCCCAGGCCACGCGTGCTCTCGCAGCCATCCGGCGCGTTTGGATGCGGCGGCGAACCTCTCCACCCCATCAAGGAAAAAGAACATGCCTAATCGCGAATCCTCGTCTCCCCTTGCCGTGATCACCGGTGCCGGCTCGGGTATTGGTCTGGCAGTGGCCGAACGGCTCTTGCAGAAAGGTGCCCGGGTGTTGGCCATGGCTCGGCGCAGCGAGCCGCCGGCCGCCTTGCAGGATCAACTCGGCAAGCAGGTGTTCTGGTTGTCCGGCGACATCACCCGCGCCGAAGACCTGGGCAGATTGGCGCAGCACGCGCGGGACCTCGGCCCCATCGACTACTTGGTGCCGAATGCCGGCATCGCCCAACTGGCCAACGGACTGGATGGCGAAACCTTTCAGCGCCAGTGGGCCGTCAACGGCGCCGGTGCCCTCAACACCCTGGCTGCCCTGCGGGACCAACTGGCCCGCCCGGCCTCGGTGGTATTCATCGGTACCTTCCTGTCGCAGGTGACATTCCCCGGCCTCGCCGCTTATATCGCCTCGAAGTCCGCGCTCAAGGCCCAAGCAAGGACCCTGGCCGTCGAGCTGGCGGCGGAGAAGGTGCGTATCAACATGGTGTCGCCAGGGCCGACCGCTACGCCGATCTGGGGGACGCTGGGCCTGGATGATGCCCAGTTGGCCGACGTTGCCGGGTCGGTCACGCAGCGTTTGCTGGACGGCCGGTTCCTCGAACCGGGCGCCGTGGCCGATGCGATTGTTTTTCTGTTGTCGGACGGCGCCCGGGGTATCACGGGGCAGGATCTGATCGTGGATAACGGATATACCCTGCGCTAAACCCAGCTGTAATGGCACCCGCTCCCATGGGGGCCGACAGATTCGGCCCCTCTTATGATCGTTCCCACGCTCTGCGTGGGAATGCAGCTGGAGACGTTCCGCGTCTCGGGAGGGGGCGGAGCGTGGCGAGGGTGGCCGCTGTGGTCGTGCTCTGGCCGCACGCCTCTCTATTTCCCGCCCAAACAAAAAACCCGCCGAAGCGGGTTTTTTCCTGACCATTCCAACATTCTGTCGGTAGCCCTCCGGGCCATGGCCGATCGTCCTTGATCCTGAAGCGTCCCTTGCCTCAGTGGATAGGGAAATCCTAAGGCGGTCGGCCGGTCTGGGAAATGGCGGAATGCCGGTCGTTCTTGTAAGCCTTTTGCTATTCGATCCGACCTATCTCCGGTTGAAGTGCCGTGCCAGGCGGTCGCCGCTGAGTTGGATCAGAGTGACCAGTACGATCAGCACGACAATGACGGTGACCATCACCTGGGTGTCGAAGCGCTGGTAGCCGTAGCGGTAGGCGAGGTCGCCGAGGCCACCCGCGCCGATGGCTCCGGCCATGGCGGAGGAGTTGATGAGGGTGACCACGGTGATGGTGAAGCCGCCGATGAGGCCAGGCAGGGCCTCGGGGAGAAGCACGTGCCAGACGATGTGCCAGCGCCGGCAGCCCATGGCCTGGGCGGCTTCGATCAGGCCGTGATCGACCTCGCGCAGGCTGACTTCGGCGATGCGCGCGAAGAAGGGCGTGGCGGCGATGGTGAGGGGGACGACGGCGGCCCAGACGCCGTAGGTGGTGCCCACCAGCAGCCGGGTGAAGGGAATCAGCGCCACCATGAGGATCAGGAAAGGCACCGAGCGGAACAGGTTGACCAGACCACCAAGCAGGCGGTTCAAAGCCGGAGCCTCGAAGAGGCCGCCGCGCCCGCTGGTGACCAGTACCACGGCCAGCGGAGTGCCGAGGATCAGGGCCAACAGGGATGACACGCCCACCATCAGGCCGGTGTCGATCAGGCCCTGCCAGAGTCGATCAAGAAGCAGCGACATGGCCGATCGCCTCCGCGTGGTCCGCCAGTTGACGCGCTCGTTCGAGCAGGCTGGATATCGGATGTGGTGAGCCGTGTATCGCCAGAAGCAGATGCCCGAGGGCACGGCCCTGGATGCGCTCGACGCCGCCGTCCAGCAGTGTCACGCGTCCGCCTAGACGGTTGGCAAGAGCTGTCAGGTCGGGTGCCGCGTTGCGCCCGCTGAAGCGCAGGTCGAGAACCAGCGCATCGCCGGGTGCCGGCTCGGCGCGCAGCCTTGTCGCTACGTCATCCGGCAGGGGATGGCGCAGGGGCGCCAGCAAGGTGCGGGTGACTTCATGATGCGGTTCGCCGAACACGCGCCAGACCGGGCCCTGTTCGACCACTTCGCCGCATTCGAGCACTGCCACGCGGTCGCACAGGTCGCGGATCACTTCCATCTCGTGGGTGATGAGGAGGATGGTCAGACCCAGGCGTTGATTGATCTCATGCAGCAGGGCGAGGATCGATTGGGTGGTTTCCGGGTCGAGGGCGGAGGTCGCTTCGTCGCAGAGCAGAATCTGCGGGTCGTGAACCAGCGCGCGGGCGATGCCGACGCGCTGCTTCTGCCCGCCGGAGAGCTGGGCGGGATAGGCGTCCCGGCGGTCCTCCAGGCCGACCAGGGCGAGCAGGTCCTCGACCTTGCGCTGGCGCTGGGCGCGCGGCACGCCGGCGACCCGTAGCGGCAGTTCGATGTTCTCCCGCACGGTTTTCGCCGACATCAGGTTGAAATGCTGGAAGATCATGCCGATGCGCCGGCGCAGGGCGACCAAGCCGTCTTCGTCGAGGCGGGCAATGTCCTGGCCGTCGATCAGCACGCGGCCTTCGCTGGGCTGTTCCAGGCGGTTGACGGTACGGATCAGAGACGACTTGCCGGCGCCGCTGCGGCCGATGATGCCGAATACTTCGCCGTGGCGGATCGCCAGGTCGATGTCGTGCAGGGCGCGCACTGGTGCCACGGTGCCGGGGTAGGTTTTGCCGACGGACTCGAAGCGCAGCAGGGTGTCGAGAGCTTCCGGCCGCGACGCCGGAGCGACACTGGCGGACGGCTGTGGGGCTGGTGTGGCGGCGCGCAGGGTAGCGACCTGGCGCAGGGAGGTCGGGAGCCCGCTCATGTCAGCTCTTCCATCCGGGTTGGTAGAGGGTGCCGTGAGCCTTGTCGAGGGCGGCGCGGACGGCGGGGGATTGCTGGTAGATCTCGACGAAGCGTTTCAGGCGCGGATCGTCCTTGCGGTCCGGGCGGATGACGAACTGGATGACGTACTCGGGATGGTCGAGGCCGTCGAAGAGCAAGGCGGAGGCGGGGTCGAAGCTGTTCGCCAGGCGGATGTAGGCGGGATAACCCTGGACCAGGTCCACGTCGTCGTAGGCGCGCACCAGTTGCACCGCTTCCAGTTCGATGATGCGCAGGCGCTTCGGATTGGCGGTGATGTCCTGCTGTGTGGCGCGGTAGCCGACGCCGGGCTTGAGGCGGATCAGTCCGGCCTTTTCCAGTAACAGGAGGCCACGGCCGCCGTTCACCGGGTCGTTGGCGATGGCCACCTTGGCGCCTTCCGGCAGGGCGTCGAAGCTGGCGTGGTGCTTCGAGTAGAGTCCGACGTTGTTGATGATGCCGGGGGCGTAGGGCACCAGGTCGTAGCCACCTTCCTGGCGGGCGTTTTCCAGGAAGGGGATGTGCTGGAAGTAGTTCACGTCGATGTCGCCGTTGGCGAGGCTGACGTTGGGGGCGATCCAGTCGCTGAATTCCACCAGTTCGACCTTCAGGCCCTGTTTTTCAGCTTCCTCCACGGCCGCTTCCAGGGGCGGTGCGAAGGCGGCGGTGGTGCCCAGCCGGAGAGGCCCCTCGGCCGGGGCCGGGGTGGTGGTGCCCAGCAGGGCGATGAAGGCCAGGGTTTTCAGCCAGCCACGGCGAAGGGGGGAAGTGTGCAGCATGGTGTCGGTCCTTCTGGTTGCGTCGGTTCGGGTGTGGCTGGAGTCGTCCAGTGGTCGTTGCGCGGGGATCAACCGCCTAGGTGCCGGGCCTGTGGCGCCACGCCGAGGGACCGCCAGGCTGTGCCGGGGTGTTCGGCCGGCAGGCGCGGGCCGGCACCGAACAGCTTCTCGCGCAGGGTGCCTTCGGCGTAGGCGGTCTTGTAGCGGCCGCGCGCCTGCAATTCCGGGATCACCAGGTCGATGAAGTCGGAATGGCTTTCCGGGGTGACGGTGCGGGTCAGGTTGAAGCCGTCCAGGCCGGTATAGTCGAGCCAGTGCAACAGTTCGTCGGCGACCTGCACCGGCGAGCCCACCAGCAACGGATAGCGTCCGCCCAGGGCGTGCTGTTCCAGCAGGCGGCGGCGGGTCCAGCCGGCGCCGGGCGCGGTGAAGGTCTTGACCACCGATTCGATGGCGTTGGTTTTCTGGTAGCGGATGGGCTCGTCCAGGCCATAACGCGAGAAGTCGATGCCGGTGGACGCCGAGAAGTGCGCCAGGCCCGCCTCCGGGTTGGCATGGCGACGGTACTCGGCGAGTTTGTCGCGGGCCTCGGCCTCGCTCGTCGCCACCACCACGCTGATGCCGAGGAACAGCTTGACCGACTGCGGGTCGCGTCCGGCCGCTTCGGCGGCGCGGCGGACCCGCACGACCTGGTCGCGCACGGCCGAGGGGGTGGAGCCGCCGATGAACACGCATTCCGCGTGGCGGCCGGCGAAGCGCAGGCCGCGCTCGGAGGAACCGGCTTGGAACAGCACCGGCGTGCGCTGGGGCGAAGGTGCGCTGAGGTGATAACCCTCGACGCGGTAGAATTCGCCCTGGTGGCGTACCTGGTGCACCTTGTCCGGCTGGGTATGGATCCGCGCTGTGCGGTCGGCGAGCACCGCGTCGTCTTCCCAGCTCCCTTCCCAGAGTTTGTAGAGCACTTCCAGATATTCGTCGGCCTGATCGTAGCGGCGATCGTGTTCCACCAGACCATTCTGGCCCATCGCGCGTGCGGCGCTGTCCAGGTAGCCGGTGACGATGTTCCAGCCGATCCGTCCCTGGCTCAGGTGATCCAGGGTCGAGAGGCGGCGGGCGAAGAGGTAGGGCGGTTCGTGGCTGAGATTGGCAGTGACGCCGAAGCCCAGGTGCGTGGTGGCGCCCAGCAGTGCCGAGGCGAGCAGCAGCGGGTCGTTGACCGGTAGCTGGATGGCTTCCTTGAGGGGCAGGTCGATGCTGCCCTGGTAGACGTCGTAGACGCCCAGGATGTCGGCGATGAACAGCCCGTCGAACAGTCCCCGCTCCAACAGCCGCGCCAGCTCGGTCCAGTAGGCGAGGCTGCCGAACTCGGTGGAGCGGTCGCGTGGGTGCGTCCACAGGCCATGGTTGATATGGCCGATGCAGTTCATGTCGAAGGCATTGAGCCGCAGCTGTTTCGGAGCCATCAGATGGTCCCCCGGCGTGGCGGCAGTTCGCCGTTGAGGTAGTAGTTGCCCACCGCGTGATATTTCCAGCGCACCGGATCGTGCAGGGTATGGGTGCGGGCGTTGCGCCAGTGACGGTCGAGGTTGTACTCGGCGAGGGTGCCGCGGCTCCCGGCCAGTTCCAGCAGCTTGCTGCCACTGGCCAGGGAGACTTCGGTGGTGATCGCCCGCGCTTCGGCCACCGCAATGGAGGCAGCGGCCACCGAGGCGGCATCCGGTGCCGCCTGCGCCTCGTCGAGGGCGAGGCCGGCCTGTTCCAGCAGCGCCTCGGCGCCGCGCAGGTGGGCCGCCAGGCGGCCGAGCTCGGTGAGGGTCAACGGGTCGCCGCTGGCCTGCTCCACGCCGGCGTCGATCCACGGCCGCGAGCGTTCGCGGATGAAGACCAGGGCCTCCTCATAGGCGCCACGGGCAATGCCCAGGTCGATGGCGGCATGGAGAATCTGGGCGAACGGGCCGACCGTGGTCGGCCGCTCGAAGGCGGACTGGAAGGGCACCACGTCCTCGGCGGCGACGAAGACGTTGTCGAACACCACCGAGCCGCTGCCGGTGGTGCGCTGGCCGAAGCCGGACCAGTCGTCGATCACGTCGATGCCGGGTGTCTCGCGTGGGATGAAGGCGAACTGCTGGATGCCGTCCTCGTCGATCACCGAAGTGGGGATGCGTTGGGCGAACAGGGCGCCGGTGGCGTAGAACTTGCGCCCGTTGACGCGGTAGCCATCGCCGTCGCGGGTCAGGCGGGTGGTGCGTTCATGGGCGTTCTTCGTGCCCAGCTCCGCCAGCGCATTGCCGAAGCGCTGGCCAGCCAGCACCTCGGCGAAGAGGCGGCGCTGCTGCGCCGGCGTGCCGTTTACCCTCAGCAGTTCGAGGGCGTAATAGTGGTTCTGCGGTATCTGTCCGATGGAACCGTCGGCCTGGGCGAGCCGGGTGATGACCCTGGCCAGGGTGACGCTGGAGACACCGGCTCCGCCGAAGGCTTTCGGCACGCTGATTGCGCCCAGCCCGGAGCGCGAGAACAGGGCCAGTTCGGCGTGCGGCAGGCGTCGCTCGCGGTCGCGCGCGGCGGCGTCGCGTGTGAACAGCACGGCCAGGTCTTCGGCCACGTCGAGGGCCTGGGCGTCGCTGGTGATCAGGGCCGCTGGCGGGATGGCCTGGGTGACGCTGGGTTTGATGGCGGTGGTCATGTGCGGTCCTCAGATCCAGGAGTGCCGGGCCGGGTGCCGGCCGTTGAGGTGGTAGGTGCCGATGGCGTGATACTTCCAGCGCACCGGGTCGTGCAGGGTGTGAGTGCGGGCGTTGCGCCAGTGGCGGTCGAGGTTGAATTCGGCGAGGGTGGCGCGGCTGCCTGCCAGCTCGAACAGCTTCTCGCTGGCGCGCAGGGCGATCTCGGTGGTGAGTACCTTGGCCTCGGCCACGGCGATGGAGGCGCGTGCGGCACCATCCGCATCCAGCGGTGCCGCCGCGCTGTCGTCCAGTACGCGGGCAGCGCTGCGCAGCACCGCTTCGGCGGCGTGCAGCTCGACGTTCAGCCGGCCGACGTCGGCGATGACGTAGGGGTCGTCGCTGGCGCGCTCCACCTTGGCCTCGATCCAGGGCCGCGCCTTGTCGCGGACGAAGGCGATGGCATCGTTCAGTGCGCCGCGGGCGATGCCGGCGTCGATCGCGGCCTGGATCAGCTGCGAGGCGGCACCCTGGAGGTTTGGGAGGTCGCGTTGCGGGCTCAGGTCGATGACGTTTTCGGCGGCCACCGGTACGGCATTGAATAGCACCGTGCCGCTGGCGGTGGTGCGTTGGCCGAAGCCGGACCAGTCGTCGACGATGCGCAGGCCCTGGGTGCCGCGCGGAATCAGGGCGAGCACCACGCGGTCGTGGTCGTCGAGGGCCTTGGCTGCCACCCAGTGGGCGAATAGGGCTCCGGTCGAGTAGAACTTTTCGCCGCTGAGACGAAAGCTATCGCCGTCGCGTTCCAGTCGCGCGCGGATGTCCAGGGTATGGCGGCTGCCGCGCTCCGGCCCGGCATTACCGATCCGCCAGCCCTCCAGCACGCTGCGGAACAGCCGGCGTTTCTGTGCCTCGCTGGCGGTGAGCTGGATCAACTGGAGCAGGCCGAAGTGGTTCTGTGGAATCTGGCCGAGCGCCGGGTCCACCTCGGAAATGAGGCGGAAGACTTCGGTGAGGGTGGCGAACGACAGCTCGGGGCCGCCGTACTCACGAGGGATGGTCAGGCTGCCCAGGCCGCTGGCGGTGAAACGCTCCAGCTCGCGCCAGGGCAGCTTGCGCTCGCGGTCGCGGCGCGCTGCTTCCGTGGCGGCGTCGCGGGCCAACTCGCGAGCGGCCTGCAGGGCTTCCTCGTCATTGCGCAGGATGCGCGCGGGGTACAGCGGAGGGGCGATATCCTGGTCGCTGCCGGTGGCGGGCTGGGACCAGGTCTCCGAGACGGTGTCACGCAGGGGAACGGACGGTCGGGCCATTGGATACCTCATCTTCAAGGGGTAATGCCGCTCGGGCGCGACCTTGAAGATGCACCGGAGCCAGCGTGATAACGGCAATGCTCCGGTGGTCCGGTTGGATATACCCTAAATCAAGCTCTTAGCAGAAATTAAATAGCGTTTGAGAATAAGGTTAGAGCCCGGATGGCGGGGCCAGCGCCTTCACCATCAGAAAGGCACGTCGCCGAGAATCGTCGCGCGATGCATCACCCGGCGCTGCGGCCGGTAGTCGTCCACCGCATAGTGCTGGGTGATGCGGTTGTCCCAGAAGGCAACGTCGTTGGCTTGCCAGCGCCAGCGCAGGGTGTGAATTCCGGGCGCGTGGCATGGGCGAAGAGAAAGCGCAGCAGCGCATCGCTTTCCGCTGGCTCCAGCTCGTTGATACGAGTGGTGAAACCATCGTTGACGAACAGGCCCTTGCGTCCGCTGACCGGGTGGGTGCGCACAACCGGGTGCGAGCGGGGCGGATTGTCGCGCTGCGCCGCCTCGTAGCGGACCAGGGCTTCGGGCGTGGCGCCGAAGCGCTCGCGCGGGAACGAGCGGGTCAGGTCGTGGGTGGCGGTCAGGCCGTCGAGCAGTGCTTTAAACGGTGCGGACAGCGCCTCGTAGGCCGCGCTGCTGCTGGCCCAGAGGGTGTCGCCACCGACCGGGGGCACCTGCTTGGCCGCAAGCACGGCACCGAGCGCCGGGGTCTCCAGGAAGGTGACGTCGGTGTGCCAGATGGCGTTGTCGCGGACATCGTTGAGTGCAGTGTCCAGCACCAGCACCTCCGGTTGTCCCTCGACGTTGGGGTAGATGGGATGAACATGCAGGTCGCCGAACTGGGCGGCGAAGCGGGCCTGCTGCGCCGGGGTCAGGGGCTGGTCGCGAAAGAACAGTACCTGATGGTCGAGGAGGGCCTGCTCGATGGCTTGGTGCAGTCCGGCATCCAGCGGGGCGCTCAGGTCGATGCCTTCGATCCGTGCGCCGAGGGCCGGGCTCAAGGGGGTGATGCGGAATGACATGGCGTACCTCTTCGATGGACGTGTTCAGTGACCCTGGCCGTGCCAGGGCACCAGGATGCGTTGCAGGCGGCGCAGGCCGAGTTCGAGGGCGAAGGCCACCAGCGCGATGACCAGGATGCCCAGCACCACCACGTCGGTGACCAGGAACTGGGCGGCCGACTGCACCATGAAGCCGAGCCCGCGGGTGGCGGCCACCAGCTCGGCGGCCACCAGGGTCGACCAGCCGACGCCCAGGCCGATGCGCAGGCCGGTGAGGATGTCCGGGAGCGCGCTGGGAAGAATCACGTGGCGCACCAGCTGCGCCGGCGTGGCGCCGAGGGACTGGGCCGCGCGCAGGCGGGCCGGGTCGACGTTGTGCACGGCGTTGGCGGTGGCGATGGCGACCGGGGCGAAGATCGCCAGGTAGATCAGCAGCACCTTGGATAGCTCACCGATGCCGCACCAGATGACGATCAGCGGCAGGTAGGCCAGGGGCGGAATGGGACGGTAGAACTCGATCAGCGGGTCGAGCAGCCCTCGAGCGATGCGGTTGCGGCCCATGGCGATGCCTACCGGGATGGCGGTCAGCAGTGCCGCCAGCAAGCCCAGGCCGATGCGGCCGAGACTTGCCCCGAGGTGCTGCCAGAGGGTGGCGTCCAGATACCCGACCGTCGCTAGTTGCCAGAAGCGGCCAACGACGGCGGCAGGCGAAGGCAGGAAGAGCGGTTCGATCAGCCCGCCGGCGGTGACGGCCCACCAGATCACGAACAGGCCGCCCAGCGTCAGTCCGCCGAGCAGGCCGATACCCGGCCGCCAGCGCGGGCGTTGCCGCGGTTGCGGAGAGGCGAGGGGCAAATCGAGATCGAGGCTGTTCATGGCTGTTTCTCCTCGGCCCGGCCGGTGAAGACCCGGGCCAGGACCTGTTCGCGGGCCTCGATGAAGGCCGGGTCGGATTTGATCGCGCGGGCGTCTTCGCCGGCGGCGTAGCGGTGGGCGAAGTCCAGGGCCAGGCGCTCGACAATGCGCCCCGGATGCGGTGCCAGGAGGATCAGTTCGGTGGCGAGAAACACCGCTTCTTCGATGTCGTGGGTGATGAGGAATATTGGCTTGGCGGTGCGTTGCCAGACCTGCAACAGCAACTCCTGCATCTGTTCGCGGGTGAAGGCGTCCAGCGCGCCGAAGGGTTCGTCCAGCAACAGCACGCGTGGATCGGCGGCCAGCGCGCGGGCGATGCCGACGCGCTGTTTCTGTCCACCGGAGAGCTGCCAGACCTGGCGCCGTTCGAAGCCTGCCAGGCCGACCAGGGCCAGCAGCTCGCGGGCGCGGGCCTCACGCTGCGGGCGAGGGACGCCGGCCAGCTCGAGGCCGAAGGCGACGTTGCCGAGGACATCCTGCCAGGGCAGCAGGGCATCGTCCTGGAACACCACCCCTCGATCGGCGCCCGGTCCGCTCACGGGTTCGCCATCCAGGTTGATACGCCCGGCGCTGGGTGGGACGAACCCGGCGATCAGGTTGAGCAGGGTGGTCTTGCCGCTGCCGGACGGGCCCAGCGCCACCAGCAGTTGGCCGGGGCGCAGGGTCAACGACAGGGCGTCGAGCACCGGCTCGGCGACTCCGGGGTAATGGGCGCTCACGCGCTCGAGTTGCAGCACGGCCATGGCAGGTCTCCGAAAGCTCAGTCAATGAAGCGCTTGCTGACGTAGGGCGAGTAGTCGTCGAGAACGCTGTCGACCTTGCCCTGTTCCTTCAGGAAGTGTGCGGTGGCCTGGACATCGCGGGCGGTGACACCATCCAGCAGGCGCCGTTGCTCGTCCGATTCCGGAAAGGCCGAGCCGGCTAGCAGTTCGGGAACATCGCGGGTGTCGGCGCCGGTGAGGCGGGCGATCTTCGCCACCTGCTCGGAGTCGGCCGTCCAGTCGTCCTTGTGTGCGTTGTAGTCGGCGAAGGCGTCCAGGCTGACCTTGGCGAACTTCTCGACGATCTCCGGATGCCGCTCGGCGAAGTCCTTGCGCGCCACCCAGACTTCGAAGGTCGGTGCTCCCCAGCGGCCGACTTCGGCGGCGTCGGTCAGGACTTTGCCACTGCGCTTGATCTCGCCGAGTGCGGGTGACCAGACGAAGGCTCCATCGATGTCGCCCCGCTTCCAGGCAGCGGCGATTTCGCCGGGGTTGAGATTGACGATGCGCACCGACGCGGGGTCGACCCTCCAGTGCTTGAGGGCACCGAGCAGGCTGTAGTGGGAGGTAGAGACGAAGGGCGTGGCGATGGTCTTGGCCACTAGGTCCCCGGGTTTCTCGATCCGACTGCCGTTGCGCACCACCAGTGCCTCGGCGGCATTGATCTGGGCGGAGACGATGAAGGCAACGATGGGCAGGCCACGGGACGCGGCGGCGGCCAGCGGGCTTGAGCCGATGTTGCCGATCTGCACGTCGCCCGAGGCGATGGCGGTGATGACTTCCGGGCCGCTGTTGAAACGGCGCCACTCGATTTTTTCGCCGATGGCCTGTTCGTAGGCGCCGTCGGCCTGCGGCACCTTGGTGGGGTCGATGCCGGTCTGGTAGCCGATCACCAGGTCTTCGGCGCGGACGGCGAAGGCGAGGGTGGCGAGGCTGAGGGCCGCGAGCAGGCGGCGCGAGGTGGAACGGGACATGTCGGTACTCCTTGTTGGCAGCGGGACGGCCATCAAGGGCCGGCCACGGGACGTTCTTTCGTTGGAGGAAGGTCCGGTGGTCCGGTGGTAAGAAGCTAAACGATATAAGAATTTAAAAATAAATAATTTTTCGGAATTAGCATATGGAGGCGTCGAAATAAAAAAGGTTCTTCGCGCATTTCCGGGGAGCCCTGAACAAGAACGGCGATTTGGTTGAAGATGTTTGTGCGACCAAACCCCTAAAACCAAAACCGCCGTTCT
>NZ_MUJY01000034.1 GCF_002286785.1 Pseudomonas sp. PIC25 | reverse complement strand
TGTTGCACGCATGACAGACCTCCAGAAAGGGGACGCCGTACAGTAAGTTTAGGAGCTAGCAACACTTAACGCAGACATAGCCAATGAATTCGCCCCTACCCAGAGTTCGGACGGACCTGGTGATGGGCAATCGGTGGGAACGAATTCATCCGCGATGACGAAGCATCGGCGTAACCCCGGTTCGCGAATGAATTCGCTCCCACCGGCGTGCGCCCTACGACTCCATTTCCGGATGCACCGGCAGGTGCACGGTGAAACAGGTACCTTTGCCCGGCTCGCTTTCCACGTCGATGCGCCCGCCGTGCTTCTTCACGATGCTGTAGGACAGCGACAGACCCAGCCCCGTACCGCTGCCGATGGGTTTGGTGGTGAAGAAGGGTTCGAAGATGCGGTTCATGTTCTCCGGGGAGATGCCGGCGCCGTTGTCGCGGATGGACACCCACACCCAGCCGTCGGAAGCGCCGGTGCGGATGGTGATGACACCCTCGCCCTGGATGGCGTGGGCGGCGTTGACCAGCAGGTTCATGAATACCTGGTTGAGCTGCGAAGCCAGGCAGGTGACCTTGGGCAGGTCGCCATATTCCTTGACCACCCGCGCCTTGTACTTGATTTCGTTGTTGGCGATGTTGAGGGTGCTGTCGATGCCGTGGTGCAGGTCGGCTTCCAGCCAGTCGGACTCGCCCACGTGGGAGAAGTCCTTGAGCGCCTGGACGATGTCCTTGACCCGTTTCAGCCCCTCCTTGGATTCCGCCATCAGGGCGACGATATCGCTCTTGAGGAACTCGATATCAGCGTCCTGCTTCATCCGGGCGAGGTCATGCAGCACGCCCTGCCCCTCCGGCACCTGGGCAACCACGTCGTCATAACGGTCGATCAGGTCCAGCAGCGTCTGGATGTAGTCTTGCAACGCGCCCATGTTGGAGCTGACGAAGCCAACCGGGTTGTTGATCTCGTGGGCGATGCCGGCGGCCAATTGGCCGATGGAGGCCATTTTCTCGGATTGCAGCAACTGGTCGTGGGCCTCCTGCAGCTTGCGGATCAGCGATTGCTGCTCTTCGCCCACCTTGCGCAGGGCCTCTTCCGCGCGCTGGCGATCCTCGACTTCCTGTTGCAGACGCAGGTTCTGCGCCGTCAATTGCTTGTGCAGGTTGCGCAGGCTCAGGTGGGTGGTGACGCGCACCAGTACCTCTTCCACCTGCAACGGCTTGGTGACGTAATCCACGCCGCCGACGCCAAAGCCGGTCACCACGCTGCCGGTGTCGGTCAGCGCGGTCATGAAGATCACCGGTATCTCCCGCGTCTGTTCGGCGGCCTTGAGACGGCGGCAGGTTTCGAATCCGTCGATGCCGGGCATCATCACGTCCAGCAGAACCAGATCGGGCCGTACGAATTCGGCGCGCTTCAAGCCTTCCTCGCCGTCCTGGGCGACCACCACGCGAAAGCCCTGGTCTTCCAGGTAATCCGCCAGAACACCGACGTTCGCCGGCGTATCGTCGACGATGAGGATGGTATGTTCCTGAGGCTCGACCTCACTGAGCGTACTCATTGGCTACTCCGTTCCACACAGGCTTCGACCAGCTCGAGAATTGCCTTGGAGCGATATTCCTTCGCCAGTTGACGCAGTTTTTCGGCGAACGGTTTCAATGCGGCATCCACCTGTTCGATGTGATCGGCGTGGCGCCGGATATCACGCATGTTGCCCACCAGCGCCAACTCGTACAGCACGTTCAGCTCGCTCTGCGGGGGCGCCACGAATGCCGCTGCGGCGGTTTCCTCCTCGGCCGCCTCGGGCGTGTCGTCATGGATCAGCTCCAAGCCCAGCAGTTCGCCGATCACATGCAGCAGGCGATTCTGCTGCACCGGCTTGGTCATGAACACGTTGGCCCCCGCAACCAGGCTTTGATTCTGGTCCTCCGGGGTGACGCTGGCGGAAATGGCGATGATCGGTACCTGTTCCAGCCCGTCCAGCTCACGGATGTGCCGTGTCGCCTCCAGGCCGCTCATCACCGGCATCACGATATCCATGAGAATCGCATCGGGCCTGATCTCCCGGGCACGGGCCACGCCCTCCTCGCCGTTTTCCGCCAGGTGAATGTGGAAGCCCAAGGAGCCGAGCAGGTCCTTGAGCAGTTCACGGTTCGCCGCGATGTCGTCGACCACCAGAATGGTCTTCGGCTCGCCCCGGTAACCGATCACGCTCAGCTCCGTCTGCGGAGTCATCACCGCATCGTCACTCAGCGGCACGCTCAGCTCAAACCAGAAGGTGCTGCCCCTGCCGGCGGCGCTCGAGACCTGGATGTCGCTGTCCATCAGGCGCACCAACTGGCGGCTGATGGATAGCCCCAGGCCGGTGCCGCCGAAACGGCGCTGCGACTCGCCGACCTGCTCGAAGGGCTGGAAGATGCTTTCCAACTGGCTGTCATCCATGCCGATGCCGCTGTCCTGTACCTCGAAGCACAACCGGCAGGTCGTTTCGTCCTGCTGTTTCACCTCCACGCGCAGGCTGACGTAGCCGCTGTCGGTGAATTTCACCGCGTTGCCCAGCAGGTTCAGCAAAACCTGGCGCACGCGTTTTTCATCCAGCAGCACCACCGCCGGCAAGTTCGGCGCCAGGTGAAGGTTGAAACTCAGGCCCTTCTGCTCCGATTTCACCCGGATGATGTCGGCGATGCCCATGAGGAAGACGTTGAGGCTGACCGCACTGGGGAAGAGTTCGAACTTACCCGCCTCGATCTTGGCCAGGTCCAGCAGGTCGGTGATCAGCATCAGCAGGTGTTCGCCGCTCTGCTGGATGGTTTGCAAGCCCACCGCTTGCCGCTCGGTCAGGGCCTTGTCGCGCTTGAGCAATTGGGCGTAGCCGAGGATGGCGTTCAGCGGCGTGCGCAGTTCGTGGGTCATGCTGGCGAGGAAGGTACTTTTCGCCTGGTTCGCCACCTCGGCCCGCTCCTTGGCGGCGAGCAGCTCTTCGGTACGCTTCTGCACCAATTCTTCCAGGTGGGCCCGGTGGCTCTGTAGTTCCTGCTCGATCAGGGCGCGCCGCTCGATGTCCTGCTGCAACGCCTGGTTCTTCGTTTCCAGTTCGTTGAACAGCGCCTGCAACGCCTGGCGCGTGGATTCCAGGCTGACGCCGAGGCTGCCCAGTTCGTCGCGGCGCTGCCAGATGAAGGGCCGGGACAGGTCGCGACGAGCCAGGCGTTCCGACTCGTCCATCAAGCGTTTGATCGGCGCCAGCAAACGTCGTTGGAGGAGAATGACGATCAGGATCAGGCTAAGCAGCAACTGCCCGGTCACCGTCCAGGCCAGGATGCGGCGGTCGATGCGGGTCTGGCTGTCGAGCATGCCGGTGTCCATTTCCAGGCTGACGTGGCCGATGACCTTGTCGTCGTTCGTCACATCGCGGTCCAGGGTGAATTGCCGACCGGTACGGCGCTCGGGATATGCGCGACTGAGGAAGTCGATGCCGTTCTCGTCGCGGACGCTGATGGCGACGATCCGCAGGTCGCCCAGCAGCGATTCGAACAAAGGCCGTCCGCCTTCGTCATTGAGGTTCCACAGGGGCTCCTGCATGCCCAGGGCGAGGATTTCAGTGAGGCGCCGATGCTCGGCGCTGAAGCTTTCGCTGAGAGCCTGTTCGCGGTAGCCCAGGGTGAGGAAGCTGCTAACCGTGGCCGGGATCGTCAGCCCGATGATGACGGAAAGCACGATCGAGGCGCGCAAGCCCAGATGCATCGCCCGGCCGGTTTCCTTTGACGCCATCCGCTCCCCCTGTTGCCGATCGCCCGTCTGCCACCCACTCCGACAGCTCCAAAGGGAGAGAATAGTCCGCGGGAGCGCGCATAGGGATTTTCCTGAGCCTCCGATGTATCCGCCCCTGGATGCCCTACTCGCTTGACGGGAGTCAAGATTCCCCGTCCCCGCTTGCCTTACAACTCAGTGAAGCCAAGCGAACGGGAGCGCGAGATGAACAAGCAGCATCAATGGAACGTTGGCTACTTCCTGATCGCCTTCGCGGTGCTCCTGATGTTCCAGGAATGGTGGGCATCGCGTAACGCCGTCGAAGCCTTGCCCTACAGCGAATTCGTGCGCCTGCTGAAGCAGGACAAGCTCACCGAGCTGGTGGTCGAGCAGCGGCAGATCAGCGGCAAGCTCAAGGAGCCGGTCAACGGCCGCAGCTACTTCGTCACCGAGCGGGTCGAGCCCGCCCTGGCGGACGAACTGGCAGCAACCGGCGTGACCTTCCGCGGCAAGGCGGAAAACACCGTGCTAGCCAGTATCCTCGGCTGGGTGCTGCCGTTCATCCTCATAATCGCGCTGTGGAGCTTTTTCTTCCGCGGTATTGCCGAGAAGCAAGGCTTCGGTGGGCTGGTCAACGTCGGCAAGTCCAAGGCCAAGGTATTCGTCCAGCGCGATACCGGCGTGACCTTCGCCGACGTCGCCGGCATCGACGAGGCCAAGGCCGAACTGGAGGAAGTGGTGTCCTTCCTCAAGGACCAACCCAGGTACAGCCGCCTCGGCGCGCGGATTCCCAAGGGCATCCTGCTGGTCGGCCCGCCCGGCACCGGTAAGACACTGGTGGCCAAGGCGGTGGCCGGGGAAGCCGGCGTGCCGTTCTTTTCCATCTCCGGCTCGGAATTCGTCGAGATGTTCGTCGGCGTCGGCGCCGCGCGGGTCCGCGATTTGTTCGAGCAGGCGCGCAAGGCCGCGCCCTGCATCATCTTCATCGATGAGCTGGACGCCCTCGGCAAGATGCGGGGCGTCGGTGCCTTTGGCGGCAACGACGAGAAGGAGCAGACCCTCAATCAGTTGCTCGCCGAGCTGGACGGGTTCGACCCGCGCGAAGGCGTGGTGCTGCTGGCCGCCACCAACCGCCCGGAAATCCTCGACCCCGCCCTGCTCCGCGCCGGCCGCTTCGACCGCCAGATCGTGGTCGACCGCCCGGACCACAAGGGCCGGGCGGCGATCCTCCAGGTACATATGAAACGCATCAGCGCCGGCCCGGACGTGGATGTCGATCGGATTGCCGGAATCACCATCGGCTTCACCGGTGCCGATCTCGCCAACCTGGTCAACGAAGCGGCGATCACCGCGACCCGCCGAGGCGCGGAGACGGTCGGCATGGTCGATTTCACGGCGGCGGTGGAACGCCTGGTCGCCGGTGCCGAGCGCAAGGGCCGCCTGTTGCAGCCCCACGAGCGCGAGGTGGTGGCGCATCACGAAATGGGCCATGCCCTGGCGGCGGCCCTGCTGCCCGGCATGGATCCGGTGCACAAGGTTTCGATCATCCCACGCTCCATCGGTGCCCTGGGCTACACCCTGCAGCGGCCCACCGAAGACCGCTTCCTGATCACCCTGCAGGAGCTGAAGAGCCGCATGGTGGTACTGCTCGCCGGCCGTGCCGCCGAAGAATTGGTATTCGCCGAGGTTTCCACCGGTGCCGCCGACGATCTGGCCAAGGTCACCGATATCGCCCGGCAGATCGTTACCCGCTTCGGCATGAGCGAACTGCTCGGCCAGGCCGTGCTGGAACGGCAGAGCGCCAGCTACCTCGGCGACCACATGATCGGTGTACGCGAGAAGGACTTCTCCGAGCAGACCGCGCGGGAGATCGACCTGGCCGTCAAGGGGCTGATCGATGAAGCCTATGCACAGGCCAAGGAACTGCTCGCCACCCACCGGAACGACCTGGAACATGGCGCCCGCCTGCTCCTGGAGAAAGAAACCCTGACCCCGGACGACTTTCCACCGTTGCGCCCGACGATCAGCACCGTGAAGTTGGCGGCGATCCGGTAGGCCTAGAAAGCGTGCATTCCCACGCAGAGCGTGGGAACGATCCGCTCCTGTCGGTCAATCCTTGCCGGCCTGCTCCACCCTGCTCAGAAACACCAGGACGACCAGGGCCAGCAGCGTGGCGAGGATCGCCGAGGTTTCCCGCCCCAGCCCCACGGCCACGCCAATGGCTGCGGTCAGCCAGATGTTGGCGGCGGTGGTGAGCCCTTTCACGTGCTCTTCGTCGCTGCCCTTGAGGATGCTGCCGGCGCCGAGAAAGCCGATACCGGCGATGACGCCCTGGATCACCCGGCTCAGGTCCGCCGCCGAAGTGCCGGCCTGCTGCGGCACCATCACGAACAACGCGGCCCCCACGGCAACCAGCATGTGGGTCCGCAGCCCTGCCGCCTTGCCCTTCTGCTCGCGCTCCCAGCCGAGTAGCCCACCCAACAGCGCAGCCAGCAGCATGCGCACGCTGAAACGCGTGAGTTGAGCCACATCGGTCAAATCGGAAAATTCTTCCGCCAGCGTCGCCGCGACCGTCTGCCACCAGCTCATGGAGCCTCCGCTTGCCAGCAACATCCTCAAAGGATGGACAGACAGCCAAGCCCGGAGTTGCCGGTACCGAGGTTTTTCCCGTTCGGCCTCAACCGATCCGCCCGAGCATGGTCAGACAAGAGAGAACCCGCAGAACCCGGAGGACACCGCCATGGCGGTCGAAATAGACATCGACAACGCTTCCTGTCGTTTCAGCGTGGAAGGCATCGAATACCACAAGCCGCTCTCCGAAGTACGCATCACCACCGATGCGCAGGCACGCATGTCGGTATTGGAAAGCGGCGCGGCCCGCCTGCTGATTTCCGAGGACGAAGCCCAGCGCCTGGTAGCGGCCGGCGCGGCGGACGAGCGTCGGAACCTGATCGAGGATGAGTGAGGGCAGCCTCACGGTTCTACTCGCGATTGGCAGCGCGAAAGCTTCGCCAGCAGAGCTGGCTCCTACGAAAAGCGGTGCGAGTGGCATCGATCCTGTGGGAGCGGATTCATCCGCGAATGCGGTCTTTCGGTCCATCGCGAATGAATTCGCTCCCGGGCGCAGCCCTTGTAGGGACGAATTTATTCGCCCTATCAGAGTCCGGTGTTGCCTTTGTAGAAACGACGAGCTCTGCTCGCGAACTGGGCCGAGCGAAAGCTTCGCCAGCAGAGCTGGCTCCCACGAAAACACAGGCTTTCGTAGCTCGGATAAGCCTTGGCTCAATCCGGGAGAGCCTGTTCCCGGATTGCGCCGGCGCTTATTCGGGCTACAGCCAGCACTGGGGCGTCAGTGCTCGTCCCAGGTCCCTCCCAGCGCGGTGATCAGTTGCACGCTGGCGGTGAGGCGGCTGCCCAGCAGGCTCAGCGCGGTGCGTTCGTTGTTCAGGGCGGTGGCCTGGACGGTGACCACGCTGTTGTAGTCCACGGTACCGGCGCGGTACTGGTTCTCGATCAAGCGCAGCGACTCGCGGGCGGCGTCCAGGGCGTCCTGGCGTACCCCAGCCTCGCGTTCCAGCACACGCAATTGCACCAGATAGTCCTCCACCTCGCGGAAGCCA
The DNA here is from genome assembly GCF_002286785.1 of Pseudomonas sp. PIC25. Classification (GTDB taxonomy): domain Bacteria; phylum Pseudomonadota; class Gammaproteobacteria; order Pseudomonadales; family Pseudomonadaceae; genus Pseudomonas_M. Next base: position 82,968 of record NZ_MUJY01000034.1, on the reverse strand, counting down.
TCGAGCACGGCCTGACGGTACTCGGCCACGGTCTGGTCGTAGCTGGCTTCGCTGCGTTCCAGCTCGGCGCGGCGCGCGCCGCCGTCGAACAGGGTCAGGGCCAGCTGCGGCCCCAGCGACCAATAACGGTTCGGCACCTCGAACCAGTCGGCGAAGCTGCTGCCGCTGTAGCCGCCGTTGGCGGACAGGGTGAGGTCCGGGAACCAGGCAGCTTCGGCGACGCCGATCTGCGCGTTAGCCGCCATCACCCGGCGCTCGGCGGCGGCGATATCCGGGCGGCGTTCCAGCAGTTGCGACGGCACACCCGCGGGCAGCGCCGGAAGGCTCGGCACCGCCTCGCTCGGTGCAATGGCGAACTCCGCCGGCGGAACGCCGATCAGCACCGCCAGCGCATGTTCGATCTGGGCGCGCTGCCATTCCAGGTCGATGGCCTCGGCCTGGGTGCTCTTCAACTGGGTCTGTGCCTGGGTGACATCGGACTTCGGCACGATGCCCGCGCGGTACTGGTTTTCGGTGAGTCGCAGGGAGCGCTCGTAGGCCGCGACCGTGGCATCCAGCAGGCGCTTCTGCTCGTCCAGCACGCGCAGTTGCAGGTAGTTCTGCACCAGTTCGGACTGCATGCTCAGGCGCATCGCCGCAAGGTCGGCTTCGCTGGCCTCGGCACTGGCGCGGTTGGCCTCTAGGTTGCGGCGCAGCTTAGCCCACAGGTCCAGCTCCCAACTCACGCCCAGGCTGGCGTCGTAGGTCTTCGAAACGCCACCGCTGGAGGTGCTGAAGGTCTGGCCGTTCGCCGTGGTCACGCTGCTGTCGCCACCGCCTCGGCCGGAACGGGTCACGCCGGCGTTGCCGGAGAGCGTCGGGAAGAATCCGGCCCGCGCGCTGCGCACCAAGGCACGGGCCTGACGGTACTGCGCCTCGGCGGCGGCGACGTTCTGGTTGTTCAGGTTAAGCCGCTGGACCAGCGCGTCCAGTTCGGCATCTCCGTACAGCGCCCACCAGGCACCCCGCTCCACGGCATCGGCCGGCTGCGCCGGCTTCCAGCCTTCGGCCTCGCGGTACTGCGCGGGCACCGTCAGTTCGGGGCGCTGGTAGTCCGGACCGAGAGTGCAACCGGCGAGCAGCATGGCGAAAAACGCAGCGCCGGTGGCATGCATGAGCTTTCGGCGGGTTCCGGGGCGATCTGGAAGAAGAGCATTCATAGCGGAGTTTCCAACGAGGCGTCCGTCCGCACGCCGCGCCAGCGGTTGACACGGTGGCGCAGGCGGTCGAAATACAGGTAGACCACCGGGGTGGTGTAGAGGGTGAGCAACTGGCTGAGCACCAGGCCGCCGACGATGGCGATACCCAGCGGCTTGCGCATTTCCGAGCCCTCGGCGCTGAACAGGATCAACGGCAGTGCGCCGAGGATCGCCGCCAAGGTGGTCATCAGGATCGGTCGGAAGCGCAGCAGGCAGGCCTGGCGGATCGATGCCTCGGGGCTGAAATGCTCACGCCGTTCCAACTGCAGGGCGAGGTCGATCATCAGGATGGCGTTCTTCTTCACCACGCCGATCAGCAGGAACAGACCGAGCAGGGAGATCAGGCTGAACTGCTGGCCGAACAACTGGATCGCCAGCAGTGCGCCGACCCCGGCCGAGGGCAATGTCGAGAGGATGGTCAACGGGTGGACGTAACTCTCGTAGAGCACGCCGAGCACGATGTAGACCACCAGCAGCGCACCCAGCAGCATCAGTGGCTGCGCCTGCTGGGCCTTCTGGAACACCCCACCGGTACCGCCCAGCATGCCCTGCACGTCGGTGGGCAGCCCAACCCGGGCCACCGCCCGCTCGATGGCGGCGGTGGCCTGTTCCATGCTGATGCCGGGGGCCAGGGAGAAACCGATGCTCTCCGCGGCGAACTGGCCCTGATGGTTGACCCGGTCCTCTTCCAGGCTGCGCTCCCAGTGGGCGAAGGTGGACAGCGGCACGCGTGCGCCGTCCGCCGTGATCACCTGGACCTGCTCCAGCACTTCGGGGCTCTGGGCGTACTTCGGGTCGACTTCCATCACCACGCTGTACTGGTTGAGGCTGTCGTAGATGGTGGAAATCTGCCGCTGGCTGAAGGCGTTGTTCAGCACCGCCGTGACCATGGCCATGTCGATGCCGAGGCGCTTGGCCGTTTCACGGTCGATCACCAGGCGCACCTGCTGGGCGCCCTCGCCTTCGTTGGCGTCGATATCGGTCAGTTCGGGCAGTGCCGCGAGCGCATCGCGGACCTTGGGCAGCCAGATGCGCAGGTCGTCCAGGTCGCTGGCCAGCAGCACGTATTCGTTCGAGGTGCTTCGCCCTTCCCGCCCACCGAACTGCAAGTCCTGGTCGGGCATCAGGAACATGCGTCCGCCGGGCACCTTGGGTACGCTCTCGCGCAACCGGTCGATCACTTCCTGGGCGGAATCCGTGCGTTCGCCCATGGGTTTCAGCCGCACGATCAGAAAGGCATTGTTGATCCCGCCGTTGCCGCCGATGAAGCCGGCCACGCTTTCCACCGCCGGGTCGGCCAGCACTGCGCGGCGATAGGTTTCCATCTTCGGCTGCATGACCTGGAACGACAGGCCGTCGTCGCCGCGGACCATGCCGATCAACTGGCCGGTGTCCTGCTGCGGCATGAAAGTCTTGGGCACCGCAACGTACAGGTAGACGTTCAGTCCAATGGTGGCGATCAGGCTGAACAACGTCAGCCGCGAATGAGCCAGCGCCCAGTCCAGGCTTCGCCGATAGCCTTCCAGTACCCGCTCCTGCAAGCGCTGGCCGAAACGCCGCAGGCGGCCCGGCTCGCGCTGTTCTTCCTCACGGAGCCAGCGGGCGCAGAGCATCGGCGTCAGCGTCAGCGAGACCAGCAGCGAGATCAGGATGGCTACCGCCAGGGTCAAGGAGAACTCACGGAACAGCCGCTCGACGATGCCGCTCATGAACAGGATGGAGACGAACACCACCACCAGCGACAGGTTCATCGACAGCAGGGTGAAACCCACTTCCCGCGAGCCGTTCAGCGCGGCTTGCAACGGCGGCTCGCCGTTCTCGATGTGCCGCGAAATGTTCTCCAGCACCACGATGGCGTCGTCCACCACCAGGCCGGTGGCGATGATCAGCGCCATCAGCGACAGGTTGTTCAAGGAGAAATCCATCAGGTACATCGCGGCGAAGGTGCCGACCAGCGACACCGGTACCGCCAGTGCCGGAATCAGCGCCGCGCGCCAGCGGCCAAGGAAGGCGAACACCACCAGGATCACCAGGGCGACGGCGATCAGCAGGGTGCGTTCCGCCTCGTGCAGGGTGGCGCGGATCACCGGTGAGCGGTCCATGGCCACTTCCAGCTCGACACTGGCCGGGATCACTTCACGCAAGGCCGGTAGCTGGGCGCGGATGTCCGAGATAGTCTCGATGATATTGGCGCCAGCCTGGCGGTTGATCACCACCAGCACGGCCTGCTCGTCGTTGTAGAAGCCGCTGTTATAGCGGTCCTCCACCCCGTCCACCACCGTCGCCACGTCGCCCAGGCGCACGCTGGCTCCGTTCTGCTGGCGAATGATCAGCGGAGAGTAATCCGCAGCGCGGTCGAGCTGGTCGTTGGCCTGCACCTGCCAGTGGCGTTGGTCATCTTCCACCGCCCCCTTCGGCCGCTGAGCGCTGGCCGCCGTGATCGCCTGGCGCACGTCGTCCAGGGCGATGCCGTATTGATCCAGCAAACGCGGCTCCAGCGACACTCGCACCGCCGGCAGCGAGCTTCCGCCGATTTGCACTTCGCCCACCCCGGCCACTTGGGATAGTTTCTGCGCCACCAGGGTGGAGGCGACGTCGTAGAGCTGGCCCTTGCTGAGTACATCGCTGGTCAGCGAAAGCACCATGATCGGCGCCTGCGACGGGTTGACCTTGCGGTAGGTGGGCATGCTGCGCATGCCGCTGGGCAACAGATTGCGCGCCGCGTTGATGGCCGCCTGCACCTCTCGGGCGGCGGCGTCGATGTCGCGGTCGATATCGAAGAGGATGATGATCCGCGTCGAGCCCTGGCTGCTGCGGCTGGTCATCTCGCTGATCCCGGCGATGGTGCCGAGGGCCCGCTCCAGCGGTGTCGCCACCGTCGCCGCCATGATCTGCGGGCTGGCCCCCGGCAGGTTGGCCTGCACAGTGATGGCCGGGAAATCCATCTTCGGCAGTGGCGCCACCGGCAGCAGCCCGAAGCTCAAACCGCCAAGCAGGAGAATCGCCAAGCTGAGCAGCAACGTCGCCACCGGGCGGAGGATGAAGGGCGCGGACAGGTTCATAGCGGGGAAGCAGCCGGGAGCACTTCAAGGGGGTTTGTGGAGATGGGAGGGTTTGTTGTCCGGCGAAAGACCTCCCCCTCACCCCAAGAGGGAGCGGTTCGTGCAAAACCGAGCCTCGGTTTTACGCCGTGACTACAGGCAACACGATTACCCCCTCGCCCCTTTGGGGAGAGGGCTGGGGTTAGGGGGCAGAGTCTCGTCACACACCAATGCCCAGCCAACTCGCCAAACGCCCCCAGCCAGCGATGCTTACCGCTCCCCCCTTGCCGCTTGAAGCTCACAAGGCCACCCCCGCCGCGCTACGGCGCATGAAGCGCCGCGACTGGCGGTCGAACCAGAGGTAGATCACCGGTGTGGTGAACAGAGTCAGCACCTGGCTGACCAGCAGCCCACCCACCATCACCAGGCCGAGCGGCTGGCGCAGTTCGGCGCCGGAGCCGGTGGCGAGCATCAGCGGGATGGCGCCGAACAGGGCCGCAAGGGTGGTCATCAGGATCGGCCGGAAACGCAGCAGTGCCGCCTGGTAGATCGCCTCTTCCGGGCTCATCCCCTGGTGGCGTTCGGCGTCCAGGGCGAAGTCGATCATCATGATCGCGTTCTTCTTGACGATGCCGATCAGCAGGATGATGCCGATGATGGCGATCAGACCGAGGTCGTTGCCGGTCAGTAGCAACGCCAGCAACGCACCGACACCGGCCGATGGCAAGGTGGAGAGGATGGTGATCGGGTGGATGTAGCTCTCGTAGAGCACGCCCAGCACGATGTACATGGTCACGACGGCCGCGAGGATCAGCAGCAGCGTGCTCGACAGCGAGGCGCGGAAGGCTTCGGCGGCACCCTGGAACTCGGTTTGGATGCCGCCTGGCAGGCCGATCTCCTGTTCCACCCGTTCGATGACCTGCACCGCCTCGCCCAAGGCCACGCCGGATGCCAGGTTGAACGACAGGGTCACCGCCGGGAACTGGCCGATGTGGTTGATCAGCAGCGCGGTCGGCCGCTCGGTGATGCGCGCCAGCGACGACAGCGGCACCTGCCCGCCCTCCGCCGTGGCCACATGGATCTGGCGCAGCGCCGCCGGGCCGAGGCGGTCGGCGGCCTGGGTCTCCAGCACCACGCGGTACTGGCTGGCCTGGGTGAAGATGGTGGATATCTGCCGCTGGCCGAAGGCATCGTAGAGCGCATCGTCGATGTCGGTAACGCTGACGCCGAGGCGGCTGGCGGCGTCGCGGTCGATTTCCAGGAACACTTGCAGACCACGGTTCTGCAGATCGCTGGTGACATCGGTCAACTCCGGCTGCTGGCGCAAGGCGTCCACCAGCCTGGGCGTCCATTCCTCCAGCAGCGCCGCGTCCGGGGATTCCAGGCTGAGCTGGAACTGGGTGCGGCTGACCCGGTCCTCGATGGTCAGGTCCTGCACCGGCTGGAGATAGACCTGGACGCCCGGCAAGCGTGCCAGCTCCGGACGCAGCCGTTCGATCACCTCGCTAGCAGTGACGTCGCGCTCCGCGTGCGGCTTGAGGTTGATCAGCAGGCGCCCGCTGTTCAGGGTCGGATTATCGCCGTCGACCCCGATGTAGGACGACAGACTGGCCACCGCCGGATCGCGCAGGATCGCTTCCGCCAGGGCCTGTTGGCGCTCGCTCATGGCGCGGAAGGAAATGGTCTGCGGGCCTTCGGAGATGCCCTGGATCACTCCTGTGTCCTGCACCGGGAAGAAGCCCTTGGGCACCGCCAGGTAGAGCAGCACGGTCAGGCCGAGGGTGATCACCGCCACCAGCAGGGTCAGCGGTTGATGGCGCAACACCCATTTCAGGCCGTGGGAATAGCGCTCGATCATGCCGTCGATGAAGGCACCCGCCGCCCGGTAGAAACGCCCCTCCTCGCCAGTTTTCTCCGGCTTGAGCAGGCGCGCGCACATCATCGGCGTGAGGGTCAGGGACACCACCAGGGAGATCAGGATGGCCACCGCCAGGGTGATGGCGAACTCGCGGAACAACCGGCCCACCACGTCAGCCATGAACAGCAGCGGGATCAGCACGGCGATCAGCGAGAAGGTCAGCGACACCAGGGTGAAGCCGATCTGCCGCGCACCCTTGAGCGCCGCGTTCAGCGGCGTCTCGCCCTCCTCCAGGTGGCGGGCGATGTTCTCCAGCATGACGATGGCGTCGTCCACCACGAAACCGGTGGCGATGGTCAGGGCCATCAGAGTCAGGTTGTTGACCGAGAACCCGGCCAGGTGCATGACCACGAAGGTGCCGATCAATGACAGCGGCACGGCGATGGACGGGATCACCGTGGCCGCCAGCTTGCGCAGGAACAGGAAGGTCACCAGCACCACCAGGATCACCGCCAGCAGCAGCTCGTGCTGCACATCGCTGACGGCGGCGCGGATGGTCTGGGTGCGGTCGGTGAGCGTCACCACGTCGAGGCTGGCGGGCAGCCCGGCGGTGATCTGCGGCAACAGCATCTGGATACGGTCCACCACGTCGATGACGTTGGCGCCGGGTTGGCGCTGGATGTTCAGCAGCACCGCTTCCTGCCGGTTGGCCCAGGCGGCCAGGCGTTCGTTCTCGGCACCGTCGATGATGGTGGCGACGTCTTTCAGGCGCAACGCCGCGCCGTTCTGGTAGGTAAGGATCAGGTCGCGGTATTCATCGGCGGACTTGAGCTGATCATTGGCATCGAGCTGGGAAACGCGGGTCGGGCCGTCGAAGTTACCCTTGGGTTGGTTGACGTTGGAGGCGGTGATCAGGCTGCGCACGTCGGACAGGTTCAGCCCGTAGGACGCCAGTGCCTCGGGGTTGACGCGGATACGCACCGCCGGGCGCTGGCCGCCGGCCAGGGTAACCAGGCCGACGCCGCTGATCTGGGCGATCTTCTGCGCCATGCGGGTATCCACGAGGTCATGGACTTGCGGCAGGCTCATGGTCTTCGAGCTGATCGCCAGGGTCAGCACCGGAGTGTCGGCCGGGTTGACCTTGTTGTACACGGGCGGCGCCGGCAGGTCGTTGGGCAGCAGGTTGGTGGCCGCGTTGATCGCCGCCTGGACCTCCTGCTCGGCGACGTCCAGGGACATTTCCAGGTTGAAGCGCAGGGTGATCACCGAGGCGCCGCCGGAACTGGTCGAGGACATCTGCTTCAAGCCCGGCATCTGGCCGAACTGGCGCTCCAGCGGCGCCGTCACCGCGCTGGTCATCACCTCCGGGCTGGCGCCGGAATAGAGCGTCAGCACGCGGATGGTCGGGTAATCCACCTCGGGCAGCGCGGAGACCGGCAGCATCCGGTAGGCAATGATCCCGGCAAGGAAGATCGCCACCATCAGCAGCGTGGTGGCGACCGGCCGCAGGATAAACGGGCGGGACAGGTTCATGCGTCGCGCTTCTTCTCGTCGCCTTCGCTGGACATGGCCGGCAACGGGGTGGGTGCCGGGTCGGTGATCACTTCCACCTTGGCGCCGTCGCGCAGGCGGTCGGTCCCTTCCAGTACCAGCCGTTCGCCCAGGGCCACGCCTTCTTCGATCAAGGTGCGCTCACCATCGCTCGGGCCGGCCTGGACGCTACGCACCGAGACTTTGTCATCCGCGCCGACGACGAACACGAAGGTCCCGCGCGAACCGTATTGCAGCGCCGCGGCGGGAATCATGCTGGCCTGCCGGCGGGTTTCCACGCGCAGACGCACGTTGACGAACTGGTTGGGGAAGAGGATTTCGTCGGCATTGGCAAACCGCGCCTTCATCCGCACGGTGCCGGTGGTGGTGTCGATCTGGTTGTCCAGGCTTTCCAGCTCGCCGGTGGCCAGCAACTGGCGCTCGCTGCGATCCCAGGCCTCCACCACCAGCGGCTCGCGGCCACTGGCGCGTGCCTTGAGCACTTGCGGCAGGTCCCCTTCGGGCAAGGTGAAGCTGACGGCGATCGGCAGGGTCTGGGTGATCACCACCAGCGGCGTGGTGTCGCCGCTGCTGATCAGGTTGCCGACGTCCACCTGGCGCAAGCCGAGGCGTCCGGAGATCGGCGCGCGTATCTGGGTGAACTGGAGGTTGAGCTTGGCTTCGTTGACCGCCGCCTGGTTGGCCTGCAAGGTGCCCCGGTACTGATTCACCAGAGCCAGTTGGGTGTCCAGGGTCTGCTTGGCGATGGAGTCTTCCGCGTAGAGGCCTTGGTAGCGCTTGAGGTCGATCTCGGCGTTCTGCAACTGGGCGCGGTTTTCCTGGAGGGTGCCTTCGGCCTGTTGCAGGGCCACTTCATAGGGACGCGGGTCGATCACCGCCAGCAGGTCGCCGGCCTTGACCATCTGCCCCTCCGCGAAGAACACCTTGACCAGCTCGCCGTCCACCCGGCTGCGCACGTTGACGGTGTTGTAGGCAGTGACGGTACCCAGCGCCTTCAACTGGATGGCGAAGTCGCCCTGTTCCACCGGCGCCACGCGCACCGGCACCGGCCCGCCGTCGCCGCGTCCCCAGGGACCGCGGCCTTTCTGTTCCGCAGGCGGGCTGGGCCAGAACCACCAGAGCAGCAAGACGATGACGAGCAGGCCGAGGGCCGAGAACAACCAGCGGCGGGAAAAGCGGGAAGACGTCTGCGTGTCGGACATGATGAGCGTCACTGTTCGAGGAGCGTGAACGATAAGCAGTCGGGCCGTTCAAGCAAAGCGTCTTTACCGCTCTTTTACGCTTCCCCTGCCTCACCAAGTGCATGACCTGCAAAGAAAAACGGCCTGCGAAGCAGGCCGTTCCGGATTGTTGCCGGCTGTTACTTGAGGGCTGCGAGAGCGGCCTCGTAGTTCGGCTCGCTGCCGATCTCGGCGACCAGTTCGCTGTGCAGCACCTTGTCGTTCTCATCCAGCACCACCACGGCGCGGGCGGCGACACCGGTCAGCGGGCCGCTGGAAATGGCGACGCCGTAGTTCTGCAGGAACTCTCGGCCACGCATGGTGGACAGGTTCTGTACGTTTTCCAGTCCCTCGGCACCGCAGAAACGGGCCTGGGCGAACGGCAGGTCGGCGGAGATGCACAGCACCACGGTGTTCTCCAGCTTGCTCGCCTCGGCGTTGAACTTGCGTACCGAGGTGGCGCAGGTCGGGGTGTCGATGCTGGGGAAAATATTCAGCACCTTGCGCTTGCCGGCCAGGCTGGCCAGGCTCACGTCGGCCAGACCGGCACCGACCAGGGTGAAGGCTGGCGCCTGCTGGCCGGGTTGCGGCAGTTGGCCTTCGACTTGCACCGGATTGCCCTTGAGGGTCACTTGAGCCATGGATCGATTCCTTGTTCGGGTGATGGATTACGTGGAAAACGCACAGTTAAGCACGGGCCGGAAAAAATGTCCTGACCCCCAAGTCAGACTTTCTTCCGGCACACGGCGGCACATCAGTTTTTCGCGAAGTAATCCCGGGTCAGCTTCACCACCACCGGGCTGAGCAGCAGCAGCGACAGCAGGTTCGGGATCGCCATCAGGCCATTGAGGGTATCCGCCACCAGCCAGGCGAAATCGAGCTGGGCGATGGCACCGAACGGCACGGCCAGCACCCAGACGACGCGGAACGGCCAGATCGCCTTGGTACCCACCAGGAATTCCCAGCACTTCTCGCCGTAGTAGCTCCAGCCGAGGATGGTGGTGAAGGCGAAGATCACCAGGGCCACGGTCAGGATCGAACCGCCAACGCCCGGCATGGCCGCCTCGAAGGCCGCCGCGGAGAGTGCCGCGCCGCTGGCGCCGCCGGTCCAGACGCCGGAGCAGATGATCGCCAGGCCAGTCAGCGAGCAGATGATCAGGGTGTCGATGAAAGTCCCGAGCATGCCGATCAGGCCGGAGCGCACCGGGCTGTTGGTGGTGCCGGCGGCCTGGGCGATACCAGCGGTACCGAGACCGGCCTCGTTGGAGAAGATGCCGCGGGCGACACCGAAGCGGATCGCCGCCATCACCGCCGCGCCGGCGAAGCCACCGGTGGCGGCGACAGGCGTGAAGGCGTGGGTGAAGATCAGCGAGAAGGCGGCCGGAATGGCATCGGCATGTACCACCAGTACGACGATGGCGGCCACGATGTAGGCCACGCACATGAACGGTACCAGGGTCGCGGCGACCTTGCCGATGCGCTGGATGCCGCCGAGGATGACTAGGCCGACGAAGATCATCGACACCAGGCCGGTGAGCCACAGCGGTACGTTGAAGGTGGTTTGCAGGGCGTGCGCCATGCTGTTGACCTGGACCATGTTGCCGATGCCGAAGCCGGCCAGCCCGCCGAAGATGGCGAAGGCGGTGCCCAGCCACAGCCACTTCTTGCCCAGGCCGTTCTTGATCGCGTACATCGGTCCGCCGACGTGCTCGCCGCGGTCATCCTTCTCGCGGTAGTGCACCGCCAGCGTCACTTCGGCGTACTTGGTGGCCATACCCACCAGTGCGGTACACCACATCCAGAACAGCGCCCCCGGGCCGCCGAGGAAGATCGCGGTGGCCACACCGGCGATGTTGCCGGTCCCCACGGTTGCCGCCAGGCACGTCATCAGCGCCTGGAACGGGCTGATCTCGCCGGACTCGTCGTCACCCTTGGTCCGGCCCTGCCACATGAGGCGGAAACCGGCCGGGATCTTGGCCAGGGGCATGAACTTGAGCATGAGCATCAGGATCAGGCCGGTGCCGAGGATCAGCACCAGCATGGGTGGGCCCCAGACGATGCCGTTGATGGCGTTGACCAGATTGTTGAGGGATTCCATTTAAGGCTCCTTTTTCTTGTTGTCACGGCCAGGGGTGGTTCCCCTCGCCTTGTTCGGATCGGCGTACCGGTGGGTTCGCCGTCGCGTGCTGAGCTGCCTGGATGAGGCAGAGTTCCGGTTCGGGCATCGAAGCGGGTAAACGCTCCACTGCCCCTCGCTCCCCTGCTGCCGGCGAGGCAATCGCCGGGTCCGCAAGCGCGGGCCGTGCTTGCGGGCGCACAGTATAGGAAGCGGAAGTTGGGGATTTTAACTCTTTAGACAGGAATGCTTGGGTGAATTTTCTGCGCCTCGCTCATTCGTCGCGGATTCGACTCGGCATGATGTCATTGCCACCGTCCCAATTCTGGTTACCGAATAACTCCGCCAGCCAATCGACGAAGACCCTGACCCGCCGTGACAACTGGCGATGCGGCGGATACAGCGCGGTCAGCGGCAATGGCGGCGGGCGCCAGCGCGCCAGGACCTCGCACAAGTCGCCGCGGGCGATCTGCGTCGCGACGTGGTAGTACGGTGCCTGGATCAACCCGAGCCCGGCCTCGCAGGCGGCCACGTAGCCGTCGGCACCGTTCACCGCCAGTTGTCCGGGCAAAGTGCGGGTTAACAACGTAGCGCCGTCCATGAACTCCAGCGCGAACGGCCGACCGGTGACCGCGGACAAGTAGTTGACCGCGCAGTGCCCTTGCAGATCATCCGGGTCCTGCGGCGTGCCATGCTCGTCCAGATAGGCCCGGCTGGCGCAGGTGACCTGGGTGAGCCTGGCCAGCGGCCGGGCCACCAGGCTGTCGTCGAGCACGTCGCCGCCACGCAGCACGCAATCCACACCCTCGCGAATCAGGTCCACCGGGCGGTCGTTGGTGCTCAGTTCCAACTCGAGGCGCGGGTAGCGTCGGCAGAACGACGGCAGTGCGGGCACGATCACCAGCCGGCCGAGGGAGCCGGGCATGTCGACACGCAGCTTGCCCTGCGGATTGCGACGTGCCTCGGAGAACAGCGACTCGGTTTCTTCCAGGTCCGCCAGCAGCCGCACGCAACGTTCGTAGTAGGCGGCACCGTCCAGGGTCGGGCTGACCTGGCGCGTGGTGCGTTGCAGGAGCTGTACGCCCAGGTGTGCCTCCAGTTGCTTGATCAAGGTGGTCACGGAAGCCCGCGGCATGTGCAGGCTGTCGGCGGCCTTGCCGAATCCGCCCAGCTCCACGATGCGGGTGAATACCCGCATGGCAATGAATCGGTCCATGTCAATTATTCGCCGGTTACGAATGGTGAATGCGTTTTTATCCGGTTTATCTAGTCAGGATCAACAACAAGAATGAATCCGCAATCTTTCCGCCATCCATTGAAGGGAGTGTCCCTATGAAAACCCGACGACTTGGCCGCAACGGCCCGGAGGTATCCGCCATCGGCCTGGGCTGCATGGGCATGAGCGACTTCTATGTCGCCGGCCGCGACGACCGGGAATCCGTCGCCACCCTGCACCGAGCCCTGGAGCTGGGGCTGAATTTCTTCGATACCGCCGACATGTACGGCCCGTTCACCAACGAGGAGCTGGTCGGCCGTGCCATCCGGGGCAAGCGTGACCAGGTGTTCCTGGCCAGCAAGTTCGGTATTCTGCGCGATCCGAACGATCCGTCCGTACGTGGCGTCAGCGGGCGTCCGGAATACGTGCGCCAAGCCATCGAGGGCAGCCTGAAGCGCCTCGGCGTCGACCATCTGGACCTCTACTACCAGCACCGCATCGATCCGCAGGTACCCATCGAGGAGACCGTCGGCGCCATGGCCGAGCTGGTTCGGGCCGGCAAGGTCCGCTACCTGGGGCTGAGCGAAGCGTCCGCCAACACCCTGGAGCGGGCGTGCACGGTGCACCCGATCAGCGCACTGCAGAGCGAATATTCGCTGTGGACCCGCGACCCGGAAACCAACGGCACCCTGGAAGCCTGCCGGCGCCTGGGCATCGCCTTCATTCCGTACAGCCCCTTGGGCCGGGGCTTCCTCACGGGCGCGATCACATCGCCGGCCGACTTCGCCGAGGACGACTATCGTCGCTCCAGCCCGCGCTTCCAGGGCGAGAACTTCGCCCGCAACCTGCGACTGGTGGAGCAGGTGAAGGTCCTGGCGGAGGAAAAGGGCGTCAAGCCGTCGCAACTTGCCCTGGCCTGGGTGCTGGCCCAGGGTGACGACGTGATCCCGATCCCCGGCACCAAGCGCCGTCGGTATCTGGAAGAAAACCTCGGCGCCCTCGACGTACAGCTCACGGCCGACGAACTGGCGCGAATCGACGCCATCTTCCCGGTCGACGCCGCCGTCGGCACGCGTTACCCGGAGGCGATCATGCACATGGTGAATGTCTGATCTTTGGCTCGCTCCTACACCGAAGACAAAGGCATGCCCTTGTAGGGGCGAATTCATTCGGCCACGCCCCCGCCGGCCGAATGACTAAAAATCCCGCTTGTAGAAGATGTCCAGCGAGCTAGCCAGGCCGCTGGCGGCTTCGAGGAAGACGCGTTTGGTCAATTGGTAGCGCAGCGCGATGGTATTGGCGGGTTCGAACACGCCAACGCCGTAGCGCAGGCTCAGTCGTTCGGTCAGGCTGCCGCTGGCGACCACGCTGGTGGCGTTGCCGCTGCCTTCGGCTTCGAGCTGGAAATTCTCGATGCCTAGGTTCTTCGCCAGCCCACCGGTGATCGATGAGCTGCCGGCCAGGCCGAGCCCGAGGGCGGCCTGGGCCAGCATGTTGTTGTCGCCCTGGTCGCCGCCCAGCGGACGGCCGAGAACCAGGTAGGACAGTGCCTGTTCCTGGCTCATCGCCGGTTCGGAAAACACTTCGGTGCGTGGCGCGGCGGCGTTGCCGGTCAGGCGCAGGCCGGCCACCACGTCTTCGACCCGGCGGATCGCCTCCACGTCCAGGTACGGCTGGTCGATCGGCCCGGCGAACAGCAGGCGCGCCCGGCGAATGGTGAGGCGCTGGCCATAGGCGCGGTAACGGCCGTTGTTCAGGTTCAGCTCGCCGCGGGCATCCAGGTTGTCGCCGATGTGCATGTAGCCGGCGAGTTCGGCGTTCAGACCGAAACCGGAGAAGGTCAGCTTGTCCTGCCCCACTTCCACGTCGATATCCATGGCCACCGACATCCCCTGCCCCGCCTCCGGTTTCTCCGCGCCGACAACCACCGTATCCGGCGAGACTTTCACCGTGGACGGCGGTAGCTCGCGCACGGTGATCGCCCCGCGTGGCACCAGGACCTTGCCGGTCAGGGCCAACCGATCGCCGGCCATGCCGATGCGCATGTCCGGCTCCACTTCCAGCTCGGCGTAGGGATCGACGACCACCGCCAGGCGGTTGCCGCGTACGCGCAGGTCCAGCGCCAGGTCGTCGCTCCAGGCCATTTCGCCGCTGAGGGAACCCTGGCCATGCTCTCCGCTCTTCCAGTCGCCGCTGAGTTGCAGGCTTTCGCCGGCGATCAGCGCTTGCAGACGCAAGTCATCGAAACGGGTCGGCAAGTCACCTCCGCCGATCTGCCCTCCATCGAGCACGATACGACCGTCGATTTGCGGTTGTTGCAGACTGCCGCTCAGCGTGCCGTTGCCATTCAGGTGACCCTCGAGTTGCTCGACCATCGGCACGAAGGGACGCGCCACGGAGAGGTCCAGCCCGCGCAGTTGGAAGCTCCCGGACAAGTATTTGGCGGCAGGACGCGGATCGATGCGTGCCTCCAGGGTCAGATCGCCCAGACGCTGACCAATGAAGTCCAGCCGCGTGTCGACCCGCTGCGGACGCAACTGGCTGTCCAGGCGGAGCTGCCCGTAGGGGAACTCCAGCCACTCGCCCGCCTCGCGCAGGCGGAAGGTGCCGCCGCTGGCATCGATCTGGATGCGCCCGTTGGGCCCCGAAGCCGGCAGGTCCAGTTCGAGGTCGGCGTTCAGCTCGCCTTGCCAGGCGAAGTCCTGCGGCCACCAGTGGGCCAGGCTGTCCAGCGGAAAGCCGCGCAGCCGATAGCGGATACGCGGGTCCGGCATCAAGCGTTGGTCTTCGCCGCACAGGCTGGCCACGCTGGATTGCCAGCAATGGGCGCCGAGATCGATACGCCCACTCGCCAGCCGCTCCAAGCGCGCCGGCCGCTGCAGGTTCCAGAGCTGCCCGCCGGTTTCCACCAGACCGTCGCGAATCTGCCCGCGCCAACTCCAGCCTTGGGCCTGGGTTTGCCAGTCGCCGGCCAGGGCCAGATGGGTGCGCAGCTTCGGCCCATCCAGGCTGAGTTCGAGCTGCTGGCGTTGACGGTCGCCCTGCCCGCTGAGCAGCAACTGGCCCAGTTCGTTGTCGCCCAGGCGGATGCCTTGCAGGTCCGCTGCCAGGACGCCGTGCTGGGAGGCATCGAGACGCGCATCGACTGACAATGCCTTCAGACGCTTGTCTTCGAACGCCACCGTTTGCCCTTTCAGATGCAGTTGCCCTTGCGGCTTGTCGAGCGTGCCGGCGACGTCGAGACGGCCATTAAGGGCTCCGCTCAGGCCCGGCCAGAGCGACCCGAGGCGCGGCATATCCAGCTTCAGGTAGCCTTGCAGACGCTGCTCCAGTTGCCCCGCACCCTGGATTCGATTCGGCCCCAGACGCACATCGAGCGCTCCCAGGGCCCAACGCTCGCCCTCACCGTTGGCGCTCAATTGAAGTTGCGCCGGCTGGCCGCGCAGCGTGCCATCCAAGTGCAGTTCGGCATCCAGCCCGAGACGCCCGTCGCGCCACTGGCCCTGGCTGCGCAAGGGGCCCGCCAGCCGCCCGGGCAGCTCCGCGAGCCAGTAGGCGGGATCGAGATCGTCGAGCGTCAAGTCGGTCTTCCAGCGAATGCCGTCGGCAAAACCCAGGCTCAGTTGCCCTTCCGCCCTGCCCTGGCCGGCGACCAGCCGCAACGAAGGCAAGTGCACTTGCTGAAGATCGCCACTCACCGGACTGGCCAGTGTGAACGAGCCAGCCGACCCCTCCATCGACGCGTCGAAATTGCCCAGATAGCTGCCTTCGCGATAGCTCACCTCGGCCTGGAGGGTCTTCAGCACTACCGGGGGCTCGTCAACGATCGGATAGAGCCGACGCCAGGGGAAGTCGCGCCAGTCCACCCGGGCCTCCGCCTGCAAGGTTTCCCGCCAGTCCACCGAGCCGTTCAGGACCAAGCGCTGGGTTTTCGTTGCCAGCAGCTCCAGCGCGTCGATCCGTGCACCATTGCCATCGACCCGGCCTTGCAGGGCGAGGTCGATCGGCGACTGTTCCGCCGGCAAGCGGGCGGTACCGAGAATCTCGTAGCCCTCGGCCAGATTGCCGTCGGCGGTCAGCTCCACGGCATTAAGCACCAGGGTGTCCGGCAGGTCGGCGGTCGGCTTGAAGCCATCGGCAGTGAGCCGCGCCCGCAGCGGCAGGCTCTCCGCCAGGGGTTGCAGGTCGCCCTCCAAGTGCGCGGCCAGATAGCCGCTGCTGTCGGCGATCAGTTTCAATCGGCCTGCCAGGTCGCCGTCGGCCCGTAGCGCCAGTACCCAGGGTTGTTCGCCGACTTCCGGCAAGGCCACGTTTCCCTCTGCAACCAGCGGCCAGTCTCCACGGGGCGTCAGGCTCCCCCTCAGTTCCAGCGCCAGGTCGCCGCGCCGTGCGCTGAGGCGCTCGATTCGCAGACCCTCGCCGGCCCATTGCGCCTGTAATTGCAGGCCACTCGCTTGCTCGCTGCCATTCAACGACAGGCTGCCGACGCGCACCTCGCCGAGCCGCAGCGCCAACGGCAGATTCAGGTCGGGAAGCTGAAGAGGTACCGGTGCCGTTTCTTCCTCGGGCGAAGGCGGGAACGTCAGGATCACCCGTTCGGCGATCACGCGATCCAGGCACAGGGTCAGGCTCAGCAGACACCTGGGGGACCAGGCGAGTTGCGGCGCCTCCAGCTCGACACGACGCTCGCCCTGCTGCCAGAACAGGCGTTCGGCCTGCCAGCTCCCGCCCAGGCGCCCCGTGAAACCATCCACCTGCACGCCCGGTATCCGCCCGAACAGCCATCGGCTCCCCGTCTCGCTGCCGAGCAGCACGACGAGCGCCAGCACCGACAATACGACCAACGCCAGGACGCTGCCGAGAGCGATCCGCCTCCGCCGTCTCATAACTCCGGCCCCATGGAAAAGTGCAGGCGGACGCCCCCCTCGCCGTCCAGCGGGTGGGCGAGGTCGAGGCGCAACGGCCCCACTGGCGAGACCCAGCGCACACCGAAGCCAACCCCGGTCTTCAAGGTGGGAAAGTCCAGCGAGTTGAAGGCGTTGCCCTGATCGATGAAGGTCGCAATGCGCCAGCGTTCGGCGATGCTGTACTGGTATTCGGCACTACCGGAGACGCTGTAGCGACCACCAATGCGGTCGCCGTCGGAGTTGGTCGGCGACAGGCTCTGGTAGTCGTAGCCGCGCACGCTCTGGTCGCCGCCGGCGAAAAAGCGCAACGATGGCGGAATGCCCTTGTAGCCGTCGGTGAGGTTGCCCCCCACCTGGACCCGGCCGAGGAAGCGATGCTTGCCCGCCAGGGTGACCAGCCCCTTGGCCATGGCCGCTGTGTGCACCAGGTTGGCGTCGGAGAACACACCATCCTTGGCGGCGGACAGCTCCCATTGCAGCCGGTAGCCCCGGCTGGGATCGAGGCGGCTGTCGCTGCGCAGGTAGGAGTAGGCGACCCCCGGCATCAGTAAGGTACTGAGCCCGGCATCGTCGCCCAGGCGGTATTCCTCATGGCGCCATTTCAGCGACAGCACCCGTTGCCAGCCGCTGGGCAACTGGCTGTGCCATTCGGGGCCGACCGTGAGCAGGCGGCTGAGGGAATCGGTGTCGGCCAGCTCTTCATACTGGTAGCCGCCGACGAATCGCAGCTTGTCGGTGAGCGGCGGGTCCAGCGGGATGTCGTACCAGACCCCGACGTTCTGCCGAGGGGCTGAGAGCTCCAGCTCGGTGCCGTAACTGTGCCCCTGGGGGTTGGCCCAGTGGCGCGTCCAGTTGGCCCGCCCGCGTGGTCCGACGTCCGTGGAAAAACCAAGCCCAAGCCCGAAGGAACGTGGCTTGCGCATGGTCAGGTGGACATCCACCGGGATTTCCTCGGCCGTGGCCTGGGTCGGGATGGCGTTCACCCGTACCCCCTCGAAATAGCCGCTGGATTGCAGCGCCTGGTGGAGGTCGGCGATCAGTTCGGAGTCATAGGGCGACCCCGCCTGGAACGGCACCATCCGCCGGAGAAGGTCTTCATCGAGGACGGAATCGCCGCTGAAGGTCACAGCGCCGAGGCGATAACGCGGCCCGCTGTCGTAGATCAGTTCGATATCAGCGACCCCGGCGGCGGGGTCGACGGCCAGCCGGCTGCGGACGAAGCGCCCACTGAAGAAGCCATAGCGCGAGGCCTGGTTCTCGATCAGCTTCTTGGCGTCCTCGTAATGGCCGTGGTTGAGCGGCGCCCCCGGTTTCAGCACCTTGCTGTCGGGAAGACGGAACCCGCGCAGTTGGGTCGCCTCGCCTTCGATCCGCACCGTCACGTTGCGCAGCCGCACCGGCTCGCCGGGCAGGAGGGTCAGGGTCAGGCGCGGCGGCGGTCCGCCACTCACTTCGCTGGATATCTGCGCGTGGTAATAGCCCAGCGCCTCCGCAGCCTGGCGCACCTGACTCTCGGCGACCCGAGCCAGGCGCCGCAGATCGTCTTCGTCGCGCTCGCCAAGGTTGCCGATGTGGGCTTCCACGTTGGCCTTGAGGGCGGCATTGGCAGGATCGATCCGCACCCTGAGCTGGCTCTGGGCCAGCACAGAAACGCTGATCGACAGGGTCGAAAGAAACAGGCAGAGGCTGGTACGGAACATCATGGCCGGGGATGCTAACACGCAGCGAAGCGCGTTCCAGAGCGACTGAGCACGATTCGAGCAACGCGCGGAGCGCCCTTCTCCCTGGCAACCCACTCCGTTCCGTACCTGTTGTCTATCCCTGCGCCGTCAACGCCGGCTGCGGGTTCGGATGAAAGAACACATGCTCGCGGATCGGCCCGACCGCCACTTCGCCGATTTCCTCGTAGCCCTGTCGCTTGTAGAAGTCCAGGTAACGGCTGTTGCCGGTATCCAGGACGATGCCCTGGGAGCCGGCATCTTCCGCGCACCAGTTATGCAGCGCCTCCAACAGTTGTTCACCCAGGTGTTTACCCTGGAACTCGGGGTGAACGCCCAGCAGCGGCAGCACGTGGTACGGGCCCGGCGGCAGACAGCTCAGGACCGCATCGTGGTAGTCCAGATAGCGCCGGGTGCAACGGAATCCGGTGGTGAGCAGCATGCGCAGGCGCCAGGCCCAGCTCTCGGTGATATCCAGGCGCCGCTGCGGCGGTGCGATCAGCGCCACGCCCACCAGGCGGTCGTCGATCAACAGGCCGATGGCCGGTTGCTCCTCGTTGAAGTGCTGCTGGACCAGCTCGCGCACCGTGGCGCGCACGCGCTGGTCGTAGCCCGGCCGCTCGGCCTCGAAGAGGTAGGCGAAGGTGGGTTCGTGGCGATAGGCGTGGTACAGCAGCGAGCGTGCTTCGCGGGCATAGCCGCCATCGAGCAGTCGGACTTCGGCGCGGGTGTCTGGCATGCGGGGTGCCTCGTTGTTATCTGATTTGTTGGACCCTCTGGCAACTTAGCACCGCCCCCGCCCCCCCGCCAGGCGACTGGCTGGACGTCGGCCGGATCGGCTAGCATCGCGTTTTTTCCAGGGACTGCCGCCATGAAGATCGTTTCTTTCAATATCAACGGCCTGCGCGCCCGCCCCCATCAGCTGGCGGCGCTGATCGAGAAGCACCAGCCGGACGTGATCGGCCTGCAGGAGACCAAGGTATCCGACGACCAGTTCCCGGAAGCGGAAATCCGCCAGCTCGGTTACCACGTGCATTACCACGGACAGAAGGGCCATTACGGCGTCGCCCTGCTCTCGCGGCAGGCGCCGCTGGCCTTGCACAAGGGTTTCCCCAGTGACGGCGAAGACTCGCAGAAACGCTTTATCTGGGGCACCTTCGCCGATGCCAATGGCCAGCCGATCACCGTGATGAACGGTTATTTCCCGCAGGGAGAAAGCCGCGAGCACCCGGTCAAGTTTCCGGCCAAGACGCGCTTCTACGCCGACCTGCAGGAGCTATTGGCCACCCGCTTCAGCCCGGACCAGCCGCTGGCGATCATGGGTGACTTCAACATCTCGCCGGAAGACTGCGACATCGGCATCGGCGCGGAGAACGCCAAGCGCTGGCTGCGCACCGGCAAGTGCAGTTTCCTCCCGGAGGAGCGCGAATGGATGGGCCGGTTGAAAACCTGGGGCCTGCTGGACAGCTTCCGCCACCTGCATCCCGAGGTGAACGACCGCTTCAGTTGGTTCGATTACCGCAGCCGTGGCTTCGAGGACGAACCCAAGCGCGGCTTGCGCATCGACCTGATCCTCACCTCCCTCGCCCTGCAGCCTCGGCTGAAGGACGCTGGCGTCGACTACGACCTGCGCGGCATGGAGAGGCCGTCGGATCATGCGCCCATCTGGCTTGAACTGAACTGAGCCCTGCTTCTCGGCGAGCGAGTCGGCTATCTCTCTCGCCGAGCAATAACCACTTCGCCTTTCTGTCATATTTCGGACATCCATCCGACTTAATCTCGCGGCACTTTCCCTCCGTTAGAAGGTGCTCATCGCATGTCGCGCGATCTCGCAGTTCGTGAACGCGATACCTGGAGCCGTACCGGCGCCCTGCTGTTGCTCGGATTTGTCTGCTACGCCCTGCCCTGGTCGGTATTCGCCGCCCTGCCCCTGCCGAAGGACGACCAGCCGGCCCTGCGCATCCAAGGTTCCAACACCATCGGCGCCAAGCTGGGCCCGGCGTTGGTGAAGGGGCTGATGGAAGAACAGGGGCTGCAACAGATCCGCATTGAGGCCAGCTCCGCGGAGAATGAGCAACGTGTCGTGGCCCGTAGCGCCGACGGCCGCAGCGTCCAGGTGGCGGTTGCCGCCCACGGTTCCGGCACCGGCTTCACTGCCTTGCAGGACGGCAGCGCCGACCTGGCCGCCTCATCGCGACCGATCAAGGACAGCGAAGCGACGGCCCTGGCCGGGCTGGGCGACATGCGCAGCCGCGACAACGAGCAGGTGATCGCCCTGGACGGGCTGGCCATCATCCTTCACCCGGGCAATCCGCTGAACGCCGTCAGCATCGAGCAACTGGCGCGCATCTTTGCCGGGGAAATCAGGACTTGGGAGGAGCTGGGCAGCCGGGGCGGCCCCATCCATCTCTACGCCCGCGACGACAAGTCCGGCACCTACGACACTTTCAAGGAACTGGTGCTCGGCAGTCAGGGCAAGAGCCTGGCCGCCGGCGCCCAACGCTTCGAATCCAGCGAACAACTCTCCGATGCGGTCAGCCAGGACCCCGCGGCCATCGGTTTCATCGGCCTGCCCTACATCCGCCAGGCCAAGGCGCTGGCCATTTCCTCCGGCGACTCGCTACCGATGCAGCCGGACGCCGCGCTGATCGCTACCGAGGATTATCCGCTGTCGCGCCGGCTGTTCTTCTATCGGCAGCCGCAGGCGAACAATCCCTGGGCCGAGGCCCTGGTGCGTTTCGCCCAGGGACCGCGGGGCCAGGCGATCGTCGGGCAGGACGGGTTCATCGCCCAGACCGTCACGGCCATGCGCGTCGAGCCGAACGAGGCGATGCCGGCCGCCTATCGGCAGTTGGCCGGCGAGGCACAACGGCTGTCGGTGAACTTCCGCTTCCAGGAAGACAGCGCCAACCTGGACAACAAGGCGCTGCGTGACGTCGAGCGAGTGCTCGACTATCTCAAGACACAGAACAAACTGCAGCATGCGGTGGTGCTGGTCGGTTTCGGCGACCCCAAGGGCAGCCCCTCGCGCACGGCGCTTCTGTCCAAGCTGCGGGCCATGGCGGTGCGCCGCGAGCTGGCCAAGGGCGGCGTGATCTTCCGCGATATCGTCGGCCTCGGCGATGAGCTGTCGGTGGCCGGCAACGATGAAGAAGGACGCTTGAAGAACCGCCGGGTAGAGGTCTGGGTCTACTGAGTCGATAGCGCCGGCGGGTTCCGAACGTTTCTCATTTGGCGTAACCTTGAGCTTTACTTCGTCTGGGATATCCCGCACTCAAGGGAACATGCGCATGGACGTGTTGATCGAGCCGGTTGAACACAGCGGACGCCCGCAATGGCAGGTGCGCCTGGGTGTCCGTGGCATCACCTTCGACGAAGAACTCGCCGCCCGCCAATTCGCCGCCCAGTTGCGCCAGCGCAAGCTCTGGCTGCAGGAGCGGGCCCGCACCGAAGAACCCTCCGAATTGCAGCCTCACTGATAAGCGCTTCGCCAGCAGAGCTGACTCCTACACAGAGCGGTTCGGTGCCACCTGTAATGAATTCGCCTCTACACAATCCAGCCTGCCCTCGTAGGAGCGAGCGCTGCTCGCGGATACCCCGCCCAGTGCAAATTCGTATCAGCCGCCAGGCCATCGCGTATTGTCGTTTTCCCTCGCCCGCCGCTAGGCTCGCAGCCAACGACCCCTCGCATCCGGAGCCTTCCCTATGTATCTGGTCTGCGGCGAAGCCTTGTTCGATGTTTTTGCCGAATCCTCTTCCGGTGCGGCCGGCAACCGGCTTGCCCTGGACGCCGTGGCCGGCGGCTCGCCGTTCAACGTCGCCCTCGGCCTGTGCCGACTCGGTGCGGCGGCCGGGTTGTTCACCGGCCTGTCCCGCGATTATCTCGGCCAGCAACTACGCCGCGTGCTCGACGACGAGGGCGTGGCCACGGCGTTCCTGGTCGAGCTGGACGCCCCCACCACGCTGGCGATGGTCGCCCTGGACGACGAAGGCACGCCGCATTACAGCTTCCGCGGCGAAGGTTGTGCCGACCGGTTGCTCGGCCCGGAGCACCTGCCGACGCTGGACGACCGTATTCGCGGCATCCATCTCGGCTCCTACTCCCTGGTGGTACAGCCCACCGCCGATACTTTGCTCGCCCTGGTCCGCCGCGAAAGCGGTCGGCGGCTCATCAGCCTCGATCCCAACGTGCGGCTGAACGTCGAGCCGGATATCCAGCGCTGGCTCACGTGCCTCGACGAGCTGGTGGATCATGCCGACCTGATTAAGGTCAGCGAGGAAGACCTGGCCCTGCTGTACCCGAATCAGGATGCCGAACGAATCGCCGCCGGCTGGCTGGAGCGCGGTTGCCGGCTGGTGTTCCTGACCCGGGGTGGCGACGGTGCCTGCGTGTTCAACCAGCGGCACGGCCGCCTGTGCGTACCGGCACGCCCTGTGGAGGTGCGCGACAGCGTGGGGGCCGGCGACAGCTTCCAAGCCGCCTTGCTCGCTTGGCTGGCCGAACGCGGGCTCGATACCCGGGACGCGCTGGACGACCTGTCGCGCGACGATCTTGAGGCCCTGCTCGCTTTCGCTGCGGAAGCCGCGGCGATCACTTGCACCCGTACTGGCCCGGACCTGCCATATCGGCGGGAGCTGGGTATGCAGAATTGAGGTTGCTTCGCCGGACAAAACAACTATAAGAATCGGCATCCGCCGATACGAATCCGCACATGAAAGCCAGCAGAACCACAGACCCGTCCTATGAGCTGATGGACGACCACAACGGGAAGTCGCTGATCTACCGCGAACACGGATTCCCCTGCCCGCTGGTACGCTGGCACAACCACAAGGAATACGAACTGCACCTGATCGTCGCCAGCTCGGGCAAGGTGTTCATCGGCGACTACATCGGTAACTTCGGCCCGGACACGCTGTTCCTCACCGGCCCGCACCTGCCCCATAACTGGATCAGCCAGGTCGACGAAGGCGAAGTGGTGTCCAAGCGCGACATGCTGGTGAATTTCACCGACGAGCTGTTCGATGCAGCCACCGCGGTGTTCTCCGAACTCAAAGGTCTGGCGCCGCTGTTCGAGCGGGCGCGCTATGGCATCCAGTTCCACGACCCGCAGACGATCCGCCAGGCCAAGGTGCTGATGCAGTTGATCGCCGACAGCGACGACATCCCCCGCCTCGGCCATTTCCTCGCCCTGCTGGGATTGCTGGCGGCCA
Source organism: Pseudomonas sp. PIC25 (assembly GCF_002286785.1). Taxonomy (GTDB): domain Bacteria; phylum Pseudomonadota; class Gammaproteobacteria; order Pseudomonadales; family Pseudomonadaceae; genus Pseudomonas_M. Next base: position 58,892 of record NZ_MUJY01000034.1, on the reverse strand, counting down.
CTGACGACTACCAGTTGCTCTCCGGCTCCACGTCGGCGCAGCTTGGCGACGACAATCACGTCGACCGCACCAACCTGGCGGTGAATTACATCTTCGCGCACTACATGCGCGAGCTGCCGCTGGAGGAAGTGGCCGAGCACCTGGGGATGAAGCCCACCTATTTCTCGCGCTTCTTCAAGCAAGCCACCGGGCGCGGCTTCGTCGAATTCGTCAACAGCCTGCGCATCAGCAAGTCCTGCGAGCTGCTGGCGGACAGCGACAAGCCGGTCACCGACGTCTGTTTCGAGTCCGGCTTCAATAACCTGTCCAACTTCAATCGACGCTTCCAGCAGCTCAAGGGCATGACACCTTCCCGCTACCGCCGGCTGGTGGTGCAGCGACTCACCGAACAGAACCTCGCCTGACCCCCGCCCCGGCCAGACCGGTACTATTCGCTGCCTCCATTCGATTGCCGCTGCCGCTCTGGCATGGGTATTTCCCTGTCGCTGAATCGTTTTGCCCGTATGTCAGCCTCTGGATCATGAGTGCAAAAAAGTATCGATCTAGGTGCAGCCAAGGCTTTGTCCGAACTCCGCCAGGGGGCGTGTAATGCCTCCCGACACTCTTCCCCGTTTTCTGGTTCGCCAAGGCGGGAAGGACAAAAACAATAACGAGTTTCTGCTGCCGTGTGCGGCGGAACAGGAGTGCGAAATGAACCCCGCGAAAGCTCTGCTCGCCACCGCCTGCCTCACCCTCGGCAATCTCGCCCTGGCGGCCCAGACCGTCACCATCGCCACCGTCAACAACAGCGACATGATCCGCATGCAGCGGCTGTCGAAGACCTTCGAGCAGCAGCACCCGGACATCGCCCTCAACTGGGTGGTGCTGGAAGAGAACGTGCTGCGCCAGCGCCTGACCACCGACATCGCCACCCAGGGCGGACAGTTCGACGTGCTCACTATCGGCATGTACGAAGCGTCCCTGTGGGGCAGCAAGGGCTGGCTGGAACCGATGAAGGACCTGCCCGCCGATTACGATCTCGACGATGTGTTCCCCTCCGTACGCGAGGGGCTGTCGGCCAACGGCACGCTCTACGCCCTGCCGTTCTATGCCGAAAGCTCGCTCACCTACTACCGTACCGACCTGTTCGAGCAGGCCAGCCTGAAGATGCCCGAACAACCGACCTGGGAGCAGATGGCCGGGTTCGCCGCCAAGCTGCACAAACCCGCCGAGGAGCAGTACGGTATCTGCCTGCGCGGCAAAGCCGGCTGGGGCGAGAACATGGCGCTGATCACCACCCTGGCGAACGCCTACGGTGCCCGCTGGTTCGACGAAAAATGGCAGCCGGAATTCAACGGCCCCGAGTGGTCCCAGGCGTTGAACTTTTACGTCGACACGATGAAGCAATACGGCCCGCCCGGCGCTTCGAGCAATGGTTTCAACGAAAACCTCGCGCTGTTCAACAGCGGCAAGTGCGCCATGTGGGTCGACGCCAGTGTGGCCGGCTCCTTCGTCACCGACGCCTCGCAGAGCAAGGTGGCCGACAAGGTCGGCTTCGCCTTCGCCCCGCAGCAGGTCACCGACAAGGGCGCGGCCTGGATGTATTCCTGGGCGCTGGCGATTCCCACCAGTTCCAAGGCCCAGGACGCGGCGAAGACCTTCATCACCTGGGCCACCTCGAAGGATTACGCCGCCCTGGTGGCAAAGACCGACGGCGTCGCCAACGTGCCGCCGGGCACCCGTGCCTCCACCTACAACGATGCCTACATGCAGGCCGCACCATTCGCGAAGCTGACCCTGGAAGCCTTGAAGAAGGCGGACCCGGCCAATCCGACCCTGAAGCCGGTGCCCTACGTCGGCATCCAGTTGGTCACCATCCCCGAGTTCCAGGCCATCGGCACTCAGGTCGGCAAGCTGTTCTCCGCCGCTCTTACCGGGCAAATGCCGGTGGAGCAGGTGCTCGCCGCCGCGCAGCAGTCCACGGCCCGCGAGATGAAGCGCGCCGGCTATCCGAAGTAGGCCCGGTGGCGGGCCCGCCCGCCGCCGCGACACCGCCGCCCCCTCGGAGCGAACGCCATGAATACCTCTGTGATGAAATCCGCCACCGCCCTGCCCGCGTTGCCGGCAGCCGCCCCTCGGCGCCGACGTTCCCCCGGCTGGCTGCTGGTCAGCCCGTCGGTCGCCGTCCTGCTTCTATGGATGATCGTGCCGCTGGGCATGACCCTGTACTTCTCCCTGATCCGCTACAACCTGCTCTATCCGGGCGAGAACGCCTTCGTCGGTCTGGAGAATTTCGAGTTCTTCATCACCGACACCGGCTTCATGCCCGGTGCCGTCAACACGCTGATCCTGGTCGGCAGCGTGCTGGCGATCAGCGTGGTGTTCGGCGTGCTCATCTCGGCGCTGCTGGAAGCCGCCGACTTCGCCGGACGCGGGATCGTCCGGGTGTTGCTGATCTCGCCGTTCTTCATCATGCCGACGGTCTCGGCGCTGGTCTGGAAGAACCTGATCTTCCATCCGGTCTCGGGCATCCTCGCGGCGCTGTGGAAACTCTTCGGCGCGCAGCCGGTGGACTGGCTGGCCCAGCACCCGCTGCTGTCCATCGTGATCATCGTGTCCTGGCAGTGGCTGCCATTCGCCATCCTGATCCTGATGACCGCCATGCAGTCGCTCGACCAGGAGCAGAAGGAAGCCGCCCGCCTCGACGGTGCCGGCCCGTTGGCGATCTTCTGGCACCTGACCCTGCCGCATCTGGCGCGGCCGATCGCCGTGGTGGTGATGATCGAGACGATCTTCCTGCTCTCGGTGTTCGCCGAAATCTACACCACCACCAGCGGCGGCCCCGGCTATGCGTCCACCAACCTGGCCTACCTGATCTACAACCAGGCGTTGCTGCAGTTCGACGTCGGCATGGCCTCGGCGGGAGGGCTGATCGCCGTGCTCATCGCCAACGTCGCCGCGATCATGCTGGTGCGCATGCTCGGCAAGAACCTCACCGACAAGTCCTGAGGAGCGACCGATGCTGACTCTCACTCAATCCCGCCGTCTCACTACCTGGCTGGTCGGGCTGGCGGCCTGGAGCGCGGCGCTGCTGCTGTTCTTCCCGATCTTCTGGATGCTGCTGACCAGCTTCAAGACCGAGATCGACGCCTTCGCCACGCCGCCGCAGTTTTTCTTCGTACCGACGCTGGACAACTACCTGCACATCCAGGAGCGCAGCGGCTACTTCAAGTACGCCTGGAACTCGGTGACCATCGCCTTCGGCGCCACCGGCTTGGGGTTGCTATTAGCCATCCCGGCGGCTTACTCCATGGCCTTCTTCGAAACCCGCCGGACCCGCAGCACGCTGCTGTGGATGCTGTCCACCAAGATGCTGCCGGCAGTCGGCGTGCTGGTGCCCATCTACCTGCTGGCCAAGTCCCTCGGCCTGCTGGATACGCGGCTGGTGCTGGTACTGATCTACACCCTGATCAACCTGCCGATCATGGTCTGGATGGTGTACACCTACTTCAAGGACATTCCCCGGGAAATCCTCGAAGCCTCGCGCATGGACGGCGCCGGCACTCTGCAGGAAATCGTCCGGGTGCTGCTGCCGATCAGCAAGGGCGGCATCGCCTCCACCGTGCTGCTATCGCTGATCCTCTGCTGGAACGAGGCGTTCTGGTCACTCAACCTGACCTCGGCGAAGGCCGCGCCGCTGACCGCGCTGATCGCCTCCTATTCGAGCCCGGAAGGCCTGTTCTGGGCCAAGCTCTCCGCAGTTTCCACCCTTGCCTGCGCGCCCATCCTGGTCTTCGGCTGGATCAGCCAGAAGCAACTGGTGCGCGGCCTCTCCTTCGGCGCCGTCAAATAAAGGTAATTCCCATGGCAGACCTGAAGATTCGCAACCTGCAAAAAGGCTTCGATGGCCACGCCATCATCAAGGGCATCGACCTGGACATCCGCAACCGCGAATTCGTCGTCTTCGTCGGTCCGTCCGGCTGCGGCAAGTCGACCCTGCTGCGGCTGATCGCCGGGCTGGAGGAAGTCAGCAGCGGCAGCATCGAACTGGACGGCCGCGAGATCACCGACGAGAGTCCGGCCAGACGCGACCTGGCCATGGTGTTCCAGACCTATGCGCTGTACCCGCACATGACGGTGCGCAAGAACATGTCCTTCGCCCTCGACCTGGCCGGCACCGACAAGCAGGAGGTCGAGCGCAAGGTCAGCGAGGCCGCGCGCATCCTCGAACTGGAACCCCTGCTCGAACGTAAACCGCGCCAGCTTTCCGGTGGCCAGCGCCAGCGCGTGGCGATCGGGCGGGCCATCGTGCGTAATCCGAAAATCTTCCTCTTCGACGAGCCGCTGTCCAACCTCGATGCCGCCCTGCGCGTGCAGATGCGTCTGGAGCTGGCACGCCTGCACAAGGAATTGCAGGCCACCATGATCTACGTGACCCACGATCAGGTCGAAGCCATGACCCTGGCCGACAAAGTGGTGGTGCTCAACGGTGGGCGGATCGAACAGGTCGGCTCGCCGCTGGAGCTGTACAACCATCCGGCCAACCTGTTCGTCGCCGGTTTCCTCGGCACGCCGAAGATGGGCTTCCTCCGGGGCCGGGTCAGCGCCCTGCACGCCGATGGCTGCGAGGTCGTCCTGGATGCCGGTTGCACCCTGCGGTTGCCGGCGGCCGGACCGCTGGACGTCGGCAGCCCGGTGACCCTCGGCATCCGCCCGGAACATCTCCACCGTGCGCCACCGGAGCAGGCGCAGCTCATGGTCGGCACCGACGTCAGCGAGCGCCTGGGCAGCGACACCTATTGCCACGTGCGCACCGACTCGGAGGAAAACCTCACCCTGCGCGTACGCGGCGACTTCACCTGCGGCTATGGAGAGCGCATCGGCCTGACGCTGGACCTCGACCATTGCCATCTGTTCGACGCGGACGGGCTGGCCGTCGCCCGAGCGGTTCGCCAGGCCGCCTGAAACCGGCACCCTCCCGGGCTTCGCCACAGTGCCTTCAACCAACCAAGGTCGAGGGCCGGGAGGATGCGTACCGATTTCCGCATCCAGGACCTCACACACATGAAACTAGACCGGCACACCCTTTCCGATCTGCCGCCCGGAGTGGCCCGCCCCACCTACGACCTGTCCCGGCTCAGCCAGGGCATCGTCCATATCGGGGTCGGCGGCTTCCATCGAGCCCATCAGGCGTTCTACACCGATGCCCTGATGAACCATGGCGAAGCCTTCGACTGGGCAATCTGCGGCGCCGGGCTGCGCCGGGAGGACCGCGCCATGCGCGATGCCCTCGCCGAGCAGAACTATCTCTTCACCCTGGTGGAGCTGGCCGACACGGCGGACACCGAGGTCCGCGTGATCGGCGCGCTCAACGGCATGCTGCTGGCCGAGGAGTCGCCGCAGGCATTGCTCGACAAGCTGGCCGATCCGGCGACGCGCATCGTCTCCCTCACCGTCACCGAGGGCGGTTATTGCATTAACGAGAGCACGGGTGAATTCAATCCCACACTGCCGCAAATCCAGCACGACCTGGCCCACCCCGATGCACCGCAAAGCCTGTTCGGTTTTCTCGCCGGCGCCCTTGCCCGCCGCCGCACCGCCGGCACACCGCCGTTCACGGTGATGTCCTGCGATAACCTGCCGCACAACGGCGATGTGACGCGCAAGGCGCTGCTGGCCTTCGCCCGGCTTCGCGATCCGGAACTCGCTGATTGGATCGCCGGGCACGTGACCTTTCCCAACGCCATGGTTGACCGCATCACGCCGATGACCAGCACCCGGCACCGCCTCGACCTGCATGACCGGCACGGCATCGACGACGCCTGGCCGGTGGTCTGCGAGCCTTTCGTGCAGTGGGTGCTGGAAGACAAGTTCGTCAGCGGCCGGCCAGCCTGGGAAAAAGTCGGGGTGCAATTCACTGACGACGTCACCCCCTACGAAGAGATGAAAATTAAGCTGCTCAACGGCAGCCATCTGGCACTCACCTACCTGGGCTTCCTGCGCGGTTACCGCTTCGTCCACGAAACCATGGCGGACCCGTTGTTCGTGCACTTCATCCGCGGTTGGATGGACAAGGACGTGACGCCGCAATTACCGCCCGCCCCAGGCATTGATCTGGAGGTCTATAAGCACACGCTGATCGAGCGCTTCTCCAACCGTGCCATCGCCGATCAACTGGAACGGGTCTGCTCGGATGGCTCGTCGAAGTTCTCCAAGTTCAGCGTCCCCACCATCAACCGGCTGATCGATGAAGGGCGTCCGCTGGAGCGTGCGTCCCTAGTGGTCGCGGCTTGGGCACTGTACCTGCGCGGCATCGACGAACGTGGCGAACGCTACCGGATTCCCGACCCACGCGCGGAGTTCTGCCAGGCGCTGGTGGCCGATGACGAAGGGCTCAGCACCCGGCTGCTCGGCGTGGAGCAAATCTTCGGGCCGAAGATCCCGCGCTCGGCGGCGTTCATCGACGCCTTCGAACGCAGCCTGCACAGCCTGAAAACCCTCGGCGTCAGCCGTACGCTGGAACGGTTACTGGCGCAATGAGCAGGCACGGCGACCTCTTCCTCGGCATCGATTGCGGCACCCAGGGTACCAAGGCCCTGCTCCTCGATGCCCGTAGCGGCCAGGTGCTTGGCCAGGGTGCGGTGGCCCACCGACTGATCGAAGGCCCGAACGGCCGCCGCGAACAGGAGCCGTCGGAGTGGCTGGCCGCCCTCGTCCAGTCGTGCCGGGCCGCCCTCGGCGAAGCCGGGGTGGACGGTCATGACGTACGGGGCATCGGGGTCTCCGGCCAGCAGCATGGGCTGGTCCTGCTGGATGAGCGGGGCGACGTGCTGCGGCCGGCCAAGCTCTGGTGCGATACGGAAAGCCAGGCGGAGAACCAGCGGTTGCTGGACTACCTGGGTGGTATCGAAGGCTCGCTCCGCCGCCTGGGCGTGGTCCTGGCGCCGGGCTATACGCTGTCCAAGCTGCTCTGGACACGCGAGCATCACCCCAATGTGTTCAAGCGCATCGCCCACGTCCTGCTGCCCCACGACTACCTGAATTTCTGGCTGACCGGCCGTTATTGCAGCGAACATGGCGATGCCTCCGGCACCGGCTATTTCGATGTGCGTGGACGCATCTGGGATGTCGAGCTGTTGCGTCACATCGACTCGACCGGCCGCCTGGCTGCTGCGGTGCCTACGTTACTGGCCGCCGACGAACCTGTCGGCACGCTACGTCCGGAAGTGGCCCGGCAGCTCGGCCTGTCCCGCGATGTTCTGGTCTCCAGCGGTGGCGGCGACAACATGATGGGCGCCATCGGCACCGGCAATATTCGCCCCGGCGTCCTCACCATGAGCCTGGGAACATCCGGTACCCTCTACGCCTGGACAGACCGGCCACTGATAGGCAGCCGGCCGGAGATCGCCTCGTTCTGTGCCTCTTCGGGTGGCTGGCTGTCGCTGATCTGCACCATGAACCTGACCAACGCCAACGCGTTGATCCGCGAGCTGCTGGCAATCGATCTGGACAGTTTTTCCCGGCTCGCCGCCCAAGCGCCCATCGGGGCCGAAGGACTCACCCTGCTGCCCTTCTTCAACGGCGAACGGGTGCCTCCGCTACCCGAGGCCAGCGCCAGCCTGCTGGGTATGACCTACGCCAACCTGACCCGCGCCAACCTGTGCCGCGCCGTGCTGGAAGGCATCACCTTCGGCTTGCGGCGCGGGCTCGATCTGTTGCGGGAAAACGGCATCCGAGGCGATAGCATCCGCCTGATCGGTGGCGGCGCGAAGAGCGCGATGTGGCGACAGTTGATCGCCGACAGCATGGACGTGCCGGTAATCGGCGCCGAACAGAGCGAGGCAGCGGCATTGGGCGCAGCGATCCAAGCGGCCTGGTGCCATGCTCGCCAGCGCGAGCCGGAGGCATCCCTGGAAGAGCTGTGCGCGCGTTGCGTCAGGCTGGATGAAACGACGGCGACGCGGCCGCTGGCGGGCAACGTCCAGGCCTATGGAACGGCTTACCGGCGTTATAGCCGGCATCTCGAGGATGTGTACAGGGTTAGGCCATAGGCCCGCCCCTCCGCGGCTGTCGCGCAGGGGCGTCCCTGGTCAGCGGCTGGAGCGCAGCATGTCCTTGGGTACGTACTTGCCGATCTCGAACTTGCCGATCGCCGCGCGGTGCACCTCGTCCGGACCGTCCGCCAGGCGCAGGGTACGCTGCATGGCGTACCAATAGGCCAGCGGGAAGTCGTTGGAAACCCCGGCACCGCCATGAATCTGGATAGCGCGGTCAATCACCTTCAGCGCGACGTTCGGCGCCACCACCTTGATCTGGGCGATCTCGCTGGCGGCGATCTTGTTGCCGACGGTATCCATCATGTAAGCCGCGTTCAGTGTCAGCAGGCGCGCCATATTGATCTCCATCCGCGAATTGGCGATGTGATCGATGTTGCCGCCCAGCCGGGCCAGCGGCTTGCCGAAGGCGGTGCGGCTGACGGCACGCTTGCACATCAGCTCGAGGGCGCGCTCAGCCATGCCGATGGAACGCATGCAGTGGTGAATACGGCCCGGGCCGAGACGGCCCTGGGCGATCTCGAAGCCACGCCCTTCGCCGAGGATGACGTTCTCGTAAGGCACGCGAACGTTCTCCAGCAACACTTCGGCGTGGCCGTGGGGCGCGTCGTCGTAGCCGAACACCGGCAACGGCCGGATGATCTTCACGCCGGGGGTATCCAGCGGCACCAGAATCATCGAGTGCTGCTGGTGGCGCGGGGCGTCCGGGTTGGTCAGGCCCATGAAGATCATGATCTTGCAGCGCGGGTCGCAGGCGCCGGAGGTCCACCATTTGCGGCCGTTTATCACCCACTCATCGCCTTCGCGTACGGCGCGGGCTTCCATGTTGGTGGCATCGGAAGATGCGACGCCCGGCTCGGTCATGCCGAACGCCGAACGGATCTCGCCACGCAGCAGTGGTTCCAACCAGGTGCGCTTCTGCTCTTCGGAGCCATAGCGCACCAGCACCTCCATGTTGCCGGTATCCGGCGCGGAGCAGTTGAACGGCTCGGAACCGATCAGCGAACGGCCCATGATCTCGGCCAGCGGAGCATATTCGGTGTTGGTCAGGCCGGCACCGTACTCGGATTCGGGGAGGAACAGGTTCCACAGGCCCTCGGCCTTGGCCTTGGCTTTCAGCTCTTCGATGATCGCGGTCGGCTGCCAGCGGTCGCCTTCGGCCACCTGCTGATCGAACACCGGCTCGGCCGGATAGACATAGGCCTCCATGAACGCGGTGACGCGTTCACGCAGTTCCTGAACCTTGGGGGAATAGGCGAAATCCATGAGGGCTACCTTCTGACGGGCTACGAATGAGGTCTGGAAAGGATGCTAGAACAGCGTTTAAGATTTATCGAACCTATTTTCACCGTGTATAAACATTCATAACCGATATATGTCCCGCTGATTCCCTTCCACGCCAGGAGTGCCTCGGAATGAACCTGAACAAGGTCGACCTCAACCTCTTCATCGTGTTCGACGCCATCTACACCGAGGCCAATCTGACCCGCGCCGGGCAGATCGTCGGCATCACCCAGCCCGCGGTTTCCAACGCCCTCGCCCGTCTGCGCGAAACCTTCAACGACCCACTCTTCGTGCGCACCGCCCAGGGCATGGTGCCGACCCCGATGGCGCAAAACATCATCGGCCCGGTGCGCAACGCCCTGCAGTTGCTACGCGTCTCGGTCCAGGAAAGCCGTACCTTCAACCCGCAGCAGGCGAACAAGACCTACCGCATCAGCATGACCGACCTCACCGAGGCCGTGGTGCTGCCGCCGCTGTTCCAACGCCTGCGCCGGCTGGCGCCGACCGTGCAGATCGAAAGCTTCCTCGCCAAGCGCCGGGAAACCACCAAGGAACTGGCCGCCGGCCGCCTCGACTTCGCCGTCGACGCCCCGCTCAATACCGACCCGCAGGTCCGCCACGTCAAGCTGCTGGAAGACCGCTACGTCTGCGCCTTGCGCAAGGGCCATCCGATGGCCAAGGACAAACTCAGCCTCGACGAATACCTGGCGCTGACCCACATCCATATCTCCAGCCGGCGCAGCGGCCTGGGCTTCGTAGACCTGGCCCTGGGCAAGATGGGTATCCAGCGCCGGATCGCCCTGCGCTCGCAGCATTACCTGATGGCCTCGCTGGTGATGCAGCAGACCGACATGGCCATGACCGTGCCGGAACGCTTCGCGCGGCGCCACGGCCTCCATTACGTCGACCTGCCAGTCAAGGACGTGCCCGCGCTGGAGACGCACCTCTACTGGCACGAAAGCACCGACCAGGACCCGGCCAACCGCTGGATGCGCGAACAGATAATCGAAATCTGCCAGCAGGTGACCCGGCAGGAAAAGAGCATGGAAGAAGCCTGAAACGACCAATCGGCCACCCCTCCCTTAAAGAAAAACGCCGGCAAATGCCGGCGTTTTCATTTCTCAGCCCATCATCGGTTCCATTACGCCGGACGATTTTTTCATTACGTGACCGAGTGCAAAGTTTCTTCCGTTCGTACGGACAGCCGAAATCGTTCCCTCTTCAAATGGAAATAGCCAACTTGACCACAGACTGTCTTTTTCTCGACGAATTGGATCAAAAATAAATCGTGATAGACCAATCAATACAAAGCAAAGCTGCAGAACGGTTCTTGATTTCTTATAGCCAGAAGTTACCGATGGTTGCTTGCCGGTAGACTAAAGGTCCCCGTAGAGGAGTGAGCCTCTACTCTTTGGCCGCTTTATGCGGCCTTTTTTAATTCTGCTCAACAGCCAGGGAAGGAGTTCCAGAGCGAATACGTGCAACACCTCTTTTTCGATCCTTTTGGAGAAGTTCCAATGAAGTACAAGGTATTGATCGGCTGTTGTCTCTATCTGCTTGGCACATCGCTTTCGTTCGCCGCTCCCAAGGTGGCCCTGAAGGTTTCCCAAAGCGCATCGACCGTCAACCTCAACTGGACGACCAGCGGCGAGTTCGTCGCCCAGGAGATCTACCGCAACACCCAATCCGGCTCCAGCGGTCGCCAACTCGTCGCCAAACTCGACGTCAGCAAGCGTAGCTATACCGATAAGCCGGGCAATCTGAGCCAACAATACTGGTACTGGGTGAAAGTCATCGACGCCAGCAAGAAGTCGAAACTATCCAACTCCGCAAGCACCTCGGTCGTTGCCACAGGCAGTGCCGCCTCCAGTCCGAGTAACACACCCACGGCTCCGAAAGCCAGCGCCCCCGCTGACAATGTGCCCAGCATTTCGCCGGCACCGGTTGCATCCTCCTCGAGTTCGCTGCTGATGACGCTCAAGAGCGCCGACTCGGTAAACCTGAGCTGGTCGGCCGATGGACAGTTCGTCCACCAGATCGTTTACCGCAGCGCCAAAGCAGACAAGAGCGCCGCAGTGAAGATTGCCGTACTGGATGACAGCAACGAGCGGACCTTTATCGACCACCCCGAAAACCTGAACCAGGACTACTGGTACTGGGTCGTCTTCGTTGCCACCGACGGCAGCCTGAGCGAATCCAACCTCGCCGGTACCTCCACCGCTGCCCAGGCCAAGGCTGTCAGGAAAGCCGACAGCGCCTGCTATGCCGGCGCCGTGGTGGAAAACGCCACCATCGATTGTGGTGGCATCACCCTGGGTACCAGCTGCCCTAGCGACAGCGACAAGCAACAGCCCCTCATCATTCTAAAGAACGCCACGGTTAAGAACCTGCGCATCGCCGCCAATGGTGGTGCCGATGGTATCCACTGCGTGGCCGGCGATTGCCGCATCGAAAACGTTGTCTGGGAGGATGTCTGCGAAGATGCCGCCTCCAACATCAAGGCTACCAAGAGTCTGACCATCGTCGGCGGCATCGCCAACAACGAGAAGAATGGCTACGGCGGCAAGCCCGACAAGATCTTTCAGCACAATTCGATGAACAGCAAAACCATCGTCAAAAGTGGCTTCATCGCCTCCGGTGCCAATGGAAAAGTTTGGCGCTCCTGTGGGAACTGCAGCAATAACGGCGGCCCCCGCATGGTGGAAATCGACGGCGTGAAAGTGAATGGCACCATCGGTACCATCGCCGGAGTGAACCGCAACTACAAGGATGTCGCCACCATCCGCAACCTTAAGATCAAGGATTACAAGGAAGGCAAGCCGGTAGTCTGCGAAGAGTTCGAGGGTGTCCAGAAGAGCGAGAAACGCGAATCCCCCTCGTATAACGAGGAAGGTGCATGGGCAACCACAGCTTGCAATGTCAAGCGCAGCGATGTGAGTGCACTCTAAGCCTCGAAACCCGGTCGTCGACGCGACGGCCGGGTTCTTTCATGTCCTGAAAACCGGAGCCCGGTGATCCCTTGCCAAGGTACGACAGGCAGCATTCTTTCCAGCCAGCGGCGGCACCCGTCACGGTGGTACGGGACCGGGACCAGGCAGGCCTGCGAATGGGCGCGCATCTTCCTGGAAACGCGGCTTGGGCGACCGGTAAGTGGCAATCAGAGGGTCACAGCATTCAGCTAAGGATATCCCTACCCACCCCCTTCCAAAGTCCTAACCAAAACCGGGATAACCTGATAGCCATGTGCCTTGGCTCTACCTATATTTCGAGAGCAATCGCGAAGGTGCGAGCCTCGCCCGTCCTCGACAGGGAGACAGCGGCAGGTCTACCCGGTCACGGTCCTGGCCGAGGCATGGCCCAGCAGACAATCATTCCAACAATCACTGAGTCGGCGAACACTTGACCGCAATTTTCCATTGCACAGACAACTCGGACCGTCAGCTACCCACCTCGAACCGCAAGGTCGCAGTTCCTTCGCATCATGCACGGCAAGCCCGTCGATCGTTTGCCAACATGGCGAATGAGGGTGCCCCTACTCCCCACGTTTCCCTATCTCCTGGCCTGCCCCTGTTGCTCTCCGTCATGACGACCGAGCCTCTGAGCGCGGAACAGCCCGGCGAACAATGCCCGGCAACCGCACTGCCGCCTCACCCGACGAAGTATTTGCCGGACAACGACTGACGATGCCATTCACTCTTCTTCGCCTTACCGTCCTATTCATCGCCAGCGGTCTTATTGCCGCGCCCCTAGTGCATGCCGCCTCGACGCCCTCTGCCGCCCCGGCAGCCCAACAGCAGGGAGAGCGCTGGACCATCAATCTCCAGGGCGCGGACATCCGCGATTTCATCGGCCAGATCGCCGAAATTACCGGAGAGACCTTCGTCGTCGATCCACGGGTCAAGGGCCAGGTCACTGTGGTCTCGAATGCCAGCCTGACCCTGCCCGAGGTCTACCAACTGTTCCTCTCGGTACTGGCCACCTATGGCTATACCGTACTGCCGCAGGGCGACCAGGCCCGCATCATTCCGAACGCCGAAGCCAAGGCCGAAGCCACCAAGGGCGGCCTCTCCGGTGCAGACAGCCTGGAAACCCGGGTGATTCAGGTCCAACACAACGCCGTTGCCGAACTGATACCGCTGATCCGTCCGCTGGTCCCGCAGTACGGGCACCTGGCGGCAGTCACCTCGGCTAACGCAATGATCATCAGCGACCGCAAGGCCAACATCGCCCGTATCGAAGAGATCGTCCGCCAACTGGACCAGGCGAACCAACGCGACTACACCGTGTACGACATGCGCCATGCCTGGGTGACCGATGCCGCGGAAATCCTCAACAACACCATCAACGGCGGGGGGCAGGCGAAAATTGGCAGTACCCAGGTGATCGCCGACACGCGAACAAACCGATTGATCTTCATGGGGCCGGCGGAGGCCCGCGCGAAGCTGGTGAGCTTGGCCCAGTCGCTGGACACGCCCTCCTCCCGCTCGGCCAATACCCGCGTGATCCGCCTCCGTCACAACGATGCCAAGACCCTGGCGGAAACCCTCGGGCAGATCAGCGAGACCTTGAAGACGGGAACCGGCGACGGTTCCGGCAAGCCGCAGCAACTGATGATCCGCGCCGACGAGAGCCTCAACGCCCTGGTTATTCTCGCCGAGCCGGACACAGTGAACATGCTCGAAGACATTATCCGCCAACTCGACGTACCGCGCGCCCAGGTGCTGGTCGAGGCGGCGATCGTCGAGGTGTCGGGCGACATCAGCGATGCCCTCGGCGTGCAGTGGGCCAGTGATGGCCGCGGCTCGGGCACCGCGGGGATCGGCGGCGTGAACTTCAGCAATACCGGCCTGTCCGTCGGTACGCTGCTCGGCGCCATCGCCAATGATCAGATACCGACCAGCTTGCCCAACGGCGCCATCATCGGCGTCGGCACCAGCAACTTCGGCGCTCTGATCACCGCGCTGTCCACGAACAGCAAGAGCAACCTGCTCTCCACCCCGACCCTGCTGACCCTGGACAACCAGAAGGCCGAGATCCTGGTAGGCCAGAACGTGCCATTCCAGACCGGCTCCTACGCCACCACCAGCGACGGCGCCAGCAACCCGTTCACTACCATCGAACGCAAGGACATCGGCGTGACACTCAAGGTCACGCCTCATCTCAATGAGGGTGCCACGTTGCGCCTGGAGATCGAGCAGGAGATTTCCTCCATCGCACCCAGCGCATCGCTGTCTGCCCAGGCAGTCGACCTGGTGACCAACAAGCGTTCGATCAAGAGCACCATCCTGGCCGACGACGGTCAGGTCATCGTGCTCGGCGGACTGATCCAGGACGACATCACCCACAGCAACTCCAAGGTTCCCCTGCTGGGTGATATTCCGCTGCTCGGGCGGCTGTTCCGCTCCACCCAGGACAGCCACGTCAAGCGCAACCTGATGGTATTCCTGCATCCCACCGTGGTACGCGATTCGGCAGGCCTGAACGCCCTCAGCGGGCGCAAGTACAGCGACATGCGCCTGCTGAGCCAGGCGAGTACCGAAGCGGCGAATGTCCTCCCGCTGGAGCCACAACGGCTGTTCGATCGCTCCCAGTCGCCGGGCGTGGAAATCGACCTGCGCCCCCATCCGGCTCCTCAGCCGCAGAGCGAGCCCGCTCCGGAGGCAGCCATTCCCTCGCCGGCACCGGTCACCACCTTGCTGGAGACACCCAAGCCCGTCGATCCGAAACAGCTCGGGAACGGGAAAGGTGGCGAAGACGCAGCGCCGATGCCAACGGCTACGCCGCCGCAGCCGCCCCGCGAAACGGAAAAACCGCAGCGTTATGCGATTCAATTGGTCGGCGGCAGCAGCTTGCCCTTCATGCAGGCAGTACTGCAGCAACATCCCGGCGAACCCTTGTGGATACATGAAACGAAACGCGACAACGAGCCCTGGTTCGTGTTGTTGTACGGTAACTACGATGATTCGGCCAAGGCGCGCCTGGCGATGGCCCGGCTACCCAAGCAATTGCCGCAACGTGATGCCCTCATCTTCGCCAGCCCCGTGGAGGGAGCACAGGTTTCGCGGGCTCCCTGAGCGAAGCGGCGGAGTGAATGACCTCGAGCGGCTAGGCTGAGTCTAGCGCCCCGGCAAACGAGACGAGCAACCCTGATGCAGCCTGCGGAACGGACTCCGCGGAACAGTGAGGACCAATTAGCATGTCGTCCGGTGTAACGAACGAAGCAGCACAAGCCATGCAAGGCTCCGAATGGCTTCAGGACGCCTTGGAAACGATGTCGACGGGGGTTGCCCTCCTCGCCGGGGATGGCTCGTTCGTTCGGGCGAATCCGGCTCTCTGTACGATCACTGGTTTTTCCGAGGCCGAACTGGCCGAACGGAATATCAGGGACCTGCTGGCACCAGAGGATACCGAAGCGTTCTGCAAGGAATGGGAACACGCGCTGCACAGCGGAGCCATGCGTATCCAGCTGGAATCCAACTACCTGGGCAAGCAGGGGCGGATGCTTCGCGGCCTGACCCAGCTCAGTTTCCAGCGCCACGACGGGCAGGTGCGACGCATCGTCCTGGAAATCACCGAAACGACTGAACGCCGCAAGGCGGAAGCCCAGCGCCTGCGGGAGCGCCTCGAGCAGAACCAATGGCTGGAAAAGGTGACGGAAACCGCTCCGGGCGTTATCGGCATCTACCGTCAGGGGGCCAACGGACGACATAGCGTTCCATCCTGGTCGACCCGGGGATACGAAAAACTCTTCGGCTTGAACCCAGCCGAACTGGTGGATGACGTTTCCCCTCTCTTCAAGCAGATCCATCCCGGCGATTACGAACGGGTCATGGCGACCATCGCTGAGTCGGCCCGCACGCTCGAACCCTGGCGCTGCGAGTATCGGATTCGCCATTCCGAGCGGGGTATCGTCTGGATCGAGGGCCGCTCCCAGCCCACCATCGAGAGCGACGGCAGCATCATCTGGTACGGTTTCCTGCACGATGTCACCGAACGCAAGCAGATCGAACAGGCCCTGCGGGAAAGCGAGGAGCGCTTTCGCAAGGCGTTCGAATGCGCCGGTATCGGTATGGCCCTGCTCTCCATGGAGGGCCGCTGGCTTAGCGCCAATCGCACGCTCTGCGACATGCTTGGCTACACGGAGGCGGAGCTGTTGCAGACGACTTCGCAGGCTCTGACACACCCCGACGATCAGGACAAAGGCAACGAACTGTTGCGCCAGATCGCGAACGAGGCCTCTCTCCCGCAGCATATCGAGAAGCGCTACCGTCATCGGGACGGCCACTTCGTCTGGGTGCGCCTGGCCGCCAACGTCGTGACTTCACCGCACGATACCCCACCCTATTACGTTTCCTTCTTCGAGGACATCACCCAGGACAAGGCTGCCCAGGAACGTCTCGCCCTGCTGGATTTCGCTCTCGACCACGTGCATGAAGCCGCATACGTGCTCGATATGCAGGCCCGCTTCCACTACGTGAATCACGAAGCCTGCCGTAGCCTGGGTTATAGCGAGGTGGATCTACTGGGCATGTCCATACCGGACATCGCGCCTGATTACTCGCTCGCGGCGGCCATCGAAAAACTGACGGCCATTCGCAAGGACGGCACCGGCACCTTCGAAACGGTCCACAAGGCCCGTGACGGGGCCATCTTCCCCGTTGAAGTCACCGTCAGTTACTTCACGTTCAACGGCAAGGAATACAACCTGGCGCTGGCCAGGGACATCTCGCGAAGGAAGCGCCTGGAAGCGGAACGCCAGGAGCGCGAGCGCCACTATCGCGAAGTCTTCGAGAACTCTTCGGATTGCCTGTATCTGCTCGAAGTAACGGAAGACGAACGATTCCGTTACCTGGAAATCAACGCCGCCTTCGAGCGGGTTTCCGGCTGGCCCCGCAGCCAGCTCATCGGCAGGTTCCTGGGGGAGTTCGCAGAGACATCCACGTCAGACTTCGTCCTTGGAGAACTCCGCCGCGCCTTGCATAGCGGCAACAGCGTGGAGTGGGAGTCCGAACTGGTGCTGGGTGCCGGTTCGCGCACCATAGCGGGCACGATGATTCCGGTACGGGACGAACACGACCGAATCTACCGGATCGTCGGTGTCAGCCGCGACATCACCGAAAGCAAGCACATGGAGGAACTGCTCCGGGCCAGGGAGCAGCAGTTCCGCACGCTGGCTGAAAACTCCCCCCATATCATCGTCCGCTACGATCGTGACCTTCGCCGCACTTATGTCAACAAGACGCACGAGCGGGAACTCGGAGTGCCACGCGAGAAGACCATGAATGCGCCAGTCGAGGTGGGCTGGGGCGCCATTACGCCGATAGAGACCTACAAGGCGATTCTCACCGGCGTCCTGCAGACCGGCCAGCCCGCCGAAGCGATCATCGAATGGCCGTCCATCGAAACCGGCGAAATCATCAGCTACGCCACTCAGTTCGTTGCGGAAAAAGGCCTGAACGGTGAGATCGTGAGCGTCCTCGCCAAGTGCTACAACGTCACCGCCATGAAAAAGCACGAGCGACAGGAAGAAGCCCGACTGCGGATTTTCGAGCATCTCGCCCATGGCGGTTCGCTACCGGAAGTGCTCGTCCTGGTCGCCGAGTACATGGAAAAAACCCGGCCCGATTTCCTGGCCTCGATCATGTTGATGGACGACGACAAGAAGCACCTTGTCTTCGGCGCAGCACCCAGCCTGCCCGAACGCTACAACAGCAAACTCAGTAGGATTCCCATCGGTGAGGGCATCGGCACTTGCGGAACCTGCGCCTGGCGCAAGGAAACCGTGATCACGGAAGACATCAGCGCCGATCCGAATTGGCACGGTATCAGCCCCCTGGCCATCGATGCCGGCCTGCAGGCCTGCTGGTCCGAACCCATTCTCGGTTCGTCGGGCGAGGTGCTGGGCACCTTCTGCATCTATCTCCCGAAACCGGGCCGACCGACCGAAGAAGACCTGCGGCAGGTACACCAGGTCACCCACTTGGCGGCCATCGCGATCCAGCGCAAGCGGGACGAGGCCCGGCTAAAAGAAAGCGAGCAACGCTACCGGGAAATATTCGACAACTCCATGGACGCCCTCTTCCTGCTGGAAGTGACGCAGGGCGGCGAGTTCCGCAGCATCGAGGTCAACCCCGCCGGAGCGAAGTTCCTCGGTATACCCCACGCTGGCCTGATCGGCCAGACCTTGGAAGAGGCGCTCCCTGGCCAACTGGCACAACGAGCGATCGCCAAGTACCACACCTGCCTGAAAACGGGTACGCCCATTGACGAAGAGATACGGCTGCACCTGCCCATCGGAACGCGCGACTTCCACTTGACGCTGATCCCGCTGCACCATGAGTCAGGCCATGTATACCGGGTCATCGGTATCGCCCGGGATATCACCGAGCGCAAGCGTGCGGAACAGATCCTTCACCGGCGTGAAGAAGAATTCCGTGCGCTGGTCGAGAACGCCCCCGACTTCATTTCCCGCTATGACACGAAGGCACGCTGCCTCTATGCCAACCCGGCCTTCGAAAACCTGCTCGGAGTCACGCTCACCGATCTGCGCGGCAAGCGTCTCAACGCCATGCCAGGCACTAACTCGCAGATGTCGGACGAGATCATGAGAGTGGCCAGCAGCGGCATTCCCGCAGAGGCAGAACTGCTGTTCGACGGGCTGCATAACGAGCAGCAGAACCCCATCGTCCAACACGTGCGGCTCGTTCCGGAATGCGATCGCAACGGTTCCGTTACGTCCATCCTGGCGATCGGCCGCGATATTTCGGCAATCCGCGCCGCCGAGCGCAGCCTGGAAGAATCGCACGCACGGCTGCGGGACCTTTCCCGTCGCCGCGAAACCGCGCGAGAGGAAGAGCGCAAACGCATCGCCCGGGAGATTCACGACGAACTGGGCCAGCACCTGACGGCATTGCGCATGGGAATTTCCCTGCTGCGCTTCCAGTTCGGCAAGAACAACCCGCTCCTGGTGAAACGTATCCAGGGCCTGATGACCCTGGTCGACAAGACCATCCGTGTCGTCCGTAACGTCGCCTCCAGTCTGCGCCCGGCCGCACTCAATATGGGGCTTCCCCTGGCCCTCGAATGGCTGGTGACGGAGTTCACTGAGCACACCGGTCTGGAGTGTCATCTGGAAATTCCGAAGGAGCCCTTGCAGATCGACGACGAACACGCCACGGCTGCTTTCCGCGTCGTCCAGGAATCGCTCACCAACATCGCCCGCCATGCCGCCGCGAGCCGGGTCGATATCTCCCTCTCCTGCAATAGCGGCAGCTACTTGCTGGAAATTGCCGACAACGGCAGGGGATTCGATACGACAGCGCCCCGCAAGAAGACATTCGGTCTGGCAGGCATGCAGGAACGAGGACTCATGCTAGGGGGCAAGGTGAGCATCATCAGCTCTCCGGGAAATGGCACGACCATCAGGTTGCAGATGCCCGTCAACATCGCACAGGAAACCCCATGAGCAGTCGCATCGGAGCGTTCTTGCTCGCTCCATCCAAGGCTCTTCTTCTCACCTTTGCTTCGGAGGTCAAATGATTCGCGTACTCATAGCCGATGACCATGCCATCATGCGTGAAGGTCTGAAGCAGCTCTTCGCCCTGGTCGATGACCTGATCGTGGTTGGCGAAGCCGAAAGCGGTATCGAAGTGCTCGATCAACTGAGAGCCGGTGGCATCGACCTGCTCCTGCTCGACATGAGTATGCCGGGGATCGCTGGCGAGGACCTGATCGCCCGCGTACACACACACTATCCTCTGCTGCCCATCCTGGTACTCAGCATGCACAACGAAACCCAGATCGCCCAGCGTGCGCTCAAGGCCGGGGCTCTGGGCTACCTGACCAAGGACCGCGACCCCGAGGCCCTGCTCACTGCTATTCGCCGCGTCGTTGCCGGCGCACCTTTCATCGATCCGCAACTTGCCGAACAGATGGCCCTGGAAGCGAGCGGCTTCGGGCAGCGCGCCGATCACGACGACCTCACCCGCCGGGAACTACAGATTCTGCGGCTGCTCGCGCGCGGCCTGAGCGTCAACCAGATCGCAACGGAACTGGCGATAAGCAACAAGACCGTGAGCACTCACAAGGCACGTCTGATGGAAAAAATGGGCTTCTCCAGCAATGCCGATCTGATCCGCTACAGCATCGCGCATAAGATCGTCTGAGTGGCGTTCGGCACTTTTTGAAAATAGGAAATACCCTACAAATCCCTACCCACCCCCCACCTAAAAACCAGCCAATTCCGATAGCTCCTGGCGCCAAGAAGAGTCACCGTAGGACGCATCCGTAACCGGGCGCCCAGGAGTAACGGCAACAGCCGAATCAGTGGCGAAAAGCGGTACGGCGAATCTTCACCCAAGGCTCCATGCGCAACCTGGAGGAACACGGAAACGTAAGTTCCGCGAATCGAAGAGATTCAAACTCCATGCAATGCGATCCATTGCCGGTGAGTTTCCTCCACCAAACAAGATAGAGAACCTCTCTTCTGTATTGGGACTAAAAATGCCACTGACAACTCTCGCTCCAAAGATCAAGAATCTTGAAAAGTTTCTCACCCATTGCCACTACCGGCGGTATCCCGCCAAAAGCACCGTAATCTGCCCAGGCGATCGTTGCGAAACCTTGTATCTGATCATCAAGGGATCGATGAGTGTATTGATCGATGACGACACCGGGCGTGAACTCATCATCACCTACCTGAAATCCGGAGAATTCTTCGGTGAAATGGGCCTGTTCGATCGCGAGGGACCGAAGCAGACGCGTAGCGCCTGGGTTATCGCGAAGACCGAATGCGAAGTGGCGGAGGTCAGTTATGAACGTTTCCGGGAACTGGCCAAACAGGACCCCGAACTGCTCTACGCGGTCATCAAGCAAATGGCCGAACGCCTGCGCAATACCACACGCAAAGCCTTTGACCTGACCTTCCTCGACATTACGCACCGCGTCGCTCGCACACTCTTTGACCTCTGCACGCAGCCCGGCGCGATGACCCATCCGGATGGCATCCAAGTGAAGATCACACGCCAGGAAATCGCCCGGATAATCAGTTGTTCGCGAGAAATGGTCGGCCGTGTGCTGAAGAACCTGGAGAATCAGGGACTGGTGCAGGTCAAAGGCAAGACCATGGTGGTTTTCAATCCGCCTGCCGACTCTCAAAGTCTTTACGCCCTGGAACAAAAAGAAGTCATCGAAGAGTCTCGCCTACTCTCTGCACAGCCCAGTCATATTAACGAAAGTATCGGCAACACCAAGCCAACCCAATTCTTTCGTACGCCCGCACAGCAAACTGCCTGACCAGTATTTCCGCTGACAGAAGTCATGTAACCCACACAAAGCCGGAATATTTTCCGGCTTTGTTTTTGGTCAATACGTGAGTCAACTTAAGAAAAAATAGGATATTTCCTACAGACATCACTAGAAACCCCACTTCAAAATCAGTGGCAACTGATGCCATTTGTCGGAAGAAAACCGCACTCTTCCTGCCATCCACCTGCTTTAAAGCAGGTAAGCACAAAACCTCGAACTAACCGGGCGACGTCAACTCAGGGAATGAGCAACGCAATGTGATGCGCTCGCTTAGCCCACGCCTGGAGAAACGAAAATGCCCTGGGGAAAGACCTCATCGGGGTTCACCTTGGTAGAGCTCATGGTCATCGTCGCGATTCTCGGCATCTTCGCCAGCATCGCGGTTCCGAGCTTTACCGATCTGGTAAGACGCAACCGCCTTCAGAGCGCCAGCGAAGAGTTCTACGGCTTGCTGCAATACGCGCGCACCGAAGCGGTATCGCGCGGCCGCTCCATTACGGTCACCCAAAAGGATGGTACCTGGCTCGTCAAGACGAAGGACAAGGTACTTCGCCAGCAGCGCTTCACGGCCATCGATCTGCAGGTCAGCCGCGATACCTTGACCTTTCGCCAGAACGGCACGGCAGATGCGGCGCTCACCATCGCTGTCTGTGCCCAGAGCACACCGGCTCTGGTCCGCACCCTGAGCGTGGAAAACAGCGGCAGGGTCAGTCTTTCCAGCAAGACCCAGGAGAAAAAAGCATGCGCCACCTCGTGATGACGCTGGGCCTTCGCGCACCCCGCTGCCAGCGGGGTTTCAGCATGATCGAAGTTCTGATTGCCCTGTTGCTGATCGTTATCGGTGTACTCGGGATGGTCGCCATGCAGGCGCGGACGATCCAGTACACCCAGGACTCCGTCCAGCGCAACACCGCAGCCATGTTGGCGAACGATTTGCTGGAGCTGATCCGCAGCAACGCCGATGCCGAAGAGAATTATCGCAAAACTCCCGGCTCGGCGTTCCCCAAAGTAGACGCAAAGGACTGCCAGGCCACAACCCTGTCCGTCGATCGCCAGCTCGGTTGCTGGGCATTGCAGGCCAGCAGTCGCCTACCCGGCGTCACGGCCGACCTGCTTAAAGACGAATTCCATGTCTGCCATACCCGGACCCCGGGCGGTACCTGCGGACAGGGCTCTATAGTGGAGATCCAACTGGCATGGAAGGTGAAGGCTGGCGAATGCCTGGATGCCAGCGACACGACCGAAGGCCCGAAAGTGTGCCGCTACCGCCTGCGTGCGGAAATCTGAGGAGCGAGTATGTTTCTTTCTCATCACGCACAACGTGGCCTTTCCCTGATCGAACTGATGATCGCCATGCTCATCGGTTGTTTCTTGATTCTCGGCGTCACGCAGATTTTCATCGACAACAAACGCAATTACCTCTTCCAGCAAAGCCAAGCCGCGAATCAGGAAAACAGTCGATTCACGCTTCTAGTTTTGGATCAGGAGCTAGCGAAGACCGGCTATCGGCGGACACCAAGTACTCCTTTCGAAACGGCCTTCGCTGCCACAGCCGCCAGCAAGGAATGTCCGGCATTCGGTGCCGGGCAAACGGTACAGCTCAGTGAAGACAACGGCATCTGCCTGCGTTATCAGCCCCGCTATCCGGGCGACACTGATTGCCTGGGCAACAAGGCCGGCAATGTCCCTACCACGCCATACACCAACGCCCCCCCCATCACCGAGAAACTGGCGCTCAACGAGAATGGCGAACTGGTGTGCTCCCGTAATGGCCAATCCGCGATCCTGGTGAAAGGTATCGCCGATATCCGCTTCGAGCTGGGCACTGGTCCCGAGGAAGAACGCGTCATCAAAGGGTACTCCACCAAACCCTCCAGCGACGCAACCATTCGCTCGGTTCGCTATAAGGCGCTCATGGCCAGCGAACAGGCGCGCTTGCGCACGGACGACGCCAGCAAGGTCCTTGACGACTGGAAGGCGCTTCTCTCCAAGGAAGAACAAGGCAGCCTGGCCAAAGCCGACCAGGGCCGCCTCTATCAGATCGCCGTTGGCAACATCACCCTGAGGAACCTGATGCCATGACCTCCCTCCCCCGTACGCAACGCGGTGCGACCCTGCTGATCGCCCTGGTCATGCTGCTGATCGTGACACTACTGGCCATTTCCAGCATGCGCGAAACCACGCTGGAAAGCCGGATGACTGGCAGCGCTCTGGAGCAGAAGCGGTTGTTCAACTCAGCGGAATCGGGATTGCGCGATGGAGAAAAGCGCTTCGTCAAACTGATGAAGGCTCCCGAGCGCTGCAGCAAGGAGATGTCCACATCCCCCCTCTGCATCCTTGACCGAACCCCATCCTATGTTCCGAGCTTCACCGGTGCCGTGGCCTACCAAGGCTCGGACGGCAAGACCGAGCCCGACCGCAACACCCTCTGGTATGCCATTCAAGCCCCCTCTGGTGAAGCGGAAGGTACGACCGAAAATCCGGAGTACGGCAACATGCTGATGGGTATCGGGACCTTCTATTACGAGATCAATAGCAACGCCCAGAACAAGAAAGGCGGGGAAAGCAACCTCCGGTCGGTTGTGGCCCGAGTCTTCAACTAATCCGCCATTGGCCGGCAGCGACCGGCCATCAGCCCAACGCTTCAAAGAGAAGTCAGGATGAACGTGCCCTCTATCCAATTCAGGTCCGTGCTTGCCATATGTCTCGCCGCCACTGTCATCAGCCAAGCGGCAATGGCCAAGGATGCCGACATATCCCAATCTCCCCTCTTCGTCAGCAATGCCGCGCCGCCTCTGAACATGCTGGTCATGGGCCGTGACCATAAGTTGTACTACGAAGCCTATAACGACGCCTCGGACCTCAACGGAGACGGCGTGATCGATGTTGGCTATAAGGGATATTTATCGGCCGATAACGGGGGGATCGATTACTACGGCTATTTCGACTCCCATCGCTGCTATGTCTATGACGAGGGTAGCCGCCAGTTCAATCCTGACGAGGAGGCGCCGGACAAGACCTGTGACGGCAAGTGGAGTGGCGACTTTCTGAACTACCTGACCACCTCACGCATGGATGCCATGCGCAAAGTGTTCTATGGCGGCTACCGGGCCATCGACAGCGACAGCGAGACCGTTCTGGAGCGCTCTCATATTCCTCAGGATGCCCATAGCTGGGGCAAGGAATACACCAGTGTCGAAGTCGACGGCTATGACATTGCCAAATATACCCCGCTCGGCGCTCCCACCAAAAACTCGCGGCACCTATTCGCCAATACGACCCTTAGCTCCGCCGAGGCCTGGGGGCCCCGCCTGCGAGTGTTGCAGCACTCTCCTTACCGCATCTGGGAATGGGTATCCAAGGAACGCCCCGTCGCCGACACTGAATGCAGATCGAGCAGCCATAGCTGCGGCACGATCATCGATTATCGTGTTCGTGTTCGTGTATGCGAAAGCGGCAAATTGGAAGCGAACTGCCAAGCTTACCCATCAGGCGTG
The DNA here is from genome assembly GCF_002286785.1 of Pseudomonas sp. PIC25. GTDB lineage: Bacteria > Pseudomonadota > Gammaproteobacteria > Pseudomonadales > Pseudomonadaceae > Pseudomonas_M. Next base: position 33,772 of record NZ_MUJY01000034.1, on the reverse strand, counting down.
AACAAACCCACCGGCATCCTGCACGACTACGGGGCGACGGACCGGATGTACTTTGGCCTGTTGACCGGCTCGTACAGAAAAAACACCCAAGGCGGCGTCCTGCGCAGCAACATCGAAAGCTTCGCCCGCGAATTCAACGCCCAGACCGGCCAGTTCTGCCTGAACGGTAACTGCGGTGCCGATGGCAATGTTCGAGGGGTGGTCGACACTCTCAACCGATTGAAAACCGTAGGTTTCAACGGGGATATCTATAGCTGCGGCTGGATCTCGACACGTGCCATCAAAGATGGCGAATGCGAAATGTGGGGTAACCCCATCGCCGAAATGATGTATGAATCTTTGCGCTATTTCTCAGGCGCCAAGGCTCCTCGGCCCGAGTTCGATTACGACCCCTGGTGGGGTGGCGATGTGAGCCTCGAACTCGCCAAACCCCAATGGAGCCCACCCTACTTGCCTAAAGCAGGCGGCGGCAGTGGCTATTTCGCCTGCTCCATGCCTGTGATGACGGTAGTCAGCGACATCAATCCTTCCTATGACACCGACCTCCCTGGAAGCCACTGGAGTCCCTTGAGTAATTCCAATGACCCGGAATCCATCTCGACATTGAACGTTTCCCAACAGGTCGATGCCATCTGGGACTCGGAGAAGCCCAAGCCCACCCAGATTATCATCGGCGAGTCGAACGGCGTCGTCGACAACGCCCCGACACCCAAGAAGTTCGCCAACTTCTCCACGATCCGCGGACTTGCCCCGGAAGAGCCCACCAAGCAAGGCTCCTACTATGCCGCTGGCATCTCCCGCTTCGGAGCGCTTAACAATATTGGCGGCGACAAGGCGCTCAGAACCTACTCGGTGGCACTGACATCTCCTCTGCCGAAGTTCGAGATTCCTGTCGGGAACCATCAGATCACCTTGGTTCCGTACGCAAAATCCGTGGCTGGTTTCAACATCGACGCAAACGCGGACTTCCAACCCACCAACCAGATCGTCGACTTCTACGTCCAGAAGATCGCCAATATGGCCGAAGATGGCAGCGATACTGATAAATCCGTCAATGCAGGCCGCCCTTACGCCGAGTTCCGCATCAACTTCGAAGACGTGGAACAAGGCGCCGACCATGACATGGACATGATCGTGCTCTATACGGTCGAGGTTACGGAAAAGAACGAGCTCAATATCAAGCTGTATTCCGAATATGCCGCCGGCGGTATGGACCAGCATGCCGGTTACGTGATTTCGGGCAGTACGGCCGATGGAACCTATCTGGAAGTCTGCGACCTGACAGGTAGCCGTAACGATGGCACACGCAACAGTTGCGCCGGTCAGGTGGCGTACAAGCTGAATACGCCCCCCAATCGTCCTGCCGGCTGGTGTGCCATAGAGAAAAACCTCAAAAGTGCCGAGTGTGCCGGTCTTCCTCCTGTAGCGGAGCGAACTTTCAAGCCCGGCGAAAGCAAAGGCGCCAAGTTACTCAAGGACCCGCTCTGGTACGCCGCCAAATATGGCGATCCCGATACGGTGAAGTCGCCAAGCAGTTCGACCAAGGACCCATCGAACTACTTCCTGGTCACCAATGCGCTGACGCTCAAAGAACAACTGAACAAGGCCTTCAGCGATATCCTGCAGAAAAACGCATCGATCAGTCGCCCTTCCGTCATGCCCGAAGGAACGAGCCTGAGCGACGGTCGCTCGGTCTACAAGACTTCGTTTTCAGCGGAGGGTTGGATAGGTGACTTGACCAAGGAAAGCCAGAACCCCGTCACTAAAGTCCAGTCCGTGGAGTGGAACGCTCAGGTTCCAGTCAACCGCACGATCAAAATGGCCGGCAGGAACGGTCTGGTGGATTTTCAGTGGAGCAATTTGAGCGATCAGCAAAAGGCCGTGCTCAATAACTCCCCCGCGGGTATTGCCGATGGTGAGGGTGAGAAGCGCCTGGACTTCATCAAAGGTGACAGAAGTGAGGAAGGCAAGCTGTTCCGCACCCGCAAGTCCCTACTGGGCGACATCATCAACTCCGGCCCGGTGGTGGTAGCCGGTGCACAGTACCTGGCCTATCTGGCTGACGCCATCGAAGGCTTCGGCAACGGTGGTTATGGCCAGTTCCAGAGTGCCCAAAACGACCGGCGCCAGCAAGTGTATATCGGTGCCAACGACGGCATGCTGCACGCCTTCGATGCCAAGACTGGAACCGAGACCTTCGCCTTCGTTCCGACTGCCGTGATCAACCACCTGAACCAATTGACCGCCACCGAATACAACCATCGCTTCTATGTCGATGGCTCGCTGGTCGTACGGGATGTCTATTTCAAGGGAGGCTGGCACACCGTGCTGATCGGTACCTTGCGCGCCGGTGGACGCTCGCTGTTCGCGCTGGATGTCACCGACCCAGACAACATCGAGCTGTTGTGGGAATTCAGCGACGAGAACCCCGCCACGCTGGATGAAAAAACCAAACTCAGCGACTTGGGTTACAGCTTCCCTGTACCTGCCATCGCTCGCCTGCACAGCGGTCAGTGGGGGGTGCTAATGGGCAATGGCTACAACAGTGCCAACAGCGCCAGTGGCAAGGCCGTCCTGTTCGTACTGGATATCGAAACCGGCAAATTGATCAGCAAGTTGGATGCTCAAGGCAGGGAGAACGAGAACAATGGTCTCTCCAGCATTCGCGCGGCCGACAACAATGGTGATGGCGTAGCTGACTACGCTTACGCTGGCGACTTGCAAGGCAATCTCTGGCGGTTCGACCTTCTTGGAGGACACAGCGAAACTGCACCTTTCGGCCGAGAGAACGATGGTCCCACGGCCGCCAGCAAATTTGCAGTCTCGTTCTCCGGCAAGCCGCTTTATACGGCCGTTGCGGAAGATGGTACGGCTCAATCCATTACTGCGCTGCCTTCCCTCGTTCGTCATCCCAGCCAGAAAGGCTATCTGGTGCTCGTCGGAACCGGTCGTTACATGGGGGACACCGATAAGAGCAACAAGGAGTTGCAAACGATCTATGGTATCTGGGACACCCAGACTCGCGGCGAGACGGCTAATACCACCCAAAGCCTGAGCCGTAAATCGCTCCAGAAACAGACTATCGAAGTGCAGACCGTCTCCTCCTTCGGCCAGGTTAGCCGTACTGTCCGACTGGTCAGCGACAACCCGGTCGACTGGTTCGATAGTAATGGCAACATCCAGAAATGGGGCTGGTATCTGGATCTCAAAGTCGATAAAGGAAAGCCCCTCGGCGAGCGGATGGTGGACGAGATGGCTGCCCGTGGCCAGGTACTTTTCTTCGCTACCCGCACCCCGGTCGAAGATCCTTGCAAGGCCGGACTGGACGGCTGGACCTATGGCATCAGCCCGTTCACTGGGGGGCGCACCCGCTTCAACGTTTTTGACCTCGACAAGAGCAACAGCATCGACGTTTCGGATGGATATGGTCAGAACGGGACAGACGTTGCCGTATCCGGTTTCGGTTCCGCAGGTGGTGGTTTCACCGTGAATGGATCGACCTTGACCAATCCGGAAAGCTCCACCGAAGTCAACTTCGGCCCCAACGCCACCGGCCGCCAGAGCTGGCAAGTCGTCCCGACGGAACAGGAGTAACGTGCCATGCAGTACGCTCGCGGTTTCACCTTGATCGAAATGATGATCGTCGTGGTGATCATCGGCATCCTCGCCGCCATCGCCATTCCGAACTATCAGCAGTACGTGATCCGCGGCAACCGGACGGAGGGCATGGCCCTCCTGAATGATGCCGCTGCACGGCAAGAGCGTTACTTTTCGCAGAACAACGAATATGCCGACACCGCCAAAAAGCTCGGCTTGTCGGAGTTTTCTGCGAATCGACTTTACCAATTGACGATTGCGGTCGACGGCGACGGCTATACGCTCAACGCCGTACCGCAGAATACGCAGACGAGAGATACCACCTGCCGCACGCTGACCCTGGACGCCATGGGCGTTCGCGGAAAGACCGGCAGCGGAGAAATATCGGACTGCTGGCGGTAACGCCTCGAAGAGCGCAGGGTAGGGATTCGCCTAGGTCCCTACTCTGCGCTTCTCACGCCGGAGCCACCTGCCACACGGCTCCACCAGTTCCCCCCATCCCCCTGCACCAGCCACACTTATCCCGCACCTTTCCCCGGCTCGGACTATCCCTACCCGCCCCCTCCAGCTTCCGACAACAAAATCAGTAGCAAACTGATAGCTCCTCGACATTGAATTCTCCAGAGTCGGCAATAACCACTCTATCGATTGCCAACGGCGACCGAGCAAGACAACGGAGCACTCATGTCGATCAACCAAGCCGGTATTTCCTCCCGTGTCAGGATGCTCTTGCAACCCCTCTCGCTCGCCACGGCGGGTATCGCAACGGGCGCCTGGCTGTTGTGGGACGATGCCTTTTCGCCGATGTCCCTGGAGCTCGCCGCATCCGCCGCCGCCCTTGGTCTGGCATCGGCGATCTGGTCCGCCGCGCGTGCCGATGCCAGGTTACGGGCGTGTCGCCATGGCGAGCAGGCCGGGCCAGCGCAGGTGACGATCGTGGCAAACATAGACGAAGTGCTGCCGGCCTGCAGTCGACAACTCGAAATCGCCCGGCACTACACCGAGAGGACGGCCAGCACCCTGGCCGCCTGTTTCGCCGACCTGGCTACGCGAACCGAGCGGCTGGTGCTTCTTTACGAAGGAACCGACGGTGGCTTGGCCAGCCTGTTCGAACTCAATCGTTGCGCTCTGGGCAGGCTGAAAAGATCGCTGGAAACGGCCGGCAAGGAATCGCTGGCACATGAAATCCGGGAGCTGCTGACATTGCTGGTCCGTTTGCAGGATCAAACGAAGAACCTCGGCGACACGACCCGGCAGAACAAGCTGCTGATTCTCGATACATCGATTTCGATTGCGGCGCCCCAATCCGGGAAAGGGAAACTGGCATCGGTCGCAGCGGAGCTGCGCCAACGCCAGGACATCATCGCCGACCTGGAAAGCCGGATTCGGGAAACAGTGGCAGCCATTCACCAGGGAATCGCCAGTACTCAGGCGATCACTCAACAGTATCTTCAATTCAGCCGGTCACCCGATAAAGCCCAGGACCGGATATTCGAAGAACTCGACGTAGCCGCCTTGAAAATCCTGGATGCCAGCATGGAGTTGCGGCAAGCCAACGACGTCATCGCCAATGAAGTGGCTCTTCTGCTGCTCGCCTTGCAGTTTCAGGAACGCACTGCCGATGCCCTCGAGCGCATCGACAACTCCTTCGCCTCTCTGATGCCGCACGTGAAGGCTGACGACGCAGCCTCGACGATCGACGATCCCGTGAGCGAATCCAGCCCGATTCAAGGCTCCATCGTCACGCCGATGGAGCGAGAAAGCCCAGAATACTCCGGGCTTCGCTCGTGTGCAGGCTAGAAGGGCCGCACCCATCTATCGGAAGACTGGCTTAATATACTCTCCAAGGTTTTTTCTCCATGCCGCTTGGAAGTGATGGGGGTTTCCTCATCCTCATTCGCGCTTGAATGTTCAGCGATTTCCGATTGCTCCCCACCGTAGTAGCGCTGCGACTCTACCGTATCTCTCAAGAGCGACGGCGTGGCGATATGGGTCGGATCACCGGTATGGGTCGTCAGCTCGATCTCGGGCGTATTGCTCTCGGGTAGTGCGACTTGTTCTTGCGCCGGCGGAGCAGGCGGCGTCGAGGTCGTCGGCGCCGCGGGCGGCGTCGGTGTCGCAGCCGGTGGCTTCGGAAACATCGCACCCACCGTCTCTCGGGCGTTGAACCAAGTGTGCAGCATCATCCAGGACTTCGCCCCCCCCATCACCATGCTGGTCGCAATCTTGAAGCCACCCTTCGGGCTCGACATCTCGGTAACCGCATCCAGCATGGCCCCGGAAGCCCCGGCAACCGTTCCCCCAGCGATGCGATTCTTCGCTTCGCGCCAGTTGTAGGGGCCGTCCTTGATCTCCTTGTACTTGAGTTCTCCATGGAACCCGCCCCCACCCACCAGCGGCTTGCGCAGGTTGATGATCGACTGGGCGATGCCTCCTCCGATAGCGGAGGAAACGGTATCCAGCCCGACACCCTTGAAGACGTCCCCCCACCCTTTGCCGATTCCGAGCTTCTCCTTGGCCAAGCCCTTGAGTGCCCCTACCGAACTAAAAGTAGCGATGAAGGTGTTGTAGGTGAACTTCTTGCCCTTGGCGCCATTGATATCCGGCTGATACTGGAAGCCATGTCCCAGTTTGGTCCGTAGCTTCGTACAAGCGACTTCCGCAGAGTAGTGGGCAATGCCCAGGCAGGCACCGCCAATCAGGTTGCCGATCGCAACGCCTGCGGTAGCGCCTTCAGGCCCCGCGATCGATTCGCCCACTTTCTTCCCTACAGCAGGAGCCAGCTTGTTGGCAAAGCCCCAGGCCACACCGCTGACGATGGCCTGCTGGCCAGCGGAGCCCAGCCACGAGTTGATCTTTTCGCCTTTGGTCTGAGGGCCGCTCGGCGTGGGCGCGGATGGCGCCGAATCGTGCAATGTAATTGCGAGATGTGATGGTTGATTACCGACTTGCATGGGTCATTTCCTTCGTTCTTATCGGCTTGCGAATGAAAGATCGTTCGTCTTCATCGGGAAACGCCACACCGTTAGCGCCAGATTCGGGGAGACAGCACTACGGGAAAACCAGCCGTACTGAATCGGCGATCCGTGGCGTTTTCACTAAAGACCGATCCCGGACGATTTCAGGGAGGTCCCCATCCGCAGACGGCTGCTTTCGCTGGCATCCTGCAGAGACTTCTCCAGGCTTCGGTACTGGGTCAGGGTTTCGCAGATGTTCTTGGCCAACCCGTAGCCATCGAGGCCGTCGATGTCGAAGGTGTAGGCCAGGGCGCCGTGATCGGTCCCGGGGATGATCGCGTAGGTGCCGAAAGTGCGCGGCAACAGCAGGTTCTGCTCCAGCAGCTTGCGGTACACCTCGGCTTGCCGGGCAGGCGGAATGGTGCCCAGGTCGAAGAACACCGTGATCCGACCCTGGTCCCACATCTTGTAGTTCAGCAAACCGATATCGATGCCGCCGACCACCAAGTGGCCGGTTTCCTTGAGCGCGGCTGCGTCGACGCCGAAGGCATCCGCCAGCTCAGTGATCAACCGATCGTAATGTTCTTCGTGGGCAGCCTGCAGGATTTCTTCTTCTTTCGTCATGTGACTCATCTCCTTTGTTTTCGAGAACGATGCGTGTCTCGCCAGTTGAGTGGCATCGATCACAAAGGGGTTCCGTCATTCGGGGATTTGCTTGTCCTGGCCGGGATAAACAGCTCTAGCCCTGCGGGTGTGCTCGGCACACCCTTGGGCTGGAATGGCTGAACTCAGCTGAAAACCGTGTTTTTCAATTGCTCACGGGCACGGGACAGCCGCGAACGGACCGTACCGACCGGAATGCCCAGCGCCTCTGCGGCGTCCTGGTAGCTCAGGTCGCTTTCCACGATCAGATCCAGCAGGGTGCGCATGTCACTGGGCAACGCCTCAATGGCTTCCGCCGTGCGCGCCAGGGTGTGGTGCTGCTCGGCAAGCGCGCCCGGGTCCATGTCGTATTCCAGCGTGCCGATCACATCGTCCAGATCGCTGCATTGCGGTTGGCCATACAGGCATTTGAAGTGGTTGCGCACCAAGTTCACCGCGATACCGAACAACCAGGTTTCCGGCTTGGAAGTACCGGAGAACTTATGCTGATTGCGCAAGGCCTCGAGATACGTCATCTGCATCAAGTCTTCGGCATCGTCCTGATTCAAAACCCGCTTGCGAATGAAGCGGCGAAGTTTCTGCTCACAGCTCTTGGCCAGTTCACCCCAATCCACTTGAGTCAGTTCAGGGCGTTGGATCGCAATATTTTCCATGGCTTGTCCTCTTTCATCGAACAGGTAATGCCAGAGTTGGCAAAACACCTATTGCAGAGCCCGTGCCATGAAATAATAAAAACTCAAGTAACTGATTTTTAAGAAAAAATTAAAATAACAAAGAACCTGTCAGCGCAACTATCTGCAAAACCAAAAAAAACCAATGCAATGATTTGCACGCTTCTCTTCCTTATATATATGCACCCCACCAAAGCCTTTCGCTAAAAATAAACACACCCTTTCGGAACTTATTCGTCACTCTTTCCACACAGCAATAGAACCTCTCCAAGTGGGTCAACTCGTCATGTCGATCAATTCTCTCAACGGCATTCAGCCCAATACTTTCAGTAATCCCGTAGACCTACCCCAGATTCCTACGGAGAAACCGGCTCAAGCGCTACAGAGCCAACCCTTGGCGAACTCGATGGAAGAAATTTCCATGGCGTTCAGCGAAAGCATCGAGCGTCACAGCAAAACGCTGCACAACCGGGAGATTGCAGGGCGGAAATCGGCACGCACCGTGGAGCGCGTGGAAAAGCTGGCCGAGCTTTATCGCCTCCTTGACCAGCCCTCGCTGACGCAGATGGGCAAACAGGCCGAGCAGATGCGCAGCCTGTTGAACAAGAACCCTTCCGTGGAGGATCTGCTGGACCAGGTCGACAAGGACCCGGCCCGCGCCAGCCTGCTGTTGCAGCAGATGCAGCGCCAGGCCAAGGCGGAAGGCAATCTCACCGACACCCAGACGGCCGAGCGCTACCTGCAAGCGCTGGAGAAGGACTACGGCGAGCAGATTCGCGCCGGCTTCAACACCGCAGCCGCCATCGCCGACTTCAGCTCGGACCCGCAGCAGAAGCAGGCCATGCGCCAGCTCTACTACCAGGCGGTGGTCAACCAGCAATCCGCGAGCGGTCTTCTCGACTCCCTGCTCGAGCGCTTCGACGAGAAAGATTTCAATCGCGGCCTGCTTGCCATGCAACGCGCCCTGGCCGACGACATTGGCGCCCTGGCCCCTTCGCTCACCCCCAAGGCGCTACGCGATCTGCTCGGCCAGCTCAACGCCTCCAGCCAACTGGGCCACACCCTGAAAAGCAGCCGCGATCTGCTCGAACGCGTCGGCAGCGAAGACAACCCGCCCGGCATGAGCGCCGTCCAGTTGACCCGGCGCCTGCTGCGCCTGGCCAATGCCGGCGTATTCGTCCGCGACTTCCAGAACCTCAGCCATGAGGTAATCGGCAAGGAACCCCTGAAGCAGGCGCCGTTCTTGAATGCCTTGTATCCCGTGGTCAATGAGCTGCCCGTCGCGCTCTGGAAAGACGCCAAGAGCCGCCAGAGCGGGCTGGGCATCCTGCGCACCCTGATGGACGAACAGGCCCGCGTCGAGCGGCAACTGCGCACGGAACCGAACAGGAAGGCGAGCGCATGAATGGTCTCATCGTGCTGTTGAACCGCATCGCCATCAGCGCGATGCGGCGTTCCGAAGTGGTCGGCGCCGTCATGGTCATGGCCATCGTGTTCATGTTCATCCTGCCTCTGCCGACCCAGGTGGTGGACGTGCTGATCGCAGTGAACATCAGCTTGTCCTCCCTGCTAATCATGCTGGCCATGTATCTGCCCACACCGCTGGCGTTCTCGACCTTCCCCGCGGTGCTGCTGCTCACCACCATGTTCCGCCTGGCGCTGTCCATCGCCACCACGCGCTTGATTCTCCTGCAGCACGACGCAGGCCACATCGTCGAGGCGTTCGGCAACTTCGTGGTGGGCGGTAACCTGGCGGTGGGCCTGGTGATCTTCCTGATCCTCACCATCGTGAACTTCCTGGTCATCACCAAGGGTTCCGAACGGGTCGCCGAGGTCGCGGCCCGCTTCACCCTCGACGCCATGCCCGGCAAGCAGATGTCCATCGACAGCGACCTGCGCGCCGGCCTGATCGACGGCACCGAGGCACGCATCCGTCGCGAGCGTCTCGGCAAGGAAAGCCAGTTGTTCGGCGCGATGGATGGCGCCATGAAGTTCGTCAAGGGCGACGCCATCGCCAGCCTGATCATCGTCTTCATCAACATGCTGGGCGGCTTCGCCATCGGCGTGCTGCAGAACGGCATGGCGGCCGGCGACTCCATGCGCCTGTACTCGGTGCTGACCATCGGCGACGGCCTGATCGCCCAGATTCCCGCACTGCTCATCTCCCTGACCGCTGGCATGATCATCACGCGCGTCTCCGGCAGCCAGACGGTGGATGCCAATATCGGCCGGGAAATCGCCGAGCAGCTCACCAGCCAGCCCAAGGCCTGGATCATCGCCTCCGTCGGCATGCTCGGCTTCGCCGCGATCCCAGGCATGCCCGGCGCGGTGTTCGTGACCATCAGCGTCGTCTGTCTGGGCAGCGGTTTACTGCAGTTGTGGAGAGCCAAGCAGAATGGCCTGGACAACCAAAACACAGCCGTGCACTGCGAACCGGAACAGAACGGCCACGAAGACCTGCGCCGCTTTATCCCCACCCGCCCCTATCTGTTGCAGTTCAACAGTTGCCACATGGGGCAGCAATTGGCGGCTTCGGTGGTTCACGGCATCCGTCAACAACGCAATACGCTCGTCTATCGTTTCGGCTTCACCCTACCCTCCTTCGAGATCGAATACAGCGAGCGGGTGGCGCCGGACGAATTCCGTTTCTGCATCCATGAAGTCCCGGTGCTCAAGGCCAGCTTCGCCAACGGCAAACTGGCGGTCGAACGCAGCCTGCTGGGCGAGCACGCCGAAGACATCCCGCCCGGCGACCCGGACCGAGAAGAAGCCATGTGGGCCTGGCTCGCCCCGGACCACCCGGCGCTGCAGAGCGGCGAGTTGACCGGCATCACCGCCGAGGCGCTGATCCAGGAACGGATGAGCAAGGCCCTGCACAGCACCAGCGCGCAATTCATCGGCCTGCAGGAAACCAAGGCGATCCTCGGTTGGCTGGAAAGCGAGCAATCCGAGCTCGCCCAGGAGCTGCAGCGCGTGCTGCCCCTGTCGCGCTTCTCCGCCGTGCTCCAGCGCCTGGCGGCCGAGCGCATCCCCGTGCGCGCCATCCGCCCCATCGCCGAGGCGCTGATCGAACACGGCCAGCACGAGCGCGACGTCGGCATTCTCACCGACTACGTACGCATCGCCCTACGCACGCAGATTTGCCACCAGCACTGCGACAGCGAGGGCCTGCACGTCTGGTTGCTGACCCCGGAGACCGAAGTGCTTCTGCGCGACTCCCTGCGGCAGATGCAGACCGGCACCTTCTTCGCCCTCTCCCCCGAACTCGGCAACGTATTGATGGAACAGTTGCGCGCCGCTTTCCCACTCAGAGGTAGGAAGAACGCATTGCTCCTGGTGGCCCAGGACCTGCGCAGCCCGCTACGGACCCTGCTGCAGGACGAATTCAACCAGGTGCCAGTGCTTTCTTTCGCCGAGTTGCAGAGCTCCATACCGGTCAACGTACTGGGCCGGATCAACCTCGACGACTCGCACATGATGCTTGCCTGACGGCATTTCGCTTGATTGGAACGGGACCTCAACATGTACGAACTACGCGTATTGACCGGCTTGCATCGCGGCGCCGCCCTGCCGCTCAGCGGTGGCCAGTGGCGCATCGGTTCCTCTTCCGAAGCCGACCTGGCGCTCTATGACCCTGGTATCCAGACCGAACACTGCCTACTGGAACGGCGCGGCGACACCTGGGCCCTGTCCGCCTGCGAAGGACAGATCGGCGACAGCGAAGGCCACCGCGTCAGCGAAATCGACCCGCTGCAGCCGGATACCCTGTTCGCCCTCGGCGGCGTATGGCTGACCCTGGTCAGCGCCGACAAGGAATGGCCCACTGAAGAAGAGGAAGACAGCGCCGCCGAAGCCGAGCCGCAGGAGTTGATCGAAAGCCGCGCCGCCTCGGCCACCACCGAGCTGGCCGCACCGAGCGAAGACCGCCCGCCCGTACCGCGCCGTACGCGCAACTGGCCCGGCATGCTGACCCTGGGCGCCAGTGTGACCCTGGCGATCGCTACCGGCTGGATCATGACCGGCCAGGCCGCCATCCCGGAAAAAACCCAGGTCACCCGCCCGCGGCCGTCGCTGGAAGCAGGCAAGACCACGCTGCTGAAGATGATCCGGGACCGCGAACTGAACCGGCAGCTCAGCCTCACCGTCGAGGGTGACAACCTGGTCCTGCACGGCAGCATCGGCGAAAGCGAGCAGGAAATGGTGCAACGCATGCTGGTGCGCTTCGACCGGCAGTACAACGGCGAACTCAAGGTAATCGACCGCACCACCCCCCTGGTTTCGGCGCTGCCCTTCACCATCGTCCAGATCAACGGCGGCCCGCGCGCGCACATCGTCACCACCACCGGACGCAGGATCTTCGTCGGTGACGAGATCGACGGGTTGCGCCTGGTGCTGCTGGACAACAAGCACCTCAAGTTCGAGGGCAACCAGCAGATCGAGGTGACTTGGTGATGGAAGCCGCGCTGCAGAACCTGGAAGCCTGGTGCCAAGCCGAGCGCGCGCGCCTGCGCCGCTACGCGCCGGTGAGCACCTTCGGCCGCATCAGCGGCGTCAGCGGCATCCTCCTGGAAAGCCGCCTGCCGCGCGCCAAGATCGGCGACCTGTGCCGCATCCAGCGCGACGACGGGGAAATGGTTCTCGCCGAAATCGTCGGCTTCAACCAGGAAATCACCCTGCTTTCCGCCCTCGGCGCATTGGACGGCATCGCCATCGGCGCCCGTGTGATCCCGCTGTTCCGTCCACACAGCATCGTGGTCAGCGACGACCTGCTGGGCAGCGTGCTCGATGGCTTCGGCCGTGCCATCGACAGCGAAAGCCGCAGCGCCTTCGCCAACCCGGAGGACTCCGAGCATGCCCTTCCGGTGATCAGCGACGCGCCGGCACCTACCGACCGTCCACGCATCGATACCCATCTGCCCACCGGCATGCGCGCCATCGACGGCCTGCTGACCATCGGCGAAGGCCAGCGCGTCGGCCTGTTCGCCGGCGCCGGTTGCGGCAAGACCACCCTGCTCGCCGAACTGGCGCGCAACACCCCATGCGACGCCATCGTCTTCGGCCTGATCGGCGAACGTGGCCGCGAGCTGCGCGAATTCCTCGACCACGAATTGGACGACGAACTGCGCCGACGCACCGTGCTGGTCTGCTCCACCTCCGACCGCAGCAGCATGGAGCGCGCCCGTGCGGCCTTCACCGCCACTGCTATCGCCGAAGGTTACCGGCGCAAGGGCTGCAAGGTACTGCTGGTGATCGACTCGCTCACCCGCTTCGCCCGTGCCCAGCGCGAGATCGGCCTGGCCAGCGGCGAACCGCCGGGACGCGGCGGCCTGCCGCCCTCGGTCTACACTCTGTTGCCGCGTCTCGTCGAGCGCGCCGGCAAGACTAACGACGGCGCCATCACCGCGCTCTATTCGGTGCTCATCGAGCAGGACTCGATGAACGACCCGGTCGCCGACGAAGTGCGTTCCCTGCTCGACGGCCACATCGTCCTGGCCCGCCGCCTCGCAGAAAAAGGCCACTACCCGGCCATCGACGTGCTCGCCAGCCTGAGCCGGACCATGAGCAACGTGGTCGAGCGCGATCACATCCGCCAAGCCACTACCCTGCGTCGGCTGATGGCCGCCTACCAGCAGGTGGAAATGCTCATCAAGCTCGGCGAATACCAGCAGGGCCACGACCCGCTCACCGACTACGCGGTGGAAGCGCAGGACGCCATCAACGCCTTCCTCCGCCAGGAAATGCGTGCCCCCACCGACCTCATCGAGACCCTCGAACAACTGACCGGAGTGACCGCCCATGCGCCACGCTAAGTTCATGCCGGAAGAGCCGCTGGCCGAAGACCCGGCCATGGCCGAACTGAGCCGCACCCTGGCCATCCTCAAGCCCATCCGCCGCCAGCGCCTCAGCCGCGCCGAACGCGAGCTGCGCGAAGAACAGGCACGCCTGGCCGAACTGGCCACACGCCTCGAAAACGACCGTGCGGCGCTACAGGAGCACCGCCGGCAGCACTGGCGCGAGCGCGCCGACCTGCTCGCCGAATACCAGGCCGAAGCCAAGCCTGTCGCCAGACTGCAGGACTGGAGCAATCGCGAGAAAGGCATGATCGGCGCCCTCGCCCAACGCGAACAACAGCTGGACGAGCTGAAGAACAACCATGGTCGCCAGGAGCAGCGCATCGACAGCGCACGCCAAACGGTGATCATCAGCCAGCGCGACGTGGAAAAGCTCGACTACCTGACCAAGAACCTGGGGGCCGGCCTGTGAATCAGATCCAGCGCACCCAGCAACAGCCCCACCGCAGCGCCGCCTCCCAAGCACGGGAAACACCGCGGGAAGCGCAGCGGGACAGGTCGGAACGCGCCGGCGAATACCACCGTGCCGAAACCGACCGCGACCTGTTCCTCGACCTGCTCGGCGGCGACATCGACTGGCTGCCCCAGGCCGGTACCGGCTATACGGGAGGCGCCTTGCCGGAAGCGGACAGCGCCCCGGCCGGCGGCGCGTCGCCCGCCTGGGACGATGTACAGGCACAGCTCACCGGGCTGCTCGCCGACCGCCCCGAGCAGGCCGGCGAACCGTTCAACGCCACCCTGATGCTGCCCAACCTCGGTGAGGTCGGCGTGGCACTCAAGCAGCAGGCCGGGCAAGGCTGGAACATCACCTTGCGCTTCGCCCGCCGCAGCCTCGTCGAGCGCTTCCGCGACAGCCGCGGGCATTGCCAGCAGAGTCTGGCGAACGCCATCGGCCGGCCGGTGCGGCTGGAATTCCAGGAGCAGGAGGACTGGGCATGACCGCCAAGCTGCTCAAACTGCGGCCGCTTCCCCAGGCGCAAGCTGAGATCCGCCGACGCATCGGCCAAGGCCTGGTGCTCGACTTCCAGCTCGCCGATCGCCAGGGCACCCTCACCCTGTACCAGGCCAGCGAGAAAGCGGCCGGCAACGGTGTCACCTTCGCCACCGACCTCGGCCCCCTGCGCCTGTACCAGGCTTCGCCCCTGCTCAGCCTGCTGGCGACCTGCCCGGCGCTGCTGGACGACAACGACACGGTCGAACCCGACGAAGGCCATTGGTACTGGCCCTTCTACAATCAGTGCCTGAGCCCGCGGCTGCACCAGTTGTTCGGCCAGCTCGTGCCGCGCCGCCTCGAATTGGACGATGGGCTGCCCTGCGTCTTCGAAGCCCAGTTGGACGGCCAGACCGTGCGCAGCGACGCCCTGCTGCCGCTGGACACCGCCCGACGGCTGCTCGCCCAGCCGGGCTGGCGCCCGCTGACCAACACCACCGGCCCCGGCTGGCGCCTGTCGCCGTCGCTCCTGCTCGGGCGGACCGCGCTCACCATGGGCCAGCTCCGCTCATTGCGCCCCGGCGACATCGTGCTGCCGCAACAGACCTATTTCCAACCCGACGGCACCGGCCACCTGGTGCTCGGCCGCCTGCGCCTGCACGGCCAGCTCGACAACCACCCCAACCCGCACTTCGTCATCACCGACCTGGAGGAAATCCCCATGAACGCCTACGCCAGCGAGTTCACTCCCGACCTCACCGTCCCGGGCCTTTCCCCGGAGATGGCCCTAGAAGACGACAGCGGCGCCACCTTCGACGATCTGCCGTTGTCCCTGACCCTCAACTGCGGACGCCTGTCCCTCACCCTGGGCGAACTCCGGACCCTCGGTGCGGGCTCCGTACTCACCCTCACCCAAGGCACCCCGGGCCTCGCCATGCTCTGCCATGACGACCGTCCGCTGGCACACGGGGAACTGGTCGACGTGGATGGCCACATAGGTTTACAGATCACTCGCCTGGAACTCGGTAGATGAATATCGGACACGTCGACCCCTTGCTGCTCGCGCTCTTCCTCGGAGCGCTCTCCCTGCTGCCGTTGCTGATGATCATCTGCACCTGTTTCCTGAAGATATCCATGGTGCTCCTGATCACCCGCAACGCCATCGGGGTGCAGCAGGTGCCGCCGAACATGGCGGTCTACGGCATCGCCCTGGCCGCCACCATCTTCATCATGGCGCCCGTGTTCAGCGACATGAACCAGCGCCTCAAGGAGGAAAAGATCGACTTCTCCTCCATGGACACCATCCAGGCCGGCACCACGCGGGTCATCGAGCCGCTGCAGAACTTCATGTCGCGCAATACAGACCCCGACATCCTCACCCACCTGATGGACAACAGCGCCCGCATGTGGCCGAAAGACATGGCCGCCAAGGTCAAGCGCGACGACCTCCTGGTGATCGTGCCGGCGTTCGTCCTTTCCGAGCTGCAGGCGGGCTTCCAGATCGGCTTCCTCGTCTACATCCCGCTCATCGTCATCGACCTGATCGTCTCCAACATCCTGCTCGCCCTCGGCATGCAGATGGTGTCGCCCATGACCCTGGCGCTGCCCCTGAAGATTCTTCTGTTCGTCCTGGCCAGCGGCTGGACGCGCCTGCTCGACGGCCTGTTCTACAGCTACCTCTGAGGGAAACCGCCATGGAAATCCTGACCCTGTTCAAGCAGGCCATGCTGCTGGTCGTCATGCTCTCCGCACCGCCGCTCATCGTCGCCGTGATCGTCGGCGTGATCATCTCGCTGCTGCAGGCGGTGATGCAGTTGCAGGACCAGACCCTGCCCTTCGCCGTCAAGCTGGTCGCCGTCGGCATGACCCTGGCACTGACCGGGCGCTGGGTCGGCGTGGAGCTGATCGAACTGACCACCCTCGCCTTCAACATGATCGCCCAGACAGGCGCCTGACATGCTCTCCGTCATCGACCAGCTCGTCGATACCATCCTCGCCCTGACCCTGGGCATGGCGCGTCTCTACCCCTGCCTGTTCCTGGTGCCGATCTTCGCCTTCAAGGAAATGAAGGGCATGCTGCGCCATGCCATCGTCCTGGCCCTGGCGCTGGTACCCATGCCCGGCATCCGCGCCACCCTCGCCGGCACCGAGCACACCTGGCTCTGGCTCGGCGGCCTGTTCTTCAAGGAAATCGTGCTCGGCATCCTGCTCGGCCTGCTGCTGTCCATGCCGTTCTGGCTGTTTTCCTCGGTCGGTGCGCTGTTCGACAACCAGCGCGGCGCCCTCACCGGTGGCCAGCTCAACCCCGCGCTCGGCCAGGACGTCACGCCCCTCGGCCACCTGATGCAGGAAGTACTCATCCTCCTGCTGGTCATTGGCCTCGGCTACGCCGCCATCACCCAGGTCATCTGGGACAGTTACCTGGTATGGCCGCCGACCGAATGGTTGCCGCAACCAACAGCGGACGGTTTCGATGTCTACCTCGGCCTGCTCGCCGACGCCTTCAGCCACATGGTGCTCTACGCCGCGCCCCTGGTGGGCCTGTTGCTGATGCTGGATTTCTCCGTGGCGATCCTCAGCCTCTACAGCCCGCACCTGCAGGTTTCCTCGCTGTCCATGCCGGCCAAGTGCCTGGTCGGCATGGCCTTCGTCCTGCTCTACATGCCCATGATCGAGTACCTCGCCAACGAGCGCCTCCTCGACCTGCGCGACCTCTCCCACCTGCTGCCCCTGATGCTGAGCCAGCCATGAGCGGAGAAAAGACAGAGAAGGCAACACCCCACAAACTGCAGGAAGCGCGCAAGAAGGGCGAAGTCAGCCAGAGCCAGGACGTCCACAAACTGGCGATCTGCGCCGGGCTGATCGAAGTCATCCTCGGCCTCGCCGATACCGGCATGCGCGAACTCCAGGCCCTGGTCGCACTGCCGCTGCAACGCATGGATCAGCCCTTCGTGCGTGCTTTCGAAGAGCTGCTCGTGCACGCCCTCTGGACACTCGCCTCCTTTTCCATCGTCAGCGTTTCCGTCGCGGTGCTGCTGCGGGTGATCGGAGGGTGGATGCAGTTCGGCCCCATGTTCGCGCCGGCGGCCTTCAAGCTAGACTTCAACCGGCTGAACCCGGTCAACCACATCAAGCAGATGTTTTCCGCCCAGAAGATGACGGAAATGCTGACCAACGTGCTGAAGGCGGCCGCCATCTGCTCAGTGCTCTACATCGTGGTGAAACCGGCGCTGGGTGTGTTGGTCAAGCTGGCGCTGACCGACCTGGACCAATACTGGCATACCCTCGCCGATCTCTTCGCCAAGATCGCCCACGCCACCCTGGGCACCCTGGTGGCCATCGCCGCCATCGACTTCGGCCTGCAGAAATACTTTTTCCTCAAGCGCCAACGCATGAGCAAGGAAGACATCCACAACGAATACAAGCAGATGGAAGGCGACCCACACACCAAGGGCCATCGCAAGTCGGTGGCGCGGGAGCTGGTCATGAGCGGTCCCGATGCCCCGAAGAAGCCCAAGCCGGTACCCACGGACGAAAAGCCGGACATGCTGCTGGTCAACCCGACCCACTACGCGGTGGCGCTGTACTACCGCCCGGAAGAAACGCCCCTGCCCGTCATTCTCTACAAGGGCGAAGAAGCCGACGCCCGTGACCTGATCGAAGACGCCCACGAACGGGAAATCCCGGTCATTCGCTACATCTGGCTGACCCGAACCCTCTACAAGACCGAGGTCGGCAGCTACATCCCCCGCGAAACCCTCCAGGCCGTCGCCCAGGTCTACCGCCTGCTGCGCGAATTGGACGAACAGCTCGGCGACGACGAAGCCAGCGGCGAAGTGATCGAAATGCCACCGGACCGCATGGCCTGAGTCAGCTCGGATCGTTCCCACGCTCTGCGTGGGAATGCAGCCCTGGACGCTTCGCGTCCCTTACTCTGGGCGGACGCAGAGCGTCCTGACAGGGGTTCCCACGCTGGAGCATGGGAACCATCGAGTTCCTTACCGAGACGGGCAGATCGTTCCCACGCTCTGCGTGAACGCAGCCCGGACGCTCCGCGTCCATTGCACTGGGCGGGACGCGGAGCGCCCTCCCCAAGAGCCCCACGTCAAAGCATGGGACCCCATCAAAAGCCGACACGCTCGAGAATGACAGACCACATGCGCCGGTCTGTCGTCGCTCACCCTTGCGCGCCACCAGACGGTTTGGCTTCAACGATCTGCAAGACCTTGTCCTGTCCGCGGTGCCAGTAACCGGGAGTCAATAGCAACGTATCGCGCAGCATGCGTTTCATCGCGTCCGGACTGTCCGAGCTGATCACACCGCCGTTCGGGTCGAAGAAATGCAGACGCCCCGACTCGTCCTTGCGCAAGGCCATTGCGTGGGTGTCCGAAACCAGGACGAAATAACGCGACTCAGCCCCCGAGCCCATGAATTCCAACGCCTGCTTCAGCACGTGGTTCATGTCCGGCCGGGAGAGGTTCACGGCCCCCGCCCCTGTCATTTCGAGCCCCGCACCGGGCAAGGCTGCCTGAATCACTTTCAGGTCATTCTCTCCGTTCTCCGCGCGGGCCTTATCTAACCCAACGAACTGCAAGCCGATCGTCCGTAGAAAAAGCGAGTTGTTGCTCCAGTCCTGGAGGGACTCGGCGAAGAAGGCATCGTTGTGGCCATCCGCCGCATTTTTCAACCAGTTGAGCGATAGGCCAAAGCAGCAGCCGTGAGATTGTTCGGCCGCAGTAAGGTGTTCACCCAGGCCCGGAACCTGCTGGTAGATCATGTTCATTATTTTTTTCTGATCGAAAGGCAGGCTGAGCGCACATCCGTTTCTTCGCGCCAGGTCCCGGATCATCCTGGCTTCTCGCGACTCACGGGAAGGAGGTAGCGCCCGCTCGGACGCCCTTCCGATATCACGGCCCAGATGCTCCGGGTGATGCTGGGAGTCGACCGGCCGAACGCTCATGCCCGCCGTGGATTGAGGCGAACGCGCCCCATGGGCCGGACCAGGAACAACCACCGGCGCCGGCCGGTTCGTACCTGCCGGAGGTCGAGGCAACGGCAAGGGAGCCGACATGGGCCGGTTCAAGGGCGCCATGCCGGCATTCAAGGCCGGACGGTGGACCGTGGGGCTCGTCACTCGGCTCAACAGCAACGGCGGAGCCTGCCTAACCTGGATGTCAGCATTGATTGCCGGGCCCCGGGCAATCGACAAGGCACTCATGGGCTTCTTCCCCTCAACATCTGTCAGGCCATTCCGAAACTTCAGCGCACCCCGCGCCCAGCCGCATGCCCTGGCCTGGCTTCGAAAATGATCAGGTTGTGTCCCTTCCCCCGCGCCCAATACGTGGGGCTTTGCACAAGTACGTCGCGGATCACCCGGGCCATGGCCGCGATATCGTCGGTGCTCACGACGCCACCGTTGGGATCGAAGAAGTGCATATGCCCCGCGGCATCCTTGTGCAAGGCCATCGCATGCTGGCTCGAACACAACATGAAATAGCGCTCTCCGTCGCCACGCCCCAAGGCATTCACGGCCTCACCGAGTACCTGAATACCGTTAGGGGCCTCGAGATCGACGGCCCCCATGCTGTGAAGCTGGAAACCGGCCGCCGGCAATGTCGACTGGAACATCCGCAGCGCATTGCGGTTGTGCTGCGCAATGGCTGTCTCCAGTTCGATGTGCTGTAAGCCCACCGATCTCAGGAAAAGCGAATCTCTGTCCCACGCCTGGAATGCCTCGACGAAATGCGCGTTATCGTGACCTTCCGCCGCGTTCTTCAACCAGTTGAGCGAAAGACCGAAGCAGAGCCCTTTATCCTGGGTCGCCGCATCGATGTGTTCGCCCCCCCCTTCGATCGTCTTCAGCACTGCAAGCCGGGCCTCGCGCTGGTTGAACGGCAAGCTCAAGGTGCCCCCATGATGAAGAGCGACGTGGTGCATGAAGGCGATGTTCGATAGCTCAGGCGACTGGAACGGCGGAAGATGGGACGGCGCCCCCGCATTGCCGGTCGCGGATGCCGGCCTGGCGGTATTCAGCGGAGGGGGCGGCAGTGATAACGGCGCCGGCAGCGGATGGGTCAGGGGCGTCATTGCGGCACTGGGAACCGACGGTCGGACCTCCGGATTAGCCACCCGACCCAGCGGCAATGGGGCCTCTTGCCGAGCCTCCGTATCGATGCCGCTCGGCTGGCCACGAGCGATGTGCAAGGGAGTCATGCACACCCTCCCGTCAGGGCTAGGATACTCAGCGACGTGGGCCCCGGCCTTGAAAGGGAAGCAACGGTCGATGCCGGCTGACGACAACGCTCGAAGTAGGCGCCCAGCTCCCGGACGAGTTCGCCGAAGTTTCGCAATACCCGGTCCAGTTCATCGTCGTTCGTCTGCTCCAAGGGGTGTACGGCACGCAGCAGCAGCTGACGCCGTTCCGGGTCGAAGCCCAATGCGGCGCCACGGGTGTTGGCCGGGTCGAGGTTGAGGGTCATGGCCAGGGTCAGCAGGCCATTGTCGCGTGCCAGGTCCAGCTCGCAGACCGAGCTGTAGAAATACGCCAGGGTCTGACCCGGCGGCAGCATCACCAAAATCTCAGGAGAACCTGCCAGGGCGACATTGCGGCAACCCTGCGCATCCAGTACCCGCCCGTTGACAGCCGTAACTCCGCAACGGGTCAGCCAACGGCTGATCATCTGCTCCGCTTCGAGGAAATTCATCTCTCACCCATAGTCGAATAGCGGTTTTCACCGGCTTCGATTGAGTGGGTAATGCGCCATGGCAGTTCAATGTTGAAAAGTCGGTCAGGCGAGACAACGGTTCGTAGAAGCAGTATTCGCCCGTTTACCGCCGCTGGGCCAATGAATTCGCCCTGCAAGGATGCCGACCGCACCGCTTTTTTGTAGGAGCCCGTTCTGCTGGCGAAGCTTTTCGCGAGCAGAGTTCGCTCCAACGGTAGCGTCCAGGCCCAGTGTGGGAGCGAACCGGTTCGCGGATGAATCTGCTCCGGTTGGGTGCCAAACCGGCCCCGCGTTTATTGCCCAATGAGTATCAGCTTACCCGTCTGTGGATCGCGGTAGACCTGGCCGACGCTCTCCAGCCCTTCGCCGCCCTTTCCCTTGAGGCTGTCCGGTAGTTGGGGCAGTTCGCGGCCGCGCTCCACCGCGACCGGTTCACTACGCTGTTCCAACCGTTGCAGCAGGTCGGTCTGGGCCACCAGGGCGGCGATCAGGCCGCAAGCGAACACCAGTATCACGTCGACCATGTTCGCCAGCGGGCCAAGCGGGTCGTCGTCGCCCGCAGCGAAACGGCTAGAGCGCCAGCGCCGGCTCATCGCCCGCCTCCCCGTCCTCTACGGCTTCCAGTTCGTCGAGCAGTTCGTCATACCAGCGCCGGCGCAGACGGCCGAGGGCGAAGCCGATCACCCCGGCGAGCAGGCCGAGCACCGTGGTGTCGAAGGCCACACGCATGGCCACGCTGAGAATCTGCACATTGCCCTCGCCCAACGCCGCCAGCCCCGGACCGAGGGGGATCAACGTGCCCATCAGGCCGAGCATCGGACCGATGCGGGCGATCAGATCGGCGCGGTCCAGGCGCTTGCGGGCACGCCGTTCGACATCGGTCGGTGCCCGCGACCGCCAGCGAGACAGCCCGCCCAGGCGCTCGCCGGCCGCCACGCCGATATCCCACACGGCCAGCGCCAGCAGGCCGAACAGGGCCCAGGTCACCGGTTGCAGCAGCCAGCCCACCAGCAGGTGCAGCCAGCCGAAGACGTTACTGTCGAACATGTTCATTGCCCTCCCAGGGGTTGATGCCCGCGGCCACGCCAGATACCCAGCCCGAGTAGCGCCAGCAAGGCCAACACGCCGATCCAGATCGACGGACCGAGCGGTTGCACCTCGCCGGAAGTTGCTTCGTCTGGTGCCTCTTCACCGGCAGCCGGCTCGACGGCGTCCGACTGGAGTTCGCTGATGCTGCTCGGCGCGGCCGACACCTCCGGCTGTGGCAGCTTCGCCGCTTCCAGACGAGCCGCGAGCGCGGTGCGCAGGTCTTCCGGCAGTTGCGGCAGCAGCCACTGGAACATCGGATGGTCCGGCCGGGTATGACCGCTGCCTGGCAGGCCGTTTTCCACCACCAGCCGGGCGAACTGCTCGCCGAGTGCCTTGACCGTTGTCTCATCGGCTTGCCAGAAGCCTTTGTGGATGGCCACCAGCATGATCGCCAGCATGTTGCTCTTCACATGCACGTTGGCGCCCTGTTCGAGGAAGCGGTCGATGCCCAGGTCATAGCGGTCGTCCAGATACACCGCCTTGACCTCTTCCCAGGCGCTGTCGCGAATGATGTCGGGGTTGGTCACCTGCCAGCCCCAGAGGTATTCGAGGAATTCGCTGCCCATGGTGCGGGCGCCGGCATAGTCGTGCTGCATCAGCGCTTTAATCCAGGCTGGGTTGAGGAAGCGCCCGCGCAGCTCGGCCAGCAGCGCCTGCTGCAACGGCTCCAGACGCACTTGGCGTGGGTCGTTGTGCCAGCCGACGTAACTCTCCGGCACCTGGCCGGAAAACTGCTCGACCGCCAGACTCAGGCCGCCGAGATAATCGAAGGCATCGTTGTTATCCATCAGGCCGTAGAGGTTGCTGGAGCGACCGAGGTAGGTGCGCTTGACCTGCTTGAGACCCTCTTCGAACACCGCCTGCACCGGCTCGCCCTGATGCCGCATGCCGTAGGCATGGCCCATGCGGTTGACGTAGGCGCGGGCCAGTTCGCTACGATCCTGCCAACTGCCGGAGCGTTCCACCAGGTTGTTGATGCCTGCGCCATAGGCACCGGGCGCCACCCCGAACAGGCGCAGGGCCGCCAGGCTACCGGCCTGTTCGGGGCCCGCACCGGCGTCCAGCCGGCGCGCCGCATCGTGCACCCAGTTGGCAGCGACGCGGTTGGCCCCCAGCGATTCGTCGCCGCCGCTGGCCAAGGCACCGAGCGGTTCCAGGGCGGTGGCCAGCGCAGGGCGCAGCGCGGGGTAATCACGGCGGATGGTTTCGCTGGCGCCATCCAGGGCAAGCAGCACGCCGCGTTCGAGCATGGCGAGCTGGTCGGCGTAGAGGTCGCGGAACAGGCCGGAGGTGGTGAACAGCAGGTCGCGCCGCTGGCGACCGCTCTCCAGCGGCACACGGCGAATGCCTTCGACGATGCCACGGCTGTTCCAGATCGGCTCGACGCCGAGCAGGTCCAGGCCGAAGGCGATCATCGCACCCTCGTCGCGCACCGTGTCCGAGGCCCAGAGGATCACCGCCTCACGCCCGCCGTCCTCAATGGGGCGCTCCCGGGCTTTGTCCGCCATGTCGCGGCCAATGCCCCAGCCGATGCGGCTCGGCAGCAGGCTGCTGTCCAAGGCGTGGAAATTGCGCCCTGTGGGCAGCGCTTCAGGCGTGCGGATTGGGTCGTTGCCCTTGCCGGGCGCGACGAAGCGGCCATTCAGCGCGCCGACCAGGGCGTTCATTTCCGATACCGGCGAATCGATCAGGGCCTGACGCTGCTTCTCCCCGGCAGCGCCCATGGAGGTCAGCAGGGTTTCGACGGCTTCCGGTTGCCAAGGCTTGCCGAACACGTGCAGGCCCATGGGCATGAAGCGCTCCTGGATATTGGTCAGGTAATGGCCAACCTCGTGTACCAGCAGATCGTCATCCGCCTGTTCGAAGTCGATGCCGCGTGCCGCCAGGGGTTCGGCCATGGATTCGCGCAGCTCGGGCTCAAGGCCGGAGCTGCCGATCAACCGCTTGATTTCGACGATGGTGGCGCGGCGGGCCGGACCATCCACCTGGCCGCTGCCGGTCTCGAAGCTCTCGATGAGCTGGCGCAGCTTGAGCAGGTCGTCGTAGAGCGGCGTGGCCACCAGCGGCGGCGTCAGGTGGTCGATCATCACGGCCAGCCCTCGACGCTTGGCCTGGATACCCTCGCCGACGCCATCGACGATGTACGGATAGATGCTCGGCAGGTCGCCGATCACCTGCATCGAGTAGTCCTCGTCGGACAGGCCGGCGCGACGACGCGGCAGGAACTCGTAGGTGGAATGCCGGCCGAGGTGGATCAGGGCATCGGCTTTGAAGTCGTCGCGCAGCCAGTGGTAGAAGGCCAGGTACTGGTGCGGCGGCGGGAACACCAGGTTGGCGTGCAGCAATTCCTCATCGATTTCCCAGCCCCGGGGCGGCTGCGGACCGACGAAGACATTGCCGAAACGCAGCCCCGGCAACACCAACCGCCCCTGGTGCACCATCACGTAGCCCGGCCCTTCGCCCCAGCCGCGCAACCCTTCGATGCCGGTGTCGGCAAGCGCCTGGATCAGCGCATCGGCCTGCGCCCAGTCGACCTGCCCTGAGCGCTCCAGTGCCTGGCGGTAGAGGTTTTCGAGCTGCGCCAGCAGGTCCAGCGCACGTGTCTTGGCCGGGTGGACGACGCCGTCCAGCACGTGATGCAGCTCGCTGGAGCCGTTGGCGAAGATTTCCCCGGCAATCGCCAGTTGCGAGCTTTCCAGCGCACGACGCAACTGCGCATGCCAATACCCCAGCGGTCCACGGATCATTTCCGACTGCAAGGCAGCAGGCAGTGTGGCGAACCAGCGGCGGTACTCCTCGCTGTTCATGCTTTCTACCTTGCCAGCCATTTCGGCCAGGGCGTCGCCCTGCTCCGGCAAGTTGACGCCGCGCTCCTGCAACAGGTCGAGCAGCGCTTGCGGGCTCTCCGGCAAGGGGCCGGTGTCGTAGCCCTCGGCCTTGAGCCGCTGGAGGATCTGGAACAGCGACTGCGGCACGTCGAGGTTGTCTGCGCCGATGTTGTGCCGCCCCGGCGGATGGTTGTAGTAGATGAGCGCGATGCGTTTGTCGGCGTTGACCTTCTCTTGCAGGCGCTGCCAGCCCTGGACTCGCGCCGCCAGGGCTTCGACCCGTGCCGGTAACGGCTGGCTGAAGCCGAAGCGGATACCGGTCACGCGGTCGATCTGCGCCGCCTGCCACGCCGCCAGGACCATCGGCTGGCTGCTGCCCTGGAGTTCCGGCATGGCCAGTTGGTAATGCACCTTGTCGCGGCCGAGGCCGTCGCTGGACAGTTGCCAGGCGGTCTCGTCGCGGTCGTCCAGGCGTAGCCCCTTGAGCACCGGAGCGTTCAGGCCGACCAGCAGATCGGTGGCCTGTTCGCGCCCTTCCCCGCCGCCCATGACGAAATCCTGCAAAGCCACGACGGCGGCCAGCGGCGGATGCTCGCCCTCCTTCAACCAGCGCAGCGCCTCCAGGGTGGCGGCGCCCCAGTCGGCGAACAGGCTCACGCAGGCCATTCCGCGTTGCTCCAGCGCACGGCAGAGTACGTCATTGAGTTCGCGGTCACCGTTGCGGTCGGCACGGCCGTGATCGACCAGTGCGACCAGTCGATTGCCCTTCCAGACCAGTTGCTTCGGTTCCCGCAGCCGGCCGTGCTGGTAATAGCGCAGCGACGGCCGGGCCTGGGGCGCCTCGGCCCGGACAGCGGGGCTGCCGCGAGCGGCCAGCCAGCCAAGCAGGCGAGCGATATTCTCGCTGCCGCCGGCCAGCCAATAACTGCGTGCCTGAACCCACTCGGCCTGACGTGGGTAGGCCTCGGCCATTTTCCGGACCCAGCCTGTCAAATCGCCCAACGGCTTCTGTGCGCCGAGCTTTTCTGCCTCTTCGCGATTGGCGAAGGCGAGACGCCCACCGATACGACTGAGCGCCACCAGATTCTGCTCGCTGTGCAGAATGAATCGCTCACCGGCAGTCCATTCCGCCAGCAAGGGTTGCAGACGCTCGGCCTCGGCACCGAACAGTCCCACCGTCAGCAGTACGCTGCCTTGGGCCAGCCAGTCGCGCACGGCGGCATCGTCCAGTTCGGCGAGTTGTTCCGGTGTCCGCGCACTCACCGCCTGCTGCGGATAGCGCTGCGCGAAGAGCGCCGCCCCGGCGGCGAACTCCGCCGCGCTGTACTGCGACACGATGGCATTGATCCGGGCCTGCGCCGCCAGCGGCCAACCCAGGCAGAACAGACCGATCAGAAGAAAAGGTCGGATAAACGACATGCCCACTCCGTGAAGAAAGGATGGGCTGCCGAAATAGAGGGATGCGCCCCGGCCACAAGGCCAAGGCAGAAGAAGCTCTATGCCGGGGAAGTCGCCCACCGCAACTTTCCTGCGGAACGCGGGCTGGTGTCGGGCTCGGTCGAACGCATCGACCCTACCGTTGCGGGGGCAGCGACAGCTTGGACTGTCTTCCCATTTACCCCGGACCTTGATCCGGGCACCACGCGTTCCGTTCGTTCGGCCGCACCGGGCCGAATGGGGCGCCACCTTACGCGGCGCCCTGCACTAGATCAAGCCGGTACCGGCTGGGTTAAGATGCCCCGCTCAAGCCCGGTCGCGACCGACACGCGCCAGGACTTCGCCACGAACAGTCGGATGCGCTTCCCTGCCCCATAAGGTTTTCATGCTCGAACGCCAGCGCCTCAAGCACATTCTCAACCTCGGCCTGCCGATCATCGGCGGCATGCTCAGCCAGAGCCTGCTCAACCTAATCGATGCCGCCATGGTCGGCCACCTGGGCGAGAAAGCCCTGGCCGGAGTCGGGATCGGCAGCTACGCCAACTTCATGGCCATCGCCCTGGTCATGGGCCTGGGAGCCGCCGTGCAGGCCCAGGTGGCACGCCGCCGCGGCGAAGGACGCGCCGACGAGGCCGCCGCACCGCTGAATGCAGGTCTGGCCATCGCCCTGGGTATCGCCCTGCCGCTGACACTGCTTGGCTGGTGGCAGGCGGAAACCATCATCGGCCTGCTGTCCGATGACCCGGAGGTGAGCGCCATTGGCATTCGCTATTTCGAATGGCGGGTGCTGGCGATCTTCGCCGTCGGCATGAACTTCTCCTTCCGCGGCTACTGGAACGGCAGCCACCAATCCGGCGTGTACATGCGCACGCTGGTGATCATGCACGCGGCCAACGTCGTCATCAGCTACAGCCTGATCCACGGACTGTTCGGCCTGCCCAACATGGGTGCGCCAGGCTCCGGCCTGGGCACCAGCCTCGCGCTGTACCTGGGCTCGGCGATCTACGGCTGGCAGACTTGGCGCATCGCCCAAGCGCAGGGCTTTCTACGCCGCCGGCCCAGCGCGCTGGATATCCGCGTGATGCTGCGCCTGGTGTTACCCAACTCCTTGCAGCAGTTCTTCTTCGCCGCCGGCATCACCGCGCTGTTCTGGATCATCGGCCAGGTCGGCACGGCGGAGCTGGCGATCGCCCATGTGCTGATCAACCTGGCGCTGTTCCTCATCCTGCCGGGCGTCGGCCTGGGTATGGCGGCGACCACGCTGGTCAGCCAGAGCCTCGGCGAGAAAGATGCGGTCGCCGCCCATCGCTGGGGCTGGGAGGTGGTAAAGGTCGCGGCCATCGGTCTGGCGTTGCTGGGCATGCCGTTCTGGTTGTTTCCGCAGGCCATCCTGCCGCTGTTCGTCAGCGACGCGCATCTGATCGAGCTGGGCACCTGGCCCTTGCGCCTGACCGGCTTCGGTATGGTCATCGACGCGACCGCGCTGGTGCTTACCCAGGCCCTGCTGGGCGCTGGCGCCAGTCGCACGGTGATGGCGGTCAGCCTGGGTAACCAGTGGCTGTTCTTCCTGCCGCTGGCCTATCTGGTCGGCCCGGTGCTGGGCCATGGCTTGCTGGCGATCTGGAGTCTGCAGATTCTGCAGCGCGGCATGGCCTCCGCGGTGTTCGCGGTGATGTGGCAGCGCAGGGGCTGGACGCAAATCCGCCTGTAGCGGCTAAGCTCCTTGACGGAGGTGCCCATGAACGACCAATCCGAAGACCGCAAACCGCTGACGTTCTGGCAGATGCTGCACAGCGTACTGGCTGCCGCCCTGGGCGTGCAGAGCGGCAAGAACCGCGCTCGCGATTTCACCCACGGCAAACCGAGTCACTTCATCATCCTGGGCGTGGTGTTCACATTGCTGTTCGTGCTGACGATCTTTGGCGTGGTGAAGCTGGTGATCCACCTGGCCGGGATCTGAATTCAATCCAGCAGTGCATCGAGGGAGAACCGGTAGTCCTTCGCATCGGGCCAGCCTTGCAGGGTGAACTTCCGGAAGTCCAGGCCGAAGCCTTTCTGCTCCTGGCGCTGCATCAAGCGCCGGGATTGCTTCTCATCGAGCAACCTGAACAGCGGGACCTGGCGGTCCTTGCCGCCATGGGCGGCGAAATCCAGACCAGCATCATAGTCATGTAACAGCACCAGAGCCCAGCCGCCGAGGGTGAAATGCCCGCCGACCAGGGCACTGATACGTCCATCGATACGCGCTTGGAGCACCTCGCGGGAAGTATTCAGGGCGGAAAACAGCACATCCCTGCCGGGAACCTTGTGCCGCTCCTCCAGCGCCTGCATCGCGCCGAAGGCCATTTCGTCGTTCGCTGCCCAGATCACTCGGGTCTGCGGATAGCGCGGCAACAGCAATTGCGCCTGCTCATAGGCCCGCTGGCGGTTCCATTCGCCGTAGACCATCTGACGCAAGCGCACCCTAGGGTGCTCGGCCAGCGCGCGTTGCAGGCCGGCCTCCCGTATCCGCGAGGCCGGCGTCTGGCGATTGCCGGCGAACGCGATCAGCTCTATCTCGCCGAAGGTGCCCTGCTCGGCCTGGACGAACAACGCCCTGGCCATCAGGTAACCGGCCTCTTCGTCGTTCGGTACCATGCTGCCGATCCAGTTGGGGTGGTTTTCCCGGGTGTTGCCGGTATAGCGCTGCTGCTCTTCGGTCAGATGGCTGTTTACGGAGAACAGCTTGACCGGCTTGCCCGCCGCCAGACGCAGAATTTCCGGCCCGGCATGTTCCTCGTTGACGAACAGCAGGTAGTCCGGCAGAGCCTCGCCGCCCAGCGTGTCACGCGCCTGTTGCAGGGTACGTTGCGCGTCGCGTTCGCCATAAAGCACGGTCAATTCGAACCCCAGGTCGTCCGCAGCCGCCTGCATGAAGCGGGTATAGCCGACCCAGAAGACTTCCGTGGATCGCCCAGGATTGAGAAACACCACCGATGTCGCATGCGCCGCCAGGCTGCCGAACAGGCAGAAAAGAAAAAGAAACAGACGCAGGAGCATGGAGCGGTTATCCGGGGCAAAAGAGCTTAGTGTAGCGTCGAGAATAGCTATCAAATAGCCATGAGCCCGATCGAAAGCGCCGGTTGGACGAGCGGTGTCGCAAGCAGACACTGGCCGCCTCGTCGGAAACGGCCAGCCGGTGTGGCGTATGGCAGCGACTTACTGATGGCTGACCCAGAAGACGGCCGTTGCCACGGCAATCGCGATCAGCACCAGGATCGCCCAGGCATCTACCACACTGTCGCGGTTTTCGTGTTCGGAATGGTCGGTCATGCTTCCCCCTTCTTGTGATTATGGGTGACACCCTTCGGAGTTAAGACCAGCGCCGTCGCTCCCTCAAGCAGCGGAGTTATGCTCCTTCGGTAACTTAGAACTAATAGTTCCTACCATATATTCAAACTTCACTTTTGCGCATAACCCTGAGCTGGTATCTTCCTCGGGCTCCGCGGGGAGTGCGCGACCGTGCGCGCGGAAAGCCCAGAAACCCGATTCGCCGGCAGCCTCGTGCAGCATGCCGCGAGGGTTGCTAAGTAGCCTGAAAACAGGACATTTCATGTACGTATACGACGAGTACGATCAACGGATCGTCGAGGACCGCGTCAAGCAGTTCCGCGATCAGACCCGCCGTTATCTGGCAGGCGAACTGACAGGCGAAGAGTTCCGTCCGCTGCGCCTGCAGAACGGCCTCTATATCCAGCGCTATGCCCCCATGTTGCGGATAGCAGTGCCCTACGGCCTGCTCTCCTCGAAGCAAATACGCAAGCTGGCGCAGATCGCTCGCGACTACGACAAGGGCTATGCCCATATCAGCACCCGCCAGAACGTGCAGTTCAACTGGCCGGACCTGGAAGACGTGCCGGATATCCTCGCCGAACTGGCCACCGTGCAGATGCATGCGATCCAGACCAGCGGCAACTGCATTCGCAACACCACGACCGATCAGTTCGCCGGCGTCGCCCGCGACGAGCTGGTCGATCCACGCCCCTGGTGCGAGATCATCCGCCAGTGGTCGACCTTCCACCCGGAATTCGCCCACCTGCCGCGTAAGTTCAAGATCGCGGTGAACGGCGCCGTGAGCGACCGTGCCGCCATCGAGGTTCATGACATCGGCCTGGAAGCGGTGAAGAACGCCGCAGGCGAACTGGGCTTCCGCGTTTCCGTCGGTGGCGGTCTCGGCCGGACACCGGTGGTTGGCAGCTTCATCAATGAATTCCTGCCCTGGCAGCACCTGCTGAGCTACCTGGACGCGATCTTGCGGGTCTACAACCGCTATGGCCGCCGCGACAACAAGTTCAAGGCGCGCATCAAGATTCTGGTCAAGGCGTTGACACCGGAAGTCTTCGCCGAGAAAGTCGAGGCCGAGTTCGTCCACCTGAAGGACGGCCCGACCACCCTGACCGAAGCCGAAGTGGAACGCGTGGCCAAGCACTTCATCGACCCAAACTATGAGTCGCTGGAGGACCAGGACGAGGCTCTCGCCCGTCTCGATGCCGAGCACCCGGGCTTTGCCCGCTGGCGCGCACGCAACGTCGTACTGCACAAGAAGCCGGGCTATGCCGCAGTCACGCTGTCGCTGAAGCCCACCGGCACTGCGCCGGGCGATGTCACCGACAAACAACTGGATGCCATCGCCGACCTGGCCGATCGCTACAGCTTCGGTGAAGTACGCAACAGCCATAACCAGAACATCATCCTGGCCGACGTGCGCCAGCGCGATTTGTTCGCGCTGTGGGGCGAGCTGCGCGAGCTGGGCTTCGCCACGCCGAACATCGGCCTGCTGACCGATATCATCTGCTGCCCGGGCGGCGACTTCTGCTCCCTGGCCAACGCCAAGTCGATTCCGATTGCCGAAGCCATCCAGCGCCGTTTCGACGATCTGGACTACCTGTTCGATCTGGGTGAGATCGACCTCAACATCTCCGGCTGTATGAACGCTTGCGGTCACCACCACGTCGGCCATATCGGCATCCTCGGGGTGGACAAGAAAGGCGAGGAGTTCTACCAGGTCTCCCTCGGCGGCAGCGCCAGTCGAGATGCCAGCCTCGGCCAGATTCTCGGCCCCTCCTTCGCCCAGGACGCCATGCCGGACGTGATCGAGAAAATCATCAATGTCTACGTGGAAAAACGCGCCGAAGACGAGCGCTTCATCGACACCTTCCGCCGTATCGGTATCGACCCCTTCAAGGAGCGCGTGTATGCAGCGAATCATTAAGAATGACCAGGTGATCGATGAAACCTGGCACCTGCTGCCCAAGGACGTGACGCTCGAAGGACTCTCCAACAGCGACGACCTGATCGTTCCGCTCGCCCTGTGGCGCGACCACGCCCACGCGCTGAAGGCCCGCGACGGCGGCCTCGGCGTATGGCTGGACAGCGACGAGGAAGTGGAAGAGATCGCCGACGATCTGCAGTACTTCCAGGTCGTGGCGCTGAACTTCCCGGTGTTCACCGATGGTCGCCACTTCTCCAGCGCCCGCCTGCTGCGTGAGCGCTACGGCTACAAGGGCGAAGTTCGTGCGATTGGCGATGTACTGCGCGACCAGTTGTTCTTCATGAAGCGCTGCGGGTTCGATGCCTATGCCATCCGCCCGGACCGCGACCCCTATGACGCACTACAGAGCCTGCACGACTTCTCCGAGGTCTACCAGGCCGCCACCGACCAGCCATTGCCGCTGTTCCGCC
This sequence comes from Pseudomonas sp. PIC25, assembly GCF_002286785.1. GTDB lineage: Bacteria > Pseudomonadota > Gammaproteobacteria > Pseudomonadales > Pseudomonadaceae > Pseudomonas_M. Next base: position 1,301 of record NZ_MUJY01000034.1, on the reverse strand, counting down.
GCCGCGGTTGATCGATGAAGCCTGAAAGCCTCGCCTCCCGCGGGGCTTTTCTTTTCCACGCAATTTATGCGCTGACGCTATCCCAAGCCGCCTGGGCCAACAGGTCACGGCATTCGATCAACGCCGTCTCCGTGCGCCCGGCCAGCCAATTGCGGGCAAAATCATGGGCCGGCCCGATGATCAGCGATGAAAAGCAGTCCACTGGTATCGGCTTGAATACGCCCTGTTCTCGGTAGCTCGCCAGAGCCTGGTTGATGCGCCCGTAATGCACGCGATTGGCCTCGCGTAGCGCCTCCCCCACCTCACTCGCCTCGACGCGCCCTCGGCTGTGCAGGATGAAACGTGCCCAGTCCGGGTTGGCCACCACCCAGTCGATGTAGCTAGTCACCAGCAGCTTCACACAATCCTCCGCGCTGTCGGCCACGGCGAAACCTTCCTCCAGCAGGGCTGCGTATTCCGCCGTACCCGCCAGGTACAGCGCGCCGATGATGCGCTCTTTGTTGCCGAAGTGGTGATAGAGACTGCCGATGCTGGCACCGGAGCGATCGCGGATCATCTCGATGGTGGTGGCATCGACACCGAATTCGGTGAAGCAGGCCAGCGCGGCCTGGAGGATTTCATCCTTGCGTGAACGACGGGCCATCAGCTCCCCAATGACTAGAATATTTTTCTAGAATTCATTTCTAATGCTCGTATACTGCCCCGGCGCGCGCTCATCTTCAATTCGTTTTCACTCAGGAGAAACGTATGAGTCAAATGTTGCAGATGTTCCGGCAGGCCGGCCCGGCCCAGTTCAGCGCCATGATCGGCCAGGTGGCACCCTACTTCGCCAGTATCGCCCCGCAGGTCGTCGAACTGCGTCCGGGCTATGCGGAAGTGGCCTTCCCCAAGCGACGCGAGGTGTTGAACCACATCGGCACCGTTCATGCCATCGCACTGTGCAACGCTGCCGAACTAGCGGCCGGTACCATGACCGATGCCTCCATCCCACCGGGCTGCCGCTGGATTCCACGCGGCATGACCGTGGAGTACCTGGCCAAGGCCGACGGTGACATCCGCACCGTGGCCGATGGCAGCGCCATCGACTGGAACCTGATCGGCGACATCAAGGTGCCGGTGATGGTTTATGTCGGCGATAAGCCGGTGTTCCGCGCCGAGATCACCATGTACGTCAGCCAAGCATGAAAAAAGCCCGGCGCCAGGCCGTAATGCTGTTCACTTAAGCGGAGCAGCCTTCCGATCCACTGGATAGCGGGTCTTCGAAATCTTCACCGTCCTGGGCCTTGATGGCCTTGGGCGGT
>NZ_MUJY01000033.1 GCF_002286785.1 Pseudomonas sp. PIC25 | reverse complement strand
CTGTTGGAGAGACATAAAAAATCCGATGCCAGAGACCTGGCATCGGATTTTCGGGGAAGCCCCGCCGGGGCTCAAATGCTTAAGTGAACAGCATTACCGGAAAACCGGGCCTTTTTCGTTTTCGGATCAACGCAGTTGCACTCCTTGCAACCCCATCCACAAGGACAGTTGCTCCGCCACGCCGGTACCCAGCTTTTTGGCGAAACGGTCGATAGGACTCTCCTGAACGGTGTAATCCACCATCTCCTCGGCCCCGATGATCTCCCGCGCCACGTAGCTACTGCTTCCCAGGCCGTCGACCAACCCCAACTGCAGCGCCTGTTCGCCGGACCAGACCAGACCGGAGAACAACTCCGGGCTTTCCTTCAAACGATCGCCCCGCCCACGCCTGACACTATCGATGAACTGCCGATGGGTCGTTTCCAGCACGCCCTGCCAAAAACGAACCTCGTCCTCTTTCTGCGGCTGGAACGGATCGAGGAAAGCCTTATGCTCACCCGCCGTGTAGACGCGCCGCTCGACACCCAGCTTTTCCATCAGGTCGACAAATCCGAAGCTGGCCGCCGTCACACCGATGGAGCCAACAAGACTGGCCTTGTCGGCATAGATCTCGTCCGCCGCACTGGCGATGTAGTAAGCACCAGACGCACCGGCATCGGCGATCACCGCGTAGAGCTTGACGTCTTTGTGCAGGCCACGCAGGCGACGAATCTCATCATAGATATAACCGGACTGGACAGGGCTACCCCCAGGACTGTTGATCCGCAGTATTACCCCCTTGGTCTTCGGGTCCTCGAATGCCTTGCGCAAGGCACCAACGACGTTGTCGGCACTGGCCGCCTCCTTGTCCGCAATCAAGCCCCGAATCTCAATCAACGCCGTATGGTTCTCAGCTCGCCCAGCGGACGGACCAAGATTCAAGGCCGGAGAGAAGACAATCAGCGCCCCGAACAGGTAAATGAATACCAGCAATTTGAAGAATATCCCCCAACGACGGGAACGCCGCTGCTCCTGTACGCTTGCTAGCAGGGCCTTTTCGAGCAGTTTCCAGCTTCTCTCGTCATCCGCCCCAGAAGCCGGCGCCTTCCATTCATCCGACATCTCACTCCACCTCGATCATTTGTTTAGCCATCCCGGCCCCAAGCCAGGAGCGCAACTCTGAAAACTCTTCAATCGCCAGCAACGGTTCATGCTCAAGCAGAACATCCAGCGGCTGAGCACCATAGCCGACCGCCACCGCATCCAGCCCCGCCCGCCGAGCCATCAACAGATCGAAGGAAGAATCCCCCACCATAAGAGCTTGCTCCGCCGCCACACCGCAGTGCGCGAGAATTTCATGCAGCATGAGCGGATCGGGCTTACCGGCAGTCTCGTCAGCACAGCGAGTCACGTCGAAATAATCCAGCCAACCATGACCCGCCAGGACATGATTCAAACCTCGGCGACTTTTGCCCGTCGCCACAGCCAGGCGGTACCCCGACTGCCTGAACGCCCCCAGCGACTCGACCACTCCCGGGAACAGCGCCGAAGGCTCGTTTTCGAGAGTCAGGTAATGTTCGCTGTATTGTCGGCGAAAGCGCTCCACACATCCCGCGTCCCGTTCAAGCTCGGGATACAGGGTTCGGATCGCCTCCGGCAGCGAAAGACCGATAATCCCTTTGATTGCCGCCTCAGCACGCTGCGGCAAGGAGCAAGACTCGGCTGCCCGGCGCATGGATTCGACGATCCGCCCGATGGAGTCGACCAAAGTGCCATCCCAATCGAAAATCAACAGCCGATAGTCACGCACCAAGACGCTCCAGAGTCTGCGCCCACATATCGTCGACAGGCGCCTCCAGACGCAACTCGCCACCCTCAGGTAGCGGCACGGTCAACGAATAGGCATGAAGGAACAGGCGCTTGCCTCCCAAGGCACGGATTTCCTGGGTAAATACCTCATCACCATACTTGGCATCCCCCGCGATCGCATGCCCAGCATGCTTGGCATGCACGCGAATCTGGTGGGTACGCCCGGTAATGGGACTGGCCTCAACCAAAGTGGCGAAATCACCGAAGCGACGCAGGACTCGGAACTCTGTCAACGCGTCCTTACCTTCGGTATTGACTTCGACCATACGCTCGCCGGAGCGCAGGTTGTTTTTCATCAACGGCGCGCGAATCTGCTTCTTCGACGCCGGCCAACTGCCGCACACCAGCGCCATGTAACGCTTGTCCACGCCATCGCCACGCAGCGCCTCATGCAGATGACGCAACATGCTGCGCTTCTTCGCGATCATCAACAAACCGGAGGTATCCCGATCCAGGCGATGCACCAGCTCTATATCCTTGGCCTCCGGGCGCAATTGGCGAAAAGCCTCAATCACCCCATAGCTGAGCCCACTTCCACCGTGCACGGCGATACCCGCCGGCTTGTTGATAACAATGAGAGCCTTGTCCTCATAAAGGATCGCCTGCTCAAGGCGCTCCAGAAGCCCCTGAGCAAGCGGTGCCGGCTCGTCGCGCTCGGCCAGACGCAGCGGCGGCACACGCACGATGTCGCCCGCCTGAAGCTTGTATTCGGGCTTGATTCGACCTTTGTTCACCCGCACTTCGCCCTTGCGCAAAATGCGGTAGACCAGCGTCTTGGGCACGCCCTTGAGCTGGGTACGAAGGAAATTGTCGATGCGCTGGCCGGCAAATTCCGGCGCAACCTCGAGCAGCTGAACGCCGGAGGTCGGAAGGGAGGGAGTCGTCATGGCCGGCATCATAACAATTTTCATGCAATTGAAGCACTTAATCATTGCTGCTATAGTCGCGAACGCCGCCAAAAGCGGCCTGGTCCGTGGATGATCGCCAAAACTGCCATCCCGACCATATGCAAATCCATTCAGGACGCGAGGCCGTCCGACGGGATTTCGCCGCGAAAGGCCGCGATCTTCCCGGAAACCCAAGCCTCGAGCCATGACGCGCGATCGCCCGAGCGGGCAGTCGCGGTAAATGCCAACCCGCTGCGGATTCTGCGAGCGGCACCCGATTTTCAAGGGAAACGTGTAGGGTGGAGATGCACGACCATCGGACTGTGTAGTAGCACGCTTTATTCAAGACGCTTCATCTCGTCCGCTGCCGATGGTTGATTCCTCCCCTGAGAAAGTGCTTTCTGTCACAACAGCAAGCAGGAGACGTAGTCGCGACCCCGGCCTTTCGGCCGAACGTTGCTAGACACTGGAACGGCCGACAACCATTCCTGACGCGCCCTGACACCGACCGCGAGAGTCGTGTGTGCCGAACGCCGTTTCCGGCAGCACCGGAAACCGAACGGTACTACATGAAAAGAATGCTGATTAACGCGACTCAGCCCGAAGAGTTGCGTGTTGCACTGGTCGACGGCCAACGCCTGTACGACCTGGATATCGAATCGGGCGCCCGCGAGCAGAAAAAGGCCAACATTTATAAAGGCCGCATCACCCGCGTCGAACCCAGCCTCGAAGCCGCTTTCGTCGATTTCGGCGCCGAGCGCCACGGCTTTCTCCCCCTCAAAGAAATCTCCCGCGAATACTTCAAGAAGGCTCCTGAAGGCCGCATCAACATCAAGGAAGTGTTGAGCGAAGGCCAGGAAGTCATCGTCCAGGTCGAAAAGGAAGAACGCGGCAATAAGGGCGCAGCCCTCACCACCTTCATCAGCCTGGCTGGCCGCTACCTGGTGCTGATGCCCAATAACCCGCGCGCCGGCGGCATTTCCCGCCGCATCGAAGGCGAAGAGCGCAACGAGCTGCGCGAGGCCCTCAACGGTCTCAACGCCCCGGCCGACATGGGCCTCATCGTTCGCACCGCCGGCCTAGGCCGCAGCAGCGAAGAACTGCAATGGGACCTGGACTACCTGCTGCAGCTCTGGACTGCCATCAAGGAAGCGTCCCAAGACCGCGCCGCCCCGTTCCTGATTTACCAGGAATCCAACGTCATCATCCGCGCGATTCGCGATTACCTGCGCCAGGACATCGGCGAAGTGCTGGTCGATAGCGTCGAGGCTCAGGAAGAAGCGCTCAGCTTCATCCGCCAAGTGATGCCCCAGTACGCCAGCAAGATCAAGCTGTACGAGGACAGCGTCCCGCTGTTCAATCGCTTCCAGATCGAAAGCCAGATCGAAACGGCCTTCCAGCGCGAAGTCAAACTGCCGTCCGGTGGCTCCATCGTCATTGATCCGACCGAAGCCCTGGTGTCCATCGACATCAACTCTGCTCGCGCGACCAAGGGCGGCGATATCGAAGAAACCGCGCTACAGACCAACCTGGAAGCCGCTGAAGAGATCGCCCGCCAGCTGCGCCTGCGCGATATCGGTGGCCTGATCGTCATCGACTTCATCGACATGACGCCGGCCAAGAACCAGCGAGCCGTCGAAGAGAAGGTGCGCGAAGCCCTGGAAGCCGACCGTGCACGCGTCCAAATCGGTCGCATCTCGCGCTTCGGCCTGCTGGAGATGTCCCGCCAACGCCTGCGCCCTTCCCTGGGCGAAACCAGCGGTATCGTCTGCCCGCGCTGCAACGGTCAAGGCATTATCCGTGACGTCGAATCCCTGTCGCTGGCGATCCTGCGCCTGATCGAAGAGGAAGCGCTGAAAGATCGCACAGCCGAAGTTCGCGCGCGCGTGCCCTTCCAGGTTGCAGCCTTCCTGCTGAACGAAAAACGCAACGCCATCACCAAGATCGAGTTGCGCTCCCGTGCTCGCATTTTCATCCTGCCGGATGACCACCTGGAAACCCCGCACTTCGAAGTGCAGCGCCTGCGCGACGACAGCCCGGAAGTCTTGGCCGGTCAATCGAGCTACGAAATGGCGCCAAGCGAGGCCGAAGAAGCCCACCCCATCAGCGCCACCCGCACCCTGGTTCGCCAGGAAGCCGCGGTGAAGACCGCACCGCAGCGCACCGCTCCCGCCCCAACCCCGGCCAGCGAACCCGTAGCCGCCAAGCCCTCCGCGGAACCGAATCTGTTCAAGGGTCTGGTCAAGTCGCTGGTCAGTCTGTTCGCCGGCAAGCCGGAAGAGAAACCCGCCGAAACCACCGGCAAGCCAAGCAGCGAACGCCCGGCGCGTAGCGAGGAGCGGCGCTCCAGCCGCCAGCAGAACCGTCGCCGCGATGGCCGTGAAGGTGGCCGCCGCGACGACGAGCGCAAGCCGCGCGAAGAACGCCAGGCTCGCGAAGAGCGTCAACCTCGTGAGCCACGCGAAGAACGCCAGCCACGCCCGCCCCGAGAGGAACGCCAGCGTGACCGCGAAGTAGCCGAAGGCCAGGAAAGCCGTCGCGAACGCCAGCCGCGCGAAGAGCGTCAACCGCGCGAGGAGCGCAAACGTGAGCTGCGTGAGCCGCTGGATGCCCAGCAGGAAACCACGCGCGAAGAGCGCCCTGCCCGTCCGCCGCGCCCCCCGCGCGAAGAGCGCCAGCCTCGCGCCGCCGAGCAGGCCGCGAACGAAGAGGAACTGCTGCAGGGTGAAGAGCAGCACGAAGAGTCCCAGGAAGGCAGCGATGGCGAACGCCCCCGCCGCCGCTCTCGTGGTCAACGTCGCCGCAGTAACCGTCGTGAACGCCAGCGTGACGCCCAAGGCAACGAAATCGAAGCCACCGAGGACGACGGCGCCGAGCGCAACGAGCAGCAGACCTCCGATCTTGCAGTGGTTGCGGCAGCAGAGGCCTCCGGCGTGATCGCCAGCGAAATCCAGGCGGAAACCGCAGCAGCCGAGCAGACCGTTCAGCAGGAAGCAGAAGCCAGCGCCCCTGCCGAAGCCGAGGTCGTTACTTTCGTCGCCGAGCAGGTTGCTACCGAGCAGCCCCAGACAGAAACTGAGGTAACCACCTCCGCACCGGAAGAGCCTGAGGCCCAAGCACCCGAGGAAGCTGCCGTTGTTACGCCGAAGGCCGAAGCCACTCCCGAGGCTTCGCAAGCCGCTTTGGAGCAGCAACCAGCCGCACCGGTCGTTCCGAGCACAGGCCGCGCACCGAACGATCCCCGCGAGGTCCGTCGCCGTCAACGCGAGGCCGAGCGTCTGGCGCGGGAAGCTGCGGAAGCCGCCAAGGCGGCCGAAGTCACACAACAGGCCGAAGCACCAGCAGCCGAAGCGAACGTAGAAGTGGAAGCCGAAAAAGCCGAAACCACTACAGAGCCGAGTGTCGAAGCCGCTCAACCGGTGGAAGAAGCCCAGGCGGTCGAGCCGATCGCCCCGACCGCAGAAGCGGAATCGGTCGAGCCTGAAGCCGAAAAAACCGTAGCCGAGGCAAACAACGAGCCGGAAACTCCGGCCACGCCCGAAGCCGAAGCCGAAGCCGAAGCCGAAGCCGAAAAAACGGAAGACCAGCAGAAAGATGAAATCAAGCCGCACGCTTGATTTCACACTGCAAATAAAAGGGGATGCCTAGGCATCCCCTTTTTTATGACGAATTCGAACTACCGTCTCACCACTGGAATCAGCAGTTCAAATCACGTTCGGCTCTATCTCCAGCGCCACGCCGAAGCGTACAGCGATATCCGCCTGTATCCGCTGCGCCAAACCCAACAACTGAGCCCCGCTGGCATTGCCGTAATTCACCAGGACCAACGCCTGCAAGCGATGCACGCCCGCATCCCCGTCTCGAAAGCCCTTCCAACCAGCCCGCTCGATCAACCAGCCCGCCGCCAGCTTTACTTGTCCATTGGCCTGGGGATAGGCCACCAGATCCGGGTGCTCAGCTCGTAAACGCGCCGCGATTTCCGCACTGACCAGCGGATTCTTGAAGAAACTACCGGCATTTCCAAGCTCGGCAGGGTCGGGCAATTTTTCCCTGCGAATAGAACAGATCGCATTGCTCACATCGATAGCCGAGGGGTTGGAGATACCTTGATCAGCCAATCTCTGCCGCACCGGCCCATAGTCCAGATGCAGGCGTTTACGGCGACTCAATGCAAAGCGCACCCGCAGAATGAGCCAGCGTCCTGCCTGTCGCTTGAACAGACTGTCCCGGTAACCGAACGCGCAGTCTTCCAACGTGAAGTCCCGCAGCTCGCCACTATGACGATCGAGCGCGGTCAGTCCGGCAAAGACATCCTTGATTTCCACACCATAGGCACCGATGTTCTGCATCGGTGCAGCCCCCACGGTGCCGGGAATCAGGCTGAGATTTTCCAGGCCGATCAAGCCCTGGGACAGACTCCATAGCACGAATGGATGCCACGGCTCCCCCGCCTCCGCCTCGACGACGACCTGCTCACCATCGTCGCTAAGAATGCGAATGCCTCGGCTAACCATCCGCACTACCAAGGCCCCGACATCAGCCGTCAGCAACAGGTTGCTCCCCCCGCCGATCAACAGCAAAGGAAGCCCCTTCTGTTCAGCGATACTCAAGGCTTCACGCAGCTCTTGCTCCTCCTGCACCTCTGCAAACAGGCGGGCAGCTACGTCCACTCCGAACGTATTGAACGGCTTCAGCGACTGGTTTTCCTGAAAATGCAAACTCACAGCCGCCCCTTTATTTCTGCCAGAAGCGCATCGCTGGCCCCCTCGATCAGGTCTAGAACCTGCTCGAAGCCGTCTTCACCGCCATAGTAAGGATCAGGCACCTCGTCCAATGTCATGTCATATCGGCGCAAGAAAAGATCCAACTCGGCCCGGGCAGTCGCAGGCCGCATCGCCTGAATATGCCGAAGGTTACTGTGATCCATTGCCAGGACCAGATCGAAGCGCTCGAAGTCTTCGCGCTGGAACTGACGGGCGCGCAACCCGGACAAGTCATATCCGCGCAGACGCGCAGCCCGGCAGGTACGACTGTCCGGTGCCTTTCCCACGTGCCAGCCGCCCGTGCCTGCCGAATCGATATGAATTCGCTCTTCCAGGCCTGCTTCACGCACGCGACGACGAAAGACACCCTCCGCAGTCGGCGAACGGCAAATATTGCCGAGACAAACGAACAGAACGCGCATCAAGCCCCCAGCAGGCGGCGCACCCGCTCCAGGTCTTCCGGAGTATCCACACCGGCCGGCGGCGCTTCCAACGCATCGGCAACATGGATGCGCACGCCATGCCAGAGCGCACGCAACTGTTCCAGGCTTTCGGTGTTTTCCAGCCAGCAGGGGCCCCAGGAAACGAAGTCATGGAGAAAACCGGCACGGTAGGCATAGATTCCGATATGCCTGCGATACGGAACGCCGGCAGGCAGGCTTTCCTTGCTCTGCGCAAAGGCATCACGCGCCCAAGGCAACGGGGCACGACTGAATGTCAGCGCGAGACCATCATGATCCGTAACGACCTTCACGACATTGGGATTGAACAACGAGGCCACGTCTTCAATCGGCTCAGCCAGCGTCGCGATCCCCGCTTCGGGATGAGCAGCCAGATTGCCGGCCACCTGGTCGATGATCGAAGGGGGGATCAAAGGCTCATCGCCTTGTACGTTGACGACGATGGCGTCGCTGGCCAAGCCCAATTGAGTCGCCACTTCGGCCAGCCGGTCAGTCCCGGAGTTATGCTCGACACGGGTCAGCAACACCTCTGCACCAAACACACGACACACCTCGACAATACGTGGATCGTCGGTGGCTACAACCACACGACTGGCGCCACTACGCCCGGCCTGCTCCCAGACATGGCGAATCATCGGCTTGCCGGCGATATCCTGCAGCGGTTTGCCGGGCAGGCGGCTGGAGGCAAAACGAGCGGGGATGACAACGGTAAAGTCGATACTCATTTATCCAGACGCTCATCGACACTGAGGGTACGGGCTTCGCTTTCCAGCATAACCGGAATGCCGTCGCGCACAGGGAACGCCAAGGCATCCGCCTTGCAGATCAGTTCGGATTTATCGTCGGCGAGCTTGAGCGGCCCTTTGCACAAAGGGCAGGCCAGAATATCGAGCAGTTTCGGATCCATGGGAGATTCCTGAGGTGGTCTAGTCATCCGGATGTGCCGGCTCGAAGCGGCGCCCTCTCCGACACCGGCCTCGTCTGCATCCGAAGCCAGATGGACAGGCAGGATCAGAGACGATCGGGCAACAGACGGGCCAGCTGCGCGTCGAACCAGGCAACGAAGCTGGCCGATGGCATGGCATCCACTGCCAGATACCACCAGTCTTCAGCCGCAAAGTCCCGGCATTTCACCGCATCCTTTTCGGTCATCACCAGCGGTAGCGGCGGGCTGAAATGCAGCTGAGCGGCGCTGTATCGGGCGTGGTCGGCAAAGGCATGCGGAACCGGGCGCCAGTGTAGCGCTTCGAGGGTAGCGAAGAAACGCCGTGGATTACCGATACCTGCAACCGCATGCATTGCCTGCCCCGGAGGAAAACCGTCCAGTGCCCGCCGTTCACCATTGGCCAGATTGATCAGTGCGGAAGGCCGCAGCTGGAAAGCGAAACCATCCTGCCGATCCTCAGCGGCACCGTTATAGAGCAAGGCGTCCACACTGAACAGGCGAGTTTCAGGTTCGCGCAGAGGACCGGCCGGAAGGCAGCGGCGATTACCCAGGCCACGAGCGGCATCGATCAGAACCAACTCCAGGTCGCGCGCTAGGCGATAGTGCTGCAACCCGTCGTCGCACAAGATCAGATCCAGCGACTCGGTTTCCAGCAAGACGCGTACCGCCCGGGGCCGGTCGGGATCGATCACCAGGGGTACGCCTGTGCGCTGGACGATCAACAAGGGCTCGTCGCCGGCCTGCTCCGCAGCGTCCGTCAGTTTGACGCGCCACGGCAGTTGCGGAGGATGGGCGCCATAACCGCGGCTGACCACGCCAACTTTCAACCCACGCGCCCGGCAATGTTCGATCAACCAGAGGATCAGCGGCGTCTTGCCGGTGCCGCCAACGGTGATATTGCCAACCACCACCACCGGAACAGGCGGACGGTAGATATCCCCCTCGCCTGCCAGGAAACGCTCCCGGCGCCGTGTCACTACGCGACGGTAGAGAGCCTCCAGCGGGCGCAGGAGGCCAAGTGCGGGGTGTCCCCGGTACCAGGCATCCTGCAGGCGATCAGCGAGACTCACGGAGCCGGCTGCGCCTCGATCGTGGTGATCCGCAAATGGGCGAAGCCGAGCTTGCCGGCCGCATCCATCGCCGTGATCACCGCCTGGTGAGGCGTCTTGGCGTCGGCACTGATGACCATCGGTACGCTGTTGTCGCCACCGGACTCCTTGCTCAGAGCCGCCATCAGACTGGTCAGGTCGCTCTTCAGCAGGGCCTGCCCGTTCAGCGAATAATTACCCTCGGCGTCGATCAGGACTTCCAGTCGCTTCACCTCGGCTTCTTCCGGCGGCGTACCGCTGGCCGCCTCGGGCAGGTCGACCTTGAGCTGGGTCTCACGAGTAAACGTGGTGGTCACCACGAAGAACAGCAACAGGATGAACACCACGTCGATCAACGGAGCGAGGTTGATCTCGATGTTTTCCCGCGGTTTGCGCCGGAATTTCACGCCTTGCCCTCACCCAGGTCGACGTCGCGATCACCCTGTACCACTTCCACCAGCTTGATGGCTTCCTGCTCCATGCCGACCACCAGCTCATCCACCCGACGCTGCAGGTAACGATGGAAGAACAACGCCGGGATCGCCACGATCAGACCGGCCGCCGTGGTGATCAACGCCTTGGCGATACCGCCCGCCAGCATCGGGGCATTGGCCATACCGGCGCCCATGAAGGCGCTGAAGATTTCAATCATGCCCAGCACGGTACCGAGCAGGCCAAGAAGCGGGGCCACCGCAGCGATGGTACCGAGCGCGGTGAGATAACGTTCCAGCTCATGGATGACCCGGGCGGCGGCCTCTTCGATGCACTCCTTCATGATCTCGCGACCATGCTTGGAGTTGGCCAGGCCCGCTGCGAGAATCTGCCCCAACGGCGAATTGGTGCGTAATTCCTTGAGTTTGTCGTTACTGAGTTGCTTGTCCTTGATCCAGCGCCAGACCTGCCCGAGCAAATGTGGCGGCGTGACGCGGCTGGGTCGCAGTGTCCATAGACGTTCTGCGACGATACCAGCGGCTGCGATGGAACAGAGAATGATCGGCAGCATGATCCAGCCGCCTGCTTTGACCAGTTCCCACACGAGATGAATCCCCCTCGAAAAAGTGGCGACACTCTAGCATAGGGACATCCCTCCGCCGACCGCTCCGGTTCTCATTTTTCCCGCCAGAATCGTCCCTGTGCACGTAACGCTTGCGCGGGCAGCCATTCGCCCAGATGTACCCGTACGGCCCCGGTCAGCGCACTGTCATGGATCTCGAGCGAAAGCCGGCGATAGCGGGCGAGTACGGAAGGATGGGGATGGCCGAAGGCGTTGTGCCACCCCCGTGAAATCAGCACGGCACGGGGAGCAACCGCCTGCAGGAAGGTCGGAGACGAGGAGCTTCGGCTACCATGATGAGGCGCTACCAACCAGTCGGCCCGTACGGTCATGCCGCTGCCGACCAAGGCACGTTCGGCGGCCTCATCTATATCGCCCGTCAGCAGCAGGCGCTCGCCATTGGCTTCGATGAGTAACACGCAGGATGTCGCGTTCCCTTTATCCGCATCGGCCCAGCGCCAAGTGGCGAAACGTACACCATCCCACTCCCAGCTCTCGCCCGCTACGCAAGCACCCGCCTCCAGCCGGGCGGACAAACGCGACGGCTCGCCACTCAGTACCCTGGTCACCGGCATTCCTCTCTGGACTGCCAGGGCACCGCCGGCATGATCGTTGTCCGCATGGCTCAGCAGCATGACATCGAGCCGTTGCACCCCCAGGCTACGCACGGAGGGCAGGACGACGCGCTCACCGATATCGAATTCGCCGAAGCGCGGTCCCGTGTCATAGAGAAGCGCATGCCCATTCGTCCGCACCAGCACTGCAAGCCCCTGGCCGACATCCAACAGCCAGACTTCCGCTCTGCCAACCGCGGGCCTGTCCAGAGGCGGAAAGAACAAAGGCACGAGCAACGCCAGACCGAGACCGCGCACAGGGACACCCGCCGGCAGCAGCACTAGCAGTGCTCCTATCGCGGCCAGCACCCAGCACCACAACGGCAGCTTTGGAGGAAGCCAGGCCGGCAGCCAATCGGCGATAGCCCCGAGGATCAGGAACAGCCATTCCAGCGACCAACCTGCCAGCCAGAGCAAGCCCTCGCCAAGCCAGGGAACCGGCAGTAGCAAGGTACCCAGCAAGGCCAGGGGCACGCTGATCACGCTGACCCAGGGTACCGCCAGCAGATTGGCCAGAGGACCGCTGGCACTGATTGGTAATCCCAGCGCCAGCAGCAGGGGCAACAGGCCCACCGCCATCGTCCACTGCGCCCGTCCGAGCGTGCGCCACCAGGACCAGGCACCAAGACGCCCACTGAACACCAGCGAGAGAATCGCGACAGCACCGAAAGACAACCAGAAACCCGGTTGAAGACTGGCCAGAGGCTCCAGTGACAAGACCCCAGCCAGCGCCAGGAGCAACGGCAGCCAGACACCAAGGTGACGGAACCGCAGCCGCCAGATCAGCACCACGGCCACCATCAGACAGGCACGCCGCACCGGAACCTCGAAGCCGGCCAACAGCCCATAACCCAGGGCGCTGACGAAAGCGAGGCCGCAAGCCCATGGCAGCCAAGGCAGGGACTTCGGCCACAAGCCCCAGCGCGCCAAGCCGGCAATCAAGGCATAGATCAAGCCCGCCAAGAGCGCGACGTGCTGGCCGGAGATGACCAGCAAATGGACGGTGCCGGTATCCTGCAGCAGACGCCAGTCCGCTGGAGTCAGGCCGGAGCCGTCTCCCAGCACCAATGCAGCAACGCCGCCCTGACGGCCGTGCGCATCGACCTGCAGCATGCGCAAACGCAGCGAATCGCGCCACGCCGAAGGCCCTTGTGCCGCTCGTACCCGCTCTCCACTTTTCACCGTACCGGTCGCACCGATCCGCTGGGCAAGCAGCCAAGCCTCGTAATCGAACGACTGGGGATTGACCAAGCCATGGGGTCGCTTCAAGCGCACCGCCAGGCGCCAACGCTCACCGGCCTGTACCGGAGGCCCGCCATACCAGGCCAGACGCATACTCTGCGGCAGTCGGGTACGCCGTGACACGGCTCCGTCCAGTTGGAATCGCACCACGCCGTCCCGATGCTCCGGCAAACCACTCACCTGCCCTTCCAACCAGAGGGTCTGTCCGTCCAGCGCAGGCGGCAGCCGGTCATCCAGCGCCCATTGCGCCGAGGTGCATGCCCAACTGAAACCGAACAGAAAGAAAGCCAAGGGATAGCTGCGGAAAGGCAACAGCATCAAGCCGAACAAGGCGAGGGCGGACAGCAGCCAGGCCGGCGGTAACGCCGAAAGAAAGCGCAGGGCGAGCAGCCCGGCGACGAACGCAACGATCCCTGTGCGCATTGAGTGAAGCTCCTCAACAGGCAGCGCCGGCCGACGTCGTCCGACCTGTACCTGCTATTCGTTGTCACAAACTCTGACAGCAGCCTGTAGTGAATGGGTGCATAATAAGCCCGCTTCCGTTTGCCAGAGAGCCTTCATGCCGCGTCGTTTCTTCAAGCGCTACATGCCCAATCCAGAGAGCATCAAAGGGAACAAGTCCCTGCGCTTTCTCGGCAAGCTGATCCACGACCCCAACCTCTGGCATCTCAATCGTCACTCGGTCGCCCGCGCCATGGCGGTTGGCCTGTTCTCCGCCTTCGTCCCGATACCCATGCAGATGCTCCTGGCCGCCTCGCTCGCCGTACCGATGCGAGCCAACCTGCCTATTTCCGTGGGCTTGGTGTGGCTGACCAACCCCATCACTATGCCGCCGGTGTTTTTCTGCACCTACAAACTGGGGACCTGGATTCTGCGGACACCCTCGGAAAACATGCCCGCCGAGCTGACGATGGCCTGGATCAGTGCCAAGCTCGCCTCGCTCTGGGAACCGCTTCTGGTTGGCTCGCTGGCAACAGGGCTTGTGTTTGCGGTCCTGGGTTACTTCCTCACCATGACTTATTGGCGCTGGTGGGTCCGGCACAACTGGCGCAAACGCCAGGAAGTCCGCCGGCAACGCAACACCTGACTCTTGGGCGTCTGGCACTATCGAGCTGCCGGAGTCTAGCGCGCCCACCTTCGGGACTTCTGTGACATGGCGGGCAGAGAGTCTCGGTCTCCGCCCGCATCGATCACTCGTAGCGCAGCGCTTCCGCCGGTTGGGTACGCGATGCGCGCCAGGCGGGATAGAGTGTCGCCAGGAAGCTAAGGATCAGCGCAGCGCTACAGATAAACACCACGTCGAGCGCCTGAAGGTCGGACGGAAGATAGTTGATGAAGTAGACATCTGAACTGAGGATCTGCTGGCCAGTGACACGTTCCAGCCAGCCGATCAGGCTACTGACGTTCAACGCGGCCAACACGCCCAACACCCCGCCAATCAGGGTACCGACAAGACCAATGACCGTCCCCTGAACCATGAAGACAGCCATGATCAGGCCCGGCGTGGCACCGAGGGTGCGCAGGATGGCGATGTCCGCACGCTTGTCGGCGACCACCATGACCAGGGTCGCGATGATGTTGAAGGCTGCCACGGCAATGATCAGCAGCAGCAGCAACGCGATCATGGTCTTTTCCATCTTCATCGCACTGAACAGGCTGCCCTGGGTATGGGTCCAGTCATCCGCCCGAAAGCCCTCGCCCAACTGGGCGGCAATCGCGCTGGACACTTGAGGTGCTTGGTACAAATCCTTCAGCGCAAGGCGCACGCCCTGCACCTGATGGGGCTGCCAGCGTTGTATCTGGGCTGCATCTTCCAAATCGATCAAAGCCAGCGAACCATCCAGCTCGGCACCGACCTTGAACACACCGACCACGGTGAAACGCTGCATGCGTGGTGTGATACCGCCCGGAGCGGAACTGATTTCGGGAACGATGAGCGTCAGCTTGTCCCCCACGTTGAGGCGGAACCGCCGTGCCGTGATATCACCAATGACCATCCCGAACTCACCGGGCGCTAGCGCTTCCAGGCTCCCCTGCTGCATGTGCGAACCGATGATGGAAACCTTCGACTCCATCCGCGGATCAATACCGTTCACCTGAATCGGCTGCATCCCCCCCCGGTAGGAAAGCATGCCTTCCAGTTCGCTGATCGGCACAGCGGCTATCACTTGAGAGTTCTTCAACGCGGCGGCGGCCACCGGCTGCCAGTCGTCCAACGGCTGGGTACCCGAGAGTGTCGCATGCGGCACCATGCCGAGAATACGAGAGCTCATCTCCTTCTGGAACCCGTTCATTACCGACAGCACGACGATCATCGCCAGGACACCCAGCGCCAGACCGATCATCGAGGTCAGGGAGATGAACGAGATGAAGTGGTTGCGTCGCTTGGCCCGGGTGTAGCGGGTACCGATGAAGATCGCGAGAGGCTTGAACATATCAGGCTGCCACCAACCGACCTTCTTCCAGACGCAGCACTCGGTCCATCTGCCGTGCCAGTTGCATGTCGTGGGTCACCACCAGGAAGGAGGTCCGCGACGACTTGCTCAGTTCCAGCATCAATTCCTGGATACCGTGGGCCGTATGCTGATCGAGGTTGCCGGTCGGCTCGTCAAGCAAGACCAGGGCCGGCTGGTTGACCAATGCCCGGGCGATGGCTACCCGCTGACGCTCGCCACCGGACAGCTCCGCCGGCTTGTGCGCCGTACGATGACCGAGGCCGACCCGTTCCAGCAGCGCTTGGGACCGCTGGCGGGCTTCGGCGATCGGCGTCTGGCCAATCAGCAGCGGCATGCAGACGTTCTCCAGCGCCGTGAACTCCGGCAACAGGTGATGGAACTGGTAGACGAAGCCCAACTGACGATTGCGCAACAGGCCACGGGCCTTCTCGCTCAGTGCGGACAGCTCCTGGCCCGCCAGCCATACGCTGCCGTGGCTCGGCGTATCCAGGCCACCCAAGAGATTGAGCAAGGTACTCTTGCCAGACCCGGAGCTGCCGACGATGGCGATCCGCTCACCAGGGTGCAGTTCCAATTGCACGTTGCTCAACACCTCGACCGATTGCGGGCCTTGCTCGTAGCTCTTGCCCAGATCGCGGCAACTCAGGACAGCCTTGCCCTGAACGGAAATATCACTCATAGCGCAAGGCCTCCGCGGGCTGGGTGCGCGCGGCACGCCAGGCCGGATAAAGGGTGGCGAGGAAACTCAGGACCAACGCAGCGGCACAGATCAACAGCACGTCCTCGCCCATCAGTTGGGAAGGCAGGTAGTCGATGAAGTACACGTCGGCATTGAGGAATTTGTGGCCCAGCAAGCGCTCCAGTGCAGCGATCCAGGCGCTGATATTGAGGGCGGCAAAGATGCCCAGCACCGCCCCGATCAGTGTGCCGACCACGCCGATGACAGTACCCTGCACCATGAAGACGCCCATGATCTGCCGTGGCGTCGCGCCGAGGGTCCGCAGGATGGCGATGTCACCCTTCTTGTCGGTGACCACCATGACCAGCGTGGAAATGATGTTGAACGCGGCCACCGCAATGATCAGCAGCAGCAGTAAGCCAATCATGGCCTTTTCCATGCGGATCGCCTGGTACAGGTTGCCGTGGGTGCGGGTCCAGTCGCGGGCGTAATACTCGTCGCGCCCCAGGGAAAGTGCCAACTCCCAGGCCGTTCGCGGCGCCTGGAAGAGATCGTCGAACTTCAGGCGAACCCCCTGGACCTGGGAAGCCTGCCAACGATGCAGCCGCGCCAGGTCCTGCAAATGAGTCATGGCCACATAGCCATCCAGCTCGCCGGCACCGACATGGAAAATGCCCACCACCGTGAAACGCTTCATCCGGGGAAACATGCCCGCCGGCGTAACCGTGACCTCGGGCGCGACAAAGGTGATCTTGTCGCCCAGACCGACGCCCAGCTTGCTCGCCGCCTTGTCGCCGATGACGATGCCGAATTCGCCGGCTTTCAGCGCTTCCAGGCTGCCTTCACGGAAGAAGTCGCCGATGATCGATACCTTGCGCTCTTCCTCCGGATCGATGGCATTGATCAGTACCTTCTGCACCTTACCATCATGGGTGAGCAAGCCCTGCATCTGCGTGAAGGGTGCCACCGCCAGCACCTGCGGGTTCTTCATCACCCGCTGGGCGATATCACGCCAATCGCCGATCGGTTGGTCGCCCTCGATGGTGGCATGAGGCACCATGCCCAGCACGCGGGTTCGCATCTCATGATCGAACCCGTTCATCACTGACAGCACCACGATCATCACCAGTACGCCCAGCGCCAGGCCAATCATGGAAGTGAGGGAAATGAAGGATACGAAGTGGTTACGGCGCTTGGCACGCGTATATCGCGCGCCGATGTAGACGGACAGCGGTCTGAACATAGAAGAGTTGATTCGCTGGCGAAAGAAGGGACGTCCTTGTGGCGAGGCCCGGATAGCGGCTTTACACTCTGAACACTACTGCAGCCATGGGTTCGCCATGTCGACCAAAGATGTAGACGATCGCCGCGAATACTATCGCATCACGGATACGATCGCATTGGAAATTCGCCCTGCCGAAAACTCCGGTAACGGACCGGCCGGCGATCTTCCCGATACCCCGCCGCTGTTCAACCTGCTCAGCGAACTGCACCTGATGGACTTCGAATCGCAACATCTGTTGCGACACATCAGCGAGCGCGACCGAACCCTCGCCAACTACCTGAAGGTCATCAACAAACGCATCGATCTCCTGGGCCAGGCACTGGCGCAAGGGCTCCTTCGCGAGATCGGCACGCGCAAGACCGTGGTGCTGTCCGAGGGCGGCATCAATTTCACCCATTCCGGGGCATTTTCTGCGGGGACGCTGCTCTCCTTGCGCATGGTGTTGATGCCCCAGGCACTGGGCATGCTGCTGCAAGGGCGGGTAGTCCACTGCCAACCCCGTGCGGACGGATCATTCGAAATCGGCGCCGAGTTCGAAGCGTTGACCGATGCACAGCGGCAACTGCTGGCTCGTCATATCCTCCAGAAGCAGGCCATGGAACGCCGCCAGGCCCGCGAACGCCCCGATCCGCAATGATGAGATGACCATGCCACGCCGCTTACTGCTCGCCCTGTTGCTCACCACTACCCTGCCCTGCTTCGCCGAAACCCTGGAAATCCCGGTCGGGCAACAAGGCGCCACGGACATTGCGATGCCCGCCCGCGGCGAATCGCAGCGTGCCGTTCTCGAGCGCTTCGGCCTGGCCGATGAAGAGCGTCCCCCTGTCGGCCGACCACCGATCACCCGCTGGGATTACCGGGACTTTTCCGTCTATTTCGAAAGCGGCCGCGTCATCGACAGCGTCCGCCATCACCAGCCCCGTCACCCGAAGGAAGAATGAGTTGACTCTGATCTACGGCCATCGCGGCGCCAAAGGCGAAGCACCGGAAAACACCCTCGCCAGTTTCCAGAAGTGCCTGGAGCATGGTGTTCGCCGTTGCGAGCTGGACCTCCATCTCTCTCGCGACGGCGAGCTGATGGTGATCCACGACCCGACGCTGAAGCGCACCACCGGGCGTCACGGCAAGGTCGTGCAGCACAGCGCCGATGAACTGGTGGGCTATGACGCACGCCAGGGCGGGCCGGGCTGGGTGCATCCCTGCCCCATCCCTCGACTCAGCGAGCTGTTCGAGAAATGCGATTTCGAGCATTGGCAGCTCGAGGTGAAAAGCGCTTCGCGCGTGCGCGCCGCCCGTACGGTGTTGGCCATCCAGGCGCTGGCGGAACGATATGGCCTGCTCGACAAAGTCACCGTAACGTCCAGTTCGCGGGAAGTATTGAGAGCCCTGAACCGCCTGACACCCCAGTTATCCCGAGGTCTGGTAGCCGAATATGCCTGGCTCGACCCGCTGAAAGTCGCCAAGCACAATGGCTGCGAACTCCTGGCCCTGAACTGGACGCTGTGCACACCGGAACGTCTCGAGAAAGCACAGAAACAGGGGCTGCATGTATCGGTATGGACAGTGAACGAGCCAGCCCTCATGCGCCGGCTCGCCGACTTCGGTGTCGACAGCCTGATTACCGACTTTCCCGGCTTGGCAATGGCCACTCTGACGCGCTGAGCGATCCCACAGATAAAAGAAACCGGCCGCAAGGGCCGGTTTCCTTTTTCCAATTGCCTGCTCAGAAACTCTCCCGATTCGGCCAACGCCAATCCCGGAGCGCACCGAGAGGTTCCTCCCCGACCGGCTCAGGCCACCGGTCGGAGCGGCTCAAAAAAGCCGGTTTAGACCGTCGAACGCAGCAACCCGATAAGCCTCAGCCATAGTCGGGTAGTTGAAGGTGGTATTGACGAAATACTTGATGGAATTCGCCTCGCCTTTCTGGTTCATGATCGCCTGGCCAATGTGGACAATCTCCGATGCCTGGTAGCCGAAGCAGTGCACGCCGAGGATTTCCAGGGTCTCCCGGTGGAAGAGGATTTTCAGCATGCCCACCGGTTCGACAGCGATCTGGGCACGCGCCATGCTCTTGAAGAAGGCCTTACCCACTTCATAAGGCACCTTGGCCTGAGTCAGCTCACGCTCGTTCTTACCGATGGAGCTGATCTCGGGGATGGTGTAGATACCCGTCGGAACATCGTCGACGAAGCGCCAGCTATCGTTCTCGACGATGCTGCCCGCTGCCGAACGCCCCTGGTCATAGGCCGCGCTGGCCAGGCTGGGCCAACCGATCACGTCGCCCGCCGCGTAAATGTTGCTGACCTCGGTCCGGTAATGCTCGTCGACCTTGATCTGGCCGCGGCTGTTGACCTTGATACCGATGTTCTCCAACCCCAGCTTGTCGGTGTTGCCAGTTCGTCCGTTACACCAGAGCAAGGCATCGGCCTTGATCTTCTTGCCGGACTTCAGGTGCAGGACAACGCCGTTATCCACGCCTTCGATGCGCTCGTACTCCTCGTTGTGGCGGATGAGCACATTGTTATTGCGCAGGTGGTAGCTGAGCGCATCGGAAATCTCATCATCGAGGAAGCTGAGCAACTGGTCGCGATTGTCGATGAGATCGACCAGCACCCCCAGGCCACTGAAGATCGACGCGTACTCGCAGCCGATCACGCCGGCTCCATAGATGATCAGGCGACGCGGCGTATGGCTGAGGGTCAGGATGGTGTCACTGTCATAGACCCGTGCATGCGTGAAATCGACATCTGCCGGACGGTAGGGTCGCGACCCCGTAGCGATCACGATCTGCTGAGCGACCAGCTTTTCCACCATACCGTTGAGGCATACCACCTCGATCGTCTGCTCGTCGGAGAAGCTCGCGGTGCCAAAGAAGGTATCGATGCGGTTTCGGGCGTAATAACCGGTGCGCGACGTAACCTGCTTGGCGATGACCTTTTCCGCGCTCTTGAGTACGTCGGGGAAGGAGAACCAGCGCGGCTCGCCGATCTGACGGAACATGGGGTTGGTGTTGAACTGCATGATCTGCCGCACGGAGTGTCGCAGCGCCTTGGAGGGGATGGTGCCGAGGTGCGTACAGTTGCCCCCGACCAGCGGACGGTTGTCGACCACCGCAACCTTGCGCCCCGCTTTCACGGCATTCATCGCCGCGCCTTCACCCGCCGGGCCCGAACCCAGCACCACGACATCGTAGTTATAGACCGCCATGATTACTCCTTGAGGACAGGCCGAAGCGCAAACGCTGCCTCGGCAGAACCGGGATCGCGACGATCCCGGCCATCGCTTTCTTATGTGTTCCGGCAGATCCCATCCGACGCTGGTCGGATAGATGAAACGTTCAACGCTTGCTGGCGTCGTAGGCGAGATCGCTGGCACCGGCTTTGCCCGGAGCCTTGTCGGCATTCGCCTCTTCGCATTTGCTGAAATCGCCACCGCAGATCGAGCACTCTTTCTCGATACCCAGGTTAGCGATACCGCCACAGGAGCCGGCGATCGGCTTGCGCCCCATGATCACGCCGATGGCCATGCCCAAGACAACCAGAAGCATGACCGCGAATACGATCAACCACGTCATGGTGTTTCTCCTTGCGCCGCGAACAGCGCATCGAATGCGGGAGTGCTCCGGGTGACGAAACCGTCCCCCTCACGAGTCACGAAAAAGGCCGCAATCCCCTCGCGCTCGGCGAAGGCATAGCCGCGCTCGGGACCGAGCACCATTAAAAGAGTAGACAGCCCGTCCGCCTGCAGGGTTTCTGCATGCACCACGGTGACCGCCGCCAACTTATGGCTGATCGGGGCCCCCGTTTGTGGATCGAGCGTATGGGAATAACGGCGCCCGTTTTCCTCGAAGTAGTTACGGTAATCCCCCGAAGAGGAAACACCATAGCCATCCAAGGCAAGAATCTTCTGCGCCACGCGCTCTCCACTCTGTGGCGCCTCGATGGCGATTCTCCAGGGTGAGCCATCCGGCTTCTTGCCCACCGCCTTCAACTCGCCCGTCGCTTCCACCAGATAGCTGGTCAATCCAAGGGATTGAAGCCGCTCGGCAATCCGATCCACGGCATAGCCGGCGGCGATACTGTTGAAATCGACCTGGACCGGAGCATCCTTGCAAAGCTGATCGCCCTGGATGGAAAGATGCTGATAGCCAAATTGTTCGCGTACCGCGGCAAGCTCTTCGGCACTGGGGACTTTCTCTGCCCGGGCCTTGGGCCCGAAGCCCCAGAGGTTGAGCAGCGGCTCCAGCGTCAGATCGAACGAGCCTTCACTGAGTCGCGACAATCGGTCACCGGCCCTCACCAAAGTCAGGACGGGTTCCGGCATCGCCATGCAGGTATCACCTGGCGCTTCGTTGAAACGCTCGATATCGGAATCGCTGCGGTAGGTGGACATCTGGCGGTCGATATCGGCCAGGATGCGTTCCACTTCGGGCTGTATCTGCTCGATACCCGGCATACCCGAACCGCGTACGTACTTGACCGAGTAGGTGCTGCCCATCGTAGGGCCACCGAAGGTTTCTACCGTGTCGGAAAACAAGCAGCCCGTCAGGGCAGCCGCAAGTGCGGCGACGCTGACGGGCTTGAGTATTGCAGCAATCATGCTAGCCGCCGAAGTCGTCGAGAAGGATGTTCTCCCGCTCTACACCCAGATCGGTCAGCATCTTGATCACCGCCGCGTTCATCATCGGCGGGCCGCACATGTAGAACTCGCAATCTTCCGGAGCCGGGTGGTCCTTCAGGTAGTTCTCGTACAGCACGTTGTGGATGAACCCGGTCAGGCCGGTCCAATTGTCCTCGGGCTGGGGATCGGAGAGCGCCAGATGCCACTGGAAGTTCTCGTTCTCCGCCTGGAGCTGGTCGTACTCCTCGACGTAGAAGGCCTCGCGCAACGAACGCGCGCCGTACCAGAAGCTGATCTTGCGCTTGGACTTCAGGCGCTTCAGCTGGTCGAAGATGTGCGAACGCATCGGTGCCATGCCGGCACCGCCGCCGATGAACACCATCTCGGCGTCGGTATCCTTGGCGAAGAACTCACCGAAGGGACCATACACGGTAACCTTGTCGCCTGGCTTCAGATTGAATACCCAGGAAGACATCTTGCCCGCAGGAATATGGTCCTTGCCCGGCGGCGGCGACGCGATACGGATGTTGAACTTCACCAGACCGCGCTCTTCCGGGTAGTTCGCCATCGAGTAGGCACGGATCACGGTCTCGTCGACTTTGGACACGTAGCGCCACATGTTGAACTTGTCCCAGTCGCCACGGTATTCGGGCTGGATGTCGAAGTCCTTGTAGTTCACCACGTGCGGCGGGCATTCCAGTTGGACGTAGCCGCCCGCACGGAAGTCCACGTTCTCGCCTTCGGGCAACTTCAGTGTCAGCTCTTTGATGAAAGTGGCGACGTTGGGGTTGGACGCCACCGTGCACTCCCACTTCTTCACACCGAAGACTTCTTCCGGCACCTCGATCTTCATGTCCTGCTTGACCGGAGTCTGGCAGGAAAGGCGCCAGCCCTCGCCCGCTTCGCGTCGGGTGAAGTGCGACTCTTCGGTCGGCAGCATTTCGCCGCCACCGCTCTCGACGATGCACTTGCACTGGGCGCAGGTACCGCCGCCGCCACAGGCGGACGAGAGGAAGATATTGTTTGCCGCCAGGGTTTGCAGGAGCTTGCCGCCGGCCGGCACCGTGATGGTTTTCTCGCCGTTGATTTCGATCGTCACGTCGCCGCTGGATACCAGCTTGGCGCGCGCCAGCAGGATGATCACCACCAAGGCCAGTACGATGGCGGTGAACATTCCGATGGCCAGGAAAATTTCGTAATTCATGTAGTCATCCCTTCCTTACAGCTGGACACCGGAGAAGGACATGAAGCCCAGGGACATCAAGCCAATGGTGATGAAGGTGATGCCCAGGCCGCGCAGGCCTTCCGGCACGTCGCTGTACTTGAGCTTCTCGCGGATGCCCGCCAGAGTGGCGATTGCCAACGCCCAGGACAGGCCGGAGCCCACGCCATAGGTGGCACTCTCCGCCAGGTTGTAGTCCCGCTCCACCATGAACAGCGAACCCGCCATGATGGCGCAGTTCACAGTGATCAGCGGCAGGAAGACCCCCAACGCGTTGTACAGGCTCGGCACGTACTTATCGAGCAGCATCTCGAGGATTTGCACGATCGCCGCGATCACGCCGATGTAGCTGAGCAGACCGAGGAAGCTGAGATCGACTTCCGGCAGACCGGCCCAGGCCAGCGCACCGTCCTTGAGCAGGTACGTGTAGATCAGGTTGTTGGCCGGCACAGTGATGGCCTGCACCACGATGACCGCGATGCCCAGACCGATGGCGGTTTCGACCTTCTTGGAAATGGCGATGAAGGTGCACATGCCGAGGAAGAAGGCAAGCGCCATGTTCTCGACGAACACGGCCCGCACGAACAGGCTGATGTAATGCTCCATTAGTAGGCCTCCTTATTGGATACCTGCGGGGCCATCTTGAAGGCAGCGGGCTCGACCTGCTCCTTCTTCCAGGAGCGCAGGCCCCAGATGATCAGGCCGATCAGGAAGAATGCCGAAGGCGGCAGCAACAGCAGCCCGTTCGGCTGGTACCAGCCACCGTCGTTGACTACCGGAATGATCTCGTAACCCATCAGCTTACCGGCGCCGAACAGCTCGCGGAACGTGCCGAGCACGATCAGCATGGCGCTGTAGCCGAGCCCATTACCGATACCGTCGAAGAACGACAGGATTGGCGGGTTCTGCATGGCGAAGGCTTCGGCACGACCCATCACGATACAGTTGGTGATGATCAGGCCGACGAATACCGACAACTGCTTGGACAGGCTGAAGGCATAAGCCTTGAGGATCTGGTCCACCACGATCACCAGCGACGCGATGATCACCATCTGCACGATCATACGGATCGAGCTGGGGATCTGGCTGCGAATCATCGAAATGAACAGGTTGGAAAAGCCGGTCACCAGCGACAGGGCGATGGACATCACCAGGGCGGTCTTGAGGTTCGACGTCACCGCCAGCGCCGAGCAGATCCCAAGGATCTGCAGGCCGATGGGGTTGTTGTTCAGAACCGGATTGAACAGTACTTCTTTGATAGTCGGTTGCGACATGATCAGGCCTCCCCGGCGCGCAGGTTAGCGATAAAAGGACCGAAGCCGTTCTTGCCCAACCAGAAATGCAACAGGTTGTTCACCCCTTTACTGGTCAGGGTTGCACCGGCCAGAGCATCGACCTGGTGCACGGCTTTCGGGCTTTGCGGGTCTACACCGCCTTTGACGATATCCACGGCAAGCGTGCCGTCTTCGGCGAAAAGGGTCTTGCCCGGCCACTGGCCGCGCCATTTCGGGTTGTCGACCTCACCGCCCAGGCCGGGCGTCTCGCCATGCTGGTAGAAGCCCATGCCGACCACGGTATTGAGATCACCCTTGATGGCCAGGAAGCCATACAGGGTGGACCACAGGCCGTAACCGCGAACAGGCAGGATCAGGGTATCGAGCTGTCCGTCCTTCTCCACCAGATAGACCGTGGTGTAACGCTCCTGACGCTTGATCGAGGCGATATCTTCCTCACCCGACAGGACCTTGGACAGCTTCGGGTCCTTGGCTGCCTTCAACGGATCGAACGTCTTCGGGTCCTGTGCATCGGTGAATTTGCCCGTCTCGAGGTCGACCACCTTGGTGGTGATGCGACTGTTGAACAGCTCCTTCACTTCACGAGCCGGCATTCCCGGCTGACCCAGGCCAGCGATGGAGAGAATGCTGCGCTGCTTGTCCAGCAGGCGGTTGTCGAGCTGGGTCGGTTTCAGGGCCACGGCGGCGCCGGCAACGAATACCGAGCACACCAGGCAAACCAGGACCGCCACCGTCAGCGTACGGACGGTGGATTCTTTTTGACTAGACATTGCGTGCCAGCCTCCGCTTGATGTTGGCCTGAACGACGAAGTGGTCGATCAGCGGTGCGAACAGGTTGGCGAACAGAATCGCCAGCATCATGCCTTCCGGGAAGGCCGGGTTGACCACACGGATCAATACGACCATCACACCGATCAAGGCACCGAAGATCCATTTGCCGACATTGGTCATGGAAGCCGACACCGGGTCGGTGGCCATGAAGACCATGCCGAAGGCGAAGCCACCCACCACCATGTGCCAGTACCAAGGCATGGCGAACATCGGATTGGTCTGCGAGCCGATTGCATTGAACAGCAGGCTGAGCCCGATCATACCGATCATCACGCCGGCGACGATGCGCCAGGACGCGATCTTGGTCATCAGCAGCACGGCGCCGCCGATGAAGATGGCCAGCGTGCTGGTTTCACCTACCGAGCCGTGCATGGTGCCGATGAAGGCATCCATCCAGGTGATGCCATGGCCAATCACGTTCTCGATACCACCCGCAGCGCTCAAGCTCAGCGCCGTTGCGCCGGCAAAGCCGTCGACGGCAGTCCACACAGCGTCGCCGGACATCTGTGCCGGATAGGCGAAGAAGAGGAAGGCACGGCCGGTCAGTGCCGGGTTGAGGAAGTTCTTGCCGGTACCGCCGAAGACTTCCTTGCCGATTACCACACCGAAGCTGATGCCGAGAGCAACCTGCCAGAGCGGGATGGTCGGTGGCAGGATCAGGGCGAACAGCACGGAAGTAACGAAGAAGCCCTCGTTGACCTCATGCTTGCGGACCGACGCGAACAGCACTTCCCAGAAACCACCGACGATGAAGGTCACCGCATAGATCGGCAGGAAGTAGGCTGCGCCCTGGACAAAGTTGTCCCACAGGCTGTTCGGGTCGAAACCGGCCAGCGCACCGGTCAGCGCGAAACGCCAGCCGTCCTGAGCCGCGAGTAGTTCAGGGTTGGCTGCGAAGATCAGGTTGGCCTGGTAACCGACGTTCCACATACCGAAGAACATCGCCGGAAAGGTGCACATCCAGACGGTGATCATCATGCGCTTGAGGTCGATGCCGTCGCGCACGTGAGCAGTCGTCTTGGTCACGCTGCCGGGACGATAGAAGAAGGTGTCGATGGCTTCGTAAAGCGCATACCACTTCTCGTACTTGCCGCCTTTTTCGAAGTTGTGCTCGATCTTGTCGAGAAATGCTCGAATACCCATGGATCAACCCTCCTTCTCGATACGGGTCAGGTTATCCCGCAGGATCGGGCCGTATTCGTACTTGCCGGCACAGACATAGGTGCAGAGCGCCAGATCTTCCTCGTCCAGCTCCAGGCAACCGAGTTTCTGTGCCACTTCGGTATCGCCGACGATCAGCGAACGCAGCAATTGGGTCGGCAGGATGTCCAGCGGCATCACTTCTTCGTAGTTGCCGACCGGCACCATGGCGCGCGGGCTGCCGTTGGTGGTGGTGGAGAAAGCAAATTTCTTCGCACCCATCAGCTTGGAAACGAAGATGTTCAACACGGAATGCTTGTTCACCCCGGCGCGCAGGTAATGCAGCATTTCGCGGTCGTTGCCTTCGCGCAGGCAGGACACCTGCAGGTGGTAGCGGCCCAGGTAGGCGAACGCACCGTGGGCAGTACGACCACCCAACAGCGAGCCGGATACGACGCGGTTGTAGCCGGGCTGCAGCTCACCGGCAGTCAGTTCATCCAGGCTGGCACCAACACGGGTACGGACCAGGCGAGGCTTCTCGACCACCGGACCGGCCAGCGACACCACACGCTCCATCCACAACTGCCCTGTGGTGAACAGTTTGCCGACGGCGATCACGTCCTGGTAGTTGATGGTCCAGACGCTCTTGGATGCGCTGACCGGATCGAGGAAATGAATGTGGGTGCCCGGCAGGCCGGCAGGATGTGGCCCGGAGAAGGACTCAGTCTGGACCTTCGCCAGCTTTTCGCCCGCCACGCTGGCCCCATCTGCCTTGCAGAGGAAGACCTTGGCGAGGTTGCCCAGCACCTTGAGGCCATTCTCGAAGTCGGCAGCGTGCTCGACAATGATCACCGCCGGATCGGCAGCCAGCGGGTGGGTGTCGATAGCCGTCACGAAAATGGAGCTCGGTGTGGCATCAATCGCCGGCACCTTGCTGAACGGACGGGCGCGCAATGCAGTCCATAGACCGGACTGTTGCAGGTTTTCGCGGACCTGCTCGCTGCTCAGGCTGTCCAGCTGCGAAGCCGGATACTGAGCGAAGGTTTCCTGTTCATCGCCATCGATGTCGATCACCACCGATTGCAGGACACGCTTCTCACCACGGTGAATGGCACTCACCACCCCGGCAGCCGGCGCCGTGTAATGCACACCCGGCGTCTTCTTGTCGGAGAAGAGAACCTGACCGAGCTTGACCCGATCACCGACCTGTACCTGCATGGTCGGCTTCATCCCGTGATAATCGAAGCCTATGACGGCGACGCTACGAACCGGCCTTCCGGCCTCGATACGCTGCGCCGGCGCACCTGTTATGGGCAAGTCGAGCCCACGTTTTATTTTGATCATAGGTTTGCCTAACCACTGATTTTAGAAAGCTTTTTTCAGGAACGAAGACACCCTCGAGCCGAACGCCGCGACATCGTGCCGCTGGCGTTATCGACATGAATGATGTATTCGAACCCAGGTAAAAAATCCGCTCGATTATAGAGGCCGGTCCCCACACTGGCCACCCAAGCGCTTGCTTTTTTTACGATTTCCATAAGCTGTCAGACATCCGGGACTTGATCAAAAGCAAGGAGAAGGTCAGAAAAAAGACGTCGCGAAAAACCACGTCCTCCGCTACCCGATTCCTTTGATTTTTTCTCTTATCCATTGGTCGAACCCCTACCCTGGCCTTCGTACGAGACAAGCGGAGGACACCAGGAGGCCAAAGCGGCAATGCCCGGAAAGACGCGACCGAAACGACCCGGGTCACTCTGAAACTCGGCAGCATCGCCCCGCAGCAAGAGTTCTCGAGCCGAATCCCGCGCCCCTGGCTGGCACCGAAAAAAATCCAGCCCCTGAAAAAGCAAAACGGGAGCCGAAGCTCCCGTTCCGTCTTACCGACTCAACCGTCAGGCACGCGGGAAAGCGGGCGGGTTGACGCCAGCCATCTCCTCCATCACGCGCACCACCTGGCAGCTGTAGCCGAACTCATTGTCGTACCAGACATAGAGAACGACACGGTTGTCGTTGCAGATGGTCGCTTCGGCATCCACCACACCGGCATGACGCGAGCCGACGAAGTCACTGGACACCACTTCCTGCGAGCTGACGAAATCGATCTGCTTCTGCAGATCCGAGTGCATGGCCATCTGGCGCAGGTACTCGTTGATCTCCTCGCGGCTGGTGGCCTTTTCCAGGTTCAGGTTGAGAATGGCCATGGAGACGTTCGGCGTCGGAACACGGATGGCATTGCCGGTCAGCTTGCCTTTCAGTACCGGCAGCGCCTTGGCGGCGGCAGTAGCGGCACCGGTCTCGGTGATCACCATGTTCAGCGGGGCGCTGCGACCACGACGGCTTCCTTTGTGGAAGTTGTCGATCAGGTTCTGGTCGTTGGTATAGGAGTGAACGGTTTCGACGTGGCCGTTTACGATACCGAACTTGTCATTGACCGCCTTCAGCACCGGAACGATGGCGTTGGTGGTGCAGGACGCCGCGGAAACGATCTTGTCGTCATCGGTGATCTCGGCATGGTTGATGCCGTGCACGATGTTCTTCAGGGCGCCCTTGCCCGGAGCGGTCAATACGACGCGAGCAATGCCCGGGCACTTGAGGTGCTGGCCAAGACCTTCGGCGTCCCGCCATTTGCCGGTGTTATCCACCAGCAGAGCGTCCTTGATACCGTACTGTGTGTAGTCCACCGAAGACGGATCGTTGGAATAGATCACCTGGATGAGGTTGCCGTTGGCGGTCAGGGTGTTATTCGCTTCGTCGATGGTGATGGTGCCGTCGAACGGGCCATGCACGGAATCACGACGCAGCAGGCTGGCACGCTTGACCAGATCATTCTCGGCGCCCTTGCGCACGACAATGGCCCGCAGACGGAGCCCATCGCCACCACCGGTCTTCTCGATAAGGATGCGTGCCAGCAGGCGACCGATACGGCCGAAGCCGTACAGAACGACATCGGTGCCCTCGCGAGGAGCGCTGCTCTGCTTGCCAACCACATCGGCCAGCTCGTCACGCACGAACTGCTCGATATTGCGACCGTTACCTTCCGCCTTGAACTTGGCGACCATCTTGCCCAGGTCGACCGATGCGGCGCCCAGCTTGAGCTCGCTCATGATCTTCAGGATCGGGAATGTCTCGTGCACCGACAGCTCGGTCTCGTCCACCAGACGGTGACGTGCGAAGCGGTGGGCCTTGAGAATCGCGATCACCGAGCGATTGATCAGGCCGCGGCCGTAAATCGACGTCACCACGTTGTTGTTACGGTAGAGCTGGCCGATCAGCGGAATCATCGCTTCCGCAAGGGCTTCACGATCAATCCATTCACCGAGACACTGGTCGGGCTTCTGAGTCACGGGCAATACCTTCCACATGTAGGGGCTGAAAAAAGGGGCTACATTATGACGGCGCGCTCATTCGGCGGCAATCTGCAGCGGACGAAACACTGACAGCGAAACGGCCGGATAGTTACAATCGCTCCGGCCAAAACTAGACCGGAGTCACGACTGCACGTGTCCGTATCCGTACTGCGCCTCCCGACCCTGCCGGCTGCGACCGGTAAACAGCACTGGGGCAACCTGCCCGGTGCCGTCCTGTCCCTGGCCATTGCCGAAGCCGCCAGCGCGGCCCGACGCTTCACCCTGCTGCTGACCGCCGACAGCCAGAGCGCCGAGCGCCTGGAGCAGGAATTGGCCTTCTTCGCGCCAAACCTGCCGGTACTGCATTTCCCCGACTGGGAAACGCTGCCCTACGATGTCTTTTCTCCGCACCAGGACATCATCTCGCAGCGCGTCGCCAGCCTGTACCGTCTTCCCGAGCTGAAGCACGGCATCTTGGTAGTGCCGATCAGCACCGCCCTACATCGTCTGGCGCCGACCCGATTCCTGCTCGGATCGAGCCTGGTGCTGGACGTAGGGCAGCGGCTCGATGTCGAACAGATGCGCCTACGCCTCGAGGCGGCCGGCTACCGATGCGTGGACACCGTCTACGAGCATGGCGAGTTCGCCGTGCGCGGCGCACTGATCGATCTGTTCCCCATGGGCAGCCCCCTGCCCTACCGCATCGACCTGTTCGACGACGAAATCGAAACGCTGCGTACCTTCGATCCGGAAACTCAGCGCTCGATCGACAAGGTGGAATCCATCCGCCTGCTGCCCGCCCGCGAATTCCCACTGGACAAGAAAGCCGTCACCGATTTCCGCGGGCGCTTTCGCGAACGCTTCGATGTCGATTTCCGTCGCTGCCCGATCTACCAGGACCTTGCCAGCGGCATCACCCCGGCGGGCATCGAGTATTACTTGCCGTTGTTCTTCGAAGAGACAGCCACGCTCTTCGATTACCTGCCCCAGGACACCCAGGTCTTTTCCCTGCCCGGTATCGAACAGGCAGCGGAACAATTCTGGGTCGACGTTCGCAACCGCTACGAAGATCGCCGTGTCGACCCGGAGCGACCGATCCTGCCGCCTGCCGAGCTTTTCCTACCGGTGGAAGACTGCTTCGCCCGCCTGAAGAGCTGGCCGCGCATAGTCGCTGACCAGAAGGACATCGAGCCCGGCGTTGGCCGCGAACGCTTCCCTGCCCAACCACTGCCCGAGCTGGCCATCGAGACCAAGGCCAGCGAACCACTCGGCGCCCTGCGCCGCTTCTTGGATCAATTCCCCGGACGCGTGCTGTTCACCGCTGAGTCCGCCGGCCGCCGCGAAGTCCTGCTGGAACTGCTGGCACGCCTGAAACTCAAGCCCCAGGAAGTCGACGGCTGGCCGCAGTTCCTGAAAAGCCAGGAGCGCCTGGCCATCAGCATCGCGCCGCTGGATGAGGGTCTGCTGCTCGACGAACCGGCCGTCGCCCTGGTCGCCGAAAGTCCATTGTTCGGCCAGCGCGTCATGCAGCGTCGGCGCCGCGAAAAGAGCCGCGATGGCGGCGAGAACGTCATCAAGAACCTGACCGAGCTGCGTGAAGGCGCGCCGGTAGTACATATCGACCATGGTGTCGGCCGCTACCTGGGCCTGATCACTCTGGAAATAGACGGACAGAGCGCCGAATTCCTCGCCCTGCAATACGCCGACGAAGCCAAGCTTTATGTGCCAGTGGCCAGCCTGCACCTGATCGCTCGCTATACCGGCAGCGACGACGCTCTCGCTCCGCTGCACCGGCTTGGCTCGGAGCAATGGCAGAAAGCCAAACGCAAAGCGGCCGAACAAGTGCGCGACGTCGCCGCCGAACTGCTCGATATCTATGCCCGCCGCGCCGCCCGCAAGGGCTATGCCTTCAAGGACCCGGCCGCCGACTACGCTACCTTCGCCGCCGGTTTCCCGTTCGAGGAAACGCCCGATCAGCAGGCCGCCATCGACTCCGTGGTCGCCGATATGCTGGCCGAAAAGCCGATGGACCGCCTGGTCTGCGGCGACGTGGGCTTCGGCAAGACCGAAGTCGCCATGCGTGCCGCCTTCGTCGCCGTACACAGCGGTAAGCAGGTGGCCGTGCTGGTACCGACCACCCTGCTCGCCCAGCAGCACTACAACAGCTTCCGCGACCGGTTCGCCGACTGGCCGGTAACGGTGGAAGTGATGAGCCGCTTCAAGTCGACCAAGGAAGTCGAAGGCGCAGTACAGCAGCTCGCCGAAGGTAAGGTGGATATCGTCATCGGCACCCACAAGCTGCTGCAAGATGACGTCAAATTCAAGAACCTCGGACTGGTAATCATTGATGAAGAGCACCGCTTTGGTGTTCGCCAGAAGGAACAGCTCAAGGCCCTGCGTAGCGAAGTCGACATCCTCACCCTCACCGCCACGCCGATCCCGCGCACCCTGAACATGGCCGTGGCCGGCATGCGCGACCTGTCGATCATCGCCACACCGCCTGCTCGGCGCCTGTCGGTACGGACATTCGTCATGGAGCAGCAGAACGCGGTGATCAAGGAAGCCCTGCTGCGCGAGCTGCTACGCGGCGGCCAGGTCTATTACCTGCACAACGAGGTCAAGACCATCGAGAAATGCGCCCGCGACCTCGCCGAACTGGTGCCGGAGGCACGTATCGCCGTCGGCCACGGGCAAATGCGCGAGCGCGAACTGGAACAGGTGATGAGCGACTTCTACCACAAGCGCTTCAATGTGCTGGTGGCGTCGACCATCATCGAGACCGGTATCGACGTGCCCAGCGCCAACACCATCATCATCGAGCGTGCCGACAAGTTCGGCCTGGCCCAACTGCATCAGCTCCGCGGCCGTGTCGGGCGCAGTCACCACCAAGCCTACGCCTACCTGCTGACACCGCCCCGCAAGGCCATGACGCCGGATGCCGAAAAGCGCCTGGAGGCCATCGCCAATGCCCAGGACCTCGGCGCCGGCTTCGTTCTCGCCACCCATGACCTGGAAATCCGCGGCGCTGGCGAATTGCTCGGCGAAGGCCAGAGCGGGCAGATCCAGGCAGTCGGCTTCACGCTCTATATGGAAATGCTGGAGCGGGCAGTCAAGGCCATCCGCAAGGGTGAACAGCCCAATCTGGAACAGCCGCTGGGTGCTGGTCCAGAGATCAATCTGCGCGTTCCGGCCCTGATCCCGGAGGACTACCTGCCCGATGTGCATGCCCGCCTGATCCTCTACAAGCGCATCGCCTCGGCCACGGACGAAGACGGCCTGAAGGAGTTGCAAGTGGAGATGATCGACCGCTTCGGCCTGTTGCCGGAGCCGACCAAGAACCTGATGCGCCTGACCCTGCTCAAACTGCAGGCGGAGAAGCTCGGCATCCTCAAGGTCGACGCCGGTCCGCAAGGCGGACGTATCGAATTCGCCGCCGACACCGTCGTCGATCCGCTAGTGCTAATCAAATTGATCCAGAGCCAACCCAATCGCTACAAGTTCGAAGGAGCCACTCTCTTCAAATTCCAGGTGCCGATGGAGCGCCCGGAAGAGCGCTTCAACACCCTGGAGGCGCTACTCGAGCGCCTGACTCCACAATCCGCTTAAGGACCCGACATGCCTGCGCTTCGCTACATTGCCCTGCTGCTCATTTTCCTCGCGCCAACGGCCTTCGCCGATAGGCTCTACCAAGTCGAGCTGATCCTGTTCCGCCAGGCGGGCGAGACGATTCCTTCCAGCCAGCCCGCTCCCGAGGATTGGGCTGCCGGGGCACAACGTCTGGGAGCCGGCAGCGAACGAGCCACGGCGCTGAACAACGAAGCAGCCAAGCTCACCCCCGCCAACGGCTACCAGGTGCTGCTACATCAAGCCTGGCAACAGATGCTCGGTGCCACACCCAGCAAGATCATCGTCAGCACGGGGCAAGAGCAATTCGGGCACTTCCCGGTGGAAGGTACCCTCTCGATGAACCAAAACCGCTTGGTGGATTTGGAAGCCGAGTTCTGGGTCAACCAATTCGATGCGGATGGTGTACTGGTCGGCAGTGAATACATGAAGCAGGGCAGCCGGCTCAAGAATGGCGAACTGACCTATCTGGATCACGGCAGCCTGGGGCTGCTGATCCGCGTATCTCCTCTCTGAGGCGGAAGAAGACGCAACTGCGGCAGCTCGGGCTCGAGCTGCCGAAACCTGAAACCTCGATCAGTCCGCCAGCACCCGCCCCAGTACAGCCTTGACCTTCCCCATCCCCTCATTCAGCGCCCGCTCGATCTCCGCCATGGTGATCAACGCTGCGGATTTGCCCGCTGCGGGGTTCACCACCAGCGCCAAGCAGGCGTAAGGCAGAGCCAGCTCCCGCGCCAGCGCTGCCTCCGGCATGCCGGTCATTCCGACGATATCGCAGCCATCACGTTCCAGGCGGGCGATTTCGGCGACCGTTTCCAGCCTAGGTCCCTGGGTGCAGCCGTAGACGCCGTGGCCACTATAGGCACAGCCTTCTGCCACCAACGCCGCGACGAGCCGGCCGCGTAGCGTCTCGTCGTACGGATGACTGAAATCCACGTGGGTAACGTGCTCCAGCTCGCCCTCATAGAAGGTATGCGCACGGCCCGAGGTGTAATCGACGATCTGATGCGGCACGCAGAAATGCCCGGTGCCCATCGCCGCATGGATGCCGCCTACGGCATTCACCGCAAGAATCGCGCTGGCTCCGGCCTGTTTCAGCGCCCAGAGGTTGGCCCGGTAATTGACCTGATGGGGCGGGATACGGTGCGGCTGGCCATGCCTTGCCAGGAACAGCACTTCGCGGCCGGCGTACTCGCCACGCATGATGTCCGCAGACGGGGCGCCATAAGGCGTATCCATGGATTGGGCCTGGCGAATGGTCAGACCTTCCAGTTGGGTCAGGCCAGTGCCGCCGATAATGGCGTAGACAGTCATCGTTGTTATCGTCCTCAGTCGATCAATTGAGCATTCCGCAGGGCCGCCACGGCCGCCAGCCAGCGCGGGTCCTGGCGGTACTCGGTGGTTACGAAGCCCCTTCCACGCATGCGTGCGAGACGTGCCGGGCGCTCGACCTTGAGCCGTTGCAACGCCTGCAGAGCCAACTCGGCAGAGCCCCGATCGTTACACACCAGCCCCATGTCGCATCCCGCACCTAGCGCAGCCTCGATTCGATCGGCTGCATCGCCGACCACATGTGCGCCCGCCATTGAGAGATCATCGCTGAAGATCACGCCGTCGAAACCCAACTCGCCACGCAGAATGTCCTGCAGCCAGCGCCGCGAGAAACCCGCCGGCTGCGTATCCACCGCCGGGTAGATCACATGGGCCGGCATCACGGCGGCCAATTGACCATGCAAACGCGCGAACGGCACCAGATCGCACGTCCGGATCTCATCCAGGCTGCGCTCGTCGATCGGAATCGCCACATGGGAGTCGGCTTCGGCCCATCCGTGACCGGGAAAGTGCTTGCCAGTCGCCGCCATGCCGGCCGCGTTCATACCGCGAATGAAGGCCCCGGCGAGCAAGGCTGCCCGCTCGGCATTGCCCTCGAAAGCACGGCTACCAACCACCGCACTGCGCTGATGATCCAGATCGAGAACCGGCGCAAAGCTGATATCCAGGCCCACCGCCAGCACTTCAGTCGCCATCAGCCATCCACAGTGCTCGGCCAGCACCTCGCCGTCGACGTTATCGGCAATCGCCCGCATCGCCGGCAGCCGCACGAACCCCTGGCGCAGGCGTTGAACACGTCCGCCCTCTTGGTCCACCGCGAGGAGAAAATCCGGCCGCACAGCGCGTATCGAAGTACAGAGTTCGCGCACCTGGCGCGGGTGCTCGATATTGCGGGCGAAGAGAATCAGGCCGCCGACCTCGGGTTGCCGCAACAGGCAACGATCCTCGGCAGTCAACCAAGTGCCGGCGATATCCAGCATCAGGGAACCTTGCATGAATGTTCCTTAGTCAAGTTCGGCCCGAGCCCAGTCCGGGCAAGCCGCTTCATCGATACGTACCGGACAGTGCAGCGGCACGCGAGGGAATAGATCAAGGAGATCGGCATTGCGCAGGCGAATACAGCCATGGGAGCGCGGCACGCCCATCGGCTCGCTGTCAGGCGTACCGTGGAGATAGATATAACGGCGAAAACTGTCTACGTTCCCCAGGCGATTCCGACCGCGCTCGCAGCCGCTGAGCCAGAGAATCCGGGTCAGTATCCAATCGCGGCCGGGAAACTGTTCGTGCAGCACTGGCGACCAGACCTCGCCGGTCCAGCGTCGTCCTCTCAGCACGGCGCCACATGGCAGCCCTTCCCCGATCCTCGCACGCACCTGATGCCGACCCCGCGGCGTACAGCCGGAGCCATTCAACTCGCCAGCGCCGTTCAAGGCCGTGGAAACGGGAAGACGCAACACCAACCGCCCTTCAGCGAAGCCATAAAGGCACTGATCGGCGATGGAAATGTGCAGGAAATCGAGGGTTCGCATGGGCGGCTAGCTTAGCCGATCAGACCGGAGCCGCCCAGACAGATCAAACTTTGGCAGGCGCCGGAGCGGTCTTGCTGCGCGGTTTGAGCTGGGCGTTGGCCAGCTTTTCGTCGGTCACCGCACTGTCGGCCCGCATACCGGCGGCCAGGAACGGGACCATCAAGCGCATCACCTGTTCGATCGAAGTGTTCACGCCAAAATCATTCTCGGCGATGGCGCGCAGAGCCTTGATCCCGGACATACTGAACGCAGCGGCACCCAACATGAAGTGCACGCGCCAGAACAGTTCGATGGGCGGCATTTTCGGCGCGGCTTCGTGAACCAACTGCATGTAGCGCCGGAAAACCTTGCCGTACATGTCCTCCAGATAGCGGCGCAGGTGCCCCTGGCTCTGGCTGAAAGCCAAGCCCAAAAGACGCATGAAAATAGACAGATCGTTACCGCTGCGGGGCTTTACCGCCAAAGCCTGCTCGACCAGTATTTCCAGTAGCTCTTCCAGACTGGCATGGCTTTCAGACTTGGTCTGGCGACGATCCAACTCACGCTCGAGACTGAGGCAGAACGGCCCAAGGAACCGCGAGAAGACGGCCTGAATCAGGGCCTTCTTGGAACCGAAGTGATAGTTCACCGCAGCCAGGTTGACCCCGGCCTTGCTGGTAATCAGGCGCAAGGAGGTTTCGGCGAAGCCCTTCTCCGCGAACAGCTGTTCCGCAGCATCCAGGATGCGTTCGACGGTTTCTGACTGAGCCATGGATCCTCCACCTGACAAACACTTGTTTGAAACATACGTTTCAGCGCACCGGCTTGTCAAGTCGCACGAGCCGACTTTTGGCCGGCCGGTCACGATTGGCGACGACCACACTCGGACGGCCGTGACCAGGCACGAACCGACAAGCGAAAGGATTGCCAACCGCCTCCCACTGTATATAATCCCAGGCACTGTATAAAAAAACAGAGCCAAGACATGCTGAAACTGACGCCCCGCCAAGCCGAGATTCTCGCCTTCATCAAGCGTTGCCTGGAAGACAATGGCTATCCGCCCACCCGGGCCGAAATCGCCCAGGAGCTCGGTTTCAAGTCTCCCAACGCCGCCGAGGAGCATCTCAAGGCCCTTGCCCGCAAAGGCGCCATCGAAATGACCCCCGGTGCCTCCAGGGGCATTCGCATCCCTGGGTTCGAGCCGAACAACGCCGAGGAAGACGGCTTGCCGGTCATTGGCCGGGTCGCTGCCGGTGCGCCGATTCTAGCGCAACAGAATGTCGAAGAATCCTGCCGGATCAATCCGGATTTCTTCCATCCCCGTGCCGACTATCTGCTACGTGTCCGCGGCATGAGCATGAAGGACATCGGTATCTACGATGGCGACCTACTGGCCGTGCATGCCACCCGCGAGGCCCGCAATGGCCAGGTCGTGGTCGCTCGCCTGGATGACGACGTCACGGTCAAGCGTTTCAAGCGCGAGGGCAACAAGGTCTGGCTCATCGCGGAAAATCCGGAATTCGCCCCTATCGAAGTCGATCTGGAACAACAGAACCTGACGATCGAAGGCTTGAGTGTCGGCGTAATCCGCCGCTAAGGAGACGTTATGCAGTTCTCGCAGCCGCTTGACCTTCCCCAGCTTCCCCTGTTCGAGGCTTTTCTCGGCCAACCCGCCGTGCCATTACTGGCCGATGAAACCGAGCCCCATTGGCCCGAACCCGAGGCCTTCAGCGAACTGTCGCTGAGCGGAGCGGCCGGGCACTGCCTCCACCTGCTGGCGCCCATCCTTCGGGAGCTGAGCGAAGAAACCGATCTACGCTGGCTTACGCTCATCGCTCCGCCTTCCAGCCTGACCCATAGCTGGTTGCGCGAGGCCGGCCTGAACCGTGAGCGGATTCTCCTGCTGCATCCACGCGGTCAGCAAACCAGCCTTGAACTGGCCTGCGAAGCCCTGCGCCTGGGCCGCAGCCACACCGTCGTCAGTTGGTTGAACCCGCTCGACTTCGAGGCACGCCAGAACCTTGCCTCCGCCGCCCGCCTGGGTAGCGCGCAAAGCCTGAATATTCGTCTGGGTTGATCACAACGGCACACGGAGGTGCCACGCCTCGATGCAGCAGGCGATCAATGGTAGGAAGCTTGGCTCAGTGCAGGACGCGAGGTCCTTCCTCATCCCGCTCGAAATCCCCTTCGGCCAATCGGCCAGCCATCTGCACGCCGACGCTCAGCATGGCCTTGGCGACTTCCACATGGTGACCCTGCAGGAAAGCCTTGGCATCTGCCGAGAAGTCGAGGATTACCAACGCTTCCTCATCCTCCGCTCGGCGCAAGGCAATGCGCCCATCGGGCAGCTCAACAATTTCGAGGAAGGAAGTAGGCATAAGTCAATCTCAAGCGAAGGCTAGCCATTGTACCAGCCTGAAGGAATACGTCTCTAACCGTTCGGCTCAACACTCTGTCAGTGTTTCACGGAAACGTAGCGCCAGACCTTTCAGCTGTTTGCGCCACTCTTCCAGCTCATCGCGACCGAGCGAAGGCTCCTCCGCTTCCAGATCGACCGATTCGATCAATGGCACGGTCGGGTCGACTTTGGCCTTCTTCGGCGCTTGTGGTGGTTGGAACAGCGCAGTGTAGGCCGCAAGGAGGCGCCCAAGCCATGTTTCGGGTTGCTGCGCCAACTCCACCAGCTCGGCCAGCTCAGGGCTGGGCGCAGCATTCAGGACCGCTTGGTTCAACAGCATATCGACCCTGGGCGCGCGCGCCTCGGGCAAACGATAGAAACCGGCGATTTCATGGCAAAGGCCCAGAACGGCGCCATAGAGATGAAACAAGGCGGACTCGCGCTCGGCCTGGATCAGTGCCTGGGCGTTCATCGCCTGCCCGGTTTCGGCACGTTTCCACGCCTCCAGCGCCAGACCGGCGAAGTAGAGCTTCTGGTTTGTACGGGTATAAAGCTCGTGGGCCATACGGCGCCTCCAGAGGTACGCGTAAAGTGCCGGAAGAATCTACCGGACTATACGCGCCTCCGGCAGAACCGGAGGCACGTTTTGTCCGATCAGCGCTTGTCTTCGACTTTCCAACGATTGCCGTCGTAGAACGCACGCCAGCCGGTAGGCTTACCATCGACCTCGGACTGCACGTACTGCTCCTTGCTCTTGCGGCTGAAACGAATCACTGCCGGGCGGCCCTCTGGGTCCTTCTGTGGCGCCTCCAGGAGGAAGTGATACTTCGGATCCAATTCATCCTTGTGCGGGATCAACTCACTGACTAAGGGCGCACGGGTCTCGCGGTTCTTCGGAAACTGACTGGCCGCCAGGAACAAACCGGATGCACCGTCACGCAGCACATAGATGTCGTCGACCTTCTCGCACTTGAGCTCCGGCATCTTGATCGCATCCATCTTCGGCGGTGCTGGCTCACCGTTCTTCAGCAACTTGCGGGTGTTCTTGCAGGTCGGGTTGGTGCATCCAAAGAACTTGCCGAAGCGGCCGGTCTTCAACTGCATCTCGCTGCCACACTTGTCACATTCGAGACTCGGCCCTTCGTAACCCTTGATACGGTACTGGCCCTGCTCGATCTCGTAGCCACTGCAGTCCGGGTTATTGCCGCAGATGTGCAACTTACGCTTCTCGTCCAACAGATAGGCGTCCATCGCCGTCGAGCAGATCGGGCAACGGTGCTTGCCCAACAGAACGCGGGATTCCGACTCGCCCTCGTCATCCGCCGCGATTTCGTCACCCGGAATCAGGTTGATGGTTGCCTTGCAACGCTCTTTCGGCGGCAGACTGTACCCAGAACAACCGAGGAAGACCCCAGTGGAGGCGGTACGAATCATCATAGGCCGTCCGCATTCGCGGCAGGGAATGTCGGTCAGTGTCGGCTGGTTGGCACGCATGCCCTTCTCGCTGGCCTCGGCGGTTTCCAGCTTTTTCTTGAAATCGGCATAGAACTCGTCGAGAAGGTGCTTCCAGTCACGCTCACCTTGGGCAACATCATCCAGATGCTCTTCCATCCCGGCAGTAAAGCCGTAGTCCATGAGGTTGGAAAAACTCTCGGAAAGACGGTCGGTCACGATATCGCCCATCTTCTCCGCGTAGAAACGACGGTTATGCACAGTGACGTAACCGCGTTCCTGGATGGTTGAGATGATCGCCGCGTAGGTCGACGGCCGGCCAATACCACGCTTTTCCAGCTCCTTGACCAAACTGGCTTCGGAGTAGCGCGCCGGCGGCTTGGTAAAATGCTGGCTGGGATCGAGCTTGATCAGCTTCAGCATCTCGCTTTCATTCATCTCCGGCAGCACGTCGTCTTCGCCCGGCTTGCTCTGCTGGGGCAGTACCCGGGTATAGCCGTCGAATCTGAGGATGCGCCCCTTGGCACGCAGTTCGAAGTCGCCCGCCGCTACGCTGACAGTGGTCGACAGGTACTCGGCCGGAGGCATCTGGCAGGCGACGAACTGACGCCAGATCAATTCGTAGAGACGCTCGGCGTCACGCTCCATGCCGGACAGTTGGTTCGGCCGCAGATTGACGTCGGACGGACGGATCGCCTCGTGAGCCTCCTGGGCGCCTTCCTTGCTGGAATAGACATTCGGCTTCGCCGGCAGGTATTTCTGACCGAACTCGCCCTCGATGAAGCCCCGGACCATGCCGATGGCGTCCGCCGAAAGGTTGGTCGAGTCGGTACGCATATAAGTGATGTAGCCCGCCTCGTAGAGACGCTGGGCCATCATCATGGTCTTCTTCACACCGAAGCCGAGACGGTTGCTCGCCGCCTGCTGCAGCGTGGACGTGATGAACGGAGCCGACGGACGGCTGCTGGTCGGCTTGTCCTCGCGCTTGACCACGCGATAGCTGGAAGCCTTGAGCTTCTCCAGCGCCGCCATGGCCTGTGCTTCGTTGAGCGGCTTGAAGGCCTCGCCCCGCTCGCGGACCACTTCGAAACGCACCTGGGCATTCTTCGCCGTGGACAGGTCGGCATGCACTTCCCAGTATTCTTCCGGAACGAAGGCGCGGATTTCGCGTTCACGCTCGACCACCAGCTTCACCGCTACCGACTGGACGCGGCCGGCGGAAAGGCCGCGGGCGATCTTCTGCCAGAGCAACGGCGACACCATGTAGCCGACCACGCGGTCGAGGAATCGCCGCGCCTGCTGGGCGTTGACCCGATTGATGTCCAGATCGCCGGGTGCGGAGAACGCTTCCTGGATCGCTTTCTTGGTGATTTCGTTGAAAACCACGCGCTTGTAGCGGCTCTCGTCGCCACCGATGGACTCGCGCAGGTGCCAGGCGATGGCCTCCCCTTCGCGGTCCAAGTCGGTTGCGAGATAGATGGTGTCGGCATCCTTGGCCAAGCGGCGAAGCTCGTCGATCACCTTTTCCTTGCCCGGCAGAATCTCGTATTTGGCTTTCCAGCCGTGCTCGGGATCGACACCCATGCGCGAGAACAGCTGGCGCTTGGCCTTTTCCTTCGCCGACAACGCCGGAGCCTCGGCGGCAGTCTTGCCGCGCTTCGCCGGCTCCTTGCCATTGCTGGACGAACCGCTGGTGGGCAGGTCACGGATATGGCCGATGCTCGACTTCACCACGTACTGGCTGCCCAGGTACTTGTTGATGGTCTTGGCCTTGGCCGGGGATTCCACGATGACCAGCGATTTGCCCATGGATCGGAAAATTCCTGAATTCGGTAAATGAAAGGCGGGAGCCGCCTGGCGCGGCACCGCTATATATAGTGGTGGCCGAGGCAAGGTCAAGCGCCCCGGTTCGGCGATAGGAGGTCAAGGCTGCTCGAACAGCGTCTTTTCCGCCTTGATCAATGCAAAACGCGGAACACTTTCACCATCCACCTCGACGGTCTCGGTGAACATGCGCAGCGGGCGCACCCAGAGTCCGTACTCGCCGTACAGCGCTTGGTACACCACTAGCTCTTCTTCCGTCTCGGAATGCCGGGCCACACCAAATACCCGATACTCGGGCCCTTTGTAATGGCGATAGAGGCCGGGTTGAACTCGCATCACGGATTCCCTCTCTGCACAAAAACAAAAGCCGGGGCACCAGGCCCCGGCTCGTACCACCGATTGCTTAGGACGCTCAGATGCGCTCGAAGACGGTGGTGATGCCCTGGCCGAGGCCTACGCACATGGTAGACACGCCCAGAGTACCGCCGTTCTGCCTCATCACGTTCAGCAGGGTACCGGAGATACGCGCACCGGAACAACCGAACGGGTGGCCCAGCGCAATGGCACCACCATGCAGGTTGACCTT
Source organism: Pseudomonas sp. PIC25 (assembly GCF_002286785.1). Lineage (GTDB taxonomy): Bacteria > Pseudomonadota > Gammaproteobacteria > Pseudomonadales > Pseudomonadaceae > Pseudomonas_M. The sequence continues at coordinate 41,122 of NZ_MUJY01000033.1, read as the reverse complement.
CTCTTCCATCTTGTCGAGCAGCTTGAGGTCCTTCAGTACCGGCAGAGCCTGGGCGGCGAAGGCTTCGTTCAGCTCGACGAAGTCGATGTCGTCGATGGTCAGGCCGGCACGCTTGAGTGCTTTCTGGGTGGACGGCACCGGACCGTAGCCCATGATGGCTGGGTCGACGCCTGCCACCGCCATGGCACGCACCACGGCCATCGGCTGGATGCCAAGGTCCTTGGCGCGCTGGGCGGACATGACGATCATGCAGGATGCACCGTCGGTGATCTGCGAAGAGGTGCCTGCAGTCACGGTGCCACCCTTCGGATTGAAGGCCGGCTTCAGTTGCGCCAGGCTTTCCAGAGTAGTGTCGGGACGAATGGTTTCGTCATAGTCGAACACCTTCAGGAAGCCATTCTCGTCGTAGCCCTGCATCGGGATGATTTCATCCTTGAACTTGCCTTCGACGGTAGCCTTGTGCGCCAGGCGGTGCGAACGCTCACCAAAGGCGTCCTGCTGCTCGCGGCTGATGCCATGCATCTTGCCGAGCATTTCGGCGGTCAGGCCCATCATGCCGGACGCCTTGGCGGCGTACAGCGACAGGTGCGGGTTCGGGTCTACGCCGTGCATCATGCCGACGTGCCCCATGTGCTCCACGCCACCAATGACGAACACATCGCCATTGCCGGTCTGGATCGCCTGCACCGCAGTGTGCAGGGCGCTCATGGACGAACCGCACAGGCGGCTGACGGTCTGGCCGGCACTGGTGTGCGGAATCTGGGTCATCAGCGACGCCATGCGGGCGATGTTCCAACCCTGCTCCAGGGTCTGGTTCACGCAACCCCAGATCACGTCTTCCACTTCCGCCGGGTTGACCAGCGGGTTGCGCTCCAGCAGCTTGCTGATCAAGTGTGCCGACATGTTCTCGGCACGGGTGTTGCGGTGCATGCCGCCCTTGGAACGACCCATCGGGGTACGACCGAAGTCGACGATGACGGCATCTCTCGGATTCAGGCTCATAGTTCTACTCTCGCTCTCATCTGTCCGCGATTAACCGAAGAAGCTCTGGCCCTTGGCGGCCATTTCACGCAGCTTCGCGGTCGGGTGGTACAGCGGACCCAGGTCGGCGTACTTGTCGGCCAGGGCCACGAATTCGGCTACACCGATGGAATCGATGTAACGCAGCGCACCCCCACGGAAGGGCGGGAAGCCGATGCCGTAGATCAGGCCCATGTCGGCTTCGGCAGCCGTTTCGACGATGCCATCTTCCAGGCAGCGGACGGTTTCCAGGCACAGCGGGATCATCATGAAGTTGATGATGTCCTCGTCGGTCAGTTCGCGCTGTTCGCGGATGATCGGCTTGAGCACTTCGTAGGCCTGCGGATCGGAGACCTTCTTCGGCTTGCCGCGCTTGTCGGTTTCGTAGGCGTAGAACCCCTTGCCATTCTTCTGACCCAGACGATTGGCTTCGTACATCACGTCAACGGCAGTCTTGCCCTCGACGGCCATGCGATCCGGGAAGCCCTCGGCCATCACGTCGCGGCCATGGTGGCCGGTGTCGATGCCGACCACGTCGGACAGGTAGGCCGGCCCCATGGGCCAGCCGAACTTCTCCATCACCTTGTCGATGCGGACGAAATCGACGCCCAGCTCCAGCAGTTTGGCGAAGCCGCCGAAATACGGGAACAACACGCGGTTGACCAGGAAGCCCGGGCAGTCGTTGACCACGACCGGGGTCTTGCCCATTTTCTTGGCATAGGCAACGGTGGTGGCGATAGCGGTTTCGCCGGTCTTCTCGCCACGGATCACTTCCACCAGCGGCATCATATGCACCGGGTTGAAGAAGTGCATGCCGCAGAAGTTTTCCGGACGCTTGAGCGCCTGGGCCAGCAGGCTGATGGAAATGGTCGAGGTGTTGGAGGTGAGGACCGCGTCCTCCTTCACCAACCCTTCCACTTCGGACAGCACGGCCTGCTTGATCTTCGGATTCTCGACCACGGCCTCGACCACGATGTCGACAGTGCCGAAATCGCCGTAGGACAGGGTCGGACGGATGGCATTGAGTGCCTGAGCCATCTTCTCGGGAGTCAGGCGGCCCTTCTCGACGCGCTTGCCGAGCAGCTTGGCTGCTTCGCCGAGGCCGAGCTGGATAGCCTCCTCGCGGATGTCCTTCATCAGGATCGGCGTGCCCTTGACGGCGGACTGGTAGGCGATGCCACCGCCCATGATGCCGGCACCGAGTACGGCAGCCATCTTCACGTCTTTGGCCAGTTCGTCGTACTTCTTGGCTTTTTTCTTCAGCTCCTGATCGTTCAGGAACAGGCCGATCAGGCTTTCCGCGACAGAAGTCTTGGCCAGCTTGACGAAGCCGGCGGCCTCGACCTCCAGCGCCTTGTCACGGGTGAAGTTGGCGGCCTTCTGGATGGTCTTGATCGCTTCGACCGGCGCCGGGTAGTTCGGCCCGGCCTGGCCGGCGACGAAGCCCTTGGTGGTTTCGAAAGCCATCATCTGTTCGATGGCATTCAGCTTGATCTTTTCCAGCTTCGGCTGGCGCTTGACCTTGTAGTCCAGCTCACCGGAGATGGCACGCTTGATCAGGTCAACGGCAGCGGCCTGCAGCTTGTCGGCGGCGACAACGGCATCGACAGCGCCGACTTTCAGCGCGTCTTCGGCCTTGTTTTCCTTACCGGAGGCGATCCACTCGATGGCGTTGTCGGTGCCGATCACACGCGGCAGACGAACGGTGCCGCCGAAGCCCGGGTAGATGCCCAGCTTGACTTCCGGCAAACCGACCTTGGCGCTGTCCGCCATGACACGGTAGTCGCAGGCCAGGCACATCTCGAAACCGCCACCGAGGGCGATGCCATTGATGGCGACGACCGTCGGCACGCCGAGGTCTTCGAAATCGCTGAAGATCTTGTTGGCTTCGAGGTTGCCGGCAACCAGCTCTTCGTCGGGCAGTTTGAAGTTATCGACGAACTCGGTGATGTCGGCGCCGACGATAAACACGTCCTTGCCGCTGGTGACGACCACGCCTTTGATCGAACCGTCCGCCTTGATGGCATCCACGGATTCGCGTAGCTCGTTCAGGGTGAGACGGTTGAATTTGTTGACGGACTCACCCTTGAGGTCGAAATTCAATTCGACGATGCCGCCCTCAAGAGCCTTAACCGTGATGGCTTTACCTTCGTAAATCATCAACTGATCTCCACGGTATGGAAGCTGAACAGTGCACATCGGACACCAGCCGCGGACTTACCTGCGGCGCAGCCGGAGCATAGCCTCGAACTGTCTGGTACACCCGCCGACGTGATAATCGGGTTTTGTTTTAGAGCCGCCGCCTGAGGCAAACGCTCAATTCATACGCCCGTTTGATTTGGGTGTGCACACCATCGGGTAAAATCCGGCCGTTGTCAATTGGAGGACGCCGCCGTTGTGCGCTCGCTTTCGCCCGGCAACGGAGCCACCGAGGCCCTGGAAAGCAACATTCACAGCATCTATGTGCAGGCATTCGCCAACGCTACCGATACTGGCACCCTGCCCGTCCGCTAGCTGGTCAAACCTGCCGGCTACAGGTAGAGTCGCCCCGCACGGCCCGCCCAGGCCTGTGAACAGAAGAACAACAAACGGGAATCAACGGGCCAACGGAGTCGTCCATGCCGAACCGTCTGCGCACTCTTTCGAGCACCCTCCTCGCCCTCTGTCTGGCCCTGCCCGCCTGGGCGGCCGACCCGAGCGCCACGCTGCTCGATTTGCATCAGCAACGCCTCGCCACCCAACGAAGCCTGGCGGCGTTCTTCATGTTCAATGGCATGGAAGGCGACCAGCGCTACGCGCGCATGATCGATGAGTCGCTGCAATTGTCCCGTGGCCGCCTCGATAAGCTGGGGGAGTTGCCCGGCGAAAGCTCGAAAGCACTCGCCACCCGTCTCGCCCAAGAATGGCAAGGCTATGAAAATGACCTCCAGGCGCTGGTCAGTACGCTGAAGAGCCAAGGGTTCACCGACCTCCAGCCCGTCGCCGATCTGGCCGAACGCAATCGGCAACTGATGGAGCTGAGCGGAGAGCTGTATGCCAGAATCCAGCGGGAGAGTGCCTTCAACGTCCCGCCATTGACTCAGCAAAGCCGCGAACAGAGCCTGCTGATGCAGAATATCGCGCTGGACTACGCTTCACGCAGCGCGTCGGTCGGGGCAACATTCTTCGGCGGCAATGAGGGCAAGGCGATCGACGAACTGGCCGAACAGTTCTCGACCGGACTCACGCGCCTGGAAGCGGCGCCGGCCAACACCGCAGAGACCCGACAGGGCTTGCAGGCCATCGGCACGAAATGGCGTTACATCGAAAAATCGCTGAAAAACTATAATGAGAACAGCGTTCCTTTCGTCATCAGCAAATATTCGGATCGAATTATCGAAGCGCTTGAAGTACTCTCTGCCCAATATGCCGCGCAAAGCCTGTGAACCCGGCCCGGCGCAACACGATTTCCGGCCTGTCTGGCCATACGCTACGGCCCGGTGCAACCCACCGGGCTTTTTTCTGCGCCTCAGGCGAGCGCAGCCAGCACATCCGCAACCCGCTGCAACGCCTCCGCATCGCCCCGCTCGCCCCAACACAGGGCTATCATCTGCGAATTTGCCTCGATCTTGTAGACATCCATCGGAAGCTCAGCGAGCCGGGCCGCCAACGCCTCGTCCGCGCAAGGTTCGCGCCACTGGTTCAACCATTCGCCGGATTCGGATCGCCAGAAACACCAACTGTCCCCACGACCGGCGCGGCGCGGACGGTGATACTGCGGGCACGGGTTCGGCGGTTGCCGGCCCAGCCAGTGCGGCCATTCCTGGCGCGACAACTGCATCGCCAAGCCCATCCGGCGCGCAGCCAGGCGCATTTCCATCTGCCCCCGTTGACGGTGGGAAGGCAACAGCCAGGCAAGCGGACTGAGCAGGAGAGCCAGGAGTACGAGAGTCAACCAGAGCGTCACGACGGAAATCCTTGTTACCCGAAAGCTGTTACAAGCAGCCATTACAGCCATACTTGTGATTAATCCCCACACTTTGGAGGAGAACTTCGCCATGACCTACCAGCACATTCTGGTCGCCGTCGACCTGACTGAGGAATGCCACCCGGTGGTGATACGCGCCCAGGCCCTGGCCAATAGTTGCCAAGCCCGCCTGTCCTTGGTGCACATCGTGGAGCCCATGGCCATGGCGTTCGGTGGCGATGTCCCCATGGATCTGTCGATGCTGCAGCAGCAGCAGTTCGAACAGGCCCGCGAACGCCTCAATACCTTTGCCGGTCGCTATCCCGAGCTGACCGCCGATCAACGCCACCTTGCCTATGGTCAACCGCGCCAGGAAATCCATCGCCTGGCCACTGAACAGGGTTGCGACCTGATCGTAGTCGGCAGCCACGGCCGGCACGGCCTCGCCCTGCTGCTGGGCTCCACCGCCAATGACGTCTTGCATGGCGCACCCTGCGACGTGCTTGCCGTGCGCCTGAAGAAACCCGAGTGAGGTTCCGGCGGGCAGGCTCGCCCTGCCCGCACGGCCGAAGTTATTCGAGAAGATCTCCCGGGCTCATCAGCAACGGCCGGATCTTCTGCAGCTGGGTTTCCAGCGAATAGGTCATGCTCGACGACATCGAGAAGAAGGTCAGGAACGCCTTGAGGTTCGAGTCGCCTTCGCAAGTGTCGTGAATACGCTGCCAGAACGCCTGGTTGACCAGTTGCAACTGCTGGAACAGGCGTACGAGGCCTTTCAGCTCCCAGTCCGCATGGCGGCCTTCTCGGTAGTTGAAATACTGGCGCGCCAGATACAGGGAAACCGTGCGCAGGATGAATTCCTGGTTGCTGGCGAATGGCAGGTGGTGCTGCGCCATCGGCTTCAACCGACCGAGCACTGGACAGGCGCTGGTGGCCATGATCACCCCGAGCAGCGCCCGCAACCCCTCTTCCAGACCGACCAGCTTGCTGTACTCGCGCTCCGGCGTACGCACCCAGACCTGCGCCTTGGTGATGGCCGGCAGACCGTGGAAGTCCTCGATGACCCGGTACAGGTCCACCGCCGCGGGACAATGGCTGAACTGCTCCTTTTTCAGCGGGCAGTTGCTGCACTGCTGGTAATCCAGGCGCGTCCACTTCGGCGCGATGGCAGCACGCTCCTGGTCGTACTGGCGATCCAGCTCGATCCGATAGTTGAACTCATGTTCATCATCGAGCGTGATGCGATATTCGATGGCCATAACCGTTCCCTGATCACTCCTCCAGTTCAGCCCAGCGCTCCAGCAGGGCATCCAAATCGCGCTGCAGGCTCTCCATCCGCCCCAGGACCGCCCCGGTTTCCGCCGGCGGCTTCTGATAGAACGCCGGGTCGGCGATCTGGCCCTGCAATACGGCAAGCTCGGCCTCCAGAACATCGATCTGCCCGGGAATCGCTTCCAATTCGCGCTGCAATTTATAACTCAGCTTCTTCCGGGCCGGCGCTGCCGTCTCGCTCGGCGTAGCGGCCGGGACCTCCGCCTTCGCCGGTGCGGCGAGCTTCTCCGGCTTGGCTTCGCCCACACCCAGCAGACGCGGCGAACCGCCCTGGCGCAGCCAGTCCTGATAACCGCCGACATACTCGCGGACACGCCCTTCGCCTTCGAACACCAAGGTGCTCGTCACCACGTTATCGAGGAAGGCCCGGTCGTGGCTGACCATCAGCACAGTGCCCTGGAAGCCGAGCAGCACTTCTTCGAGCAACTCCAGGGTTTCCACGTCGAGATCGTTGGTCGGTTCGTCCAGCACCAGCAGGTTGGCCGGCTTGCTGAACAGCTTGGCCAGCAACAGGCGTGCCCGCTCACCGCCGGACAGCGCCTTCACCGGCGTGCGGGCCCGCTGCGGGCTGAACAGGAAATCGCCGAGATAGCTGAGTACATGGCGGTTCTGGCCATCGATGGTGATGAACTCGCGCCCTTCGGCGAGGTTGTCGATGACCGTCTTCTCCGGCTCCAACTGGTGACGCAACTGGTCGAAATAAGCCACTTCCAGGCGGGTACCGGCCTGGATGGTGCCACTGGTCGGTTGCAACTCGCCGAGCAGCAACTTGAGCAGCGTGGTCTTGCCGGTACCGTTGGCGCCCAGCAGGCCGATGCGGTCGCCACGCTGGATGACGATAGAGAAATCACGGACCAGCGGCTCGCCGCCCGGATGAGCGAAGCTCACATGTTCGGCGACGATCACCTGCTTGCCGGACTTGTCCGCCGCTTCCAGCTGGATGTTGGCCTTGCCCTGGCGCTCGCGACGCTCGCTGCGCTCGGCGCGCATCGCCTTCAACGCACGGACGCGGCCTTCGTTACGGGTCCGGCGGGCCTTGATGCCCTGGCGTATCCACACTTCTTCCTGGGCCAAACGCTTGTCGAACAGCGCATTGGCGGTTTCCTCCGCCGCCAGTTGCTGTTCCTTGTGCACCAGGAAGCTGGCATAGTCGCCATTCCAGTCGATCAGATGGCCGCGATCCAGTTCGAGGATGCGGGTGGCCAGGTTCTGCAGGAAGGCGCGGTCGTGGGTGATGAACAGCACGGCCCCCTGGAAACCGAGCAACGCTTCTTCCAGCCAGGCGATGGCGCCGATGTCCAGGTGGTTGGTCGGTTCGTCAAGCAGCAGCAGGTCCGGTTCGGCAACCAGCGCCTGGGCCAGCAGGACCCGCCGCCGCCAACCGCCGGACAGCTCCGCCAGGGTCTTGTCCGCCGGCAGTTGGAGGCGGCTCAGGGTGCTGTCCACCAACTGCTGAAGACGCCAGCCATCCTTCGCCTCCAACTCATGCTGGACCTGGGTGAGCTTCTGCAGATCGGCGTCGTCGCGGATGTTCTGGCTGAGGTGGTGATACTGCGCGAGTAGCTCGCCGCCCCCTGCAAGCCCCTCGGCCACCACGTCGAACACGGTACGCTCGTCGGCCCGCGGCAATTCCTGCGGCAGCTCACCGATCTTCAGCCCCGGCGCCCGCCAGATTTCGCCATCGTCGGCGGGCTGGTCGCCCTTGACCAGACGCAGCAGGCTCGACTTGCCGGTACCGTTGCGCCCGATAATGCAGACCCGCTCGCCGCGGGCGATCTGCCAGGACACATGGTCCAGCAGGGGCATGGCGCCATAGGCGAGGGACACATCGGCGAACTTGAGCAGAGTCATGGGCATCTCCTGAAACAGGGCGCGCATTCTACCCGAGTTGAAGGGTCGGCAGACCGGCTTTTCTCCGCCGAGGAACGCTTTCACCTCCCCCTGGCAACGGCTAAGCTAGGGCTGTCTGCGCCCTCGATGGCGCTCCTTTGGTTATCCGTTCGGAAGTGTCATGCGCGGTCGTCTGTTTTGCCTGTTTTCCTGTTTCCTGCTCTCCGCTGCAACCCTCAACACCGCGCAAGCCGTCAGTCTTGCCCAGCAACGCCAGTACTACGACGAAGCCAAGCGCGCCCTAGCCAAGGGCGATAACGGCCCATACAAGCGCTACGCCAGCGCCCTGCGCGACTACCCTCTCGAGCCGTACCTCGCGTACGACGAGCTGACCGCCCGTCTGAAATGGGCCAGCAACGACGAAATCGAGAAGTTCCTCGCCGAACACGGCGACCTGCCCCAGGCCAACTGGATGAAATTGCGCTGGCTGCGCTGGCTGGCCGAACGGGGCGAGTGGCAGACCTTCATCAAGTACTACGATCCCTCGATGAATTTCACCGAGCTGGACTGCCTCTACGGCCAGTATCAGCTGGGCCATGGCATGCGCGCCGAAGGTTTCGCCACCGCCGAGAAGCTCTGGCTGGTCGGCAAGTCGCAACCGGAAGCGTGCGACCGCCTGTTCGACCGCTGGGCCGCCGAAGGTCAGTTGACCGAGGAAAAGCGCTGGAAACGCGCCAAGCTGGCGGCTGAAGCCCGTAACTATGGGCTGGCCAGCTTCCTGGTGAAGAAGCTGCCAACCCTCTCCAAACAGGGACAGCTACTGGTCGATGTGGCGCAGAAGCCCGAGCTGCTCGGCCAGACCGCCCGCTTCGCACCCGCCGACCGCGCCATGGCCGACGTGGTCGGCCTCGGCCTGCGCCGGCTGGCCCGCCAGGACCCGGAAAAAGCCCTGCCCCTGCTGGATATCTATGCCAAGCGACTGCCCTTCTCCGCCGAAGAAAAGGTGGCAATCGCCCGCGAGATCGGCCTGACCCTGGCCAAGCGCTTCGACGCCCGGGCGTTGCAGGTGATGGCCGAGTACGACCCGGAACTGCGCGACAACACCGTCTCCGAATGGCGTGCCCGCCTGCTGTTGCGTCTCGGCCGCTGGGACGAGGCTCATCAGTTGACCCGGCAGTTGCCCCAAGAGCTTGCGACCAGCAACCGCTGGCGCTACTGGCAGGCGCGCAGTCTGCAACTGGCCCAGCCGCAGAACCAGCAGGCCATCACGCTTTACCAACCAGTGGCCGCCGAGCGCGACTTCTACGGCTTCCTCGCCGCCGACCGCATCCAGGAGCCCTACCAGTTGAACAACCGGCCGCTGCCGCTCGACCCGAAGGTCGTGCAGAAGGTACGCAACACCGCCGGCATCCGCCGCGCCCTGGAATTCCATGCCCGCGGCCAGATTGTCGACGGGCGGCGCGAGTGGTATCACGTCAGCCGCCTGTTCAGCCGTGAGGAACTGGTGGCCCAGGCCCGCCTGGCCTACGACCTCGAATGGTACTTCCCGGCCATCCGCACCATCAGCCAGGCGCAGTATTGGGATGACCTGGAGGTACGCTTCCCGATGGCCTACCAGAACAGTCTGGTGAGCGAAGCCAAGGCGCGCGGACTGCATTCGAGCTGGGTCTTCGCCATCACCCGCCAGGAAAGCGCCTTCATGGCCGACGCCCGCTCGCCGGTGGGCGCCATGGGGTTGATGCAACTGATGCCGACCACCGCCAAGGAAACCGCACGCAAGTTCGGTATCCCCCTGGCCTCACCGCAACAGGCCCTCAACCCCAACGTCAACATTCAGCTCGGCGCGGCCTACCTCAGCCAGGTGCATGCGCAGTTCGGCGGTAACCGCGTCCTCGCCTCCGCCGCCTACAACGCCGGCCCCGGCCGGGTCCGCCAGTGGCTGCGGGGGGCCAATCACCTGGCCTTCGACGTCTGGGTGGAAACCATCCCGTTCGACGAGACCCGCCAGTACGTGCAGAACGTGCTGTCCTATTCAGTGATCTACGGGCAGAAGCTCAATGCGCCGCAGCCACTGGTCGATTGGCACGAACGGTTCTTTGACGATCAGTGATTCGGGGCAGGCGGTTCTTCTGGCAATCCAGGCCACGGCGGGCGATTGAATTCGCCCCTACAGCGCAACCGGGACTGCCTGCGTAGCCTGCGAAAAACCGCCGCGCCAGGACTTCCCTCACCTCACTCCAACACTTCGACGTCCATGCCAACCTCGAGCGCGCCGCTACCGCCGTGGATCAGATTCTGGCCGAAGTACACCTCGCCGTCGCGTTCGCGGTAAGTCTTGAGCGTGGTGAGCGGTTCGCGGTCGGCGCTGCGCTCGCCGGTGTGCGGGTCCATCGTGGTGATGATGCAGCGCGAGCAGCCCTTTGCGATGCGGAAGGTCTGGCCACCGATGCGAATGCGCTTCCAACTGTCCTCGGCATAAGGCGCGCAGCCTTCCACCACCAGATTCGGCCGGAAGCGCAGCATTTCCAGCGGACGGCCGACCCGCCGCGACAAGTCGTCCAGGGAAGCCTGGCCGATCACCATCAACGGGTAGCCATCGGGGAACGCCACTTTCTCGCCCGGCTCGGCATATTGGGTGTTGACCTGCCGGGCGCGGGCCTCCGGCACGTAGACCAGGCGACACGGCCGCCCCAGCAGATCGCTCAGCCAGGCCGCTGCGGCATCGCCGGCATCCGGCACCTGCAGCGTATCGCGCCAGATGACCACACCCCGCAGCGACGCCGTTTCGTCCGGCACGGCGACGCTCAGCGATTCCAGCCCCGGTGCACTCAGCAACAGGTGCTCACTCCCTTGCCAGCGCGCGCACAATTGCGTCATCTGCGGCAGCAGGCGCTGGGTCAGAAAGCGGCCGCTCTCCGCGTCGACCGCCATCCAGCGTCGGTCGCCGACCAATCCCAGGGCATCCAGCTCCGCCCGTTGCAGGGGCTCGCCGAGGGAGGATTTGAGGGGATAACGATAGAGCGCGGAGAGACGCATGGACCGACTTCCTGTTCAGGCAAAACGCTCTTATACGAGCTGCCCGCCGTCGCCACAAGCCCCTTCGCAGAGCCCTCCAGTCGACCAATCAGGTCCCGGCCGCACCGCGTAGCAGCCGGTCGCGGATCACATCCACTAGTTTGTCCGGTTGGAACTTGGAGAGGAAATCGTCGCAGCCAACCTTCTTCACCATGGCGTCGTTGAAGCTGCCGGACAACGACGTGTGCAGCACCACGTAAAGGTCACGCAGGCGCGGGTCCTGGCGGATTTCCGTGGTCAGGCGGTAGCCGTCCATTTCCGGCATTTCGGCGTCGGTGAAGACCATCAGCAGCTTGTCGGTCATCACCTCGCCGGCATCGGCCCACTTCTTCAGTTGATTCAGGCCCTTGAGGCCGTCGCTGGCGGTGTGGATCTTCAGGCCCAACTGGGTCAGGGTTTCGCGCAGTTGCGCCAGGGCGACGCTGGAGTCGTCCACCAACAGCACCTCGCGGCCGCGGACCTGCTCCAGCAACGGATCGGCCAGGCGATCGGCGGAAACCTTCGCGTTGTACGGCACGATCTCCGCCAGCACCTTCTCCACGTCGATGATTTCCACCAGTTTGTCGTCGACCTTGGTGATCGCGGTCAGGTAGTGCTGGCGCCCGGCACCTCCCGGAGGCGGCAGGATGGACTCCCAGTTGAGGTTGAGAATGCGATCGACACCGCCCACCAGGAAGGCCTGCACGGAACGGTTGTATTCGGTGACGATGATGGTGCTGCGCTCATCCGGCACCAGCGGGCGCATGCCGATGGCCTGGGACAGGTCGATCACCGGCAGGGTCTGCCCGCGCAGGTTGACGACGCCACACACGTAGGGGTGCCGCTGCGGCATCAGGGTCAGCTTGGGCATCTGCAGGACTTCCTGCACCTTGAACACGTTGATCGCGAACAACTGACGCCCGCTGAGGCGGAACATGAGAATCTCCAGGCGGTTCTCACCCACCAGTTGGGTACGTTGATCCACGGAGTCGAGAATGCCGGCCATAGCCTGCTCCTACAGAAAAATGAACTGATCGCATCGGGGCGCGGAGCCCGGTAAGGGGTTATCGGCAACGCCCGAAAAAACCACAGCATGGCTTTTAGCCACCATACTCGCCGCTCGCCAGAGTTACCAGCCTTCCCCGGCTCTACGACACCTCATCGGGGCGCCCCTAGGGCCCCCTAGGGGAGCCCCCGATACCGCACTGACGTACCAGCCTCTATCGTTTTGGACATCGTCATTCGAAAGAGACCGTACCCGTGCTCGCCTACTCCGCCCTCTGGCTAGGAATAGCGACCAGCCTCGCCGGGCTGGCCGCCGGCATGCCGTGGCTGACCGGCGCGGGCTGCGCGCTGAGCGCGTTGGCCGCCCTGTTCAATCGCCCACAGAAACCGGCCCATTCGGACCTTCCCCCGGCCGCCGACACGCTGCTCGACGCGCCGGCACCCGCCAGCGTCGAACCGCTCCTGCTGGAAGTGCTGCCGGCCTGGAGCCAGAATCTCGGCCAGGTCCGCCAACTGGTGCAGGACAACATCCAGCGCCTGTTCGAGCGTTTCGCCGGGCTCAGCCAGCGCCTGGAGCATACCCTCAGCCGCTCGGAGAACGTCATCGGCGGCGGCGGCGTGGCCGACAGCCTGCGCCAGGCCCACCAGCGCCTCGACGAAGTGATCGCTTCCTTCCACGGCGCCAGCGCCCGCAAGAACGAACTGCTCGGCACCATTGCTCACCTGGACAGCTACGCCAGCGAGTTGCAGAAGATGTCCAAGCTGGTCCAGGACATCGCCAGCCAGACCAACCTGCTCGCCCTCAACGCCGCCATCGAGGCCGCCCGCGCCGGCGAACACGGCCGTGGCTTCTCGGTGGTCGCCGACGAAGTGCGAAAGTTGTCCAGCCTGTCCGCCGAAACCGGCCAGCGCATGAGCGAGAAGGTCGGCGAGATCAACCAGGCGATCCGCTCCACAGTGACCGCCGCCGAAGAGCTGTCCGGCAGCGAAAAGAGCAACCTCGACTACCTCGATGAGGTCGCCGGCCAGGTGATGCAGCGCCTCAGCGCCAACCTCGACGAACTGTCCGACACCTCCCTGCAGTTGCAGCAGGACACCCGTACCACCCAGGCGGACATCCAGGAAATCATCGTCAACCTGCAATTCCAAGACCGTACCGACCAGATGCTCGACCATTTGCAGATCGACCTTGGCCGCCTGCAGCAGGCCGTGCGCGAGCAGGATGGCAGCCTCGCCAACCCCGGCCGCTGGCTGAAGGACCTGCGCGACCGCTTCACCACCGACGAAGAACGCCACGGCAGCCGCCGCAGCGCCTCGCAGAACGACGTGACCTTTTTCTGATTACCTAAGGAGCAACCTGCCATGGCCAAGACCATCCTGATCGTCGACGACTCCCTCTCCATGCGCCAACTGGTGAAGATGACCCTCTCCGGGGCCGGCCACACCGTGATCGAAGCGGTCGACGGGCGCGACGCCCTGACCAAGCTCAACGGGCAAAAGATCAACCTGATCATCAGCGACGTGAACATGCCCAACCTCGACGGCATCGGCCTGGTAAAGGAAGTGAAGGCGCGCAACGAATACCGCTTCACGCCGATCGTCATGCTCACCACCGAAAGCGAGCAGGGCAAGAAGGCCGAGGGCCAGGCCGCCGGGGCCAAGGCCTGGATCGTCAAGCCCTTCCAGCCGCAGCAGCTGCTGGCGGCCGTGGACAAGCTGGCCGGCTGACATGTTCGACGTCCGTCACGACAGCCAGCACCAGCCCGAGCGCCTCGCCCTCGTCGGCAGCCTGACCATCTACGAAGTCAGGCAGGCCCACGAGGCGTTGCTCGGCGCCCTGGTTTCTTCCGCCGAGACACGCCATTGGCTGCTGGACCTCAGCGAGCTGGAGGAACTGGACAGCGCCGGCGCCCAATTGCTGCTCGCCCTGCAGCGCCACCTGACGCAGCACCAGGCACGCCTGGAGGTGACCGGCCCGGCCGGCGAGGTCCTCGGCATGCTCGAACTGCTCCGTCTGCAGCCGCTCTACCCCGACGTGCTGCCGGCGAAGGCCTGATTGGAGACGCCCATGCTCAATGGAGATCAATGGAGCCAACTGCTCCAGGGTTTCATCGAAGAAGCCAGCGACCTGATCAAACAGGCCGAGGAGTACCTGCTGCAGCTCGACCAGACGCCTGACGACGAAGACGCCATCAATGGCTTGTTCCGCGCCATGCACACCCTCAAGGGCTCGGCCGGGCTGTTTTCCCTGACGCCCCTGGTCAGCTTCACCCATCACCTGGAAAGCCTGCTGATGGCGGTGCGCGACGGTCAACGGACGCTGACGCCGCCGTTGGTCTCGCTGATGCTGCGTTGCCTGGACGAAATCGCCTCGATGGTCTCCCTGATCGACATCGACAGCGGCGAACTGCCGGTGGACGAAGCCCACCAGAACGAACTGCTCGCCGCCCTCGCCGAGCACAGCGGGCAGGCCGTGGAGCAGACTCCCGCCACCCAGGTCGCCGCTCCCTCCGCCTGCCCGAACCGCGGGCGCCTGGAAAAGTGCGCCAATTGCGATGCCGACGGCGCCTGGCACATCTCCCTGCGTTTCCACCCCGACCTGTTCCGCAATGGCTTCGATCCAGCCGCGTTCGTCCGCTACCTGAACCGCCTGGGCGACATCCTGCACCTCGACGTGATCGACGAAAGCCTGCCGTCGCTCACCGGGATGGACCCGGAAAGCTGCTACCTGGGGCTCGAGATCGACCTGTGCACTAACGCCAGCAAGGCGGAAATCGAAGAAGTCTTCGAGTTCATCCACGATTTCTCCACCCTGCGCATCCTGCCGCCGAACAGCGCGCTGGAGGACTACCTGCAACTGATCCACGAGTTGCCGGAAACCGATCAGCGCGTCGGCCGCATCCTGGTCGCCAGCGGTCTGCTCACCGAACACGAACTGGAGCAAGGGCTGGCATTGCAGGCACAGGCCAGCGAGCAGAAACCGCAGCTCGGCAGCGTGCTGGTCGAGGAAGGCATGGTCGCCCCGCAAGCGGTCAACGCCGCCCTGGCCAAGCAGCAATCGGCACGCGAGAAGCGCAGCCTGGAAAGCAGCCAGATTCGCGTCGCCGCGCACAAGCTGGACGAACTCATCAACCTGGTCGGCGAGCTGGTGATCAGTGCCGCCGGCGCCCAGTTGCGCGCGCAATCCCATGGCGATGCCGGCTGCGTCGAGACCACCCAGACCGTCAACCAGCACGTCGAACTCATCCGCGAGGCCGCGCTGAAGCTACGCATGATCGAGATCGGCGACACCTTCAACCGCTTCCACCGGGTGGTGCGCGACGTCAGCCAGCAGCTTGGAAAGAATATCCGCCTGGAGATTCGTGGCGCCGACACCGAGCTGGACAAGTCGGTGATCGACAAACTCGCCGACCCGCTCACCCACTTGGTGCGCAACGCCATCGACCACGGCATCGAATCGGCCGAGGAGCGCCTCGCCGCCGGTAAGCCGGCCGAGGGCCAGCTCCAGTTGAATGCCTACCATGAGTCGGGCCAGATCGTCATCGAAGTAGCCGACGACGGACGCGGTCTGAACACCGAGCGCATCCGCCAGAAGGCCATCGACCGGGGCCTGATCGATCCGCAGGCTAATCTCGCCGAGCACGACATCCACGCGCTGATCTTCGCCGCCGGCTTTTCCACCGCCGACAACGTCTCCGACCTGTCCGGTCGCGGAGTCGGCATGGATGTGGTGCGCAGCGTGATCGACGGTCTGCGCGGCAGCATCGAGATCGACTCGGCGCTCGGCGCCGGCTGCACCTTCCGCATCCGCCTGCCGCTGACCCTGGCGATCATCGACGGCTTCCTGATCAGCCTCGGCGAGGAGTACTTCGTCGTCCCCCTGGACATGGTCACCGAATGCCTGGAGATGGACGCCGGCCAACTCGGCGACAGCGCCTATGGCTACCTCAACCTGCGCGGCAAACCCTTGCCGTGCATTTCCCTGGCCGCGCACTTCGACCTGCCGGCCAGCCGCAGCAAGCGCCGCAACATCGTCGTGGTCAACCAGGGCCGGCAACAGGCCGGGCTGGTCGTCGACAACCTGCACGGCGAACTGCAAACCGTAATCAAGCCGCTCGGCCTGCTGTTCCAGCACCTGCAAGGCATCGGCGGCTCGACCATCCTGGGCAACGGGCAAGTCGCCCTGATCCTGGATATCCCCAGTTTGTTCCGTCATCTGCAAAACCACGTCGAGGCCAGTGCTGGCGATCTTCGTCAACCTCGTATGGACATTAGTGGCTTCTGAGGAGTAACTCCGCCATGCAATTCATCCGCAACCTCAAGATCGGCGTCCGCCTGATCGCTGGCTTTACCCTGGTGGTGATTCTCACGCTCACCGTCGGGCTGATGGGCATCGCCAGCCTGGCGCAGGTCAACGATCTTTCCGACAGCATGTACAACCGCGAGATGCTCGCGCTGAACGACATGCAGAACGCCAACATGCAACTGATCTATGCCGGTCGCTCGATCCGCAGCGCCTTGCTGGCCACCAGCGTCGAGGAGCGCGACCGATCCATGGAGCAGGTTCGCCAGGCGTTCAAGAACATGCATGGGTTCATCGACAAGGCTGCTGCCAGCTTCTCCTCTCCGGAAGCCAAGGCCATGTTCGAAGCCATGAAAGAACCAATGGCCAACTACGAGCGCACCGCCAACGAGGTTCTCAACACCCACGCCGCCACCGGCGCGCTCGCCGAAGCCAGCGCGGTCACCGCCCTCCTGCCGCGGATGCGCGAAGAAGGCCAGCGCGTGGACGACACCATGACCAACCTGGTGGAGCGCAAACTGCAACGCGCCAAGGAAGCCAACGACGAAATCACCCGCATCTATCTCTCCTCGCGCACTGAACTGATCGGCCTGGTGGTCATCGCTTCGCTGCTCGGCTTCGCCATCGGCCTCCTCGTCACCCGCAGCATCACCCGTCCGCTCAACCGTGCGGTCAGCGTGGCCGACAGCCTGGCCGCCGGCGATCTCGGGGTGCAGGTCGAGGTGGACAGCAAGGACGAGACCGGCAAGCTGCTCGCCGCCATGAAACACATGACCGAGCGCCTGCGTAACATCATCGGCGACGTGCGTAGCGCGGCCGACTCGCTCTCCTCCGCCTCGGAAGAAGTCAGCGCCACCTCGCAGTCCCTCAGCCAGGCCGCCACCGAACAGGCCGCCAGCGTCGAGCAGACCAGCGCCTCGGTGGAGCAGATGTCGGCATCCATCGCGCAGAACACCGAAAGCGCCAAGATCACCGACGGCATTGCCGGCAAGGCAGCCAACGACGCCGTCGAAGGCGGCCGGGCGGTGCGCGATATGGTGGTCGCCATGAAACAGATCGCCGACAAGATCGGCATCATCGACGACATCGCCTACCAGACCAACCTGCTGGCCCTGAACGCCGCCATCGAGGCCGCCCGCGCCGGCGACCATGGCAAGGGCTTCGCCGTGGTGGCCGCCGAGGTGCGCAAGCTGGCCGAGCGCAGCCAGGTCGCCGCGCAGGAGATCGGCGGCGTGGCGAGCAACAGCGTGCACCTGGCCGAACAGGCCGGCTCGCTGCTCGACCAGATCGTGCCGAACATCCAGAAAACCTCCGACCTGGTGCAGGAAATCACCGCCGCCTCGCAGGAGCAGAGCAACGGTGCCGGGCAGATCAACATCGCCATGAGCCAGATGAACCAGATCACCCAGCAGAATGCCTCGGCTTCCGAGGAGCTGGCAGCCACCGCCGAAGAGATGAATGCCCAGGCCGGCCAGTTGCAGGAGTTGATCAGCTACTTCCGCATCGACGCCAGCGGCGCCCGCGAATCGCACCACACGCCACGCCGCGAGCCGGCACGCAGCGAGGTGGTCCGCCGTAGCGAACGCAAGCCGTCGGCCGCCCACCTGTTGGCCGACGAAGGCCAGTTCGTCAGCTTCAACTGAGGACGGGCGCGATGAATTTGCCTCAGATCGTCAAAGCGGAGATGCCGCTGGCGAGCATCCAGCACCTGTCGTTCCGCGTGCGCCAGGCGCGCTATGCACTGCCCATCGAGCTGGTACGGGAAATCATCGAATACGGGCAGATCACCACCGTGCCGATGATGCCGGCCTTCATCCACGGCGTGATCAACCTGCGCGGTAACGTGGTGCCGGTGCTCGACCTGGCGGCGCGCTTCGGTTTCGAGCTGACCGAGCCGGGCAAGCGCACCTGCATCGTCATCATCGAACTGGAACTGGACGACCAGCAGCAACGCATCGGCCTGGTGGTCGATGCGGTGGACGCCGTGCTCGACATCGACAGCACCGAGGTGGAGCCGGCGCCGCCGTTCGGTGCCGGAATCCGCACCGACTTCATCGCTGGCATGGCCCGCGACGAGCGCGGTTTCACCATCATCCTCGATGTACGACGGGTGCTCTCGCTCGACGATATCCGCCAGTTGAGCCTCGCCCAACAGGCCAGCGGATGATGTCCAGCAGCCACCTGCCCAAGCTCAGCGACCAGGACTTCCGCTTCCTCCAGCAATTGATGCTGGAGGAATCCGGTATCCGCATGGCCGAGCAGAAGCGCACCCTGATGGCCGGGCGCCTGATGGGCCGCCTGCGGGCCCTGGAGCTGCGCGACTACAGCCAGTACCTGCGCCTGCTGACGCGCCCCGAGTCGCGCGAAGAGCGGCGCACGGTCATCGACCTGCTGACCACCAACGAGACCTACTTCTTCCGCGAGCCCCAGCACTTCACCGTGCTCGGCGACTGGGTCGCCGCACAGCGCCGCCCGCTGCACATGTGGAGCGCCGCCAGCTCGTCCGGCGAAGAAGCCTTCAGCATGGCCATGACGGTCGCGGAGAATGCCCGCACCCAAGACTGGTCGATCTTCGCCAGCGACATCAGCCGCCGCGTGCTGGATCGCGCGCGCAGCGCCACCTACTCCATCGACCAGGCCGGCCAGTTTCCCCCCGGCTGGCTCAAGCGCTACTGCCTGCGCGGCGTGGAAGAAAGCGAGGGACTGCTGCGCATCAACCAGCCGCTCCGCCACCGTGTGACCTTCGCCGAGGTCAACCTGATGCGCCCCCTGCCCCAGGAAATCGGCCCGTTCGACGTGATCTTCCTGCGCAATGTGCTGATCTACTTCGCCTCCGAACAGAAACGCGCGATTGCCGTCCGCCTGCTGGAGCGTCTGCGCCCCGGCGGCCTGTTCTTCATCGGCCATGCCGAAAGCCTGCACGGCTTCGACCTGCCGCTACGTACCCTGCGCCCGTCGGTGTTCGAGCGCCTATGACGTTCTTGGATGGAATGCACCATGCCTACCGCTCCGTTGATCAAGGTCTTTATCGTCGATGACTCGGCGCTGGTACGGCAGGTGCTGACCGCCTGCCTGGACAACCACCCGGGCATCCAGGTGATCGGCCAGGCCGCCGATCCCCTGTTCGCCCTGGAGAAGATGCGCAAGCAGTGGCCCGACGTGCTGGTGCTGGATGTCGAGATGCCACGCATGGACGGCATCACCTTCCTGCGCAAGCTCATGGCGGAGCGGCCGACGCCTGCGATCATCTGCTCGACCCTCACCGAAGCCGGCGCGGCGGTGACCCTGGATGCACTGGCGGCTGGCGCCGTGGGCATCTTCACCAAATCCAGGCTGGGGCTGCGCGAGAGCCTGCAGCAAATGTCCGGCGACCTGATCCGCCAGATCGAGGTCGCCGCCCGCAGCCAGCCCCGCGCGATGCCGCGAAAAGTGGCCGAGCAGCCGGCCTCGGCGAATACGGAAAAGCCCTCGCCCGTCAACCTGACCACCACCGACCGCGTGGTGGCGCTGGGCACCTCGACCGGCGGTACCCAGGCGCTGGAAGTGGTATTGCGCCAGTTGCCGGTGGGCTGCCCCGGCATCGTCATCGTCCAGCACATGCCGGAGAAGTTCACCGCCGCCTTCGCCCAGCGGCTGAATAGCGTTTGCGCCATCGAAGTGCGCGAGGCCAAACACATGGACCGTGTGCGCCCGGGGCTGGCGCTGGTGGCGCCGGGCGGCAAGCACATGCAGCTCCAGCGCAGCGGGGCGCAGTATTTCGTCGAAGTGCTCGACGGCCCGCCGGTGAACCGCCACAAGCCCTCGGTGGACGTGCTGTTCCGCTCCGTCGCACGGCACGCCGGGCACAACGCCCTGGGCATCATCATGACCGGCATGGGCGACGACGGTGCCCGCGGCCTGTTGAGCATGCGCGAGGCCGGCGCCCGCACCGTGGCCCAGGACGAAGCCAGTTGCGTGGTGTTCGGCATGCCCAAGGAAGCCCTGCGCATGGGGGCGGCGGACAGCACCGAGTCGCTGCAAGGCATTCCGCGCCTGATCGAGCAGTACGGACGCACCGACCTCCCCGCCGTTGCCCAGGCCGGCAAGCGCTCGGGCTGACTGTTCCGACAGCGCCCGGCAACCATATCGGGGCCTGCCCGCACCGAAGCCCTGCCAGCCGAACCTGACATCAGGACAGCTTCAGCTATCCTGAACTTCGCGTGGCGCCGAAACTCCTTTAAGTCATACGGTCGAAATCACGGCCCCTTCATGCGTCATCGGCCAGCCGCTCACCACGGATCTCCGGGCATTGTCCGGCCTCAAAAGGAGCGCTATCCATGTCTGTTCCTGTCTTCTACGCCCCCTTTGCCCACCCGTTCGACACACAGGCGGCACGCCCATGACCTGCCGCGTATTGCTGGCTGACGATCACGCGGTCATCCGCGCCGGCGTGCGAGCGATGATCCAGGACATCGACGACTTCACCATCGTCGGCGAAGCCGAGGACGGCAAGGAAACCGTCGAAATGGCTCGCGAACTGGAGCCCGACATCATCCTGCTGGACATCTCGATGAAGAAAGTCAGCGGCCTGGAAGCCCTGCAAGCGCTCAACCGCCATTCGCCGGAGTGCAAGGTGCTGATCCTGTCCATGCACACCGGCCCGGAAGTGGTGCTCGAAGCCCTGCAGAAAGGCGCCCACGGCTACCTGCTCAAGGACGCCGCCGCCTTCGAGCTGCGCCTCGCTCTGGAGGCGGTCCGGCGCGGCGACCGCTACCTCAGCTCGGCCATCGTGCAACCGGTGATCGAACAGGCGGTGTCGAAGGTCAACTCCAACGCCGAGCACACCCTTACCCAGCGCCAGCTGGAAATCCTTCGCCTGATCACCCGTGGCGAATCAACCCGCTCCATCGCCAACGGCCTGGGGTTGAGCGTCAAGACAGTAGAGGCGCACCGCGCGCAGATCATGAAGCGTCTGCAGATTCACGACGTGCCCGGGCTGGTGCTGTATGCCGTGCGGGAAGGGATCATCAGCCCGGACGACTGACCTCTACTGCGGGGCAGGCTCCACCACCTGCAACGCCCGGCTCAGCACCGGGCAGCCGTCCGGCAGGTGCATGCGCAGCGCTGCCGGCCTGGCATCGAAGCGCAAGTGCGTGCTCTGCATCGGCTCGCCATCGAGATTCAGCGCCAACCCTTCCGGCGCGTCCAATTCGATCCAGGGCAGGCGTGCGCAGACCGACACTGTTTCCAACCCGAGGATGCCCCCTGAAAGCAGGGTTCCCAATGTCGCCGGAATGTCCTGCGGCGCCGGCACGATGCAGATGTCCAGCAAGCCATCGTCGACTACCGCCTGCGGGCAGAGCACATGGCCGCCGCCGGCCTGCCGGCCATTGCCGATGCCCAGGGCGAGGAACTCTCCTTCCCACTCGAAATCCGGCCCGCGAAAACGACCGAACGATGCATGGACCTCGGGAAAACGACTCAGGCCGGTGAGGAAATACGCGGCACTGCCCAACAGCTTCTTCAGCTCCTCCGGCGTGTTGGCGGTGATCTTCGAGCCGAAACCGCCGGTCGCCATATTGAGGAACAGTTGGCCGTCCACCTGCCCCAGATCCACCGGCACAGCGGGTTGATCGAGTACGGCCAGCGCCTCGTCCGGCGGCAGCGCCATGCCGGCGGCGCGGGCGAAATCGTTGCCGGTGCCCAGCGGCAACAGCGCCAGGCTGGCCTGGCCGCCGGCGTTCGCCAGGGCTTCGGCGACCTCGCGCAGGGTGCCGTCCCCGCCCCCGGCGATGAGGATCGGATACCCCGCCTGCAACCCCTCGGCCACCAGCCGCTGGGCGTCCCCCGGCTCCCAGGTCAGCCGCACCGCCAGATCCCAGCCCTGCTCCCGGCGGGCCTGCACCGCCGCGCGCACCTCGTCGTTGGTGGCCTGCTTGCCATGCAGAATCAGCCATGCCCTGCGTTCGCTCATCGTGTTTCCTCTCCCCTGCGGAGTCCGTTCCACTGTATTGACAGCGCGGCCGCGCTAAAAGCGCATCGTCATGACGGGGTTTCGACAAAACGTAACGCGATCAGGCCGGATAGCCGGTGATCTCACGGATGCTCCGGTACAGCGGGCGCAACTGGCGGTACATGCGCAAGTAGACCTCGCGATAGAGCCGCTGGTAGGTGCGCTGCGCCTCGGCATTCGGCTGAAACACCTGGCCCACCCGGGTCATGGCGGCAATGGCAGTGGGGAAATCCTGGTGCAGGCCAAGGCCCACGGCACAGGCGATGGCCGCGCCCAGCCCGGACGTCTCGTAGGTATGCGGCCGCTCCGCTGGCAGGCCGAAGATGTCGGCGGTCAACTGCATCGCCGCATCGCTCTGCGAACCGCCGCCGGAGACGCGCAAACGGCTGATCCGCGTCCCCGAGCGCTGCTCGATGCGCTCCTTGCCCTGGCGCAGGGCGTAGGCCAAGCCCTCGAGAATGGCGCGATACAGGTGCGCGCGGCCATGCACATCGCCGAAACCGATGATCGACCCCTTCGCCTCCAGGCCCGGCTCGCGGATGCCAGGGGTCCAGTAGGGTTGCAGCAGCAGACCCATGGAGCCCGGCGGCACACTGTCGACCAATTCGTCGAACAGCGTCTCCGGCTCGATGCCCAGCTCCAGCGCCTGCTGCATCTCGCGCAGACCGAACTCCTGCTTGAACCAACTGACCATCCAGAAGCCGCGGTAGATCATCACCTCGGTGTTGTAGCGATCCGGCATCGCCGCCGGATAGGGCGGAATCAGCGGAATGGTCTCCAGGTAGCGGGTACGGGTGGTATTGATGGTCGCCGTGGTGCCGTAGGACAGGCAGGCGATGTCCGCCTGGTCGCCACCGGCACCGAGCACTTCGCAAGCCTTGTCGGAACCGGCGGCGATCAGCGACAACCCTTCCGGAACACCCAGGTGCCGGCTGGCCTCGGCCGTGATCCCCCCGAGCCGTTCTCCCGGTTTGTGCAAGGTGGGCAGTTGCTCGGGCCGCACCGCCAGCGCCTGCCACTTCCAGTCGCCCGGTGCGGCCCATTTCAGCCGCTTGTAGTCGAACGGCAGGTAGCCCACCGCACAGCCCACCGAGTCGACGAAGGCGCCGACCAGCCGATGGGTGAGAAAGCCGGACAGCAGCAACACCTTGTGCGTCCGCGCCGCCACCTCCGGCTGATGCTGAGCCACCCAGTTGATCTCCGCCTGGCTACGGAAGTGACTCACCGTCGCCTCGGCGCCGATCAGCTTGAACAGCCAACCCCAAGGGCCCTTGATCCGCTCGCGCACGTCGGCGCGACGCTGGTCCAGCCAGAGAATCGCCGGACGCAGCGGCCGGCCCTGCCCGTCCACATGGATCACCGTGCCACGCTGGGTGGTCAGCGAGACGCCCTTGATCAGATGCCGGTCGATGTCCACCTGCTGCCACAGCCGCCGACAGGCCTCGCCCAGACATTGCCAGTAATATTCCGGGTCCTGCTCGGCCCAGCCCGGTTGAGTGGAGTAATACGCCTCCAGCTCCACCCGGCCCTTGCCGATCAGGTTGCCGGCAAGATCGAACAACAGCGCCCGCACGCTCTGGGTACCGTTGTCGATGGCCAGCAGGTAGCTCGTTTCGCTCAAGACCAATCCCTTTCGTCATTCAAATCAAGGATGAATCAGGTACCCGTTACCTGTAGGAGCGGGCTCTGCTCGCCAATTCGGGCAGCGCGTAAGCTTTGCAGAACAGCCCCCACGAGCCATCCGTCTCCCGTAGCCCGGGCTAAGCGCAGCGCCATCCGGGAATCAAGACGACGGTCCCTCGCCGTCCGGCAGGCTGTAGCACCTCCGCCACAGCGCCCGATACGCCTCTTCCTCAACCCGCCAACGCGCATCGTCCCAGCCCAGCCGCGCTTGGCACAGGGCGCGTACGCGCGGCAACTCGGCGGCGGCACCGTTGGCCAGCAGCAGCCCGACGCGGGTGCGGCGCAGCAGCAGATCATCCAGATGCAGCACCATCTCCCGCTCGCAGGCTAAGGCCAACTCGGCCCACAGCGTCTCAGTCGTCCCCACCCGCTCGGTGCCAAGGGCCTCGATCAACCGGAGCAAAGCCGGCATCTCCCATCCGTAGCGCCCCACCAGTCGCGCGCGCAAGGCCGGAGACAGCATGGGCACATCCACTGGCGGCACCGGGCCGAATACCGGCCCGTTATCCTCCGCCACCGCTCGCCCCACGAACGGCGCGCAAGCCCGCAACACATCCAGCGCCAGCAGGCGGAAGGTGGTCAACTTGCCGCCGGCCAGGGTCACATGGCCGGGCTCCACCCACAGCGCATGCTCGCGATTTTCCGCCGGGGGCGTGCGGTTCAGATCGCCGTCGCTGACCACGGGACGCACACCGGCCCAGGTCGACAGCACGTCATCCCGCCCGATGTTCGCGGACGGAAATTCCTGGGCACAGGCAGCCAGCAGGTAATCCACCTCCGCCGGGGTGATGCGCGCTTCGCTATCCAGATCCTCATCATGATCGAGATCGGTGGTTCCGATCACCGTAGCCCCTTCCCAGGGAAAGGCGAACACCGGCCGGCCATCCGCGGCGTGCATGAAGCTGAAGGCATGGGCCAGCGGTAGCCGCCACCCCGGCAACAGCAGGTGACTGCCACGCAGCGGACGAATGCGCGTGCCGTCGGCCGACGGGCGCAGTCGCTCGCACCAGGCGCCAGTGGCCTGGGCCACCGCCTTCGCCCGGAAGGCGAAGCAGCGGCCGCTTTCGCGGTCTTCGGCGAGCAGCCCGCAGACCCGACCCTCCTCGCGGTGCAACGTCACTACCCGGACACCGTTCAGCGCCTCACCACCCGCGGCCCGTGCCTCGCCGAGCACACGCAGAACCAGCCGGGCGTCATCGGTCACCGCATCGAAAAAGCGCGTGCCGCCGAGCAGCCCCTCTTCCCTCAATCCCGGCGCCAAATACCGGAGCTGTTGCAGCGGGTAATAGAGATGGTTGCGCTTGCCGGCCAAGGCGTCGTACAGCGCCAGCAACCCACCGAACAGCCTGGGTCCGGGAAAACCGCCCCGGTAATGCGCCATCAGGAAGCTCAACGGTTCTACCAGCCCCGGCGCCTCGTGCAGCAGGCGCTCGCGCTCGCGCACCGAAGCGCGGCTGAGACGAAACTGGCCCTTGGCGATGTAGCGCAACCCGCCGTGCACCATCTTTGACGAGCGGCTGGAAGTGCCCCAGGCGAAATCGCGCTGCTCCAGCAGCAGGCAGCGCCAGCCGCGCCGGGCCGCCTCGCGGAGAATGCCGGCACCGGTGATGCCGCCGCCGATCACCAGCAAGTCCCATTCGCAGGCGGCCAGCTCGGGCAGGGCCGCGTCTCGCCAGGCCGCATTCCAGGCGTTCATGCGTCGCCGTCTTGCAGCAACGCACCGGGGTTAAGCCGGCGCTGCGGATCGAAATGCACCGCCAGCGCCTGCAACGCCGCCATTCCCAGCGGCCCCTTTTCCATCGGTAGATAGGGCGCGTGATCGCGGCCGACGCCATGCTGGTGGCTGATGGTGCCGCGGTTTTCCACGATGGTCCGGCTGGCTGCCTGCTTGAGCCGGCGCCAACGCTCGTGGGTCTCGGCGTAGCTGGCCGCCGGGCGGAACACATAAGTGGTGTAGAGGCTGGAACCCTCGCCATAGACATGGGAAAGGTGGGTGAACACGTGAACCCGCTCGCCCTCCGCCGCCAAGGCTTCGTTCAGGCTGCGTTCGACCTTGTGCAACAGCGCATCGACGTTCGACCAGTCGGTGGCCGTCTCCAGGGTGTCCACTGCGTAGCCCGCCTGCCACAGGCTTTCACGCAGGTACGGGAAGCGGAAACGACCCTCGGCCCACTTCGCGCCGAGCAGGGTGCCGGTGAACACTCCGCCGAACGCTTTCAGCAACTGCCGCGCCTGCTTTAGAGCATTGGCCGTCTGCACGCGGCTGCCGGTGACGCCGAAGGTCAGCAGGCATTTGCCGATGCCCGCGCCGCGCCAGCCCAGGTACTTTTCCAACAGGGCGATACGGCCGGGATGCCCGGCCAGGGCCAGTTGGGTTTCGGTCTCCAGCGCGTTGGACAAGCGCAGCATGGACAGCGACACCCGCTCCTGGGCCAGGTTGCGCACAGCTTGCAGCGCATGCGACCAGTCCGGCAGGAACACCCCGTAGAACGCCTCCCGCTCGGCCAGGCGCGAAACCCGCACACGAACCTCGGAGATCACTCCGAAACGCCCTTCCGAGCCCAACACCAGCTCGCGCAGGTCGGGGCCGGCCGCCGAGGCCGGAAAGGTGGGAATCTCCAGCGGACCGGCGAAGGTTTCCAGTATCCCGCCAGCGAACAGCTGCTCGATCCGCCCGTAGCGCAGGGACTGCTGACCGCTGGAACGACTGGCCACCCAGCCGCCGAGGGTGGACAGCTCCCAGGACTGCGGGAAATGCCCGAGGGTAAAACCACGGGCACGCAACTGGCTCTCCACCTGCGGGCCATTGGCACCCGGACCAAAACGGGCGATCCGGCTCTCTTCGTCCAGTTCCAGCAGCCGGTTCATCCGCTCCAGAGAAAGGGTGACCACCGGCCGGGTCGAGGTTTCGGGGTTGATGTGCCCTGCCACCGAGGTGCCGCCGCCGTAAGGGATCAGGACCAGATCCTGATGCTCGGCCCAGGCCAGCAGCTTGCGGATGTCCTCGGCGCTCTCCGGGTAGGCGACCCCATCCGGGAACACACCGAAGTCGCCTTCGCGCATCGCCAGCCAGTCCGGCAGGCTCTGCCCGCGCGCGTGGCGCACCCGGTCCTCGGCGCGGGTGGTGATCAGCGGATGAGCCTCCAGGCGCGAAGCCGGCACACGCGCCAGCACACTCTCCAGACTGGCGTCCGGCAGGGGTCGCCCACTGCCGATCCGCACGGCGAGAAAATCCGCGCCGCCTGGCGGCAGCTCGACCACCGTCGCCTCGTCGCCCCAGCCGTTCCAGCGTCGCATGCCTCACTCCTTGTCCGGAAACCTGATGGCCTGCATAGTAATCGGCCAATGGCCACCGTCACTGTCGGATCGGGCCAGCCCGAGTCGCCAATCACGACAACAAGAACGACCGCATGCACAGCCTCGGCCACACCTCGGTTCCCGCCCTGCTCAAGTACCTGCGTCTGGCCGAACACCTCGGCCTCGACCAGGACGCCGCGCTCACCGCTGCCGGCCTCAGCGCCACCGACCTCGCCGATAACAGCCGACGTGTGTCGGGAGAGGCCCATGAAAGGCTTCTCGGCCACCTGCTCGGCGCCTCCGGCGACCCGCTGTTCGGCCTGCACGCGGCACGCTTCGTCCAGCCCGGCTCCTGGAGCGTGCTCGGCTACATCACGATGAATTGCGCCACTCTGGGCGAGGCCATGAGCCGCATCGTCCCTTACGAAAAGCTGGTGGGCGACATGGGCGTCAGCCGGGTGGAGGCCGCCGGCGATCATGTGCGGCTGATCTGGACGTGCCGCCACCAGCCTGCGGAAATTCGCCGGCATATGGTGGAGAACGTGCTCGCATCCTGGCTGCTCTATGCCCGTTGGATCGCCGACATGGAACGCTCCCCGCGGGAGGTCTGGTTCGAACACGCGCGGCCGGAGCCCGCGCCACTCGCGGAGTACGAGGCGGTCTTCGGATGCCCGGTGAAATTCGAGCAGAGCTGCAATGCCCTGCTGGTGCCACTGGAGTACCTGGGGATTCCGCTGCGCCAGGCCGACGCCAACCTGCTGCGCACCCTGGAAGAACATGCCCTGACGCTGATGGCAGGGCTGGATGACGACGAACCGCTGCCGCTACGGGTAAAGAACGCCCTGCGCCTGCTGCTGAAGGACGGTCTGCCGCGCAAGGAGCGCGTCGCCGAACGGTTCGCCATGACCGTGCGGACCCTGCAACGTCACCTGCAACAGGCCGGGACCAGCTACCAGGAAATCCTCGACCGGCTACGCCAGGAACTGGCCGAGCACTACCTGCTGCGCAGCGACCTGCCGATCCAGGACATCGCCCACTACCTGGGCTTCACCGAACCCCGCTCGTTCCACCGCAGCTTCAAGGGCTGGACCGGCATGACGCCCGGGGAATTCCGCGAAAGCCGCCGGACTTCGTAGCGAGCCCTTAGCCCGGATAAGCGAAGCGCAATCCGGGACGATCTCTCGCACTCATTCCGCGTAGGGGAGAATTTATTCGCCCGACGAACCATCGCCGAGCATCCCAACCCCAGCCCGCTCCGCCATTGCCTGGGACTTAAGCCAACACCTCGCTCAACGGAATGAACGTCACCGCATCGCCCTCGGCCAGGGTCGCGCCTTCGTGCACCTCCACCAAGCCATCGGCCCAGGCGACGCTGCGCAGTACCCCGGAGCTCTGGTTGGCGTAGATCACCGCACGACCGTTCTCCAGCCGCGCGCGCAGGTATTCGCGGCGGTTGCCCGGCTTCGTCCAGGTGAAGCCGGCAGGCACGCTGAAACGCAGCGGTGTGACCTCGGCACAACCCAGGCGACGCAACAGGTACGGGCGGGTCAGCAGGGCGAAGGTCACCAGGGTCGAGGCCGGGTTGCCCGGCAGGCCGATCACCGGCACACCCCGGTAATGCCCACAGGTCAGCGGTTTGCCCGGCTTGATCGCCAGCTTCCACAGCGCCAGCTCGCCGGCCTCGCGCAGAACCTGACCGAGGAAGTCCGCCTCCCCCACTGACACGCCGCCGGTGGACAGCAACAGATCGACATCGGCCAGCTCACCCAGACAAGTACGGGTACGGTCGAGATCGTCCGGCAGGATGCCACCGTCCACCACTTCGCACCCCAGGCGCTGGAGCCAACTGGCGAGCAGGCGGCGGTTGCTGTTGTAGATTTGTCCCGGCCCGAGCGGCTGGCCGGGCTCGACCAGCTCGTCCCCAGTGGACAACAGCGCCACGCGCGGGCGACGGCGAACCGTCAGTTCGGCCGCGCCGAGGGAGGCGGCCAGGCCCAACTCGATCGGCCCCAGCCGGGTACCGGTATCCAGCACCGTCTCGCCGCGCCGGGTCTCCTGACCCTGCGGGCGAACATGCTGGCCGGCGCGGATGGCCTCGAGAAAACGCACCCGGCCGTCGGCCAGGACCTCGACGTTCTCCTGCATCTCCACGCAGTCCGCGCCCGCCGGCAACGGGGCGCCGGTAAAGATGCGCGCGCAGGTGCCCGCTTGCAGCGGCTCGGGTGCCTGCCCGGCGAAGATACGCTGGCTTACCGGCAACGCCTCGCCGGCATCGGCCTGACGCAGGGCGTAGCCGTCCATGGCGCTGTTCGGCCAGGGCGGCAGGTCCAGCCCGGCGACCAACGGTTCGGCCAACACCCGGCCTTCGGCGGCCGCCAGCGGCAGGCGCTCGGTCTCCCGGATCGGCGCCGACTCGGCCAGCGCCAGGAGGCGCTCCAGCGCCGTTTCGACCGGCAGCAGGCCGGGCTTGTCGCAGCAGCCGCTCATCCGCGGCTCTCGCAAGGCGCCGCCTGTTTCAGATGCGGGACGAAATTGCACGGGCGGTGACGGGCGTCCAGTTGCTCGGCAAGAATGCCATCCCAGGCAGTACGGCAGGCATTGGTGGAGCCAGGCAGGCAGCACACCAGGGTGCCATTGGAAAGGCCGGCCAGGGCACGGGACTGCACGGTGGAAGTACCGATGTCGGCCACGGAAATCTGCCGGAACAGCTCGCCGAAGCCATCGACGGTCTTGTCCAGCAGGCAGCTCACGGCTTCCGGCGTGCTATCGCGGCCGGTGAAGCCGGTGCCGCCGGTGATCAACACCACCTGCACGGTTTCGTCGGCGATCCAGGTGGCGACCTGGGCGCGGATTTTGTAGAGGTCGTCCTTCAGCAGCACCCGCGCAGCAAGGTTGTGGCCGGCAGCAGTGAGGCGGTCGACGAAGAGTTGACCCGAGGTATCGGTTTCCAGGGTACGGGTGTCGCTGACGGTCAGGACGGCGATGTTCAGCGGGACGAATGCCGCTTCAGCCTTGTGGTTCATAGGCTCGATCCGGTTGTGGGGGAGGCAGACCGGTGTTATATCACAGCCCCCGACTGGAGCGCCGCCCATGACCGACTCGACCGCCCTGCCCCCCTGCTCCGTGCTGCTGCTCGCTGGCGGTCGCGGGCAACGCATGGGGGGCCGCGACAAGGGCCTGCTGGAGTGGCACGGCGAACCGCTCATCGCTCACCTGCACCGTGTGGTGCGGCCGCTCACCGATGATCTGATCATTTCCTGCAACCGCAACCAAGCCCGTTATGCCGTCTATGCCGACCGCCTGGTGACGGATGCCGAAGAGGGTTTCCCCGGCCCGCTCGCCGGCATCCGTGCCGGACTGGAGGCAACGCGGCACGACACGCTACTGGTGCTGCCCTGCGATGCGCCGAAGGTGGATGCCGGCTTGCTGCTCGCCCTCCGTCGTGCTGCGGCCGCACACCCTGGGCGTCCACTGATGCTGCGCCGTGGCGAGCAGTGGGAGCCGCTGTTCTGCGTGGTGCCGAAAATTCTCGCCGATGCCCTCGAACAGGCCTGGCAAAAAGGCGAGCGCAGCCCGCGCCACATCTTTTTTGCCTTGGGCGCCCAGGCCCTGGATTGCGCGGTGGACGACCCGCGCCTGGCCAACCTCAACACGCCGGATTTGCTTTCCGAGGATGGCGGGATGGCCGCCGATCACTGAACTTAAGCAGCGGATCTCCGTCTGATGTCGGTACAGACGTACCTTTTTTAGCTAGGAGAGTAGTGATGATTCAACGGACCCTTCCCGCGTTCCTGGTCGCTCTGGGCCTTGTCGCACTGGCTGGCTGCTCCTCGCCGGCAGTGATCACCCTGAATGACGGCCGCGAGATTCAGACCGTCGATCAGCCGGAGTACGACGAAGAGTCGGGCTTCTACGAGTTCGAGCAACTGGACGGCAAACGCGCCCGGGTCAACAAGGACCAGGTACGTACCGTCAAGGAACTCTGAGGCGGTTCTTTCCCAACCTGAAACAGGGCCCGCTTCGGCGGGCCCTGTTGTTTCCGGAGACCATTCCCGGATTGCGCTGGGGCTTATTCGGGCTACCGATCATTGCAACCGGCCCAATACGGATTGTTCCCACTGCGTGGGAATGCAGCCTCGGACGCTCTGCGTCCGTTGCAGTGAGCGGACGCTGAGCGTCCACAAGGGGCCCAGGCGGGAGCGTGGGAACCATCAAATCCACGAAGCCGCACGAAATTGGCCGAGCCAATCCCCAGAAACGAAAAAACCCGCTCAAGGCGGGTTTTTTGTTGGTTTCCGGTACAAGCGGGACAACCGGAAACGCTGTGTTGGTCGGAGCGACTGGATTCGAACCAGCGACCTTCTCGTCCCGAACGAGACGCGCTACCAAGCTGCGCTACGCTCCGAAGATGGCGCGCATTGTACCGAAAAACTTTTGGTTCACAAGGGGTTAGCGAAAAGTTTTTTCTCGCTGCCGGAAAACGGCGCCTACCCTGCGCTCTCGGCCGCGGGTCGCGAGGTCTTCAACAGTAACGCCGCACCGCGTCCGCCAGATCGGCGGCCAGACCGGCGCCGGGTGCCCGTGCTTCGTCGCCTTCGCGGTATTTGCCGGTGCGTACCAGGCAAGCCTGGAGCCCGGCCTTTTGCGCGCCCAGGACGTCGCCCTCGACGTCATCGCCGATCATCAGAGCGTCCTGCGGGGCAACGCCGAGGGCGTGCAGGGCGCCGTTGAAAAAGTCCGCCGACGGCTTGCCGAGCACCAGCGCCTGGGTATCCGCTGCATACTCCAGCGCCCGGACGAAAGGCCCGGCGTCCAGCCGCAGCGCACCACGGCTGTGGAAATAGCGATTGTCCCCCATGGCGATCAGCGGCGCCCCGTCGATCAGCAGGTGAAAGGCGCGTTCCAGGTGGGCGTAATCGAAACGCGACTCGGCATCGCCGACCAGCACCGCATTGGGTTCCGGCAGATCGAGCAGGTCGGCGAATTCCTCTTCGAGGTTAGGGTGGATCAGGCAGTAAGGACGCAACCCATGCGCCGCCAGATAGCGGCGGGCGGCCTGCGGCGCGCTGAAAATCTGCCCGGGCGACAACCCGAACCCCATGCCGCTGAGCTGCCGGTGGATTTCCGCCGCGGTCAGGCGCGAGGTGTTGGTCACCAGGCGCAGCGGGTAGCCCTTGTCGCACAGGTGGCGCACGGCCTCCACGGCGCCCGGCAACGGTCGGGCGTCTTCGTAGAGCACGCCGCTGATGTCGAGCAGTATCGCCTTGGGCATGGCTTCGCCCTCCTCTGTGCCTTCAACAGCCATAGCACAGGCAGGGGAAACGAATCGGATCGGCGTTCAGAGCCGGACAAGCGGCTTCAACGCAAAAAGGAAACGACCTGCTCGGCCTCGAACGGCCAATCCAGCTCGGCGCCGGTGTCGCAACGGCGCAGCACCGGAATGCGCAAGCCGTAATCGTCGACCCAGGATTCGCGATCGGCGATGTCCACCAGCTCGACCAGCAGGCCGTGTTCGACGAAGGGCATCAGGATGGCTTCGGCCTGCTCGCAGAGATGACAGCCAAGGGTACCGAACAGTTGGCATTCGGGAATCATGGGTGCGCCTTGCCGATGGTGGGAAGGCGCAGTCTAGCATGCTCCGGATCAGGCTTCCGCCGGCGAAGCCCCGCCCTCGGCATCCAGCAGCCCCTGCAACCCATCCAGCAGGCGACCGTTGAGCCGCTCGGCCTTTTCCAGGCGCGGCAGGTCGAAACGTTCGTCAAGGCTGAAGCCCCCCTTGAGCAAATCCTTGAGCATTTGCTTACCGTCCTTGGCGAAGTCGTCGGCCGTGCGCAGGGCATCCAGCAGGCCTTGGGCGTAATCCAGCAGCGCGCCGTTCACCGCGCTGGCGCTCCGCCCGCCCTGCTGCGCCACGCTGGCATAGGCGTCGGTGGCCTGGCGAACGCTGGTCTGGGTCAGGCGTAGCGACATCGACGCCAGTTGCTCGCCATCCAATTCCAGGGCCATGGCGCGATCGAAGGCGCCGGTGAGGTCGCCGGAATAGAAGCGATTGGAGAGGTCCTGGACCTGGCCGAAGAGTTTTTCCAGGGCGGCCCGCTCGTCGTCGTCCAGCTCGCCCTCGACCTGCACTTGCCAACCACCGATCTGCAAGCTGCCGGAGCGGCTGGTGGCGACCGTCGCCTGGCTGTCGCCGTCGCGGGCCACCGCAACGCCGGTCTGCGACCAGTTGGCCGAGGCCTGGGCGACGGAAATCCGCAGGCGATCACCGTCGCGGGTGGTCACCTCCATATCGAAGGTTTCCGCCAGCGCGGAGAACCGAGAGCTGTAGGCGGCGGCCGCACCGCTGCCAGTGGTGGCCGGCGTGGTGGACTCGGCCTGCTCGGGATCGTAGCGCTGGGTCAGGTCGCTGAGGCCGTCCTGGATGCGTTTATAGGTGTCGTCGATGTCGGTGGCGATCTTGCCGTTCAGCACGCCCATGCCATCGAGAATCTTGCGCGCCTCATCGAAGCCCTTCTCGACGCCCGAACGGGCCTGGTCCAGTAGTTTGCGCAATTCGGTGGTATCGGCACCGCTGGCTTCCGCGCTCTTCAGGCGCCCCTCGATGAAACCGAGAATGCGCGTAGCGACTTTCTCCGGGGTGTATTCGTCGGATTTGCCGTTGAGGGCGCCGGGCTCCAGGCCGAGCCGTTCGGCCAGGCGGTTGGCCAGCAGTTTCTGGGCGTCGTCGGCGTTGCGCACCGGGGTCTTGGCGTGCTGCGCCTGGGGAGTACGGGTGGCCGACGGGGTAAGCGTGGTAAGCGGTTTCATCGCAGCGTACCTGGGACGGGGTATCGACAAGGGTGGCGGCCGGCGGCGACGAAACTTGAGGGCCGACGGCACAACGACGACGAACGGACCACCGACTGCCCCATTGACCTGCATCGAGCCTGCCTATCGTCGGCTGGACGCTGCCGTGGCGCTTCGGCATGCTCAGGTCAGTTTCCAGGGAGAACCCGCTTGTTCGTCAATCTCTTGATCATTCTAGCTGCGTCGTTGCTGGTGATTGCGCTGTTCCGCCGCCTGCGCCTGCCACCGGTGCTTGGCTATCTCTGCGTCGGCCTGCTGCTCGGCCCGTCGGCGCTGGCCTGGGTCGATTACGACCAGGACCTGCCGCACCTCGCCGAACTGGGCGTGGTGTTCCTGCTGTTCACCCTCGGCCTGGAGTTCTCGCTACCGCGCATGCTCGCCCTGCGTCGCGTGGTGTTCGGCCTGGGTAGCCTGCAGGTGCTGATTTGCGGCCTGGTGCTCGGCGGCCTGCTGGTGTTCGGCTTCGCGCTGCCGTGGGAAGTGTCGCTGCTGATCGGCGCAGGCCTGGCGCTGTCGTCTACCGCCATCGTCAGCAAGGAATTAGGCAGCCTCGGGGAAATCTTCAGCAACCACGGTCAGAACGCCATCGGCGTGTTGCTGTTCCAGGATCTGGTCGCGGTGCTGTTGCTGACTCTGGTCCCGGTGTTCTCCGGCCAGGGTGGCGAGAGCTGGTACTGGGCGCTGCCCATCACCCTGGGCAAGACCGTGCTGCTGTTCATCGGCCTGCTGGTGGCCAGCCGCTGGCTGCTGCCCCGGCTGTTCCAGGAAGTGGCGGCGGCCCATTCCGCCGAGCTGTTCGTGATGCTGGCGCTGGTGATCGTGCTGCTCACCGCCTGGCTGACCCACCTGCTCGGCCTGTCCATGGCATTGGGCGCGTTCCTCGCCGGCATGCTGCTGGGGGAAAGCCATTACCGCCATCAGATCGAGGCGGACATCCGGCCGTTCCGCGACATCCTCCTCGGGCTGTTCTTCGTCAGCGTCGGCATGCTGATCGACATTCACCTGTTCGCCCGCCACGGCTGGCTGATTCTCGGCCTGACGCTCACCCTGTTGCTGCTCAAAGGCTCGCTGGTGGCGTTGCTGGTGAAGCTGCGCGGGGATGACAACGAGACCGCCTGGCGCAGCGGCATCGCCCTGGCCCAGGGCGGCGAGTTCTGCTTCGCCCTGGTCGCCCAGGTGCAGCAGAACCGCCTGCTGGAGGCCGGCACCGGCGGCCTGCTGCTGGCCGCCACGTTCTGTTCGATGGCGGTCACGCCGCTGATGCTGCGAGCGGCGCCGCGCTTGGCGACGCACCTGCGTGCACGGCTGGGCGGCATGGAAAGCCAGGTGGAAGAAATCGCCGCGGCCAGCGCCGAACTGAGCGGCCACGTAGTGATCTGCGGCTATGGCCGGGTCGGTCAGTCGATCGGGCGCTTCCTGCATCGCGAACGACAGCCTTTCATCGCCCTGGATGACGACCCGGTGCGCGTCCAGGAGGCCGCTGCCGGCGACGAGAGTGTGCACTACGGCGACTCGCGCCGTGGCGAGTTGCTCAGCGCGGTCGGTACCGAGCGCGCCCGACTGCTGGTGGTGGCGGTGGACAAGGCCGACGTGGCGCTTGCCGTGGTCGAGCAGGCACGTCGCTTGAGCGCGGACCTGCCGATCCTGGTGCGTACCCGCGACGACAGCCGGCTGAGCGATCTGCAGGCGGCCGGGGCGTCCGAGGTGGTACCGGAACTGCTGGAGTCGAGCCTGATGCTGGCCTCCCATGCACTGGTCATGCTCGGATTGCCGGAACGTCACGTCCAGATGCGCGTCGATGAGGTGCGCCGTAGCCGCTACCGCCTGCTGCATGGCTTCTATCACGGCGCCCAGCCCAACCTGCTGGATGCCCAGGGCCGGCCACGACTGTTGCTGCACGCGGTCAACCTGAGTGAAGACGCCTATGCCTGCGGGCATTCCCTGCCCGACCTGGAGCTGGAGAAACTCGGCGTCGAAGTCCAGGCCGTGCGCCGGGACGGCCACGACCTGCCGCTGGATGGGCAGGATTGCCTGAGCGAAGGGGATGCGGTGTTGCTATCCGGCCCGCTGGACGCCATCGAGGCTTGCGAGGCACGCCTGCTGGCGGGGCGCTGATCAGATGCCAGCCGCCTGCAACAGCGCCTCGGCGGCGGCCTTGGCTTCTTGCGCCTGGCCGCCCGGCCCCTCTATGTGGGCCATGGTGATCGCGCCCTCGACGAGGTATTGCAGTTGGCGCGCCAGCCGCACCGGCTCGGGAGCCTCCAGCAGCTCCAATTGCTCCCGCAGGTAGTCGCCGAAAAACGCCTTGTGCGCCGCCGCGCGGCGATGCACCGGGTGGTTGCGGTCGTGGAACTCGGCCGACGCATTGATGAACAGGCAGCCACAGAAGTCCCCGCCGTGAATCATCGCGTGCAGCCCGTCGAAGGTACGCAGGATCGCCTCGCGCGGCCCAAAGCGCTCACGCGCTTCGCGCAACCGTTCGACCATCTGCTGCGAGCGGTTTTCCAATGCCGCCTCGATGAGTTCGTCCTTGGACTTGAAATGCTTATACAGCGTCATCTTGGCCACGCCGGATTCGGCCAGGATCCGGTCGATGCCGGTGGCGTGGTAGCCCTCGCGCTTGAAAAGCTCCAACGCCGTATTGATCAGTTGATCGCGCTTGCTTGATGCCATGTCGGGCCTCCTCGGGCAGCCATTATGCCCGTTGGCGGGCGACCGGCTCCATGGATTGGCTTTTGTGCGCTTGAAATATACAGACAGGTCTGTCTATTATCCAGTCGCACACCCCCACAACAAGGAGTTTCACCATGCGTCTCTATGACTTTCACCTGTCCGGCAACTGCTACAAGGTGCGCCTGTTCCTCAGCCTTATCGGACAGGAAGCGGAGCACGTCGAACTGAACCTGCGGGGCGGCGAACAGAAAACCCCGGAGTTCCTCGCCATCAATCCGCGCGGACAGGTGCCGGCCCTTGAGGACGGCGATTTTCGCATCGGCGATTCCCAGGCGATCTTGGTCTACCTCGCGGCTCGCTACGCTCCGGCCTGGGCACCCGCCGATCCGCTCACCCAAGCGCGCATCGCCAGCTGGCTGAGCTTCGCCGCCAACGAGATGCAGAACGGCCCGGCGATGGCGCGAGTCGGCAAGCTGTTCGGCTACCCCATCGACGAGGCCAAGGTGCACGCCAAGGCTATCCAGGCGCTGGAACTGCTCGACGCCCAACTGGCCCGTCACCCCTGGCTGGCACAGACGGACGCCCCGAGCATCGCCGACCTGGCGGTCTATCCGTATGCCGCGCTGGCCGGCGATGGCGGCCTCGACCTGGCACCCTATGCCCACCTGAATGCCTGGTTCGGCCGTCTGCGTGCCTTGCCGGGCTACATCGGCATGGCCGGTCTCTGAGTCCTTCCCCGGGCCTCCAGCCTGGAGGCCCGCTCTCAGGAGCCATGCCCATGAACAGTCCTTTCCATCCCGGCGAACAGGCGATGCAGCACCGCGCTGGAGTCCGCGAAAAAATCGAGGACATCGGCAGTCGCGTGATCCGTCCTTACATGCCGGAGCAACACCGTGAGTTCTTCGGTCTGCTGCGCTGGTTGCTGGTCGGTAGCGTGGACGCCGAAGGCCAGCCGCATGCCTCGGTGCTCTGGGGCGCGCCGGGTTTCGTCCGCTCGCCGGAACCGACCCTGCTGCGGATCAACGCCCGGCCACAGGCGGACGATCCGCTCGCCGAACAGTTGCGCAGCGGCGAACGCCTGGGCCTGCTCGGGATCGAGCTGCCGACCCGGCGGCGCAACCGCCTCAATGGTCCCCTGCTGGAAGTGGATGCCGCCGGCTTCACCCTGGGCGTCGCACAGTCGTTCGGCAACTGTCCGAAGTACATCCAGGCCCGCGACTGGCAAGCCTCGCCGCGCGAACCCGGCCCCCTGCTGCAGGGCGAAGGCCCGGACCCGGCCTGGCTGCATCTGGTGAGTACGGCCGATACCTGCTTCATCGCCAGTCACAACCATGACCCGCACAGCGGTGGCGTCGACGTCTCCCACCGTGGCGGCCCGGCCGGATTCGTGCGCCTGGGTAGCGACGGCCGGCTGTGGATACCCGACTACACCGGCAATTTCATGTTCAACACCCTCGGCAACCTGCTGCTCGAACCCCGTTGCGGCCTGTTGTTCGTCGATTTCGCCAGTGGCGACCTGCTGCACCTGCAAGCCCGCGCCGAGGTGCTCTGGCCGGAGGATGCGGCTCGCCTCGGCCAACCATTCCCGCCTGGCGCCGAGCGCCTGCTGGCGCTGACCCCGGAACGCTGGCTGCTGCGCCGCTCACGCCTGCCCCTGGCGTTCGGCGCGGCGTCCGCCTCCCCTTTTCTACCTGATCAAGGAATCTGAGCCATGCGCGTCTTCAGCCTGATGCTGCTCGCCCTGCTGAGCCTGACCAGCCTGCCCGGCGAAGCCGCCGGTCTGCGCTTCACCCTGGTGAAAACCTCGGAAACCGAAACCCTCGATGCCTTCACCGTGGAAGGCGGCGACTGGACCGAGAAAGCCATCGCCGACCATATGGCAGTCCTCATCGAGCACCATGCCGCTACCCTGCTCTTCGATACGGGCCTCGGCCGTCAGGTGGATAGCCAGTTCCAGGAAATCCCCTGGTGGGAGCGCAAGCTGCTGCAATACGGCCCGGTCCAGCCGGTACGCGATCGCCTGGACGCGGACGGCATTCGCATCGACCGCATCCTCCTGTCCCACACCCATTGGGACCATGCGTCCGGGCTGGCGGACTTTCCCGAAGTACCGGTCTGGGCGCCCTACGAAGAGATCGAGTTCAGCCGGATCGCGGTCCCGCCGGCGATACTGCCCAGCCAGTTCAGCCATGCGGTGAAATGGGTGCCCTTCACCTTCCAGCCGGAACCCTTCATGGGCTTCCCGGAGAGCCTCGACCTGTTCGGCGACCGCAGCCTGGTGCTGGTGCCGCTCAGCGGCCATACGCCCGGCTCCGTCGGGCTGTTCCTGACCCTCGACGACGGTCGCCGTTTCTTCTTCACCGGCGACGCCAGTTGGCGTCTGGAGGGCTTCACCGGCCCGAAGGAAAAGTTCTGGTTCAGCCGGCGGCTGGTGGATCAGGATCGCGACGCCACCCGCCAAGTGCTCGAACAGGTTCATGCCCTGCTCGAGCGGGAACCGGAATTGGTCATAGTGCCAGCACACGATGCCAACGTGCATAAGCAGTTAGGCTTTTATCCTCAATGGATACAGTAGAAGACACTCGTAACTCCTTGTATTGGTGGGTTGGGCGACTAAAGTCTAAGAGTCGTCATCCAAGCGTCGTGGTTTAGTCACCGCGCCGTAACAGGACGGCCGGCGGCCGCCCTGAGCACCCAAACGAGGAGACAAGAATAATGAGCAAGACTCCCCTCGCCCGTGCCGTGGCCCTGGCCACGCTGGGCGCAAGCCTCACTCTGCCGAGCCTGGCCTTCGCCGAGTTCATCAAGGACGGCAAGGCCAGCCTGGAGCTGCGCAACTTCTACATGAACCGCGATTTCCGCCAGGATCTGGGGGAACCGAATCCGCCGCGCATTCCCGGCAAGACCCCGGCCGAGTTCCGCGGCAAGGCGGAAGAGTGGGCACAGGGTTTCATCGTGCGTTACGAGTCGGGCTTCACCGAAGGCACCGTCGGCTTCGGCCTGGATGCCATCGGCACCCTGGGCGTGAAGCTGGATTCCGGCCGCGGCACCGCCGGGACTGGCCTGCTGCAACTGGACCGCGACACCGGCGAAGCGCAGGACACCTATGGCGACCTGGGCGCCACCGCCAAGGTCCGGCTCTCCAAAAGCACCCTGAAGGTTGGCACCCTGATGCCGAAGATGCCGGTGCTGATGTCCAACGACTCGCGCCTGCTGCCACAGAGCTTCCAGGGCGGCTGGCTGAACTCCGCCGAGATCGACGGCCTGACCTTCGACGCCGGCCAGATCAACCGTGTGAACCAGCGTGATTCGTCCGACCACGAAACCATGATCGTGACCAGCGGCAAGGGCATCACCGCCGCCACCGGCCAGGACAGCGATGAGTTCAACTTCGCCGGCCTGACCTACAAGTGGAACGACAGCCTGACCACCAGCTATCACTACGGTGCGCTGGACGAGTTCTACAAACAGCATTACCTGAACCTGGTGCACGTCCTGCCGCTGGGCGACAAGCAGTCGCTGAAGAGCGACCTGCGCTACGCCCGCTCCACCGACGATGGCAGCAGCAACGTCGACAACAAGGCCCTCGGCGGTCTGTTCACCTACACCCTGGGTTATCACGCCTTCGGCCTGGGCTACCAGAAGATGAGCGGCGACACCGGCTTCGCCTATATCAGCGGTACCGATGCCTACCTGGTGAACTTCGTGCAGATCGGCGATTTCGCCAACCGTGACGAACGTTCCTGGCAGGTTCGTTACGACTACAACTTCGCTGGCGTCGGTATTCCCGGCCTGACCCTGATGACCCGCTACATCAGCGGCGACAACGTCAACCTCGGTGGCGGCTCGGAAGGCAAGGAATGGGAGCGCAACACCGATATCGCCTACGTCTTCCAGGACGGCCCGCTGAAGAACCTGGGCGTCAAATGGCGTAACGCGACGGTACGCTCCAACTTTGGTAACGACCTGGACGAAAACCGTCTGATCGTCAGCTACACCTTGCCGCTGTTCTAAACGTCAGCGCATAGATAAAGCCCGCCACCCGGCGTAATGCTGTTCACTTAAGCGGAGCAGCCTTCCGATCCACTGGATAGCGGGTCTTCGAAATCTTCACCGTCCTGGGCCTTGATGGCCTTGGGCG
>NZ_MUJY01000032.1 GCF_002286785.1 Pseudomonas sp. PIC25 | reverse complement strand
TGGAATGCAGCCGTGGGCCGGAATGGCAGCGACCTGGATACGGTCTTCGTCAACCGCCCGGCCGACAACCATCAGCGAGTGATCTACCCCAATGAATAACACCCGCTTCCTGCTCAATGCCTGTTTGCTGTCACTGCTGAGTGTGCTCGCCGGTTGCGCCAATGGACGCGGCCATTCCCTGCCTTACGACTCCTGGTACCTGAGCTTTTTTTCCCCGGATTACATGGAAGTTTGGGTCGAAACCAGCGAAGTCGTAGATATCAAAAACCGAGGCTTTTCGAACGTATTGGGAGGCACCGTTTCAATGGGATATCCGCGTGCTTTCAGCAAGGGTATCCCCACTGAATTCAAAGGCAATCCTAAAGGGTGGCCGACAATGCCTGGAGGCGGTGGCGGAAAACATGTGATCGGTGCCGACCTCCCCCGAGTCATTTACGTGAATTGGCAATCCCTGGTGGAGCCGCAAACTTACGAGGCGTACATCGAGATACCCGAGAAAGCGCGACAACTCATGCTCAAGCCGGAAAAAGCCTACTGCAACCTGGATGGCAAGTGGGTCACCGGTTATCGCAATTTCCTGACCATCGGCCTAGCGCCGGGGGGTATCGCCAAAGTCTGGCTGCAAGCCCCCTGCCTTGCCCCCATCGAAGTCACCCGTGTCGTGGGCAAGGTCGATCCGCGTGGGCCATGGCTAGGTGAGTCGACGGTGTATGACGAGCTGTCCGAGGAATCCAAAGCCTACGTCGAGAAATTTGGTGTGCCCTATGGCTCGTGGTAATCGCCCGCTCTCTGAAATGAAAAAGCCCGCGCTGGAGCGCGCGGGCTTTTCGTTTCCGAACGTCGGTCAGGCCGCTTGGGTGCCCGGTTTCCACGAGGAGCCCGCCGCCTCTTCGGCCATGACTTCCATGGCCTGCTGCATCGCCCGCTTGCGGCGCTCTTCGGCGCGGCGGGTGAAGTACCAGGCGAGGAAGGTGGCGAAGGACACCACCAGCAGAATCAGGCTGGCCACGGCGTTGATTTCCGGCTTCACGCCCAGGCGCACGGCGGAGAAGATTTCCATCGGCAAGGTGGTGGAACCGGGACCGGAGACGAAGCTCGCCAGCACCAGATCGTCCAGCGACAGGGCGAAAGACATCATCGCCCCCGCCGCCAGCGAGGGCGCGATCATCGGGATGGTGATCAGGATGAACACCTTCCACGGCTTGGCGCCCAGGTCCATGGCAGCTTCCTCGATGGACAGGTCCAGCTCTCGCAGGCGCGCCGAGACCACCACGGCCACATAGGCCGAACAGAAGGTGGTGTGGGCGATCCAGATGGTCAGGATGCCCCGCTGTGCCGGCCAACCGATCAGTTGCGCCATGGCCACGAACAGCAGCAGCAGCGACAAGCCGGTGATCACCTCGGGCATGACCAGCGGCGCGGTGACCAGGCCACCGAACAGGGTCCGGCCCCGGAAACGCGGAACGCGGGTCAGGACGAACGCGGCCAGGGTACCCAGCGCGGTCGCGGCGATGGCGGTGTAGAAAGCGATTTCCAGGGAGCGGGCCACCGCACTCATCAGTTGGCTGTTGTCGAGCAGGCCGACATACCACTTCACCGACCAGCCGCCCCATACGGTCACCAGGCGCGAACCGTTGAAGGAA
Organism: Pseudomonas sp. PIC25; assembly: GCF_002286785.1. Lineage (GTDB taxonomy): Bacteria > Pseudomonadota > Gammaproteobacteria > Pseudomonadales > Pseudomonadaceae > Pseudomonas_M. Next base: position 75,430 of record NZ_MUJY01000032.1, on the reverse strand, counting down.
TAGATGACCAGGATGACCATCGGCAGGTAGATGAACAGCAGCCCCGCCCAGAGCATGAGGTTGGAAAAACCGAAGCGCTTCATGACCGGCCCTCCAGTTCTTTAGCCTGGTTGCGATTGAACAGGATGATCGGGACGATCAGGATCGCCAGCATGATCACCGCCAGGGCGGATGCCACCGGCCAGTCGCGGTTGTTGAAGAATTCTTGCCAGAGCACCTTGCCGATCATCAGGGTCTGCGGCCCGCCGAGCAGTTCGGGGATGACGAACTCGCCGACCACCGGGATGAACACCAGCATGCAGCCGGCGATGATGCCGTTCTTCGACAGCGGCACGGTGATCTTCCAGAAGCTGTTGAAGTTGCTCGAGCCCAGGTCGGAGGCGGCTTCCAGCAGGCTCATGTCGTGCTTCACGAGGTTGGCATAGAGCGGCAGGACCATGAATGGCAGATAGGAATAGACCACGCCGATGTACACCGCGACGTTGGTGTTGAGGATCTGCAGTGGCTCATCGATCAGGCCGATGCCCATCAGCAGGTTGTTGAGCAGGCCGTTGCTACTGAGGATGCCCATCCAGGCGTAGACGCGGATCAGGATCGCGGTCCAGGTCGGCATCATGATCAGCAGCAGGTAGACGGTCTGCATCTCCTTCGACGACCGGGCGATGGCGTAGGCCATCGGGTAGCCGATCAGCAGGCACAGCAGGGTGCTGAAGAAAGCGGTCTGCAGCGAGCCCAGGTAGGCCGCCAGGTACAGTTCGTCTTCGCTGAGCATCAGGTAGTTGCCCAGGTTGAGCACCACCTGCAGTTGCTGGTCGGCGTAGCTGTAGATTTCCGTATACGGCGGAATCGCCACGTCGGCCATGGCGAAGCTGATCTTCAGGACGATGAAGAACGGCAGCAGGAAGAACAGGAACAGCCAGACGAAGGGTACGCCGATGACTGCATGCCGGCCCCGCGGCAGCAGTCGGCTCAGTTTGGACAGGCTCATGATTGCAGCACCACGCCGCTGTCGTCCTCCCAGTACACCACCACCGGGTCATCCCAGGTCGGACGCTTGCCGCGCCGCTCGGCGTTGGCGATGAAGGCCTGGACGATCTGCCCGGACGAAAGCCTGATGTGATACACCGAGTGGCCACCCAGGTAGGCGATGTCATGCACGGTCCCGTTGCACCAGTTGTACTCGGGGTGCTCGTGGTCCGCCGGCAGGGTGCTGGCCATGAGCAGTTTTTCCGGGCGCAAGGCGTAGGTGATATGGGTCTCTTCCGCCCGGGTGCTGATGCCGTGGCCGATGTAGATCGGCTTATCCAGCTGCGGGCAGTTGATTACCGCGTGGTCGGCGTCGTCGGTGACGATTTCGCCCTCGAACAGGTTGACGTTGCCGATGAACTCGCAGACCAGGCGGCTGGCCGGGGTCTCGTAGATGTCCACCGGACTGCCGGTCTGGGCAATCCAGCCCTGGTTCATGATGGCGATGCGCTGGGCCATGGTCATGGCCTCTTCCTGATCGTGGGTCACCATCACGCAGGTCACGCCGACACGCTCGATGATTTCCACCAGTTCGAGCTGCATCTGCGAACGCAGCTTCTTGTCCAGGGCGCCCATCGGCTCGTCGAGCAGCAGCAGCTTCGGCCGCTTGGCCAGCGAACGGGCCAGCGCCACGCGCTGGCGCTGGCCGCCAGAGAGCTGGTGCGGCTTGCGCCGGGCGTACTGGGTCATCTGCACCAGCTTGAGCATTTCCGCCACGCGCTCGGCGATCTCGGCCTTGGGCAGGCCGTCCTGCTTGAGGCCGAAGGCGATGTTCTGCTCCACGCTCATGTGCGGAAACAGCGCGTAGGACTGGAACATCATGTTGATCGGCCGCTCGTAAGGCGGCATGTCGGTGATGTCCTCGCCATCGAGCAGGATGCGCCCCTCGGTCGGCCGTTCGAAACCGGCAAGCATGCGCAGCAGGGTTGATTTACCGGAACCGGAACCGCCGAGCAGGGCGAAGATTTCGCCCTTGTTGATGGTCAGGGACACATCGTCCACCGCCACCGTCTCGTCGAACTTCTTGGTTACCCGGTCGATTTTGACCAGTACCTCTTTGGGCTGCTGATCGCCGGTCAGGGCTTTCTTGTAAGCACCGGAGGAGGCTATCGCCATTACCGCAACTCCCAACTTATCGAGGGCCCGGCCCCGGCGGCCGAACCTTATTGTTCATTTCTTTACTTACCGGATTTGACCTTGGTCCATGTCCGGGTCATGAGGCGCTGCACCTTCGCCGGTAATTCGGCCGAAACGTACAGCTTGTCCAGCACCGCCTGGGGCGGGTAGACCGCTTCGTCGCTACGAACGTCCTGATCCATCAACTCGCCCGCCTTGGTATTGGGATTGGCGTAGCCCACGTAATCGCTGACCTTGGCGATCACCTCGGGCTCGAGCAGGTAGTTGATGAAGGCGTGGGCTTCCTTGGGGTTGGCCGCATCGGCCGGGATGGCCAGCATGTCGAACCAGAGGTTGGCACCCTCGCGCGGGATCACGTAGTCGATGACCACGCCCTTGCCCGCCTCTTCCGCCCGGGCCTTGGCCTGGAAGATGTCGCCGGAGTAGCCCGCGGCGATGCAGATGTTACCGTTCGCCAGGTCGGAGATGTACTTGGAAGAGTGGAAATAGGTCACATAGGGGCGGATGGCCATCAGCCGTTCTTCCGCCTTCTTGTAATCCTCGGGGTTCTGGCTGTTGGGATCGAGCCCGAGGTAGTTCAGCATCGACGGGATCATCTCGTCGGCCGAATCGAGCAGCGCCACGCCGCAACCGGCCAGTTTCTTGATGTTCTCCGGCTCGTAGAGCACGGCCCAGGAGTCGATCCGCTCGACACCGAGCACCGCCTTGATCTTCTCGACGTTATAGCCGATGCCATTGGTGCCCCAGAGGTAAGGCACCGCGTACTGGTTGCCGGGGTCGTTGACCTCGAGTTGCTTGAGCAGGGCGGAATCGAGGTTGCCCCAGTTGGGCAGCAGGCTCTTGTCCAGCTTCTGGAAGGCGCCGGCCTTGATCTGCTTGCCGAGGAAATGGTTGGACGGCACCACCACGTCGTAGCCGGAGCGGCCTGCCAGCAACTTGCCTTCGAGCGTCTCGTTGGAGTCGAAGACGTCGTACACCGCCGTGATACCGGTGGCCTTGTGGAAGTCGTCCAGGGTGGTCTCGCCGATATAGTCGGACCAGTTGTACACGTGCACCTTGGAATCGGCCATAGCACTGCTCAGCACGGCCAGGGTACCGGCGAGAATCAAGCTGTTACGGATGGATGTGTGCACGCGATCGTCCTCTTGTCGTGCCCCGCAGCCAGCCACACGGGCAGGGTGCCGTGTGGCGACTGCGAATGGATATCAGGTTCGGGTTGGCCGGCCGGCGACACCAGTCCACCGGCCGGCTCGCGGTCACTTGCCGGACTTGATCTTGGTCCAGCTGCGGGTCATGGTCCGCTGGGTCTTGGCGTCCAGATCCGGGAAGGTGTAGATCTTCTTCATCACATCATCGCTCGGGTAGATGCCCGGGTCGGTGCGGATCGCTTCGTCCACCAGCGGAGTCGCTGCCGCGTTGCCGTTGGGGAACTGCACGAAGTTGGTGATCGAAGCCATGACCTCCGGCTTCATCAGGTAGTTGAGGAACACGTGGGCGTTGTCCACGTTCTTCGCATCGGCCGGGATGGCCAGCATGTCGAAGAAGCTACCGGCGCCTTCCTTGGGAATGTTGTAGGAGATGTTCACGCCGTTCTTGGCTTCTTCGGCGCGGGACTTGGCCTGGTAAATGTCGCCCGAGTAACCGATGGCCACGCAGATGTCGCCGTTGGCCAGGTCGGAGATGTACTTGGAGGAATGGAAGTAGGTCACGCTCGGACGAATCTTCAGGAACAGCTCTTCAGCCTTCTTCAGTTCATCGGCCTTGGTGGTATCCGGCTTGTAGCCGAGGTAGTGCAGGGCGGCCGGGAGAATCTCGGTCGGCGAGTCGAGGAAACTGACGCCGCAGCCCTTGAGCTTGGCGATGTTTTCCGGCTTGAACACGAGGTCCCAGGAATCCACCGGGGCGTTATCGCCCAGCGCGGCCTTGACCTTGTCGACGTTGTAGCCGATGCCGATGGTGCCCCACATGTAAGGAATGGAGTACTGGTTGCCCGGATCGCTCGGGTCCAGCGCCTTCAGCAGATCCTTGTTCAGGTTGCTCCAGTTCGGCAGCTTGGACTTGTCCAGCTTCTGGAACACGCCGGCCTTGATCTGCTTGGCCAGGAAGGGGTTGGACGGCACCACCACGTCGTAGCCCGAACCGCCGGAGAGCAGCTTGGCTTCCAGCACTTCGTTGCTGTCGAAGACGTCATAGACCACCTTGATGCCGGTCTCTTTCTCGAAGTTCGCCAGGGTGTCCTCGGCGATGTAGTCGGACCAGTTGTAGACGTGCAGTACCTTGTCTTCCGCCTGCGCCGCACCCGCCAGGGCGCCCGCCAGGGACAGCGCGAGAAGAGTCTTGCCGAAGATTTTCATGCGTAACAGCTCCTGTTGTTGTTTAAGTGTCCGAGCGGTGGCTTGCCCAGAATCCGGGGGATTATTCCCAAACCTTCACTGGACGTCACCACACGGTGAGCCTGGCCAACGCACTGGCGCAGTCTGGCAAGGTCCGGGGCGCGTTTACAACTCTCCACGAGGTCGAGCCGGACACGCCCCTTCTTTCGTCACAACACCGCGGCGGCGGTGAGATCGAGGCACTTGCGCGCCTTGACGATCAACTCGTCGATCTCCGCTTTGCTGATCACCAGCGGCGGCGAAATGATCATGGTGTCACCCACCGCGCGCATGATCAGGCCGTTACGGAAACAGTGCTCGCGGCAGACCATGCCCACACCCTGCTCCGCGAAACGCTCACGCGTCTTCTTGTTCCGCACCAGTTCCAGCGCTCCCACCAAGCCTAGACCACGCGCTTCCCCTACCAGCGGATGATCGGCCAGCTCCTGCCAGCGTTGCTGCAAATACGGTGCCGTTTCATTTTTCACCCGCTCGACGATCTTCTCTTCCTTGAGGATGCGGATGTTTTCCAATGCCACGGCGGCGGCCACCGGATGCCCGGAATAGGTGAAGCCGTGGTAGAACTCGCCGCCCTCGTTGAGGGTTTCGACGATCTCGTCACGCACCACCACACCGCCCATGGGGATGTAGCCGGAAGTCAGCCCCTTGGCGATCGGCATCAGGTCCGGTGCGTTGCCGTAGTACTGGCTGCCGAACCACTCGCCGGTACGGCCGAACCCGCAGATCACCTCATCGGCGATGAACAGGATGTCGTAGCGCGACAGGATTTCGCGAATCTTCGGCCAGTAGGTTTCCGGCGGGATGATCACGCCGCCGGCACCCTGGATAGGTTCGGCGATGAAGGCGGCGACCTTGTCTTCGCCGACTTCGAGAATCTTGCGCTCGAGCTGCTCGGCCACCTTGATGCCGAACTCGTCCGGGCTCAGGTCACCGCCCTCGCCGTACCAGTACGGCTGGTCGATGTGCTCGATGCCGGGGATCGGCAGATCGCCCTGGTTGTGCAACGCCTTCATGCCACCCAGGCTGACGCCGGCCACGGTGGAGCCGTGGTAGCCGTTCCAGCGGCCGATGATCACCTTCTTCTGCGGCTGGCCCTTGATCGCCCAGTAATGGCGGACCATACGCAGCACGGTATCGTTGGACTCGGAACCCGAACCGGTGAAGAACACATGGTTCATGCCTTCCGGCGCGACCTCAGCGATCGCCTTGGCCAGCGCGATGGCCGGCGGGTGGGCGGTCTGGAAGAACAGGTTGTAGTAGGGCAGCTCGCGCATCTGCCGCGTCGCGGCTTCGACCAGCTCTTCGCGACCGTAGCCGACGTTGACGCACCACAGGCCGGCCATGCCATCGAGAATCTTGTTGCCTTCGCTGTCCCAGAGGTACACGCCGGAGGCCCGGGTGATGATCCGCGCGCCCTTCTCGTTGAGCAGTTTGTAGTCGGTGAACGGCGGCAAATGATGGGCGCGGCTAAGCGCTTGCCATTCCTGGGTCTGGGCGTTCGTCGCCTGGCTATTCATATCGACACCTCTTCCTCTTTATACGTGGCCGGCGACCTGCCGCCGGCCACGCGTCGGTCAGACGGAGAACAGCAGGAACTCGCGTTCCCAGGAGCTGATTACCCGTTTGAAGTTTTCATGCTCGGCCCGCTTCACCGCCACGTAGCCGGTGACGAATTTCGGACTGAGGTATTTCTGCAGCGTCTGGCAGTTCTCCATGCGCTCCAACGCGGCTTCCAGGGTCAGCGGCAGGCGCAGGTTGCGCCGTTCGTAACCGCGTCCCTTGACCTGAGCGCTCGGCTTGATGCCTTCCACCATGCCGATGTAACCGCACAGCAGGCTGGCGGCGATGGCCAGGTAGGGGTTGGCGTCGGCACCGGCCAGGCGGTTTTCCACGCGGCGGTTCTGCGGGTTGGAGTCCGGCACGCGCAGGCCCACGGTACGGTTCTCCTCCCCCCATTCGACGTTCACCGGCGCCGAGGTATCCGGCAGGAAGCGGCGGAACGAGTTGACGTTCGGGGCGAACAGCGGCAGCACCTCGGGGATGAACTTCTGCAGGCCACCCACGTGGTGCAGGAAGAGTTCGCTCATGGTGCCGTCTTCGTTGGAGAAGATATTCTTGCCGGTCTTGACGTCGACCACGCTCTGGTGGAGGTGCATGGCACTGCCCGGCTCGTCGGTGATCGGCTTGGCCATGAAGGTCGCCGCCACGTTGTGCTTGAGCGCGGCCTCGCGCATGGTGCGCTTGAACACCAAAATCTGGTCGGCCAGCGACAGCGGCTCGCCGTGACGGAAATTGATCTCCATCTGCGCCGGGCCTTCCTCGTGGATCAGCGTATCCAGATCCAGCTCCTGGGACTCGCACCAGTCGTACATATCTTCGAACAACGGGTCGAATTCGTTCGCCGCGTCGATGGAGAAGGACTGGCGGCCGGTTTCCGGACGGCCGGAACGTCCCAGCGGCGCCTGCAACGGGAAGTCCGGGTCTTCGCAGCGCTTGGTCAGGTAGAACTCCATCTCCGGGGCGACGATCGGCTGCCAACCCTTGTCGGCATAGAGTTTCAGTACCTTCTTGAGGATGTTGCGCGGCGACAGCTCGATGGGGTTGCCCATCTTGTCGAAGGTGTCGTGGATCACCAGGGCGGTGGGCTCGATGGCCCAGGGCACGAGGAACACGGCGTTCTCGTCTGGGCGGCAGAACATGTCGATGTCCGCCGGGTCGAGCAGTTCGTAATAGATGTCGTCCTCGACGTAATCGCCGGTCACGGTCTGCAGCAGGACGCTTTCCGGGAGGCGCATTCCTTTTTCGTCGAGGAACTTGTTGGTCGGCGAGATCTTACCGCGGGCGATGCCAGTAAGATCGCTGATCAAGCATTCAACTTCGGTGATTTTGCGTTCTTTCAGCCAGCTGGTGAGCTGGTCGAGCTTGGTAGTCATAAAGACCTCAGGGTTGAGAGACCGACGTTCCCGCGTCGGCTCAGCGTTGCCCCGCCCTCTCCCTGCAAGCCTCACCAAAGGCCTGGAAGAGGGCGAGATAATGAGGGTTGTCCCGCACTTGCCATTCTGGATGCCATTGCACCCCGAGGGCAAAGCTCTTGGCTCCCTCGATCGAGAAAGCCTCGATCAACCCGTCGGGCGCCAGGGCTTCGATGCGCAGGCCCGGCGCCAGACGTTCAACGCCCTGGCCATGAATCGAATTGACGTGAATTTCGCTGGGCAGTCCGAGCCCTGCGAGAACCCCACCCGGCTGCACATGCAGCGTATGGCTGGGGGCGTACTGGATGTCCAGCGATTCACCTTCCGGTTCGCGGTGATCCATGAACGGGCCGACTTCATGCACCTTCTGGTGCAGGCTGCCGCCGAATGCCACATTCATTTCCTGGAATCCGCGGCAGATGCCGAATATCGGCAGGCCGGCCTCCACCGCCGCACGGATCAGCGGCAAAGTGGTACGGTCGCGGGAGGGGTCGTGATGCGTGCCAGGCTCGCTCGCCGGCCCCTGGTAATGATGAGGCTCGACGTTCGACGGCGAACCGGTGAAGAGCAGGCCGTCGAGGCTGGCCAGCAAGGTCGGCTGGTCGATCAGTTCGGCGAGGGCCGGAACGATCAGAGGCAATCCCCCGGCGGCCACGGCGACGGCACGAAGGTATTTGTCGCCGGCGATATGGTAAGGATGCAAACCGATCTGCTTGGTGCAGGCGGTCACGCCGATCAACGGCAGGCGAGGCATGGGTCACCCGTCTTATAGCTGTTATGGGTTGCGACCGAGCTTAGCCTTGTTCATTTTTTTACACAATAGGGCTGTAAAAAATTGAACACGCCTCACTGAGCACCGCGCCGGCAGCGGTCGCAAGCCGCTTCATAATGCCCTGAAACGCCCCAAAATTGGCCATGCAGACCTTTTTTAGGGCAGAATGGAGCGCTCTTGACAGTATCAGGCGTTTAAGATTGACTCAGCCTAGAGCGCTCGAATGATTGATATTTTTAACAATAAAGGTGTTGCATCATGTCGGTACCCCCGCGTGCCGTTCAGCTTAACGAAGCGAACGCGTTCCTTAAGGAACATCCTGAGGTCCAGTTCGTCGACCTTCTTATTGCAGATATGAATGGAGTGGTGCGCGGCAAGCGCATCGAACGCAACAGCCTCCATAAAGTCTACGAGAAAGGCATCAACCTCCCCGCCTCGCTCTTCGCCTTGGACATCAACGGTTCGACGGTGGAAAGCACCGGTCTGGGCCTGGATATCGGCGACGCCGACCGTATCTGCTTCCCCATCCCCAATACCCTGAGCAAGGAACCCTGGCAGAAGCGCCCGACGGCGCAACTGCTGATGACCATGCACGAGCTGGACGGCACGCCCTTCTTCGCCGATCCGCGGGAGGTATTGCGCCAGGTGGTCGCGAAGTTCGACGAACTGGGCCTGACCATCTGCGCCGCCTTCGAACTCGAGTTCTACCTGATCGACCAGGAAAACGTGAACGGGCGCCCGCAGCCGCCGCGCTCGCCGATTTCCGGCAAGCGTCCGCAGTCGACCCAGGTGTACCTGATCGACGACCTCGACGAATACGTCGACTGCCTGCAGGACATCCTCGAGGGCGCCAAGGACCAGGGCATCCCGGCCGATGCCATCGTCAAGGAAAGCGCGCCGGCGCAGTTCGAAGTCAACCTCCACCACGTCGCCGACCCGATCAAGGCCTGCGACTACGCGGTGCTGCTCAAGCGGCTGATCAAGAACATCGCCTACGACCATGAAATGGACTCCACCTTCATGGCCAAGCCCTATCCGGGCCAGGCGGGCAACGGCCTGCACGTGCACATCTCGATTCTCGACAAGGACGGCAAGAACATCTTCGCCACCGATGATCCCCAGCAGAACGCCGCGTTGCGCCACGCGGTCGGCGGTGTGCTGGAGACCATGCCCGCGTCGATGGCCTTCCTCTGTCCGAACGTGAACTCGTACCGCCGTTTCGGCGCACAGTTCTACGTGCCCAACGCGCCGAGCTGGGGCCTGGATAACCGCACCGTGGCCCTGCGCGTGCCTACCGGCAGCCCGGACGCGGTGCGCATCGAACACCGCGTCGCCGGTGCCGACGCCAACCCGTACCTGCTGATGGCGGCAGTGCTCGCCGGCGTCCACCACGGCCTGACCAACCGGATCGAGCCGGGCGAGCCGATCGAGGGCAATTCCTACGAACAGGTCGAGCAGAGCCTGCCGAACAACCTGCGCGATGCCCTGCGCGAGCTGGACGACAGCGAGATCATGGCGCGCTACATCAGCCCGGACTACATCGACATCTTCGTCGCCTGTAAGGAAAGCGAGCTGGAGGAGTTCGAGCACTCGATCTCCGACCTCGAGTACAACTGGTACCTGCATACCGTGTGACGCACTCGACGCCGGCTACTTGCCGGCGTCGTTCTTTATCCCACCCCGATTTCCCGCATCTTGCGAGCCGGCCACCGGCTGACGTCCAATAGCGCCTCCCAGGAAAGGAGACAGCCAATGACGCGCCCCGCCACCGCCCGTAAACCGCGAGCCAGCAGCCAGGCGAGGATCGCCAGCATACTTGCCGCCGCACGGGAATTGCTGGCCGAGGCGGGCGTCGGTGGCCTGTCGATCTACAGCGTGGCGGAACGCGCGGAGATGCCGCCGTCCTCGGTCTATCACTTCTTCGCCAGCGTGCCGGCACTGCTCGAAGCCCTGACCGCCGACGTCCATGCCGCTTTCCGCGCCTGCCTGCAAGAGCCCATCGACCATGTCAGCCTGCGCGACTGGCGCGACCTGTCACGTATCGTCGAGGAGCGCATGCTGGCGATCTACGCCGCGGATACCGCCGCCCGCCAGCTCATCCTTGCCCAGCACGGACTCACCGAGGTCACCCAGGCCGACCGCCAGCATGACCTGGAGCTGGGCCGCCTGATGCACATCCTGTTCGACCGGCACTTCCCACTGCCGCCGCTGCCCGAGGACGTGGATGTCTTCGCCCTGGCCATGGAGCTGGGCGACCGCGTCTATGCCCGCTCGGTACAACTGCACGGCACCATCACGCCGCGCATGGCCGAGGAAGGCATGCGCGTGTTCGATGCCTACCTCGCGCTCTACCTGCCACCCCACCTACCGAAACGACCGCAACCAATCGCCCCTTGAAATAAACAGATTTTTATCCGCATTTATCCCTCAACCCCTTGTCAAAGCGATTGCGCACCACATCATTGAATTCCAGACGAAGCGCTATGCTGACCCTGGCAGAGAGATTTTCCGTGCGCCCTCTTCAAAAACCGATTTTTATCGGATATAAATCCGCAATCGCCGAACCGCCCACCTTGGCCGGCTGATTGTCACCGGGCCTCTGCTAAGGTCAGTAGACCCGGCTTCCGTCTCACTCACGAGGTGCCTATGTCCCGTATCGTTACCGTCGCCGCCACACAAATGGCCTGCTCCTGGGATCGCGACGCGAATATCGCCAATGCCGAGAAACTGGTTCGCCAGGCCGCTGCCAAGGGTGCGCAGATCATCCTGATCCAGGAACTGTTCGAAACCCCCTACTTCTGCCAGAAGCCGAACGCCGAGTACCTGCAACTGGCCACCCCGGTGGAAGACAACCCCGCCATCAAGCATTTCCAGAAGGTCGCCGCCGAACTCAAGGTGGTGCTGCCGATCAGCTTCTTCGAACTGGCGGGCCGCGCGCGCTTCAATAGCATCGCCATCATCGACGCCGACGGCAAAATGCTCGGCGTGTACCGCAAGAGTCATATCCCGGATGGTCCCGGCTACCACGAGAAGTACTATTTCAACCCCGGCGATACCGGCTTCAAGGTCTGGCAGACCCGCTACGCCAAGATCGGCGTGGCCATCTGCTGGGACCAGTGGTTCCCGGAGACCGCGCGCAGCATGGCGCTGCTCGGTGCCGAGCTGTTCTTCTACCCGACTGCCATCGGCAGCGAGCCGCATGACCCGACCATTACCTCGCGCGATCATTGGCAGCGCGTGCAGCAGGGCCACGCCGGTGCCAACCTGATCCCGCTGATCGCCAGCAACCGCATCGGCCGCGAAGACCAGGGCGACTATCACATCGACTTCTACGGCTCGTCGTTCATCGCCGACCAGTTCGGCGCCAAGGTGGAAGAGCTGAACGAGACCGAAGAAGGCGTCCTGGTGCACAGCTTCGACCTGGACAAGCTGGAGGGCATCCGCAGCGCCTGGGGCGTGTTCCGTGATCGCCGGCCGAACCTGTACGGCCCGATCAAGACCCTGGACGGCTCCCTGGAATCCTGAGAAACCGAGCACCCGCTCGCTGACGACCGCGAGCGGGGTCGCGCCTGCGAGCCCGGCGCAATGAACGACAGCCCGCAAGGTTCTATGAGATGACAACCCTGACCAGTACCCCCCGCGCCGACGGTTACCGCATGCCCGCCGAATGGGAACCCCACAGTCAGACCTGGATGGTCTGGCCGGAACGCCCTGACAACTGGCGGCTCGGCGGCAAGCCGGCACAGACGGCCTTCACCGCGGTGGCCAAGGCCATCGCCCGTTTCGAGCCGGTCACCGTTTGCGTATCCGCCGCACAGTACGAAAACGCCCGGGCCCGCCTCGATCACCCCAACATCCGCGTGGTGGAAATCACCACCGACGACGCCTGGGTGCGTGATACCGGCCCCACCTTCGTCATCGACGGCAACGGCGGCGTGCGCGGCGTGGACTGGACCTTCAATGCCTGGGGCGGCTTCGACGGCGGCCTCTACTGGCCCTGGCAACGCGACGATCAAGTGGCGAGCAAGATCCTCGAAATCGAACGCTGCGACCGCTACCGCACCGAAGGCTTCGTGCTCGAGGGCGGCTCCATCCACGTGGATGGCGAAGGCACGCTGATCACCACCGAGGAATGCCTGCTCAACCGCAACCGCAATCCGCACCTGTCCCGCGAGAAAATCGAGGACATGCTGCGCGAGCACCTGGCCATCGAGACGGTGATCTGGCTGCCGGACGGCCTCTACAACGACGAGACCGACGGCCATGTGGACAACTTTTGCTGCTATGTGCGCCCGGGCGAAGTGCTGCTGGCCTGGACCGACGACCCGCAGAACCCCAACTACCCGCGCTGCCAGGCGGCCATGCGCGTGCTGGAGCAGGCCCGCGACGCCAAGGGCCGCGCCCTGACCGTGCACAAGATGCCGATCCCCGGCCCGCTCTACGCCAGCGAAGACGAGTGCGCCGGCGTCGACCTCGCTGCCGGCAGCCAGGAGCGCAGCCCGAAGGTCCGGCTGGCCGGGTCCTACGTGAACTTCCTGATCGTCAACGGCGGCATCGTTGCGCCGCGCTTCGACGAGCCGGAAGACGCCGAGGCCGAAGCCCTCCTCAAACGGCTGTTTCCGCAGCACGAGGTGGTGATGGTGCCGGGCCGGGAAATCCTTCTGGGCGGCGGCAATATCCATTGCATCACCCAGCAACAGCCGGCGCCGCAACGACGCTGAGCGCCTGCCCCTCCACGCAAAAAATGCCCGAACGGCAATGCCGGTCGGGCAAGGGACAAGCGGACAACGGGAAGCGATCAGCGCCAGGGCGCGAACCAGTCGAGGCCGTCTTCGGTCAGGCCGCGCGGGTTGTACTCGCAGCCGATCCAGCCGTCGTAGCCGGCTTCGTCGAGCAGGCGGAACAGGTACGGATAGTTCACCTCACCGGTATCCGGCTCGTGGCGATCCGGCACGCCGGCTATCTGGATATGACCGACCCCGGCCTGGAAGCGCTTGAAGGTGGCGGTCAGGTCGCCCTCCATGATCTGCGCATGGAAGAAATCCAATTGCACCCGCAGGTTGGGTTCGCCCAGCTCGGCCAGAATGGCGTGGGCCTCGGCCTGCCGGTTGATGAAATAGCCCGGAATGCTGCGCGTGTTGATCGGCTCGATCAGCAGGGTCAACCCGTGCTCGGCCAGGCGGCGCGCGGCATAGCGCAGGTTTTCCAGATAGGTTTCGCGCATGCGCGGGCGCTGGCTTTCGTCGGTCACCAGCCCGGCCATGGCATGCAGGCGCGGACAGCCGAGGGCGCGGGCGTATTCGACGCCGCGATCGACGCTTTCGCGAAACTCCGACTCTCGTCCCGGCAGCGCTGCCAGACCACGCTCTCCGGCGGCGAAATCGCCCGGCGGCAGGTTGAACAGCACTTGGGCCAGTCCATGGTTCTGCAAGCGCTCGACCAGTTCGGCCGGGGCGTACTCATAGGGGAACAGGTACTCGACGCCCTTGAAACCGGCGGCGGCGGCGCGGCCGAAGCGTTCGAGGAAGGGCACATCGTTGAACAGCATGCTGAGGTTCGCGGCGAATCGGGGCATGGGCGTTCTCACCACTGGGCGCCGAAGGTCTGGCGCAGTTCTTCGATTTGTTCGTCGTTGAGCAGGCGGACCGGCTGCTGGCGCAGGAGAAGGTACAGCTTGGCGGTCTCCTCCAGTTCTTCGATGGCATAGGTCGCCGCCTCCAGATCCTTGCCGGAAACCACCGGGCCATGATTGGCCAGCAGCACCGAGCTGTGCCGACCGACCAGCCCGCGAATCGCCTCGCCCAGCTTCGGATCGCCGGGGCGATGGTACGGGATCAGCGGCAGGCGGCCGACCCGCATGACGAAATAGGGCGTCAGCGGCGGCAGGCAGGATTTCGCGTCGAGGCAATCGAGACAGGACACCGCCGCCGAGTGGGTGCAATGCAGGTGCACGATGGCCCCGGATTCCTCGCGGCCTTCGTAGACCGCGCGGTGCAGGAAGGCTTCCTTGGAGGCGGGCTTGCCGGCCAGGTGGTTGCCGTCCCAATCCAGCTTGGCGATGTCTGCCGGATCCAGCTCGCCCAGGCAGGCATTGGTCGGGGTCAGCAGCCAGCCGTCATCCAGGCGTGCGCTGATGTTCCCCGAGGAGCCGGGGCTAAGGCCGCGCAGGTGCAGCGAGCGGCCGATCCTGACGATCTGTTCGCGCAGGGTGCTTTCCTTGCTCATGCCAGCATCCCCCAGGCCTTGACCATGAAATCGGCGCTGCCGAAGTTGCCGGACTTCAGCGCCAGGCTGAGCGGGCGGCCGCCCTGCTTGAGGGTTTGGGTCCAGGGCACGCCGGGATCGATGCTCGGTCCGATGCGCAGCCCTTCGACGCCCAGGACGCCGACCACCGCGCCGGAGGTCTCGCCGCCGGCCACCAGCAACTGCCCGACCCCCTGCTCTTCCACCAACCCCTTGGCGATGGCCGCCAGCGCGGCTTCGATACGCTCACCCACGACCTGACCGCCGAAGGCTTCTTGCACACGGCGCACCTCGTCCGGCGCACTGCTGGCATAAATCAGTACCGGCCCTTCCCGGCCATGCTCGGCGCTCCAGGCCAGGGCTTCGGCCACCAGCGCGTCACCACGCGTCATCAGCTCGGCCGCTTCCAGGCGGAACGCCGGAAAAGCGGACCTGGCCTGTTCGATCTGGCCCAGCGTGGCGCGCGAACAACTGCCGCTGAGGATCGCCTGGCGGCCCCAGGGCTGTTCCAGGCGACCGGCATCCCGGCTACCACCCAGCTCGCCCGAGGCACGCCAGTGCGCCGTCAGGCCCAAGGCCAGGCCGGAGCCGGCGGTGACCAGCGGCAGGTCGGCGCAGGCGGCACCCAATACGTCCAGGTCGCTGTTATCGATGGCATCGCTGATGGCAATGCCGACACCGTTGGCGCGCAGCGCAGCAATCCGCACACGGGTCGCCTCGACGCCGGCACGCAGGGTGCGGTAGTCGATCAGGCCGACGCGGCGGCGGGTCTGTGGCTGCAGCACGCGCAGCAGGTTAGCGTCGTGCATCGGCGTCAGCGGATGGTCCTGCATGCCGCTCTCGTTGAGCGGCACGTCGTTGGCGAACAGGTAGCCGTTGAACACGCTGCGGCGATTGTCCGGCAGCGCCGGGCAGGCCACGGTGAAGTCGCTGTCGAGGGCATCGAGTAGCGCATCGGCGACCGGGCCGATGTTGCCTTCGGCGGTGGAGTCGAAGGTCGAACAATATTTGAAGTAGAACTGCCGGCAGCCCTGCGCACGCAGCCACTCCAGGGCCCGCAGCGATTGCGCGACCGCCTCGGCCGGTACCAGGTTGCGCGACTTCAGCGCCACCACCAGGGCATCGGCGCCTTCCAGGTCGAGCAGGTGCTCCGGCACACCGATGGTCTGCACGGTACGGGCACCGCCGCGCACCAGCATGCTGGCGAGGTCGGTGGCGCCGGTGAAATCGTCGGCGATGCATCCGATCAGCGGCATGGCTCAGCCCTCCTCGTTGGCAGCGGCGGGCAGGCGGATACCGGGGAAAATCTTCGCCACGGCGATGTCGTCCTCACGGCCATGGCCAGCGGCGGACGCCTGCTTGAACATCTGGTGCGCGCTGGCGGTGAGCGGCAGCGGAAAGACCGCCTCCTGGGCACTGTCCAGCACCAGGCCGAGGTCCTTGACGAAGATGTCCACCGCCGAACGCGGCCGGTAGTCGCCGGCCAGCAAATGCGGCACGCGGTTCTCGAACATCCAGGAATTACCCGCGCTGTGGCTGATCACCTCGTACAGCGCCTCGGGGTCGCAGCCCTGGCGGATACCGTAGGCCATGGCCTCGGCTGCCGCGGCGATGTGCACACCGGCGAGGAGTTGGTTGACCAGCTTGATCTGCGAACCCTGCCCGGCTTCCGTACCGAGCCGGTAGACCTTGGCCGCCACGGCGCCAAGAGCGGTTTCGGCCCGCCGGAACGCCTCTTCCGGGCCGGACGCCATGACCGTCAGCTCGCCGGCCGCGGCCCGCACGGCACCGCCGGAAATCGGCGCATCCAGCATCAGTACCCCGTGCTCGGCCAGACGCTCGGCGATACGCCGCGCAGCCGCCGCCGGGATGGTCGCGCAAGCCACCACCACTGTGCCGGAACGCAGGCGCGAAGCGATCCCCTCGCTGCCGAACAGCACCGATTCGGTCTGTGCGGCATTGACCACCACGATGAACAGCACCTCCGCTGTCTCCGCCCCCTCGCCCAGCGAGGCCAGCGGCCGGCCACCTTCGGCCACGAAGGCATTGCGCACCTCTTCGCGAATGTCATAGCCCCAGACGGGCAGCCCGGCGCGGAGCAGCGAGCGGGCCATGCCCAAGCCCATGGAGCCGAGGCCGATCACGCCGATGGTGGAGGAAACAGCAGTCATGTGGGGGACCCTCTTGTGCTTATTGTCAGGAGCCGTCGGCCTCTCGTCGCGCCTCGCGCAGGCGGCCTTCGGCGTTTTGCAGATGCAGGGACGCGGCGTGGCGTGCGGCCTCGCCGTTCCCTGCCGCAATGGCTTCCACCAGCGCCAGGTGCTCCTGGTCGACCTGCCGCATGTACTCCCGATTCCGCGCCTCGTTGCGCCGGGTGATGCTGATCGCCTGTTGCAGCAGTTGGTGGAGAAAATCGATGGTTTCGACGAAGTGCTGGTTGCCGGTGGCGAGCACGATGGAGCGATGGAAGGCCAGGTCCTCGCGGACGCCGTCCTCGCCGCGCTCGACGGCTTCGTCCAGTTCGGCCAGAGCGTTGCGCATGGCCCGCAGTTGCGCATTGGTCCGTCGCTTGGCCGCCAGTTCGGCTGCCTTGATTTCCAGGGCGCTACGGATTTCCAGGATTTCCACCACCGCCTCGAAGTTGCCCTGGGGCGGCGCCAGCCGCAGCGCCACCGACGGATTGGCGGTCACATAGGTGCCGCTGCCCTGGCGCGACGCGACCATGCCTTCGCGCTTGAGCATGGAAATGGCCTCGCGCACCACGGTGCGGCTGACCCCGTACTGCTCGCACAGCGCCTGCTCGGTGGGCAGGCGGCTGCCGGCGGCCAGGCGGCCTTCCTGGATCGCCTCGATGAGGCGCTTGGCCAGGCGCTCGGCCAGCTTCGGTGTGGCTTCGTTCAGTGCTTCCACTCAATTCTCCCGGCAACCGGCCCGGCTTCATTTCGGCCTCATGGCAGAAATCGGCCCATGGACAGGTTGCGCTCAACGTAAATTCATCATACAACATGACAACTGCTTGTCACGCAGTTCTTCGACAACAAGAATCCGGGGTGTCCCGACACACCCGGGTATTCTCCTCAGTGGAGTGCGATACATGAAGATCGTAGTCACCGGTGGTGCCGGCTTTCTCGGCAGCCGTCTGATCGAGGCCTTGCTCAGCTCCACCGCGAGCGACCTCGTGCCCGGCCTGTCCGGCATTCTCTCCATCGATCTGGCCACCTGCCCCGTGCAGGACCCACGGGTCGAGTCGGTGATCGGCGATGTTGCCGATCCTACCTTCATCACCCCGCTCATCGATGCCGATACCGCCCTCGTCTATCACCTGGCCGCCGTGGTCAGCGGCCAGGCCGAAGCGGATTTCGACCTCGGCATGCGCGTCAATCTGGATGCTACCCGCGTGCTGCTGGAAGCCTGCCGCCATCGCGCCAACGCCCCGAAACTGGTGTTCGCCAGCTCCCTGGCGGTGTTCGGCGGCGAGCTGCCGGAGCGGGTGCCCGAAGACTTGGCGCCGCTGCCGCAATCCTCCTACGGCGCGCAGAAAGCCATGGCCGAGCTGCTGATCAACGATTACTCGCGCAAAGGCTTCATCGATGGCCGGGTGTGCCGCCTGCCGACCATCTCGGTGCGCCCCGGCAAGCCGAACGCGGCGGCCTCGTCATTCGCCAGCGGCATCATCCGCGAACCGCTGGCCGGCGAACCGAGCAACTGCCCGGTACCGCTGGACACACGCCTGTGGCTGTCTTCGCCGGACACGGTGATCGCCAACCTCGTCCACGCGGCACGCCTCGAAGGTGCGGCCCTCGGCCTGCGCCGCACGCTCAACCTGCCCGGCATCAGCGTGCGGGTCAGCCAGATGCTCGACAGCCTCGCCCGCATCGGCGGCGAAGCGGCACGGGCACTGGTCAGCCAAGAGCCGGACGAACGCGTGCAGCGCATCGTCTGCAGCTGGCCTGGCGACTTCGATATCGAGCGGCCGCTGCGGCTGGGCTTCCACGTCGACGAAGACTTCGATGCCGTGGTGAAAGCGCACCAACGCTTTATGGCAGTCCAGTGACTCCCGGTGCCTACGGGCGCCGCCATTCCCAACCCGACGATAAAAACAAGAGGGAAACTCCATGAACGCAACCGCAATCGCGGGACCGCAGCTGATGGTCGGCCTGGTGCTGGCCATCTTCGTGCTCATCGTGCTGGTCCTGCGCACCCGCATCCACGCCCTGCTCGCGCTGGTCTGCGCCGCCTCCATCGCCGGCCTGGTCGGCGGCATGGCGCCGGATGCGCTGGTCAAATCCATCACCACCGGCTTCGGTGCCACGCTCTCCACCATCGGCCTGGTGATCGGCTTCGGCGTCATGATGGGCCGCCTGCTGGAAGTCTCCGGCGCCGCCGAACGGATGGCCTACAGCTTCATCCGCTGGCTCGGCAGCAAGCGCGAGGAATGGGCGATGGCCATCACCGGCTATATCGTGTCCGTTCCGATCTTCTGCGATTCCGCCTTTGTCATCCTTAATCCGCTGGTGCGCGCGTTGTCGCGCAATACCGGCAAGTCCGTGCTGACCCTCGGCATCGCCCTGGCCGGAGGCCTGATGCTGACCCACCACGCGGTCCCGCCGACGCCCGGCCCCCTGGGTATCGCCGGCATTTTCAACATCGACATCGGCTTGATGATCTTCTGGGGCGTGGTGTTCACCATTCCCGGCCTGTTCGTGCTGATCGCCTACGCCCGCTTCATGGGGCCACGCATCGAGGCGATGATCCAGCGCGACAACCACGTTTCCCTCGACCCGCGCCAAGCCTACCAGCAGGTACTCGACCAAGCCGATGCCCGCGAGCGCGAACTGCCGCCGCTGTGGCTGTCGGTGCTGCCGATCGCCCTGCCGATCCTGCTGATTTTCACCAACACCCTGGTCGGCGCGCTGGCCAAGCTCAACGGCGACGCGTCGATCAGCCAGGGGGTGATCGGCCAAGTCTGCGCCTTTATCGGCAATCCGGTGATCGCGGTCGGGCTCGGCGTGGTCGTGGCGATCTACGGGCTGGTGCCACGCATGCCGCGCGATGACGTGATCGCAGAGATGGAAAAGGGCGTGGAAAGTGCCGGCATCATCCTGCTGGTCACCGGTGCCGGCGGCGCCCTCGGTGCGGTACTGCGCGATAGCGGCGCCGGCCAGTACATGGGCGAATGGGTAGCGACCCTGCCGCTGCCGGCAGTGTTGATTCCCTTCGTGATCGCCTCGCTGGTGCGCCTGATCCAGGGCAGCGGTACCGTGGCGATGATCACCGGTGCGTCAATCTCGGCGCCGATCCTCGCGGCCATCCCGGACGTCAACATGGTCTTCGCCGCCCAGGCCGCCGCCATCGGCTCCATGGTGTTCGGCTACTTCAACGACAGCTATTTCTGGGTGGTCAACCGGCTGCTGGGCGTGAAGAACGCCAAGCATCAGTTGCTTACCTGGTCGGTCCCCACCACGCTCTGCTGGTTCACTGCGCTGGTCACGCTGCTGCTATTCAACGCCATCCTGGGTTGAATGGAGCGGACATAAAAAAGCCGGCCCCGCCCATGGGGGCGGTGCCGGCAAGACGATGCACGTCCTTGTGCAGAGGAGCGGGATGACGCCTCTGCTTACAGCAGCGGCAGGGTGTAGCTGACGATCAGGCGGTTCTCGTCCAGGTCGTTACCGAAGTTGGAGCGTACCGTCGCGTTACGCCATTTGACGCCCAGGTTCTTCAGCGGGCCGTCCTGGAAGACGTAGGCGATGTCGGTGTTGCGCTCCCACTCGCGACCTTCGCTGCCATCGGCACGCTCGACGTTGTCGCCGGTGATGTAGCGGGTCATCAGGGTCAGGCCGGGGATGCCGACGCCGGCGAAGTTGTAGTCGTAGCGAACCTGCCAGGAACGCTCGTCCTCGTTGGCGAAGTCGTTGATCTGGACGAAGTTCACCAGGTAGGCATCGGTACCGTTGACGTAGGCGAAGCCGGTGTCGCCGCTCATCTTCTGGTAACCCAGGCCGAAGGCGTGGTAGCCCAGGGTGTAGGTGAACAGGCCGCCCAGAGCCTTGTTGTCGACGTTGGACTGGCCATCATCGGTGGAACGGGCGTAGCGCAGGTCGCTCTTCAGCGATTGCTTGTCGCCCAGCGGCAGGACGTGAACCAGGCTCAGGTAGTTCTGCTTGTAGAAGTTGTCCAGTGCACCGTAGTGGTAGCTGGTGGTCAGGCTGTCGTTCCACTTGTAGGACAGGCCGGCGAAGTTGAACTCATCGCTGTCCACGTTGCTGATACCGGTGATGCCCTTGCGGCCAACGGTGTTGATCACCATGGTCTCGTGGTCGGAGGAATCACGCTGGTTCACGCGGTTGATCTGGCCGGCGTCGAAGGTCAGGCCATCGATCTCGGCGGAATTCAGCCAGCCGCCCTGGAAGCTCTGCGGCAGCAAGCGCGAGTCGTTGGACACCAGCACCGGCATCTTCGGCATCAGGGTGCCGACTTTCAGTGTGCTCTTGGATACGCGGACCTTGGCGGTAGCGCCCAGATCACCATAGGTGTCCTGAGCCTCACCGGTTTCCTTGTCCACTTGCAGCAAGCCAGTGCCGGAAGTACCACGACCGGAATCCAGCTTCACGCCCAGGGTGCCGATGGCATCCAGACCGAAGCCGACGGTGCCTTCGGTGAAGCCCGACTCGTAACGCACGATGAAACCCTGTGCCCACTCTTCGGACTTGCTGCGGAACTCGGCCGGGGTCTTGCCGGTGACACGCGGCGGGTTCGGCTCGCCCAGGTCCTGGCGGAAGTCGCGGTTCATGTAGAAATTGCGCAGCTCCAGACTAGCCTTGCTGTCCTCGAAGAAGCCGGCAGCGCTCGCCTGCTGGCTGAGGGTGATGCCCAGGGTACCGGCGGCGACGGCCAGCGCCAGGGTGGTTTTTTTCATTATGGTTTCTCCAGTGTGTTTACGGTTGGGCAAAACGGTCCGGGGAAACTTCACGGGAGAAGCGGCAGCCCCGGGACCGGATCCGACAAACCGCACGCCGTCGCACGAGCGGACAAGGTCCGTCGCGTACAAGGCATGCGGTTGGAAAACTAGGAGTATTCGATCCGTGGACGGACGAAGGCCGCGGACGGGAAGACGGGCGTTACGGCGAACACCGGATATCGGCAGTGTTTCATCGGCTGCTCTCTCATCTTTTTATAGTGGCCTTACATGGCATCATCGAGATGGTCGAGCCAAGGCAGATATTGTGCCAGTCATTACGATCACCCCTGCCACGCTTGTTTCAGAGGTATTTCAAAGTATTTACGGATGTGTTTCCGCGCACCCATAGGCAAATTTCCGCCCACGCTGATAATAAATTTGGCGGGTTTCCGCCAATCACAGTCGTAGGCCGACCTTCAGCTCCCCACTCGGCTGACCAATAAAATTTGGTCCATGTCACGAAACGCCGACGCCAGGTGGCTTTCAGCGATCAGGCACGGCCCCGGAGCACGCCAGGATCTCCCGCAATGGCTCCCGAAGACTGGGCGATGCCAGCAGCCGTTCGAGCTGCCGCTCGATGAGTGCCATGGGGTTTGCCGGGCCGAGATGCTCCGGCTGGATATCCCCACCCTTGCTGACCAGCAGCGCGAAGTGGATGACATTTTCCAGCTCCCGGGTATTGCCAGGCCAGATGTACCCTTCGAGTTGCCGCTGGGCCTCGGGGCTGAGCAACGGCGGCGACAGGCCCAGCCGCTGGGCGTAGATACCGAGGAAGTATTCGGCCAGGGGCAGGATGTCGCCGACCCGCTCGCGCAACGGTGGCCAATTCAGCCGGCCTTCGCTCAGGTAGAGATAAAGACGCTCGTCGAAGGTGCCGGCCTCCACCGCTCGCACCAAATCGATACTGGTCGCGGCCAGCAAGCGGACATCGAGCGGATTCGGCCGCTGCGCGCCGACTCGCATCACCTCGCGATTCTCCAGGGCGGCCAGCAGTTTGGCCTGCAGAGAGAGCGGCAGGTCACCGATCTCGTCGAGGTAGAGACTGCCGCCATTCGCCGAGCCGAACCAGCCGGCACGCCCGGCCGTTCCGGCACGGGCTCCGGCAGCATGGCCGAACAGCTCGGCCTCGGCGTGCTTCGGGCTCAATGCGCCGCAATTCACAGCGACGAACAGCCCCTGGCGGTCGCTGCTGCGATGGATGTGGCGCGCCAGCAGCTCCTTGCCGCTACCGGTCTCGCCCTGGATCAGCACCGGCAGCGCGCTCGCCGCCAGCCGTTCGACCTCGGCGCGCAACCGTTGGGAGGTGGGGTCGGCGAACACCAGGGCGCGCGCCCGGATACTCAGCGGGCTGCGGTCCGCGTCGGACAGCGTCAGCAAGGCGGGAGGAGCGGAAAACGTCATGGCAATCCAGTCAGGCTCGGCGCCGCTCCAGTTGTTCGATGCGGTTCTGCAGGCGATAGTGATAGCCGAACCCCTGCTCCCAACGACGGTGGCCGGACTTCACATTGATGTGGCCGGCGCCGGACAGGATCGCCGCTTCCGCGCCCCAATCGCACGCCATTTCCAGCGCCCGGACCGCGCTGGCCGCCGCATCGTTGTCCGAGCCGACCAGTTGGCTCGGGAACGGCAGCGGGCCGCGGGGGATGGGGGCGAAGTTACGCAACGGTTCAGGGCAACCCACCCGCTCTACGTCGGCCGGAGCCACCAGCAGCGCGCCGCGCACACGACTCAACGATGCTGTCGGCGCCTGGGCCGCCCAGTGGGCCACGGTGACACAACCGAGGCTATGGGCAATCAGCACCACCGGCCGGGCGTCCGCCGTCACCGAGCGCTCCAGCTCGGCGACCCAGTCGGCACGACGCGGCAACATCCAATCGGCCTGCTCCACCCGGGCGCTGTTCGGCAGGCTGCGTTGCCAGTGGCTTTGCCAATGGCCGTCGGCGGAGCCTTGCCAGCCCGGCACGATCAGATAGCGGATGGGTTCGCTGCGCATGGCGCTGCCTCCTGCTGTTCACGAGCAGGCAGTATAGGAAGACACCTTATATGAGTTAAGGAATAAGAAATTATTTACTTATTCCTTAATTAAGAAAAGGGCGCACCACATTACCGGCACGCCCTTCGATTCAGGCCAGAACGATCTGGTTCTTGCCTTGGCGCTTGGCTTGGTACATAGCTGCGTCTGCACGGGCGAACAGGGCGCTGAGGCTGGTGTCCTTCGGGCCGAGGCAGGTCAGCCCCTGGCTCACTGTGACGCCGAACGACTCGCCGTCGACATGGATGACCAGGCGCTGGATTTCCCGCTGTAGACGCTCGGCGATCTGTTGCGCCAGTTCCGGGGCGCAACCGGGGAAGACCGCGGCGAACTCTTCGCCACCGATCCGCCCGAACAGGTCGCCCCGTCGCAGGGCGCCGGCGCCGCATTGGGCGACGCGCTGCAAAACCAGGTCGCCGGTCTGGTGGCCATGGGTGTCGTTGATCCGCTTGAAGTCATCGATGTCCAGCAAGAGGAACGCCAGCGGGTTGCCGTACTGCCGCGCCAGTTCGAATTCGCGCTGGGCGCATTCGAAGAAGTGCCGGCGGTTGCTGCTCTGGGTCAGCACGTCGGTGGTGGCGAGGCGATGGAGTTCGCCTTCCAGTTGTTTCTTCTCGGTGATGTCTTCGGCGATGCCCACCACGATCGGCGGCTTGCCGGTCTCGCCGCGCTGGCTGACGAAGCACTTGTCGCTGAGCCAGCGGATCTGCCCGTCGGCACGGATGATCCGGTACTCGCGGACCTCGATGGCGCCTTTCTCGATCACTTCGGCGAGGCTCTGCTCGGCGTAATCGAGGTCGTCCGGATAGATGCTGTTGAGCCATTCGCCATAGTCGGCGAGCAGCAGCGCGGCGGAGCGGCCGAAGATGCGCTCGTAGGCCGGGCTGACGTAGATCATCTTCCTGGCTTCCCAGTCGAAGGCCCAGAGCACGGCATTCACGCTGGCCAGCAGCGAACTGAACAGTTGTTCGCGCTCGCTCAGCCGTGCCACTTCGGCACGCGCATGCATCAGCGCGAGCAGCGTCTCGGCGGGAGCCGGCAGCTCGGCGATTTCTGAAACGGGAAGCTCGTTTTTGCTATCCATCTAGCACGACCCAAAACTGGAGGGCTATTCCTGACGTATGCCGCAGGCATACGGGCACAATGAAGCCCGCCGGATGGCGAGCACTCATCAGATGAATTACAGCGCATGAAGTTCCGGTCAGCCTGCGCGCCAGCGAAGCGTGCCGATCAACGGTTGATCCGGACGACGGCGCGTCAGGAACGGGCGAGCGGCGTCCGGCGGCTCGCCCGCGCCACGCTGAGCGGGTCCAGTGCGCAGAGCGCTTCGTACTGGCTGACGAATACGCGCCCGCCGAAGCGTTCGAGAAAGTCCGAGCGCCTGAGCTGGTCCATCACCGGGCCCTTCACTTCCGACAGGTGCAGTTGCACCCCGGCGGCATGCAGGCGTTCGACGATGGCCTCCAGGCTGTCCAGGGCGCTGGCATCGATCAGGTTGACTCCGGAGCACATCAGCACCAGATGACGCACCTGCGGCCGCGCCGCCACCAGGGCGGCGATGCGTTCCTCCAAATAGCGCGCATTGGGGAAATACAGGCTCTCGTCCACCCGCAGCGACAGCACGCCGGGGCTTTCCACCACATCGAAACGCTCGACATTGCGGAAATGCTCGCTGCCCGGCAGTTGGCCGACCACCGCCATGTGCGGGC
This sequence comes from Pseudomonas sp. PIC25, assembly GCF_002286785.1. Taxonomy (GTDB): domain Bacteria; phylum Pseudomonadota; class Gammaproteobacteria; order Pseudomonadales; family Pseudomonadaceae; genus Pseudomonas_M. The sequence goes on along the minus strand of NZ_MUJY01000032.1, from coordinate 50,185 downwards.
GGCTGGTTCGCCAGAGGAACAGCAGTAACGACAGCCCGACGCCGATCAGGATGCCCGTTTCGACACCCAGCAGCAGCACCCCGGCCAACGTGGCGAACTGGGCCGCGCCGTCCTGCCGGGAGAAGCGCCAGGTGCGGCGCAGCGCGCCGAGGTCCACCAAGCTGAGCACGGCGACGATGATGGTCGCCGCCAGCACCGCCTGGGGCAAGTTGTGGAACAGCGGAGTGAACAGCAGCACGGTGACGGCGATCCCCACGGCTGTGAGCACACCGGCCATGGGCGTCCTCGCCCCGGCGTCGAAATTCACCACTGAACGGGCGAAGCCACCGGTGACCGGAAAGCCGCCGCTCACCGCCGCCGCCAGGTTGGCCGTACCGAGGCCGAGCAGTTCGCTGTCCGGTTCGATGCGTTCGCGGCGCTTGGCGGCCAGGGTCTGCGCCACCGACACCGATTCGACGAAGCCGACCAGGCTGATCAGCAAAGCCGCCGGCAACAGTTGCAGCGCCAGCGACAGGTCCAGCGTCGGTAACGCCAGCCCCGGCAAGCCTTGGGGAATCGCCCCCACCACCTTCACCCCGGCCTGATCCAGGTGCAGCGCGGAGACCGTCAGTACAGAGATCAGGATTGCCAGTACCGGCCCGGCCTTGGCCAGGTTGCCGGCCAGACCGGTCCTCAGGCCGAGCTTCACCAACAGCGGCTTGAGACGCGAACGCACCCACCAGAGGAACACCAGGCTGGTCGCGCCGATTGCCAGCGTGGGCAGGTGCGTCTGCGGCAGGCTGGCCACCAGGGCGGGCACGAGCTGCGCCAAGGTGTCGCCGGCAACCGGCACCCCCAGGACATGCTTGAGCTGACCGACGGCGATCAGCAGGCCGGAAGCGCTGATGAACCCGGAAATCACCGGGTGGCTGAGGAAGTTGGCGACGAAGCCCAACCGCAGCAGCGCCATGCCGGCCAGCAGCAGCCCCGACAGCAACGCCAGCAGCATGGCGGCACCGACGTAATCGGCGCTGCCGGCGGGGAACAGCGGGTCGAGCGTCGCCGCGGTCATCAGCGAGACCACCGCCACCGGCCCCACCGCCAGGGTACGGCTGGAGCCGAACAGGGCGTAGGCCAGCAGGGGCAGGATGCTGGCGTAGAGCCCGGCCACCGGCGGCAGGCTGGCGAGCATGGCGTAGGCCAGGCTCTGCGGGATCAACATCAGCGTCACGATCAACGCGGCCAGCCCATCCTGGGCAGCCATCGAGCGATCGTAATGCCGCCCCCATTCGAGGCAGGGCAGCCAGCGGCGCAGTTTCATCCACGCTTCTCCTGCTGGAAGTCGCAGGCCGGCGTCGCCTCCACCGGACGCGGCTCATGGGGCAGGCGATGGGGCTCGGCAAGCCATTCGCGACCGCGCAGCATCAGGTCGAAATAGATGCTCGGCATCGCCTTCACCTTCAGGTCCCAGGCCATACGCCGGGGAACTCGCGGGTCCAGGGGAAAGGTGGGCAGCAGCTTGCCGCCGTAGCCGAACTCGGCCAGCACCACCTTGCCGCGCTCCACCGTCAGCGGGCATGAGCCGTAACCGTCATACAGCGCCTGCGGGCCGCGGCCGGCGAGCACCGCCAGGACGTTCTCGGCGACCACCGGAGCCTGCTTGCGTACTGCCGCGGCAGTCTTCGCGTTGGGTGCGGCGCACACATCGCCGAGGCTGAAGATGTTGCCGTAGCGCGGATGGCGCAGGGTCTCGTGATCGGCCTCCAGCCAACCGTCGGCGTTGGCCAGCGGGCTCTGGCGGATGAAGGCCGGTGCACGTTGCGGCGGGACCACGTGCAGGAAGTCGAAGTCCTTCTCGACGAGGGCGCCGCCTTCGGCTGCGGTCGGCTTGAACCAGGCCTTGTGCGCCGGTCCGTCGACCGCCACCAGGTTGGTGTTGAAATTCAGTTGCGCACCGTAGCGCTCAACGTATCGCATCAGCGGCGGCACGAAGTCGGCGACACCGAACAGCACCGCACCCGCCGAGCAGAACTCCACCTCGATGTCTTTCAGCACACCCTGGCGATGCCACCAGTCGCAGGACAGGTACATGGCCTTCTGCGGCGCGCCGGCGCACTTGATCGGCATGGGCGGCTGGGTGAACAACGCCCGACCGTGGCGCAGCGCCTGCACCTGCTGCCAGGTGTAAGGCGCCAGCTCGAACTGGTAGTTGGACGTCACGCCGTGCTTGCCGAGGGTCTCCTGCAAGCCTTCGATGGCACCCCATTCCAGGGTCAGGCCGGGGCAGACCACCAGCACCCGGTAGCCCAGGCGATTGCCATCCTCCAGCACCACCCGCTGCTGTTCAGGTTCGAAACCCGCCACCGCCGCACGCACCCATTGCGCGCCCTTGGGAATGCAGCGGGACATCGGCCGCTCGGTGCGGGCACGGTCGAACACACCGGCGCCAACCAGCGTCCAGCCCGGCTGGTAGTAGTGCTGCTCGCGCGGCTCGATCACTGCGATACGCAGGCCGGGATCGCGCCGCAGCAGGCTGGCGGTCACGGCGCATCCCGCCGCGCCACCGCCCACGACCAGGACGTCGTAGCGGGCGGTATGGGTCGGCGGCTGGATCGCCTCGGTGTGTGGCGCCTGCTGCCAGCGCTGTTCCAGACGCGGCAACAGCCCGACGAGGTCGTAACCCGCAGCCTTTGCCGCCGTCATCAACGTCTCGGGGTCGAGGTGATGCGCCTCGCTCAACGCCCACAGGCTGGTGGAGCGAGTGCCGGTGCGGCAGAACGCCAGGACCGGCCCTCGCACCTGGTCGAGCAGCGCAGTGAAAGCGGCGACGTCGTCATCGCCGATCTGCCCGGAAATCACCGGCAGATAGTGGTAATCCAGCCCGCTGGCCTTGGCGGCCGCTTCCATCTCGGCGGAGGTCGGCTGGCCCTCGCCTTCGCCATCGGGGCGGTTGTTGATCACACAGCGGTAGCCGGCGGCAGCCAGGGTGCCCATGTCGGCCGGCTGTAACTGAGCGGCAACGGCGATGAACGGGGTGAGGCGTTTCAACGAATCCATGACGCGGACCTCCGCTCAGAGCACGTTCAACGGGATTTTCAGATAGCGAGTGCCGTTGCCCTCGGCGGGCGGCAGCTCACCGGCACACATATTCACCTGCACCGACGGCAGGATCAGCGTAGGCATGCCCAGGGTAGCGTCGCGGGCGCTGCGCATGGCGACGAAGTCGTCCTCGCTGACGCCTTCATGGACGTGCACGTTATGCGCACGCTCCTCGGCCACGCTGGTCTGGTAGCGAAAGTCTTCGCGCCCCGACGCCTTGTAGTCGTGGCACATGAACAGGCGGGTATCGTCGGGCAGCTCGAACAGCTTGCGGATCGAGCGGTACAGCACCCGCGCATCGCCACCGGGGAAGTCGCAACGGGCGGTGCCGTAGTCCGGCATGAACAGGGTGTCGCCGACAAAGGCGGCATCGCCGATCACATAGGTCATGCACGCCGGGGTGTGGCCCGGTGTATGCAGGGCACGGGCTTCGAGGGTGCCGATGGTGAAGCGGTCGCCGTCGTGGAACAGGTGATCGAACTGGCTGCCGTCGGTGGCGAATTCGCTGCCGACGTTGAACAACTTGCCGAAGACGCCCTGGACCACAGTGATGCGGTCGCCGATAGCCAGCCGGCCGCCCAGCGCCTGCTTCAGATAGGGCGCGGCGGACAGGTGGTCGGCGTGTACGTGGGTTTCCAGCAGCCATTCGACCGTCAGCCCTTGCTCGCGGACATAGGCGATCAGGCGATCGGCGCTGGCGAAGGAGGTGCGCCCCGCCGCCGGATCGTAGTCGAGCACCGAGTCGACGATGGCGCAGCGCCCGGTGGCGAGGTCGCTGACCACATAGCTGTAAGTGAAGGTGTGCGGATCGAAGAAGGCTTCAACGTGGGGTTGCATGTTCGTCATCCTCAAGAATCGCGGAACGGGATAGTTAATGAAGAGCGTAACTGTTATTTGGTTCTATACTTAGACCTTTTAAGAATATAAGAGAGGAGCCTTCTTCCCCTACGCCCTAAGCCATAGTAACTATCTGATTCAAAAGAAAAATAATGGTGATTCGACGATAGTCGCAGAGAGCTGTCGAAAGGATGGCAAGACGCGACGACCGAGCCAACGCCTCGGTCGTCGTGTAGATGCAGGTCGGGATCAGTGGGGCCGGTTACGGCAGGTATTCAGCCCGAGCAGCGAATAGGCGGGACAGAACCTGAACAGGCCGGTGGCAATCGGCACCACCCCGATCCAGCCCCACAGGCCGATCACGCCGCTCAGGCTGAGGCCGATCAGAATCAGGCCGGCGGCGATGCGCAGGCCACGGTCGAGGGTTCCAACATTGGCTTTCATGATGACCTCCAGGGTCAGTGGGCGCGCCGTCGCTCCAGCGCGGTGTACAGCAACATCCCGGCGATCATCGCCAGAACGAACAGCAGCACCTGCCAATGCCCGGTGAGCAGGATCGCCAGCGCCGGGCCGGGGCAGATACCGGCGATGCCCCAGCCGACGCCGAAGACGAGGCTGCCGACGATCAGGCGGCGATCCAGCTCACGCTTGCGCGGCAACTGTATGGGCGCACCCAGCAGCGAGCGTTCATGCCGGCGCGCCCAGGCGAACGGCAGCAGCGCGGCACCGATGCCACCCACCATCACCAGCGCCAGGGACGGGTCCCAGGCACCCGCCAGGTCGAGAAACCCGAGCACCTTGGCCGGGTTGGCCATGCCCGCCAGCAGCAGGCCGAGACCAAACAGCAGGCCGGCGGCGAATGCTGTCAGTTTGCGCATGCTCAGCCCCCCAGAAGGTGACGCAGGGCAAACACAGTGGCGAAACCGCTGGCCATGAAACACAGGACCGCCACCAGCGAGCGTGGCGACAACCGGGCCATGCCGCAGACACCGTGTCCGCTGGTGCAACCGGCACCGTAGCGGGTACCGACGCCCACCAGCAGGCCGGCGGCGACCAGCCCCGGCCAGCCAGTCTGGAATTCCACCTCGGGCAGTGCGCCGGACAGCAGCCAGAGCAACGGCGCCAGCAGCAGGCCGAGCAGGAACAGCGCCTTCTCGCCACGCCCCTCGGCGCCGGGCTCCAGCAGGCTGCCGAGCAATCCGCTGATACCGGCGATCCGGCCGTTGAAGAGGACGAACGACCCGGCCGCAATGCCGATCAGAATGCCGCCGGCAAGTGCGCTCCAGGGGGTGAAGTTCGTCCAGTCGATAGTCATTGGTTTTCCTGCCCCTCGCAGAACAGTTGGTACAAGGTATTGATCACGGCCAAGGCCGCCGGACTACTGATCCGGTAAAAGATCTGCTTGCCCTCGCGGCGGGTTTCCACCAGCCCCTCGCGGCGCAGCACCGCTAATTGTTGCGATAGCGTCGGTTGCTGGATGCCGAGCAGGGCCTCCAGGTCGCTGACGTTGCGTTCGCCTTGGGAAAGCTGACAGAGCAGCAGGAGCCGGTCAGGATTGGCCAGGGCCTTGAGCAACTGGCCAGCGGCATCTGCATTGGCGCGCAACTGCTGGATATCGATTTCCGATGAGGTCATAGCGAGCCTTTCAGTTATATTATTTACAATATATATATTGATAGAATGATTTCAAGCCGCATCGGCTTAACGGTCGAATCGGTGCCGGCAAACCGCCATCTGTACTGGAGAATGCAATGAGCGACAACCAACGGATTCACCTGCGCCTGCGGCAGGAAGAGGATTACCGCTGCACCCTGGCGTTCGACGACGGCGTTCCGCCCCTGACCGCCGACGAGCCGCCGCCCCTCGGCCAGAGCCAGGGACCGAGCCCGGTGCAACTGTTGCTCGCGGCGGTCGCCAACTGCCTGACCGACAGCCTGCTGTTCGCCCTGCGCAAGTTCAAGCAGGACGCCGAGCCGTTGTCCGCCAACGCCGTCGCGGAGGTCGGGCGCAATGCGGAGAACCGCCAGCGGGTAGTGGGTATCGAAGTGGATCTCAGCCTCGGCAAGCCGGCGGCGGAGATGCAGCACATCCCGCGCATTCTCGATCAGTTCGAGGCGTTCTGCACTGTGTCGCAGAGCGTGGCGGCGGGCATTCCGATCCGCCTGCGGGTGTTCGACCGCGACGGCCAGTTGCTGAAAGGCGAGTGAACCCCGAAAAGCAGAACGCCCCGAACCGGTCGGGGCGTTCTGGCGATGCGTCGGCGATCAGGCGATGGCCGGTGCCGGGCGCAGCGAATAGGTCTTGAGCTGCTCGGCGAATTCTCGCAGCGACTGGATGCCGCTGGCTTCCGCCTCGTGGACCCACTCCTTGATGGCCGCGAGCATATCGTGGCCGTTGGCGCTGGTCTTGACCCAGATCTGCTGCAGGGCTAGGCGCTTCTCATAGATCACCTTCAGCGCCTGGCTGTGCGCCAGCATCTCCTGGATGCGCATTTGGTGACGCTCTTCCAGCAGGCTGGTTTCGCGCGACAGCAGGCGCTTGGCACGACGGAACAGATGGCGGACCGACTCGTCGGCCTTGGCCAGTTCCTGTTTCACCAGCGGCGCGATCACCAGCTTGCGGTACTGCGCCATGATCTGGAAACGGTTGTTGAGGATGGCCATGGCGGTGTCCATGTCCAGCTGGCCCTTGCCTTCCACACGGTGGGCGATGGGCGCCACGCGGGCGACCTTGGCCAGGCCGAACAGGCTGAACAGCTTGATCCAGGCGAAACCGATGTCGAACTCCCACTTTTTCACCGACAGCTTGGCCGAGTTCGGGTAGGTGTGGTGGTTGTTGTGCAGCTCTTCGCCGCCGATCAGGATGCCCCAGGGCACCAGGTTGGTCGCGGCATCGCGGCATTCGAAGTTGCGGTAGCCCACCGCATGGCCGAGGCCGTTGATCACACCGGCCGCCCAGAACGGAATCCAGATCATCTGCACGGCCCAGACGGTCAGGCCGAGGGCGCCGAACAGCGCCAGGTCGATCAGCGCCATCAGGGTCACACCCAGGTTCGGGTAGCGGCTGTAGACGTTGCGCTCGATCCAGTCCTCGGGGCAGTTCTTGCCATAGATACGCAGGGTGTCCTCGTTCTTCGCCTCTTCCTTGTACAGCTCGGCGCCCTTGCGCATCACGGTGGACAGGCCCTTGATCACCGGGCTGTGCGGGTCGTCCACGGTTTCGCACTTGGCGTGGTGCTTACGGTGGATGGCGGTCCATTCACGGGTGTTCATGGCGGTGGTCATCCACAGCCAGAAGCGGAAGAAGTGCTTGAGCGCGGGGTGCAGTTCCAGTGCGCGGTGCGCGGAGTAACGATGAAGATAGACAGTGACGCTGACGATGGTGATATGGGTCAGTACCAAGGTGACCGCCACCAGTTGCCACGGTGACAGATCGAGAAAACCGTTGTACCACATGCGGGTATTGCCCTCGGAGGATGGAAACGCAGCTTGTCGAACAAGCATCGCCGCATTATCACTGACCGGGGCCAGAAAACCAGTCCGTCTTTTAGATAAGACAGGGCACTGTGCCATCACGCTATACTCGCCGCATGCCCGCAGGACTACCCCCTTGAAGAAACTCCAGCAGAGCGCGTTGCGCATCAGCCTGATCTATCTCGTCTTCGCGAGTTTCTGGATTCTTTTCAGCGACGGCATCGCCCTGTGGCTGGCCGGGGACACCAGACGGCTGGCCGAATGGCAGACCGCCAAGGGGCTGCTCTTCGTCGCCGCCTCCAGCGCCTTGCTGTACGGCCTGATCCGGCTGAACCTGGGCCGCGTGACGCTACTGCTCAAAGCCCGGCTCAATCATGAAAGCCGCCTGCGCCAGGCCGCCGCCGTGTTCGAGAGCACCCAGGAAGGCGTGCTGGTGGCCGACAGGAACAACCGCATCGTCCATGTGAACCCGGCTTTCAGCCGCATCACCGGCTACGCGGCGAAGGAAGTGCTGGGCCAGAACCCGAGCCTGCTGAAGTCCGGCCGCCACGACCGGCAGTTCTACGAAGAAATGTGGCAAACCCTGCAGCGCCAAGGCTTCTGGAGCGGCGAGGTGTGGAACCGGCGCAAGAGCGGCGAGGTGTACCCGCAATGGCACTGCATCCGGGTCATCCATGACGAGGCCGGCGTGCCCAGCCACTATGTCGCGGTGTTTTCCGATCTCAGCGCAATCCGGCATTCGCAGAGCGAGCTGAACCACCTGGCGAACTACGACCCGCTCACCGACCTGCCGAACCGCCTGCTGTTCAGCGAACGGATCGAACAGGCCCTGCAGCGCCAGCAACCGGACAGGCCGGGCGGCGCGCTGCTGCTGATCGACCTCGACCACTTCAAGCACATCAACGAAAGCCTCGGCCACAACGTCGGCGATCAGCTGCTGAAGGCCGTGGCGGAGCGCTTCGCCAGCCTCCAGAGCGGCGCAACCACCCTGGCCCGCCTGGGTGGCGACGAATTCGGCCTGCTCTGCGAAGACCTGGACCAGGCCGCCCAAGCCGGGGCGAAGGCCCAGCGGCTACTCGACCTGATGAGTACCCCGTTCAACTTGAACGGCCAGGAGTTCTTCATCGGCGCCAGCGTAGGCATCAGCCTGTTTCCGACGGACGGGCAGAATGCCGATCAGCTGCTACGCAACGCCGACTCGGCCCTGTTCAAGGCCAAGAGCAGCGGGCGCGAATCCTATGCCTTCTACACCCAGGAGCTGACCCAGCAGGCGCGGCAACGCATCGAGTTGGCGGCGGCCCTGCGCCACGCGCTGGAGAACGATGAGCTGCGCGTCTATTACCAGCCGATCCACGACCTGGAGAGCGGCCGGGTGGTGGGCGTGGAATCCCTGGTACGCTGGGAGCACCCGGAACGCGGTCTGGTTCCGCCAGGGGAATTCATCCCGATCGCCGAAGAAAGCGGCCTGATCGGCGCCATCGACCTATGGGTACTGGCGCAAGCCTGTCGACAGATGCGCCAGTGGCAGCAGACCGGGATCATGCTGCAGTTCATCGCGGTGAACATTTCCAGCCGCCTGTTCGGCCGTGCCGAGTTGGACGTGCGGGTCGCCCAGGTCCTGGAGGAGACCGGCCTGTCCCCCTCCTGCCTGGAGCTGGAGGTCACCGAAAGCGCGGTGATGGACAATCCCGATGCCGCGCTGGAACTGCTCGAACGCCTGCATCGCCTGGGCGTGCGGCTTTCCATCGACGACTTCGGTACCGGCTATTCCTCGCTGCAACGCCTCAAGCGCCTGCCGGTACACAAGCTGAAGATCGATCAGGGTTTCGTCGCCGGCCTGCCGGACGACAGCGAGGATGCCGCCATCACCCGCGCCGTCATCGGCCTGGCGCACAACCTGGGCCTCAGCGTCCTGGCCGAAGGTATCGAGCAGCCGGAGCAAGCGCTGTTCCTGCTCCAGCACCGTTGCGAACTGGGCCAGGGCTACTGGTTCGGCCGCCCGCAGCCGGCCGACCGGCTGCGCCTGAAGCCTCACCCGCTACCCACCTTCTGGGCCGACAACATCTGAATCGGCCGGCCCCGTCAGGCGATAGAGCTTCTGGCAGCGCTCGCAGAAGAAGCTGCGCCGCCGCGTCTTGCCCAGGTACTCCTTGACCAACGGAATCCGACAGCGCGGGCAGACCGTCCGGGTATGCACCAGCCAGTGCCGCTTGAGTACGAAGGCTTTCTTCCAGGCGAGGAACTCGAAGCCGTACTGCCGCACCTGCTCCACCAGCGCACGCAACTTGGCCGGCGGCAGCGCACCGACCTGCGACAGCGGATGGACGCGGATACGGAACAGCACCTCGTTCTTGATGATGTTGCCGGACCCGGCGAACAGCGTCTGGTCGAGCAATGCATCGCAGGCCAGCAAGGCGGGACGCTCGCGCAGCTTGCGCCGGGCCGCCGCGGCATCCCATTGGTCGGCCATGACGTCCGTGCACCAGTCGTAGAGATCGTCCAGGCGGCCTTCGAGGAATTGCACGGAGCAGGCGTAAAAGTTCAGCTCGCCGTTGGCGAAGCCCAGGCTCAAGCGTGGCGAGCGGTTTTCCTTGCGCGCGTCGATGCTGTAGCTGCCGAACAGCAGAAAGTGAATCCGCAGCACGAAGCCCGGCAACTGGACGAGGAAGTGCTTGCCCCAGCTGCGCATGTCCAGCACCGGCTGACCAACCAGCCGCGCCTTGTCCTGGGTGGTGTTGCCCTCGACGTGCAGGATGGTCTCGCCGACGAACCGGGCGGTCTCCTCCCGCAGGATGACGATGGAAGGCCCTTCGGGCATGGTTCACGCCTTTTTCTGCCTGTTTCAGGTAGGAGCCGTGCGGGGTCTGGACGTTCCGTCCGGCCCGCCCCCGGCTGGGCTACCTTTAGACGATCCCACTGTCCCATCGCGAGACCCGCCATGCCCTTTCCCCGTCTTTCCGATTTCCCTCGCCTGCCTCTGCTCGGACCGCCCACCGCGTTGGAGAAACTCGAGCGACTTTCCGCCCACCTCGGTCGGACGGTCTATGTGAAACGGGACGACACCACGCCCTTCGCCCTGGGCGGCAACAAGGTGCGCAAACTGGAGTACCTGGCGGCCGACGCCTTGCGCGGCGGCGCCGATACCCTGCTCACCGCCGGCGCCATCCAGTCCAACCACGTGCGCCAGACCGCCGCCGTGGCTGCACGGCTCGGCCTGGGCTGTGTCGCGCTGCTGGAGAACCCCATCGGCAGCGAGGACGCCAATTACCTGGGTAACGGCAACCGCCTGCTGCTCGACCTGTTCGGCGCAGAGGTGATCACAGTGGACAACCTGGACAACGCCGACGACCTGCTCGAAGCCCATGCCGAACGCCTGCGCACACTGGGCCGTAAGCCTTACCTCGTGCCGATCGGCGGGTCCAATGCCCTCGGTGCCCTGGGCTACGTGCGTGCCGGATTGGAATTGACCGAACAGATCGCCGCCTGCGGCGAGCCATTCTCCGCCGTGGTGCTGGCCTCCGGCAGCGCCGGCACCCACGCCGGACTGGCACTGGCCTTGGCACAGGTGCGCCCGGAACTGCCGGTGATCGGCGTCACCGTCTCGCGCAGCGCGGCGGCCCAGCAACCGAAAGTCGAAGGGCTGGCGCAACGCACCGCCGACCTGCTCGGCAGCCCGTTGCCGGCGGCGTTCCGTGTCGAACTGTGGGACGAGTATTTCGGCCCGCGCTACGGCGAACCGAACGAGCGCACCCTGGAGGCGATCCGCTTGGTGGCAAGCCAGGAAGGCCTGCTGCTCGACCCGGTGTACACCGGCAAGGCATTCGCCGGCCTGCTCGACGGCATCGTCCGCCAGCGCTTCCCCGGCGAGGGGCCGCTGCTGTTCCTCCACACCGGCGGCGCTCCGGCGCTATTCGCCTATCGCCCGGCCAGTGGGGCTTAGGTTCTGTGCAAGGCAAACCCCTCTCCCCCGGCCCCTCTCCCGTAAACGGGAGAGGGGAGATTCGTGCTGCCCGCCGTAATGAACTGATCCGGCACCTAACTATTGCCTGTTAGATGGGTGGCCAGAACAGGGTATTCGCCTAGTCTGTCTATGTATTCGTGCGACCTATCACACTGCTTTATTCAAAAAAGAAATAAACAGATCGCTTTTAACCATTTCAGCGCATATGCGCTTCTGCCTATAGTGGCGTCACCCAACGCTTCATCAAGGAGGCTCCATGACGTTCGCTACATTCCGTCGTCCCCTGCTGCTCGCCAGCCTGACCGCCATCCTCGCGGCCGGGTTCGCCGGCCTGGCTAGCGCCGCCGATGACCTGCTCAAGGACATCCAGCAGCGCGGCAGTATCAAGATCGGCCTGGAGGGCACCTACCCGCCGTTCAACTACCAGGACGAAAACGGCAAGCTGACCGGCTTCGAGGTGGAATTCGCCGAGGCGCTGGCCAAGGAGCTGGGGATCAAGGTCGAGTTCCAGCCGACCAAGTGGGACGGCATCCTCGCCGCTCTCGAGTCCAAGCGGCTGGACGCGGTGATCAACCAAGTGACCATCTCCGAGGAGCGCAAGAAGAAATACGACTTCTCCGCGCCCTACACCGTCTCCGGCATCCAGGCGCTGACCCGCAAGGGCCAGGAGGACAGCATCAAGAGTGCCCAGGACCTGGCCGGCAAGAAGGTCGGCGTCGGCCTCGGCACCAACTACGAGCAATGGCTGAAGGAGAACATTCCGCAGGCGGATATCCGCACCTACGATGATGACCCGACCAAGTTCCAGGACCTGGCTGTCGGACGCCTGGACGCGGTGCTGGTGGATCGCCTGGCGGCCTTCGAAATGGTCAAGAAGACCGGCGGCCGTCTGGCCGTGGCCGGCGAGCCGTTCTCCCGCCAGGAAGCCGGCATCGCCCTGCGCAAGGGCAACCCGGAACTGCTCGCCGCCCTGGACAAGGCCATCGCCACGCTGCGCGAAAACGGCACCCTCGAACGACTCTCCGAGAAATGGTTCCAGGCTAACGTGACGCAATGATCGAAACCAGCCTGCAGCTTGCGCTGGACTCCGCGCCCTTCCTGCTGAAGGGCGCCCTCTACACAGTTATTCTCAGCCTCGGCGGTATGTTCTTCGGCCTGCTGCTCGGCTTCATACTGGCCCTGACCCGGCTCTACGCCGTCGCCCCGCTGCGCGGCGTGGCCCGGGTGTACGTGTCGTTCTTCCGGGGCACGCCGCTGCTGGTCCAGTTGTTCATGATCTACTACGGCCTGCCGCAGCTCGGCATCCAACTGGAGCCGCTGCCGGCGGCGCTGATCGGCTTCTCGCTGAACATGGCCGCTTACACCTCGGAAATCCTTCGTGCCGCCATTGCCTCCATCGACCGTGGCCAATGGGAGGCTGCCGCCAGCATCGGCATGAGCAAGGTTCAGGCACTGTACCGGGCGATCCTGCCCCAGGCCGCGCGTACCGCCCTGCCGCCGCTGGGCAACAGCTTCATCTCGCTGGTCAAGGACACCGCGCTGGCTGCCACCATCCAGGTGCCCGAGCTGTTCCGCCAGGCGCAGTTGATCACCGCGCGAACCTTCGAGATTTTCACCATGTACCTGGCGGCGGCGTTGATCTATTGGCTGCTGGCGACCGTGCTGTCGCACTTCCAGGGCCGCCTGGAAGCCAGGGTCAACCGTCATGAGCAGGACGCCTGATGATTTCCATCCGCAACCTGAGCAAGGCCTTCAAGGGCCAGAGCGTCCTCCAAGGCATCGACCTGGACGTGCAGCCCGGCGAAGTGGTCGCCATCATCGGCCCCAGCGGCTCCGGCAAGACCACCCTGCTGCGCTGCCTCAACCTGCTGGAGGAACCTAGCGGCGGGCGCATCCAGGTCGGCGGTATCGAGATCGACGCCGACCGTCCCCTCGGCCCGCAGCAAGGGCTGATCCGCAAGCTGCGCCAGCACGTCGGGTTCGTTTTCCAGAACTTCAACCTGTTCCCGCACCGCACGGCGCTGGAAAACGTCATCGAAGGGCCGGTGCATGTGAAGAAAGAACCGCGCGAGCGTGCCGTCGAGCGCGGCCGGGCCCTGCTGGCCAAGGTCGGCCTGGCGGGCAAGGAAGACGCCTACCCGAAACGCCTCTCCGGCGGCCAGCAGCAGCGCGTGGCGATCGCCCGGGCGCTGGCCATGGAGCCGGACGTGATTCTCTTCGACGAACCCACCTCGGCACTGGATCCGGAACTGGTGGGCGAAGTGCTCGCCACCATCCGCAGCCTCGCCGAGGAGCGCCGCACCATGGTCATCGTCACCCATGAAATGAGCTTCGCCCGCGACGTGGCCAACCGGGCGATCTTCCTCGACAAGGGCGTGATTGTCGAACAGGGCGACGCCCGCCAGTTGTTCAGCGCGCCCCGCGAAGAGCGCACCCGGCAGTTTCTGAGCAAGTTTCTCGGCGACGCGCGCTGAGCTCAGAGCCCATCCAAAGCCCGCACAAAATCCGCGACAATATCCTCCGCATCCTCGATGCCTACCGAGACGCGGATGGTGCCGTCGTGGATATCCAGCTCAGCCAGGGCCTCGGGCGACAGGGCTCGGTGAGAGGTCTTGCCGGGATGGCTGATACTGCTGGCGACGCCGGCCAGGGATGGAGCGAAGGCGGTGTGCCGCAGCCCGCGCATCAGCCGGTCCACTTCGTCCAGCCCGCCGTGCAGGGTAAAGCTGAGCATGCCCGAGCAGCCCTTGCCGAAGAGGCGCCGGGCCAGGTCGTAGTCGGGATGCGAGGCGAGCCCCGGGTAATGCACCTTGGCCACACGCGGGTGCGCTTCCAGCGCCTCGGCCAACGCCTGGGCATTGCGCGAGTGGGCCTGCATACGCAAAGCCAGCGTCTTGGCGCCACGGAAGGTCAGCCAGGCCTCGAATGGGCTGGCGCTGCCGCCGGCGTTGATCTGGAATCGGCGTGCCTGGGCGATCCAGTCGGCATCGCCGACCAGGATGCCGCCGGTAGCGTCGCTGTGGCCGTTGAGGTACTTGGTGGTGCTGTGCAGCACCAGGTCGGCGCCGTCGGCCAGCGGCCGGTACAGCGCCGGCGAGAGAAAGGTGTTGTCCACCAGCAGCTTGAGGCCGTGGGCCTTGGCCAGCGCGGCCAGGGCCGGCACGTCGCTCACCCGCACCAGGGGGTTGGAGGCGGTCTCGGTGTAGATCAGGCGCGTCGCCGGGGTGATCGCCGCCTTCACCGCGTCGAGGTCGCCGATGTCCACCAGGGTGGAAGCGATGCCGAAACGGCTCAGTTCCTTCTCGATCAAGCTCTGGGTGGTGCCGTACAGCTCGCGGCTGGCGATCAGGTGGTCGCCGGCGCTCAGCAGACCGAGCAGCGCGGCGCTGATGGCGGCCATGCCGGAAGCGGAGAACAAGGCCGCCTCGCCGCCCTCGAGGTCGCGCACCAGCGCTTCCAGCGCCGCCTGGTTGGGGTTGCCGATGCGGGTGTACATGTAGTTGTCCGGGTTGCCGGCAAGAAAATCGTCGACCTGCGCCAAGCTGTCGTAGACGAATACAGAGGTTTCGTAGATCGGCAGGCTCTTGGCCCGGGTGACCATGTGCTGGTCGATGTCGTTGCCGCTGTGCACGGCACGGGTGGAGACGCCGAGGGGACGTTCGGACATGGGAGGCTCCGCTGCGCAGAAAAAGACGCCGACGATCATAGCGCTCGCCGGCGTGAGGAGTAGCACGGAATACGCCGCGCATGGGAGATCAGAACGCCGGCACCACCGCACCGGCATAACGGCTTTCGATGAAGGCTTTCACTTCGGGACTGGTCAGGGCGGCGGAAAGCTTTTTCAACGCCTCGCTGTCCTTGTTATCCGGTCGCGCTACCAGATAGTTCACGTAGGGCGAGGTGCTGTCTTCGATGACCAGGGCATCCCTGGCCGGATTGAGCTTGGCTTCCAGCGCGTAGTTGGTGTTGATCAGCGCCAGGTCCACCTGATCCAGCACGCGCGGCAGCAGAGCCGCTTCCAGCTCCTTGAACTTGAACCCCTTGGGATTCGCGGCGATGTCCTTGGGCGTCGCCAGGGCGTTGTCCGGGTCCTTCAGCGTCAGCAGACCGGCCTTTTGCAACAGCAACAGTGCGCGGCCGCTGTTGCTGCCCTCGTTGGGGATGGCGATAGTGGCGCCCTCCGGCAATTGCTCGAGCGAGGTGTAGCGACGCGAGTAGCCGCCGAACGGCTCCACGTGCACACCCTGGACGATCACCAGATGAGTGCCCTTGCCGGCGTTGAAGTTATCCAGGTAGGGCTTGGTCTGAAAATAGTTGGCATCGAGGCGCTTCTGATCCACCTGCAAGTTCGGTTGCACGTAGTCGGTGAAGACCTTCACTTCCAGATCGATGCCCTCCTTCGCCAACTGCGGCTTGATCAGTTCGAGGATTTCCGCATGCGGCACTGGCGTTGCGGCCACGCTCAGCTTTTCCCCGGCAGCCGCCAGGCCAGCGGATAACGCGGCCGCCAAGGCCGTCAAAAGCAACGTTTTTTTCATCGAAGAATCCTTCTCGTCGGTTCAGCCGCGCCATGCGACCGGTAGAAGAAGCCGGCAATGGATGAGCCGGGTAAGGCCGGACAATACGGAGATTTGTTATTCCCCATAAATACTGTTTTTTCATTTTTATATTCTTAATAGATATTAAGAAACGCCCGAACAGCCTGAAACGGCTTCAATCCGCGGCGTTGCGATTCTCTACACCTTTTAATTCCTATTTGTTATATAAAAATTCATAAACAATATTTTTAGAAATATCTCAGCCGCTCCTACTATCCGCACCACGCCGGTCGCCCGGCTCAGCCTTTGCACAAGCGCAACCCAACAGGAGCGACACCATGAGCGCGACGACCCTTCGCAGCCTGGAAGGCCAGGACGAGGAAAGCATCCTGCGCGAAATCCGCAGTGCCCTGCGTGGCCTGCGATTCGGCTCGGTGGAAATCACCGTGCACAACGCCCAGGTGGTGCAGATCGAGCGGAAGGAAAAATTCCGCCTGCAGGCACCGACCAAGCAATCCTGACGTAACCCACAAGCCCGACTGGACAACCGGAGGGCGTGACCATGAAACCGAGCCTACGCATGAACACGCACCGGTACTGCAGCTGTCGACCGCGAATGCGGCCTTGACCGAGCCCCTAGCCAACACACCAATAAGTTTTCAGGAGCTGCACCATGTCCATTCGCCGTTTCGCCCTGGCTACCCTGGCCAGTGCTTTCATCGCCGCGCCCGCGCTGGCCGCGACGGAAATCCTCAACGTTTCCTACGACCCCACCCGCGAGCTGTACCAGGCGTTCAACGCCGCGTTCAACAAATACTGGCAGGCCGAAGGCCACGAGCCGGTCACTGTCCAGCAGTCCCACGGCGGCTCCGGCAAGCAGGCACGTGCCGTGATCGATGGCCTGCGCGCCGACGTGGTCACCCTGGCCCTGGCGGGCGACATCGACGAGCTGCACAAGCTCGGCAACCTGATTCCCGAGGACTGGCAGAGCCGCCTGCCCGACGCCAGCACCCCCTACACCTCCACCATCGTATTCCTGGTGCGCAAGGGCAACCCGAAAGGCATCAAGGACTGGGACGACCTGGTCAAGCCCGGCGTGGAAGTGATCACCCCGAATCCGAAGACTTCCGGCGGCGCCCGCTGGAACTTCCTCGCCGCCTGGGCCTTCGCGCAGCAGAAATACGGCAGCGAGGAGCAGGCCAAGGCCTTCGTCGAGAAGCTCTACAAGAACGTCCCGGTGCTGGACACCGGCGCCCGCGGCTCGACCATCACCTTCGTCAACAACCAGATCGGCGACGTCCTGCTGGCCTGGGAGAACGAGGCCTTCCTGGCGCTCAAGGAACAGGGTGGCGAGCACTTCGAGATCGTCGCGCCGAGCCTGTCGATCCTCGCCGAACCGCCGGTGGCGGTAGTCGACAAGAACGTCGAGAAGAAAGGCACCCGGGCGGTCGCCGAGGCCTACCTGAACTATCTCTACAGCGAGGAAGGCCAGCGCATCGCCGCGCAGAACTTCTACCGTCCGCGCAACGAGAAGGTCGCCGCCGAGTTCGCCAGCCAGTTCCCGCCGTTGAAGCTGGTCACCATCGACGGCGCCTTCGGCGGCTGGAAGCAGGCCCAGCCGAAGTTCTTCAACGATGGCGGCGTGTTCGATCAGATCTACCAAGCGCAATAAGAGCAGCCGTAAGCGACAAGCCTCGAGCTGCAAGCGGGTTTGTCGCTGTGGCACCTATGTGTCGCTTGCAGCTTGGCGCTTTCCGCTGAGGTCCTATGTCCCGCCGTATCTCCCCCGTCATACCCGGCTTCGGGCTGACGCTGGGTTACACCCTGGTGTATCTCAGCCTGTTGGTGCTGATTCCCCTGGGTGCGCTGTTCCTCAAGACCGCCCAGCTGAGCTGGGAGCAATTCATCGCCGTGATCGGCGCGCCTCGCGTCCTGGCGGCGCTGCGCCTGAGCTTCGGCACCGCGTTGCTGGCCGCCGTGCTCAACGGTGTGATCGGCACCCTGCTGGCCTGGGTGCTGGTGCGCTACCGCTTCCCCGGGCGCAAGCTGATCGAAGCCATGATCGACCTGCCGTTCGCCCTGCCCACGGCGGTCGCCGGCATTGCCCTGGCGGCCCTGTACGCACCGGCCGGGCCGGTGGGCCGCATCGCCGCCGAGCTGGGTTTCAAGATCGCCTACACCCCGCTGGGCATCACCCTGGCGCTGACCTTCGTCACCCTGCCCTTCGTGGTGCGGACCCTGCAACCGGTGCTCGCCGACATCCCCCGGGAAGTCGAGGAAGCCGCGTCCTGCCTGGGCGCCAAGCCCTGGCAGGTGTTCCGTCACGTGCTGCTGCCGGCACTGCTGCCAGCCTGGCTGACCGGCTTCGCCCTGGCCTTCGCCCGCGGTGTCGGCGAGTACGGCTCGGTGATCTTCATCGCCGGCAACATGCCGATGAAGACCGAGATTCTGCCGCTGCTGATCATGGTCAAGCTGGACCAATACGACTATGCCGGCGCCACTGCCATCGGCGTGCTGATGCTGGTGGTCTCCTTCCTCCTGCTGCTGCTGATCAACCTGCTGCAGCGGCGCATTTCCACCCCCTGAGGAGGCCCATCATGTCATCCCTCACCCTGACCGCCGCCTCTTCGTCCCAGGCCGTCCGCCGCAGCCGGACCTGGGGCCGGCGACTGCTGATCGCCGGCGCCTGGCTGGTGTTCGCCCTGTTCCTGCTGCTGCCATTGCTGGTGGTGCTGGCCGAGGCACTGAAGCAGGGCTTCGGCACTTTCTTCTCCGCCCTTCTCGAGCCGGACGCCCTCGCCGCGCTGAAACTCACGCTGATCGCCGTGGGCATCTCGGTCCCGCTGAACATGCTGTTCGGCGTGGCCGCCGCCTGGTGCGTGAGCAAGTACGAATTCCGCGGCAAGAGCCTGCTGGTCACCCTGATCGACCTGCCGTTCTCGGTGTCGCCGGTGATCGCCGGCCTGATCTACGTGCTGATGTTCGGCGCCCAGGGCTGGTTCGGGCCCTGGCTGCGCGAGCACGACATCCAGATCGTTTTCGCCGTGCCGGGGATCGTCCTCGCCACCCTGTTCGTCACCGTGCCCTTCGTCGCCCGAGAGCTGGTCCCGCTGATGCAGGAGCAGGGCACCCAGGAGGAGGAAGCCGCGCGCCTGCTCGGCGCCAATGGCTGGCAGATGTTCTGGCACGTCACCCTGCCGAACATCCGCTGGGGCCTGATCTACGGCGTGGTGCTCTGCACCGCCCGCGCCATGGGCGAGTTCGGCGCGGTGTCGGTGGTCTCCGGGCATATCCGCGGGGTCACCAACACGCTGCCGCTGCACGTCGAGATTCTCTACAACGAATACAACCACATCGCTGCCTTCAGCGTCGCCAGCCTGTTGCTGCTGCTGGCGCTGTTCATCCTGCTGCTCAAGCAGTGGAGCGAACGCCACGTGAATGCCAACCGCGGGGAATGAGCCATGTCCATTGAGATCAAACAGGTCAACAAACGCTTCGGTACCTTCCAGGCGCTGCGCGACATCGACCTGAATATCCACAGCGGCGAACTGGTCGCCCTGCTCGGCCCGTCCGGCTGCGGCAAGACCACCCTGCTGCGGATCATCGCCGGCCTGGAAACGCCGGACACCGGTAGCATCGTGTTCCATGGCGAGGACGTCTCGGCGCGAGACGTACGCGACCGCAACGTCGGCTTCGTCTTTCAGCACTATGCGCTATTCCGCCACATGACGGTGTTCGACAACGTCGCCTTCGGCCTGCGCATGAAACCCCGCCGCGAGCGGCCGAGCGAAACGGCGATTGCCGCCAAGGTCCACGAACTGCTCGGTCTGGTGCAGCTCGACTGGCTCGCCGACCGCTACCCGGAGCAGCTCTCCGGCGGCCAGCGCCAGCGCATCGCCCTGGCACGCGCCTTGGCGGTGGAGCCCAAGGTGCTGCTGCTCGATGAGCCCTTCGGCGCCCTCGACGCCAAGGTGCGCAAGGAGCTGCGCCGCTGGCTTGCGCGGTTGCATGAAGAAGTGCATCTGACCAGCGTGTTCGTCACCCATGACCAGGAGGAAGCCATGGAGGTCGCCGACCGCATCGTGGTGATGAACAAGGGCGTAATCGAACAGGTCGGCGCGCCTGGCGAGGTCTACGACAACCCGGCCAGCGACTTCGTCTACCACTTCCTCGGCGACGCCAACCGCCTGCATGTGGGCGAAAACCACCTGCTGTTCCGGCCGCATGAGGTGTCGCTGTCGCGGCAGGCCATCGCCGATCACCGGCCGGCGGAAGTGCGCGACATCCGCCCGCTGGGTGCCATCACCCGGGTGACCCTGAAGGTATCCGGCCAGGACGAACCGATCGAAGCCGAAGTGACCAAGGACCACGCCAGCCTCGCCGGGCTGCTCCGTGGCGAGACGCTGTATTTCCGGCCGAATGCCGGCCTTCGGCCCTGACCGCGAAGAAGCCCCTCCGGCGTGCTACTCCGCGTAGGGACGAATTCATTCGCCCACCCAAGCCTCGTTGGGCGGATAAATCCGTTCCCGCCCTAGGCATCCGCCTGCGCAGCGATCCGGCCGATAGCCCGGCGACCTTCCGGCGATACGTGCAACGCCCGGGAGCCGTTGGAGGCGCGTAGCCAGCCGGCCTGCTTGCAGGTGTCCAGGAGCGCCGCACCGAGCGCGCCGCCCAGGTGTGGTTTGCGCTCGCTCCAGTCGGGGCAGGCGCAGGCCAATTGCCGACGGCGCCGCCCCACGCTGCCAAGGTCGATGCCCAGGGCGCTCAGGCCGGCGTTACCAAGGTCGGTGACCACCACCTGCTTGCCGTCCTGCACCAGCCAGCCGGCACCGGCCATACGTTCGAACAGCCCCACCGCCAGTTCGCCGGCGAGGTGGTCGTAGCAGGTCCGCGCTTCGCGCAGGGCCAGCGGCGTGCCGCGCGACACGGGGATCGGCCGGGGCTTGCGCGGCTGCGCGGCCAGGGCGGCGCTGGCCAGGGCCTCGACCACCTGCCCCACCTCCGGCCCGGCGAGCTTGTAGTAGCGGTTGCGCCCATGGGTTTCCTGCACCAGCAGGCCGCCCTCGGTCAGCTTGGCCAGATGCCCGCTGGTGGAAGACGGCGACAGCCCGGCCAACAGCGCCAGTTCCCCGGCAGGCCGCGCACTGCCGTCCATCAGCGCCCAGATCATCGCCGCCCGTCCGGGATCGGCGAGCAACCCGGCGACCTGGCTGATACCCGGTGTGTAATCCATAGTTCACCTCACGACGAAACATCCCATGCACGTGGAAGGGATACTGGCCCCGAAACCCGCAACGCGCCAGCCGGCGCCGACGAAAAGGAGCCACGCCATGATTGCCGTGATATTCGAAGCCCAGGCCCATCCCGGGCGTCGCCAGGATTACCTCGACCTCGCCGCCGAACTGCGCTCGCTGCTGGCGGACCAGGACGGCCTGATCTCGGTAGAGCGCTTCGAGAGCCTGAGCACGCCGGGCAAGACCCTCTCGCTGTCGTTCTGGCGCGACGAAGCGGCCGTCGCCGCCTGGCGCCGCCAGGAAGCGCACCGGCATGCCCAGGCCGCCGGGCGCGGGACGCTGTTCGCCGATTACCGCCTGCGCGTGGCCACGGTGAGCCGCGACTACGGCATGCACGACCGCGAGCAGGCACCGGTCGATAGCCTTCGCCATCACGCCGCTGTCCAGGGATAAGGAACGCCGCCATGTACGAATCGTTTTCCACCTACTGGCCGCTGATCCTGTTCACCTTCCTGCTCGCCGGCACCGTGAAGGGGGTGGTCGGGCTTGGGTTGCCGACCATCTCGGTCGGACTGCTCGGCCTGGTGATGCCGCCGATGCAAGCCGCGGCGCTGCTGATCGTCCCGTCGATGGTGACCAACATCTGGCAACTCGCCGATGGTCGCAGCCCCTTCGCCATGTTGGTGCGGCTCTGGCCGATGCTGGCCGGCATCGCTGTCGGCACCTGGGGCATGAGTGCCCTGGTGAATGCCGCCGAACTGCCCGGTGCGACCCGCTGGCTGGGCA
Organism: Pseudomonas sp. PIC25; assembly: GCF_002286785.1. Taxonomy (GTDB): domain Bacteria; phylum Pseudomonadota; class Gammaproteobacteria; order Pseudomonadales; family Pseudomonadaceae; genus Pseudomonas_M. The sequence goes on along the minus strand of NZ_MUJY01000032.1, from coordinate 28,278 downwards.
TCGCCCTGGTGGTCTATGCCGTGCTTGGCCTCGCTTCGGTACGCTTCAGCGTATCGGCGGCGAACGAGCGGTGGCTGGCGCCGCTGATCGGTACGGTCACGGGCGCCATTACGGCGGTGACCGGCGTTTTCGTGATCCCGGCAGTGCCTTATCTGCAGGCGATCGGTCTGGAGAAGGACGAACTGGTGCAGGCGCTGGGGCTGTCGTTCAGCATGTCCACCCTGGCCCTGGCGGTGAGCCTCGGCCACAGGGGCGATCTGCTGCAACCGGCGGTGCTCGGGGTGTCGCTGCTGGCGTTGCTGCCGGCCCTGCTGGGCATGGCCGGCGGCCAACGGCTGCGCCGCAGGATCAGCGCCGAGCGCTTCCGCCGCTGGTTTTTCTGCGGCTTGCTGGTGCTCGGCGCCGATCTCAGCCTGCGCGGGCTGTTCTGACACTAGGCAAACGCCGGCTGCGAACGCTTCAGGCCGAAGAACTCCAGCTCGGCGAACAACGCTACCACCAGCGCCTGGCCGATGACGAAGACATACCCGAGCACAGTCGGCGCTACCCAGCCACCAATCAACAGCAGCACACTGTCGGCCACCCATAGCGCGTTGACTGCTATTACCGCCCAGATCCAGCCGCGCTGCAGGGTGTCGCGGTTGCTCAACCAGGCCAGCACCAGGGCGAACGGCAGCAGGCTGACGCCGGCCCCCAGCAGCAGTTCGAAAGGCAGGCCGAGCCATTCGGTCAGCCAGCCGGCGGCCAGCGACATCAGCAGGCCGGTGGCGCCGCTGGCGGCGGCATCCAGCAGCAGGGCACGACGCAGCAGCGGAGAGGGTTGCAGATGAGTCATGACGAGATCCTCCTGAACGAGTGGGAAGGCGCCGTCTGGCGCCTTGGCCACAGATTCTCCCGAGCGGGTCATGACGTCGATTACCTGCCAGGTAATGGCCGCCCGGCCGCCCCTGGTCTATCGTCTCGAACCATGAACACCGCCATCGCCCACACCCGCCAGTTCGCCCCGGTCGGCGCCCTGCTCCGCCAGTGGCGCCAGCGCCGTCGCCTGAGCCAGCTCGATCTGGCCTGTGAGGCGGACATTTCCACGCGCCACCTGAGTTTCGTCGAAACCGGCCGAGCCCAGCCGAGCCGGCAACTCTTGCTGCACTTGGCCGAACAACTGGACATTCCGCTGCGCGAGCGCAACCAGTTGCTGGTGGCTGCCGGCTTCGCTCCGCTGTTCCCGCAGCACCGGCTGGACGACCCGGCGCTCGGCGCCGCGCGCGAAGCAGTCGAGGTGCTGCTCAAGGCCCACGAGCCCTACCCGGCCCTGGCCGTGGATCGCCACTGGAACCTGCTGGCGGCGAACCGCTGTGTCGCGCCATTTCTCGCCGGCCTGCCCGAGGAACTGCTGAAACCGCCGCTCAACGTACTGCGCCTGAGCCTGCATCCACAGGGGCTGGCGCCGCGCATCGCTAACCTGGCGCTATGGCGCGAACACCTGCTGGCACGCCTGCGCCGCGATCTGGAGATCAGCGCCGACCCGCAATTGGCCGCGCTGCTGGAGGAACTCGCCACATTTCCCGCACCGCCGCCGGCACCTCGCGACGAGAACGCGCCGCTGCCGATGGTGGTACCGCTGCAACTGCACAGCGATCTTGGTCTGCTCAGCCTGATCAGCACCACTACGGTGTTCGGGACCGCCGTGGACGTCACCCTCGCCGAACTGACCCTGGAAACCTTTTTTCCCGCCGATGCGGCAACCGCGGCAGTGCTACGGCAACTCGCGCCTCAGGTTTGAGGGCGAGGGTGATTCCTGAAGAAATCACTCTTTCGGGTCATTCCAGATAGCCAGCGGGACAGTAGTCTGTGCACACTGTCACACGGACGGTCCAACGCTGCTCACAACAATAAAAAAGGAGCACCCGGATGTATCGCAGGTCTACACGCGTTCGCTTCTTCGCCTGGCTGCTGGTCTGCCTGGCTAGCCTTTCCCTGCCGGTTTTCGCCGAAAGCACACCGCTTACCCAGATTCAGGTCCATGCCTGCCGTGCCACCGGCAGCCTGCTGCTGCTGCGCGGCGAAGGCTTCCAGGAGAGTCACGCGGCGCGCCTGGAAAACGACATCCGCGCCCTCGACGAGGCGATGCGCGGCCTGCCCCAGGCCAGCGCGGAGCTGCGCCAGCACCAGCTACAACTGGTTGCGCAATTGAGAAGGGGGGTGGCCTTCGGGCCGGGGGACGAGAACATGCCCTGGCGCTATCCGCAGGAGCTGGCCAAGTCGCTGCGCGACTTCCTCACCGCCGCCCGCGCGGAACCCGGCGCCAATCCGCAGGACGAGCTGCCGGCCAAGCTGGAATACCTCGCCGTGCAATACCTCAGCCGGTCCTACATCGGCACCTTCGAAATCGCCCGGGAACAGCCGGACACCTATCTCGGCCAGGACGAGCGCCAGTTGGTCCCGGCGCTGGACAACGAACTGGCCGCCCTGGATACCAAGGCCAATCCCAAGGCGGTGAAATTGCAGACCCGCTGGAAATACCTGCGCGCCGCGCTGATGGACATGAACAGCCAGAGCAACGCGCTGGTCAGCGCCTCCGGGCGGCCTTTCGCGCCGACCACCGTGGACCGTAACGCGCGCTCCCTGAGCACGCAGTTGATGGCGCTGAACCCGGGAAGCTGACCCCCGGCTCGCTTCAGGCTGTGGCCTTGCGCTCGCGGATGCAGGTCGGGCCGGCACGCTCTTCCACTGCGCGACGGACCTCGTCGCGCAGACCGAGCAGGAAACCCAGCTCGGCCACCACGAACAGCGGGCCGACGATCAGGCCGACAAGGTCGTCGACGAACGCCGGCTTGCGGCCTTCGTAATAATGGCCGACGAACTGGATGATCCAGCCGACCACGAACAACGCCAGCCCGCCGCTCAGCCAGACCAGGGTGGTTTGCGCCGCCAGCACCTGGCCGGCCCACAGGCTCAGCAGCAGCAACAGGGTCATGACCACACCGAAGCGCAGGTCCAGGCGGACATAGAACACCGCTGCGGCCAGCGCCACCACGGCCGCCGGCGACAACCAGAATCCGGCCAGGTCGAAACCGGGACGCGACAGCAGCACGGCGACCGCCACGACTATCATGGGAATACCGACGAAATGGGTGGCGATGTTGCGCCGGTCGCGGTGATAGGCCGCGTACTGGGCCAGATGATCGATGAGTGTCTTCATGTTTTTTTGTTCTCCTCGGCAAGGCAGGTCCGGGCATGATGGCCCCACCCTCCTTCCATGCTCTGTCAGCTAGCCGACAAACCTCCGGAGCCTCCGATGAGCGACGCAACCCTCTACCGTGAACGGCTGTTGAACGGCCACTGGTTCAGCGGCCTGCCGACGTCGTTGCAGGACAGCCTGCTGGGCGCTGCCCAGGTGCGGCGGCTGGATGCGGGGCAGCGGCTGTTCAGCCGGGGCGACAAGCCGTGCGGGCTCTATGCGGTGGTGGAGGGGGCGATCCGCATCGGCGCGGTGGCGCAGAGCGGCAAGGAGGCGCTGCTGACGCTGGTCGAGCCACCCTACTGGTTCGGCGAGATTTCGCTGTTCGACGGCCAGCCACGTACCCATGACGCCTACGCCGAAGGCGCGACGGTGCTGTTGCAGGTGCCTCAGGTAGCGCTGCTCGCCTTGCTCGAACAGGAGCCACGGCACTGGCGCGACTTCGCCCTACTGATGAGCCAGAAGCTGCGCCTGGCCTTCATCGCCCTGGAAGAAATGAGCCTGTTCCCCGCCGCCCCGCGCCTGGCCCGTCGCCTGCTGATGATCGCCGAAGGCTACGGCGACGCCAGCGGCCCTCGTCGTACCCTGCAACTGGCCCAGGAACAACTGGCCCTGATGCTGGCCATCTCCCGCCAGACCACCAACCAGATTCTCAAGGACTTGGAAGCCCAGGGCATCGTCCGCCTCGGCTATGGCGAGATCGAGATCGTCGATCTGGATGGGTTGCGTTTGGCGGCGACCGGACCGTAGAGAACTCATAGCTCTGCCTGTCGTGTAGGGGGACGAGCGGCATGGATGCCGCGAGAGGCGCGATTGGCCAGGGATGGCCCTTCGCGCCGGCTCCCCGGAACGGCGATGGAGCGAGGGAACCCCGGCGAAGCCGGGCGGGGACGCCTAGTTCGGATGCCGGGGCAAGCCCTCTTGGTTACTTCTGGGGCGGCTGCCAGAAGTAACTCGCCGGGGGGCGAAACAAGATATCTCGGAGAAACCCAGCAATCGGTTTGGCTCAGAACTTTCCAACAACGCTTGGCGCAGACAAAGCCCATCTATTTGGTTGTCAGGTGCATGATCAAGCACCGCCGGGCGAATGAATTCGCCCCTACAGGTTTCGTCTCAACGCTCCGGCCGATACCCCATGCGCAAGCCGCCCCAGTGCCGGCCCTGGACAAAAATGGGCACGGAAAGGTCATGCATCAGCTCGCCGGTGTCGCGCATGTAGGTCTGTAGCAGCAGGCGCTGCTGGTGGCTGCCGCAGCGAGCGCCGGTGCGGTCGTTGAACAGGCGCTTGCTGCGGCTCTTCAGCATGTCCACCTTGGGGTCGCCGGTCTGCGGGTGGGCGAAGGCACGGTTGTGGGTCGGCACGTAGCCTTCCGGAGTGGTGGCGATGGCGAAGACCAGTCCGTCATGGCGTTGCAGCAACGGCTCCTGGATCTCGGGCAGGACCTGGTCGGTGTATTCGTCGAAGCGGGTGCGGTACTTGGTCGGGTGGGTGTTGGGGATTGGCTGGTAGTTGCGGTCGAACAGGTCGTCCAGGCGAATCCGCCCCGCCGCCAGGTCGGCCTCGAACCTCGCGGCGATGGCCGCCGCGCCCTCGCGGGCGAGGTCGAAAACGCGCTGGTGGTAATCGTCCAGACGCACTTCAGCCAGTTGCTCGCTGACCGTCTCGGCCTGGGCCACCAGTTGCGCCGCCGCCTCGCCGAGCTGGCGGGTCTGCGCTTCGCTGGCATGGGCGTCGGCGCGCAGTTGCTCCAGCGCCTCGAAGAGGCTGGCCAGCCGCTGGTGGTTGCTCTCGGTACCCGCGGTGATCTGCGCCACCTGTTCTTCCACCTCCCCTGCCAGCCCGGCGATCCCTTGCAGATGCTGCCCGGTTTCCTCGATCTGTTGTGCCGCCTGGTCCAATTCGCTGGCCTGCTGCTGGATATGTGCCACCACCGCGCTGCTCTGTTGGCGGATATCGGCAACCATCTGCCCGACCTCTTCGGTGGCGCTGGCGGTGCGCCCGGCCAGGCTGCGCACCTCGTCGGCGACCACCGCGAAGCCGCGCCCCTGCTCGCCGGCACGGGCCGCCTCGATGGCGGCGTTGAGGGCCAGCAGGTTGGTCTGGCTGGCAATGGATTGAATCACCGAGGTGACCTGCTGGATCTGCTCGGTGCGCGCGCTCAGGCCGTCGATCAGCTCGCGGCTGGCCGTGGTCTGTGCGCTCAGCGATTGCATGCGGGCGATAGCTCGTTGCAGTTCGCCCTGCCCGCTGGCACTGCTCTGGCGCACCGACTGCGCTGCGGCGAGGGTCTGCTGGGCGAGCCGGGCGCTGTCCTGCTCGGTGGCGGTCATCGCCTCGGCGCCGCCGGTAACCTGGTCCACCGCGCCCATCTGCGATTTCAGTTTGTTCGCCAACTGCTGCACGCTGAAGGCTACCTTCGCCGCCGACAGGGCATTCTGGCTGGTGTGCCGGGAGAGGTTGGCGCTCAATTGATCGAACGTCGGCCCACCGTCCGACTTCGGTCCGTGCGAGCCCTCTTCCGTCGAACGCTGCCAGGGCCCCAGCCAGGGCCAGAGCGCCAGCAGCAGGAACGACGGGATACTCACGTACAGAGGCAGTTGCATCCGCTGGTAGACCAGCATCAAGGCGGCCAGCCCCAGCGCGTGGATCAGGCAGGCAACGGGATGACCGATGAAGGCAGGACGCATGATGGACCTCTTGTTGTTTTTCCCGTCGGCATCATCGCTCCGGGAAGCGGTGACGCCGGATAAATCCTCGATCGAGCCGGTCTTTCCACCAGCCGCAAGCACGGCCGCCGGCGCTCCAGTCATCCCAGCCGAGCAGCGCGCCGCCGTCGCCGGTAGCCAGCAGCGCCAGGCTGCGCCGCTGCGGCCGGTAGACGCGCAAAGCCCCACCGCAGAGCGCCGCATTCAGGTTGGCGGCGAGCACCGGCCCCTGGCGTACAGCATAGACACCGCTTCTGCGCGCACCGGGCAGGCTCGCGCAATCGCCCACGACGTAAATCTGCGGATGCGACAGGCTCTGCAAGGTGGAGGCGATCCGCGCGAAACCCGCGCTGTCGCATTCCAGCCCGCTCCGGGATATCCAGGGGAGCGCCGCCGCGCCGCTGGCCAGCAGCAGGCGCCCACCACGCCACACCGGCTCCTCGCCGCTGAGCAGCCACTCGTCGTCTATGGAGGTTATCGGACAATGTTCGCGAACCTGAACCCTGCGTGCGCGCAAATGCCCGAGGGCGCGCAGGCGCAGGCCCGGCGCCAGGTTGGCGAGCAGCGCATCGGCACAGAACAGCGCCAGCCCCGGCACTTGGCCGGCCAGTGCCAGCGCCAGTTCGACTGCCGCCGCGCCACCGCCAAGGATCGCCAGCCGCTGCGGCTCGGCCCGCCAGCGTTCCCAGCCGGCGAGGAAATCGGCGAAGGGCTTCACCGCCAGCACCTCCATGACGTCGCCGCGCCGGGGCGGTGCAGCCACCCCGGCACCGACGTTGAGCGACAGCCAGGACGCCGCCAGGGTTGGGCCATCGACCAATTGCAACGCGCGCTCGTCCGCCGCCAGCGCGTGGACTTCGCCGATGAGCAGTTCGACACCGGCGGCACGGCACAAGGGCGCCAGGGGGATGCGGCAGTCTTCCGCCCGGTAACGCCCGGCCAGCAGCCCCGGCAGCATGCCGGAGTACCAGGCCTCGGGCGTTGCGCTGAGCAATCCGATGCGTCTTGGCGGCGCCACCCCGTTGGCCCAGCGGCGCAGCACGCCGAGGTGGGCATGGCCGGCGCCCACCAATAACAGGTCGTAGAGGCTCACGGGCGCAGCAATCCCTCGCGGTATTGGCTCGGCGACTGTCCTGTCCAACGCTTGAAGGCGCGGCTGAAGCTGCTGGTGTCGGCGAAGCCGAGCAGGTAGGCGATCTCGCTGATGGAGCAGCGGGGGTCGCGCATGTGGCGCAGGGCCAGGGCCTGGCGGGTGTCGTTGAGCAGGCTCTCGTAGCTCACGCCCTCGTCGGCCAGGTGGCGTTGCAGGCTGCGCAGGCTCAGGTGCAGGGCCTGGGCGATCCACTCGGCGGACGGTTCGCCGTTGGGCAACTGTGCTTCCAGGCAGGTGCGCACCTTGCGCTGCCAAGTGGGCGGCTGGAGTTGTTCGAGGGTGCGCTCCAGCACTGCCTCGTTGTGCAGGGCGAGTTCCGGGTTGGCATCCTCCAGGGGCCGCTCGAAGTCGGCGCGGGCGAACTGCAGCAGGGTCTCCGTAGCGCCGAAATGCAGCGGCGCGCGGAACACGTCGTGCCAGGGTTGCGGGTCGGCCGGACGCGGCCGGCTCAAGTACACCGCCAGCGGGGCGTAGTCGCGGCCCAGGCGGTTGCGGCAGGTGCGTACGTAGATCGCGGCGAAGGCATCCAGCGCCTCGGGCGCCGGCTCGGGTCCGCCCGGCGGCACCTGCAGGCGGAATTCGTAGCGCTCGCCGACCTGTCGCAAGTCCAGCTCGGAGGCATCGCTGACCACCTTGTGGTAGCGCACGATACGCTCGAACACGTCGAGCAGGCTGGCGCTGGCGATCAAGGCGTACCCCAGGGCGTGGAAGGTGGTGGGGCCGACGTACTGGGAGACCTTCAGCCCCAGCGCGGGGTCGCCGCTGGCCTGCACCGCCAGCCGCCACAGGCGGGTGGTGGCGGAGAGCGGGTAGCGGGCGTTGGGGTCGTCCATCAGCGCCGGGTCGAGGCCAGCCTCTCGGCACAGCGCGATGCTGTCCAGGCCGAGGGCATCGAGCTGCTTGCGCAGGGCGCGCGTCCAACTGGCCAGGGTGGTGGGTTCGTCAGTCATGCAGGTTGGCGTGTCCGGTCAACAGGTTGGCGTCCAGGGTCAGGCCGGCTTCGGCATGACGATGCAGAGTAGCGTCGTGCCCTGACGTGCGCTCCGCGTGCGCGACGATAACAAGAGGATGCGAGCATGACCCCGACTCCCGCAAGCCGCGATCTGCAGAATGACCAGCAGAAATCCGCGTATATCCGCGAAGTGGTGATGGCCCATGGCGAGGAACTGCGCCGGCGCTACCCAATCCTGAAGCATCAGGACGCCCTCGGTGCCGGCATCCTGGCCTTCGCCCTGGCCGGCATGATCGGCGCCGCGGCGCTCTATGTGAACGGCATGATCGCCTGGTGGGCCTGCCTGCTGGCCAACGCCTTCTTCGCGTCGCTGACCCACGAACTGGAACACGACCTGCTGCATTCGATGTACTTCCGCAAGAAGCGCGGACCACACAACCTGATGCTGGCCCTGGTCTGGCTGGCCCGACCGAGCACCATCAGCCCCTGGATTCGCCGCGAGCTGCACCTGAACCACCATAAGATCTCCGGCAGCGCCACCGACGTCGAGGAGCGCGCCATCACCAACGGCGAGCCCTGGGGTCTGGCCCGGCTGCTGATGGTGGGCGACAACATGATGTCGTCGTTCATCCGTTTCTTGCGCGCACCGACCTGGGCGCACAAGAAAAGCATCGTCCTGCGCACCCTGAAAGGCTATGCGCCGCTCGGCCTGATCAACTGGGGCATCTGGTACCTGTTCCTCGGCTTCCATCTGGTCGACGCCGTCGCAACGGCGGCCGGCGCGCCCATCGACTGGTCGGCCACCACCCTGCAAGTCATGGGTGTGGTGAACGCTGCCGTGGTGGTGCTGGTCGGCCCGAACGTCCTGCGCACCTTCTGCCTGCATTTCGTCAGCTCCAACATGCACTACTACGGCGATATCGAGCCGGGCAACGTGATCCAGCAGACCCAGGTGCTCAACCCCTGGTGGCTGTGGCCGCTGCAGGCGTTCTGCTTCAACTTCGGCAGCACCCATGCGATTCACCATTTCGTGGTCAAGGAACCCTTCTATATCCGCCAGATGACCGCGCCGGCAGCGCACAAGGTGATGCGCGAGATGGGCGTGCGCTTCAACGACTTCGGCACCTTCGCCCGCGCCAACCGCTGGAGTCCGGTGGAACGGCAGGCCGCACAACATACCCAGGCCGCCTGACCATGTCGCAAAACCCGATGAACGTCCTGATCGTCCATGCCCATCCGGAGCCGAAGTCCTTCTGCGCCGCCATGAAGGACCTCGCGGTCGAAACCCTCACCGCGGCCGGCCATGCGGTGCAGGTCTCCGACCTGTATGCGATGGGCTGGAACCCGGTGGCTTCGGCCGCCGACTTCCAGACCCGCAACGACCCGGATTACTTGGTCTATGCCCTGGAGCAGCGCCACGCCCATGCGGGCAATGCCCTCGCCGCCGATATCGCCGGTGAGCTGGACAAGCTGCTCTGGGCCGATCTGCTGATTCTCAACTTCCCGCTGTACTGGTGCTCGGTGCCGGCGATCCTGAAAGGCTGGATCGACCGGGTGCTGGTTTCCGGCGTCTGCTACGGCGGGTTGCGCTTCTACGACCGGGGCGGCCTGACCGGCAAGCGTGCGCTGCTCAGCTTCACCCTGGGCGGGCAGTCGCACATGTTCGCCAACGAAGACGCCATTCACGGCGACTGGGAGCCCATGCTGCGCCCGCTGCAACGCGGCACCCTGGCCTATGTCGGCTTCCGCGTGCTGCCGCCATTTCCGGCGTATCACGTGCCTTACATCGGCGACGACGCGCGCCGCAAAATCCTCGACAGCTACCGACTGCATTTGAACAACCTGGATCGCCTCAAGCCCCTGCGCTTCCCGTCGATGGCCGACTTCGACCGCCAGCTCCACCCGTTCACGGAGGCTCCGGCATGAAGACCTGGATCTGCATCGTCTGCGGCCTGATCTACGACGAGGCCAAGGGTTGGCCGGAGGAAGGTATCCCCGCCGGCACACCCTGGGCGGAGGTGCCGGACGACTGGCTGTGCCCGGATTGCGGGGTGAGCAAGGGGGATTTCGAGATGCGCGAGCTGGCCTGACGGCTCAGCCGAGCCGCCAGCGGTGGAACCGTTGCAGCAGCCGTAGCGCCATCTGCGGCGCGTGGGCCTTGCGCCACTCGCCGGCGGCGTACTTGTTGGCCTCGGCCAGGGTCGGGTAGGCGTGGACGGTGCCGAGGATCCTGTTCAGCCCGAGGTTGTGCTTCATCGCCAGGACGTACTCGGCAATCAGGTCGCCGGCATGCTCGCCAACCAGGGTCACGCCGAGGATACGGTCCTTGCCGGGCTCGGTAAGCACCTTCACGAAGCCACGGGCGGCCTCGTCGGTGATCGCCCGGTCGAGGTCGTCAAGGCCGTAGCGGGTCGTCTCGTAGGCAATGCCTCGCGCTCGCGCCTCGTCTTCCGACAAGCCGACCCGCGCCACTTCGGGGTCGGTGAAAGTGCAGTGGGGAATCACCCGGTAGTCCGCCTTGAAGCGCCGGAAGCCGCCGAACAGCGCGTTGACCGCCGCATACCAGGCCTGGTGCGCCGCGAAGTGGGTGAATTGATAGGGACCGGTAACGTCGCCCACCGCGTAGATGTTGGGAAAGCGCGTGGCCAGGTATCCGTCGGTTTCCAGGGTGCCGTCGGCGCGCACGGCCAGGCCCAGGGTTTCCAGCCCGTAGCCTTCGACATTGGCCACCCGGCCGAGGGCCAGCAGCAGGGTATCGAAGGGGATGCGTTCCTCATCGCCCGATGCGGTACGGGTGATAAGGCAGGGCTCGCCATCATGCCGTTCGAAACGCTCGGGCGTATGTTCCAGGCGAAGCTCGACTCCGTCCGCGCGCAGTCCGGCCATCACCGCCTCGGCCGCGTCGGCATCTTCGTGAGGCAGCAGGCGCGGGCCGCGCACCACTTGGACGACTTGGCTGCCGAGGCGCTGGAAGGCCTGCGCCAGCTCGCAGCCGACCGGCCCGCCACCCAGCACCAGCAAACGCTTCGGCTGCTCGCGCAAGCTCCAGATACTGTCCGAGGTGTAGGGCTGCAGGTCGGCCAGGCCGGGGATATCCGGAATCTTGGGACGTGCTCCGGCGGCGATGATCAGGTTGCGGCTGGTCAGCACCCGGCCGTTCACTTCGACGCTCCAGGGCGAAACGATCCGCGCTTCGCCGTGAATCACCTCGACGCCCAGTTCGCGGTAGCGCTGCGGTGAATCGTGCGGCTCGATGGTACCGATCACCCGCTGCACGCGCGCCATCACCGCGGCGAAGTCCACCTCGCCAGCCACGCCTCGAAAGCCCAGCGCCTCACCCTTCTTCAGCTCCGCCGCCAACCTGGCCGAGCGCAGCAGGGCCTTGGATGGCACGCAGCCGGTGTTCAGGCAGTCGCCACCCATGCGGTGTTTTTCCACCAACCCGACCCGGGCTTTCACTGCCGCAGCGATGTACGCACTGACCAGCCCTCCGGAGCCCGCACCGATCACCAGCAGGTTGCGCTCGAAACGCCTGGGCCGCGCCCAGCCGGCATAGACCCGCCGCGCCTTGAGCGCATCCAGCAGGCGTCGTGCCAGCAACGGGAACAGGCCGAGCAGCACGAAGGCGCCGAGCAGCCCCGGCGAGAGGATGCCGCCCAGCGAGTCCAGCCGGCCCAGCTCGCGTCCGGCGTTCACGTAGACCAGGGTCCCCGGCAGCATGCCGAGCTGGCTGACCCACCAGAAGGTTCTCACCGGCAAGCGGGTGAGCCCCATGGCCAGGTTGATCAGGAAGAACGGGAAGAGTGGCACCAGGCGCAGGGCGAACAGGTAGAACGCGCCTTCCCGACGCACGCCGTCGTCGATGCCCTCGAAGCGCCGGCCGAAACGCGCCTGCACCCAGTCGCGCAGAAGAAACCGGCTGCTCAGCATGGCCAGCGTCGCGCCGAGGGTGGAGGCGAAGGACACCAGCAGGAAGCCTTCCAGCAGGCCGAACAGCGCGCCGGCCAGCAGTGTCATCAGCGCCGCCCCGGGCAGCGACAGCCCGGTGATCGTCACGTAGGCCAGGAAGAACAGCATGGCCGCCTGCCAGGGATGCGCTTCTACCCGGGCATCGAGCGCCGCCTGCTGGGCCTTGAGGTTGGCCAGGGTGAAGTAGTCCGCCAGATCGAATGCGAAGAAGCCGACGATCAGCGTCAGGATCAGGCTAAGCAGGAGAAGCTTGCGGGTGTTCATGACGCTCCTGGGTACGAAGTTCGTTGGCCGGCGATCTAAAGGTTTTCCCGGCTAGCAGCAGCCTCCGGCGGTGCCGGCCGTCATGTCGAACGGCAGGGTACTGCCGCAGCCTTCGAACAGGCCGAAATGAGTAGAGAAGTCGCCGATGAAGTCGAAATGGGCGGCGAAACGGCTGTCCCGGAGCATGCGCCAGGTGTTCCCGCAGACCGGAAACACCCGGCCGCGCTCGATGCGGTGGTGCTTGTCGAGAACGAAAACCTCCGGCTGCTCGGCCAGGGTGCCCTTGTAGATCACCGCCTGACCGTAGTCCTCGCAGGCGCTTTCCAGCCCCTCCAGCTTGAACAGCCGGTAGGTGGCGGAAAAGAAACGGACAGGGCCGATGCGCACGGCAATCGAGCCGTCCAGCGCGATGGGGCGGTCTTCCACCAGACGCGGATCGGCGAAACCGGCCGCCTTGGCCAGGCACAGGAAGTCGTTCCAGTAGAGCGCCCCGGCGAGGCATTCGCCGTACAGCTCGGGATCGTCCGCCAGCGCGGCGGGTATCCGTCTGTCGGCGTACACGTCGGAGAAGTACAGTTCGCCGCCGGGCTTGAGCACACGCCACGCCTCGGCCAGCACCCGCGCCTTGTCCGGCACCAGGTTGATCACGCAGTTGGAGACCAGTACGTCGAAGCTGTCGGCCGGCAGGCCCAGTTCGTCCAGGCGTTCGATATCGCCTTCGATGAAACGCAGATTGGATTGCCCGTGGCCGAACGCCTGTGAATGGAATGCTTGGTGCCGACGGGCCACGGCCAGTTGTTCGGGCGTCATGTCGACGCCGGTCACGCCGCCGCGCTCGCCGACCAGGGCGGACAGGCAGTAGGCATCGCGCCCGGCACCGCAACCGAGGTCCAGTACTTGGCAGCCTTCCAGCGCCTGGGGTGCGATCAGGCCGCAGCCGTAATAGCGCTCCAACACCTCGGGGTGCAGCCTGGCCAGGACCGTCCGCAGATGCACCGGCGGCGGCGTGGCAGTACAGCAGGCGCTGGTCTTCAGGTCGGCGCTGGATTGCAGGGTCTGGCCGTAGTAGGTCTTTACGTCTTCGCGCATGGTCTTGTTTCCCGTTCGATGACTATCCCAGCGCGCCGCCGCAACTGGAGCCCTGCCCGGCGGTGCAGGCGAAGCAGTGGTCGCGGGTGACGATGGGGTTGCCCGCCAGCATCGAGCCCAGCAGATCGCGCAAATGGGCGCGGTCGCGGCCGATCAGCTGCAACGGCAGGTCGAGCATCTGATTGAAGTCGCAGTCGTAGAGGTAGCCCTGCCAGTCCACGCTGATCAGCGAGCGGCACATCACCGCGTCGAGGTTCTCCGCACGGTAGCTATCGCGCAGGAGTTGCATGTAGGCGTTGAACTGCCCCTTGCTCACCAGGGTGCTGCCGAAGCGGGCGATGGGCTGATTGGTGATGCACAACAGGTGGTCGAAGCGGATGCCGAAGTCCTCGATCAGGTGGCGCTTGTAGTCGGCTTCCAGCTTCTCCTGGGGCGGCGGCAGGCTCGGCCCCTGAGGGTTGTAGACCAGATTGAGAACCAGGCCGCTGCCCGCCTCGCCATAGCCCAGGGCATTGAGTTGCCGCAGTCCGGCGATGCTCGCCGCGAACACGCCTTCGCCGCGCTGGCGGTCGACGTTTTCCCTCGAATAGCAGGGCAGCGACGCGGTGATCTCAACGCCCTGCCCGGCCAGGAAGGCCGCCAGGTCTTCCTGATCGGGCTCGCCGAGGATGGTCAGATTGCAGCGGTCGATCACCCGCAAGCCTTCGCGACGGGCGTGGCGGACGATGTCGCGGAAGCGCGGATGCAGCTCCGGTGCGCCGCCGGTGAGGTCGAGGGTGTGTACCGGGTGTGCATCGATCACGCGGTGCAGGATGTCCAGGGTTTCGTCACTCATGCTCTCCGTACGCGTCGGCCCGGCATTCACATGGCAATGCAGACAGCGCTGGTTGCAGCGGTAGGTGAGGTTGACCTGCAGGGCCTCCAGCGCGCCACGGCGGATCGCGGGAAAGGCCAGGCGGTCGAGCAGGGGCAGCATGGCGTGCACGGGCCGTCTCCTGTTAGGGGATGAACTATGGAGTCCGGCCCCTTGGGCTTGTTACAGCATGGAACGAACGGGGTTCAGCATAGCGTTCATGCCGGGCATTGGGCGGCGCAAGAATTAGCGGATATGACAAACCGTCCAGGGCATGGCAGGCGAAATCCGGTGAAAGCGACCAGACTGCACGGGTGCCCAATCGAGGAGAATCCCGATGCCACGCTTCGCCCTGTTCTTCGCCGCCGGCTTCCTCGCCGTGCTCTGCTTCCACCAACCCGTGGTCGGGCTGCTGCATGCCTATGGGGTGATTCCCTTCGCACCATTCAATGCCCAGCCCACGGTGCCGCTGGCCGTGCCGGCCTGGCTGTCCGCCGCGTTCTGGGGCGGCGTCTGGGGCGTGGTGATGCTCTGGCTGCTGCGCTGGGAGGCGGGTAAACCGCAACCCTGGCTCAAGGCGCTGCTGTTCGGCGGCCTCGCCCTGACCGCCGTGGCCTTGCTGGTGGTCCGTCCGTTAAAGGGGCAAGGGCTGGAACTCGCCGCGCTGCCACCGCGCTTCCTGCTCGGTTTCGTGATCAACGCAACCTGGGGTGTCGGTACCTTGATCTTCGCCCGCACCTTCAGAACGGCTTAGGAAGCGAACAGATCGGCCGGCAACCTCTCCAGCAAATCCGCCTTGAGGCGCAACAGGCGCGCCGCGCGGGCTTCGAGCAGGGCCAGGGGCGCTTTGTCCGGCGGCAGATTCATCAATTGGCCGGTCAGGTTGAGCACCAGGGCCTCACGGGAAAACGCCTTCTGGCCGAGCCCGTAGAACGCCGAGACCAGCTCGCGCAGACCGATCGGCAGGCGCCACTGGACGCGTAGCGCGGAACCGAAACCGGACGCGTGCTGCGCCATGGCCCGGTCGATCTCGGCGTCGCGGAGCCCGCCTCCGCTGTTGCGCCAGTCCTGCAGACTGCGCAGCAGGGCGAGATCGCCCAAGTTGTGCAGCAGGCCGGCGGTGTAGCAGACCTCCGCATCCAGAGCCAGCTCGCCCGCCAGCCAGTGGGCCAGTTCGGCGCTCTGCTGCGCCCTGGCCCAAGCCTTGCCCGCCCGCTCCGCCAGACGCTCATCGCGCAGACTGGCGCTGCGTTGCAGGCTGAGGTTCAGCACCAGATTCAGGGCGCGCATGACCCCGAGGTGCGGCAGCGCCTGCATCAGCGTTTGACAAGGCGCACCCCGGTGCTGGCCGGCGCTGTTGGCGACGGCGATCAGGCGTGCCGTGATCTGCGGATCACGCGCGAACGCATCGTTCAGTTCGCTGAGGCTCTTCTCACTCGCTTGCAGGTATTGCCCGACGGCGACACGGACCTCGCCGAGCAAGGGTGCGCCCTGCCCTTGCAGACGCACGCTGTCTAGGTAGTCGTCGAGGCTTCGTTTCTCCACGGTATCGGTCGCAATCCCCAACAGGCCGTGAAGACGCTGGCGCAGCTTGGCCGGGTCCAGCGGACGCGCCAGATAGGCGGATGGCGCCAACGGCAGGGCGGCCCGTACGCTGGCCGCATCGAGACGTGCGCTCATCAGCACGAACGGCAATCCCACCGCCCGTGGCTGGCCACGCAATGCGCGCAACAACTCCAGGCCCGGCAGGCCGGGTAACTCGCCATCGGCAATCACCAGGTCGGGCAGGCGCTGCTCGCAGGCAACCAGTGCGGCTTTCCCGTCGGTCATCGCAACGACTTCGGCATCCGTCCGTACCTCCCGAACCAAGCGCTGAAGCAGGTCGGCGGTAACCGCCTCGGCTTCGACGATCAGGACATAGGGAGCGGGAACGGACATGGAGGCGCACTCGAGGGTGACAGAACGATGAAAGTCTACTGGGTGATGGCCCGAATGATAGAGCGACCGATACCAAAGTCTGTCTTTCCGGACAGCTTTCACGGGCCGATTTGCCGCGGATCAACAAACCGAGGTCGCTTCGCAGCAGCGGCTGGCCGCCCTGGGAGAAGGTTGTCGGAAGGGAATTGAAGGAAGCACGGGATCGCTCCCATGGAGGTTATCCAGGGGAGCGATCGCAGTGAGGTCAGGCGAGTTCGTCGAAGCACTCGGCAAGAATCGCCAAGCCCTTGTCCAACACCTCATCCGGCGCGGTGATCGGCACCAGGATGCGCAACACGTTGCCGTAGGTACCGCAGGAGAGCAGGATCAGGCCCTTCTCGCGTGCCTTGGCGACGATCTGGCCGACCAGCGCAGCGGCCGGCTTATGCACATCGCCACCTTCGAACAGCTCGACGGCGATCATCGCGCCCAGGGCACGCACGTCGCCAATGGACTTGTGCTTGGCCTGGATGGCCTTGAGACCAGTGACCAGATGCTCGCCGACCGCCTTGCAGCGATCCAGCAGGTTCTCTTCCTCGAATACTTCCATCACCGCCAAAGCCGCGGCGCAGGCCAGCGGGTTGCCGGCATAGGTGCCGCCCAGACCGCCGGGTGCGATGGCATCCATGTACTCGGCCTTGCCGCAGACACCGGCCAGCGGGAAA
Organism: Pseudomonas sp. PIC25; assembly: GCF_002286785.1. Classification (GTDB taxonomy): domain Bacteria; phylum Pseudomonadota; class Gammaproteobacteria; order Pseudomonadales; family Pseudomonadaceae; genus Pseudomonas_M. The sequence goes on along the minus strand of NZ_MUJY01000032.1, from coordinate 11,412 downwards.
CCGCCGGCGATGGACTTGGCAAAGGTGGTCAGGTCAGCCGCGACACCCATCTGCTCCATGGCGAAGAAGGTGCCGGTACGGCCGGCGCCAGTCTGTACCTCGTCGGCGATCAACAGGATGCCGTGCTGGTCGCAGAGCGCGCGCAGGCGCTGCATGAACTCCTTCGGCGCCACGTAGAAGCCACCTTCGCCCTGCACCGGCTCGATGATGATCGCGGCAATGTCACGCGGCTCGGCATCGTTCTTGAAGATACGCTCGATGCTGGCCATGGCGTCGTCGACGCTCACGCCGTGCAATTCACAGGGGTACTGGGCGCGGTAGACGCCACCAGGCATCAGGCCCATGCCAGCGGAATAGGGCACCACCTTGCCGGTCAGGCTCAGGGTCATCATGGTGCGGCCGTGGTAGCCGCCGGTGAAGGCGATCACCCCGGCGCGGCCGGTGGCGGCGCGGGCGATCTTCACGGCGTTCTCTACCGCCTCGGAGCCGGTGGTCACCAGCAGGGTCTTCTTGGCGAAGTTGCCCGGCACGCGCGCGGCGACCTTCTCGCAAACCTCGACGTAGGGCTCGTAGGCGAGGACCTGGAAGCAGGTATGGGTCAGCTTGGTCAGTTGGTCCTGTACCGCCGCCACAATTTTCGGGTGCAGGTGACCGGTGTTGAGCACGGCGATGCCGCCGGCGAAGTCGATGAACTCGCGGCCTTCCACGTCGGTCACGATGGCATTCTCCGCCTTGGCGGCGAAGATCGGGTGGATCTGTCCGACGCCCCGCGGAACAGCAGCTACACGGCGTTGCATCAGGGATTCGTTGGTCTTGCTCATGGGCTCCTCATTGGCCGTTCATCGTGCGGCCGGATTCAAGGATGAAAAATGCGCCCGTCACCGGTCGCGGCAGCATACGATGATCGACTGCCGCGCCCCACGTGCGCTCGGAGTAGCAACAGGGCTTCGGCCGGGTAGGCCGGAACCCTCGTTCACACCCCAGCCGGTCCTCGGCGGGGCGGAAAAGGCCGGAGGGATGACCGGCGGCCTCTTCCCGGCCCTCCTCCTCGCGGAGAAGAGCCATGGGTCCTCAGATGCCACCCAGGCAGAGGTACTTGATCTCCAGGTAGTCTTCGATGCCGTACTTGGAACCCTCGCGGCCCAGGCCGGACGCTTTCACGCCGCCGAACGGCGCCACCTCGGTGGAAATGATCCCGGTGTTAATGCCGACCATGCCGTACTCCAGCGCTTCAGCCACGCGGAATACGCGGGACAGATCGCGGGCATAGAAATAGGAAGCGAGACCGAACTCGGTGTCGTTGGCCATGGCAACCACTTCGGCCTCGTCCTTGAAGCGGAACAGCGGAGCCAGCGGACCAAAGGTCTCTTCCTTGGCCACTGCAGCGGTCTTCGGAACATCGACCAGGATGGTCGGCTCGAAGAAGCTGCCGCCCAAGGCATGGGGCTTGCCGCCCGCGACCAGCTTAGCGCCCTTGTTCAGCGCATCGTCGATGTGCTCCTTCACCTTGGCCACGGCCTTGTCATCGATCAGCGGACCGGTGGTAACGCCCTCTTCCAGGCCATTGCCGATCTTCAGCTTGGCCACCGCCGCCTTGAGCTTCTCGACGAAAACATCGTAGACGCCATCCTGCACATACAGGCGGTTGGCGCAAACGCAGGTTTGGCCGTTGTTGCGGTACTTGGAGATCAGCGCGCCTTCCACGGCGGCGTCCAGGTCGGCGTCGTCGAAGACGATGAAGGGTGCGTTGCCACCCAGCTCCAGGGACACCTTTTTGATGTCATGAGCGCACTCAGCCATCAGCTGGCGGCCGATCTCGGTGGAGCCGGTGAAAGACAGCTTGCGCACGATCGGGTTGCTGGTCAGCTCACCGCCCACTTCACCGGCACTGCCGGTAACAACGCTCAGCACACCTTTCGGAATACCGGCCCGCTCTGCCAACTCCATCATCGCCAGCGCGGAGAACGGCGTCTGGCTGGCCGGCTTGATCACCATGGTGCAACCGGCGGCCAGGGCCGGGCCCGCCTTGCGGGTGATCATCGCCGCCGGGAAGTTCCAGGGGGTGATGGCTGCGGTCACGCCGATCGGCTGCTTGATCACAATGATGCGCTTATCCGGCTGGTGGCCAGGAATGGTATCGCCGTAAACGCGCTTGGCTTCTTCGGCAAACCATTCGATGAAGGAAGCGGCATAGGCGATCTCACCCTTGGCTTCGGCCAACGGCTTGCCTTGCTCGAGGGTCATCAACCGGCCCAGGTCGTCCTGGTTCTCCATCATCAGCTCGAACCAGCGACGCAGCTTATTCGCCCTCTCCTTGGCGGTCAGCGCACGCCAGGCCGGCAACGCCCGCTCGGCGGCCTCGATGGCGCGGCGGGTTTCCGCACGCCCCATCTTGGGCACGGTACCGATGATCTCATTGGTCGCAGGGTTGTTGACCTTGATCGTCTGACCGTTGTCGGCGTCCTGCCAAGTTCCGTCGATATAGGCTTGCTGGCGGAACAGGGAGACATCTTTCAGTTGCATGGGGCGATCTCCTTCACACCGACGCGGTGCGCCGGGCAGTACTTGTTATGGCCGTGCCGGAGCCCGACCAAGCGATTCACGCGCGGAACACCGCGCCGATAAAGACTTGCGGCAGCACTGGAAGCAAGGAGCCCGATCACACTCACCCGTTCCACCCCACTGCCAGGGAAGGCGTTTGAAATCTCAAACGAATCCTAGGGTCGAGCGCGACAAAGGGCAATAGGATGTTCGGAAAAAACAACGAAATATTCAACGATCTGATACTTTGCTGAGCAGTTTCGCTACTAGAGCCATCAGATTGTTCAAGATCGCGAACAAAACAGTACACATTGGACGAGAGCGCCCGAGATGCGTATCATGGCGCCCGCGCTGCATCCGTAGCTCAGCTGGATAGAGTACTGCCCTCCGAAGGCAGGGGTCGTGGGTTCGAATCCCGCCGGGTGCGCCATCTTCCCTAAGTGCTTGTCAGGCATGAAAATACTGACGATCACTGCTCCGGAATCGCTGGTGTGACACTGAGTGGTGCTCGTAGGTGGGGCATCGCAGAGGTGCGAACCCATGCCAGCACAGCCCGCTTATATCACCCGGAACCGTCACGGAACCTTCTACTTCCGTATCGTCGTTCCGCTGCCTTTGCGCAGCGCATTGGGCTTCCAGCGAGAAATTCGGCGCTCCCTCAAAACAGACAGCCAGCGGCTGGCGCTTCGCCGTGCTCGACAGTTCGCCGCCCGCTATGAGGCTGCCTTTGACAAGGTGCTTACTATGGTTGAGCGCGACGATTACCAAATCACAGACGAAGATATCGAAGCCTGGGCGGCTGAGATTGAGGGAGCTGGCAGCTCGGAGCCGTGGGGATCGTGGAGCAGTCCCTCAACGGAGCAGCCCGAGCAGTCGGACTCACCTATTACCGATGCAGAACGCCGCGAAGACGACGAGCAGCAGCGACGGGCATTGATTGCAAAAGTGCTCACCGGAAGCAGCAAGCGGACGATCCCTAACCATCAGCAGGAGCTTGCGGAACAGCTCTTCGACTTCGGTCGAAGCCTGCCCTATCGGCTCTTTGCGAAACTGCTTCCGGAGCGGCTCAAGGCGCTGGCGCTTGAACAAGGGCGAGCAAACACACCACAACCGGTCAACACGGCGCGCCCAGCAGAAACAGCCAGCCCTACGCTGTATGAGCTGTGGAATCTTCACCGGGAGTCTGAGGACAAACGGGGCAAGCCCATCTCCAAAAGTGCCTATGTGGATGAGCGGGGGCACGCTTGTCGATTGAACATTCTCAGCGAGAACAGGCCAGTCAGTGCACTGTCGCTTGAGGATTTCAATCAGCTATACATGCTTGCAAAGGAGGTGAAGCTATCGCGCGGGGTGAAGCTACCAGCGCCTGACTCACCGCCTGAGACTATCCTGGCTGGGCCAGGCGACGAGCGCTTGGGGGCTGCAACCCTTCAGAAGCTCATTCTGCGGCTGGACGTACTACATAAGTTTGCCTACAAGCGTGGATTTACCACAGTAGACCCGGCGAAGACGGACAAGCCGCATATTGAGTACGAAGCCCCCTCATCCGAAGAGAAGGCTTTTACACCCGAAGACCTATCCGCAATTTTCAATGGTTATCTCTATACCGGCATTGATAGCGGCTCGTTCAAGTACGTTTACCCCTATCAGTTTTGGCTACCCCTGCTCGGGCTCTATACGGGTGGACGCCTGAATGAGATTTGCCAGTTAGATACAGAAGACGTTCGTCAAGATCGCCGAACGGGTATCTGGATCATCGACATTGCCGATGACCCGAAGGATAAGCCACTACCGAAGGCGCTCAAGAACAAGTCCAGTAGGCGTCACCTGCCAATTCATGACGAGCTTATCCGCATGGGCTTTCTAGATTTTGTAGAGCAGGCTCGGCGAGAAGACAGGGAAAAGTTGTTCTCTGACGGGCTCGTTTACCACGCTGGGAAAGGCTGGGGCAGCAAAGCAACAACTTTCTTTACCCGGATGCCTAGCGATAGCACGCCGTCTGGCGGGTATTTCTATAGTGTGGGTATCCGCAAGCGCCTGGAGAACGGCAAGACGGATAAAAAGAAGTTCCACACGTTTCGGCATACTTTCGTTGACTTAGTGCGCAACACCAGCGCGGAGGCACTCAACGTGCTCACAGCCTTGACCGGGCATTCCGACCCAGACAGAAATGAGTCGGCCACCTACGGGACAGGTTTTTACATGCAGAACAAGCACCGAATCCTACACAGCGTCGACTTCCCTGTAGACCTCTCTCAAGTCACATATGCTGATTTTGAGCGGCGTTTGGGCCACATAGTTGCCCCATGCGTTAAGGCGCACCGTGCAGAATTCGGCCTGAATCAGTCAGAGCGGCTTCCGGAGTAGGTTTGGCTGTGTGGCTCAAAAGGTACACCTTCTGAGCCCTTCTGATTGGGGCGAACATCGGCCAAAGAATGGGGCTCTCACGATAGATCAGAAGTGTTGATTTTCATTGAGCCACATCTCATAATCTGATCCAGCTTTATGAGCCAATCAGGTGGAACAATGTCAGCAATCCTCGCCTACTCCCGTGTAAGTACCGATGGTCAATCAATCGAAGCCCAGCGGCACGCTATCAGCCAACGCTACAACGTGGCCAAGTGGTTTAGCGATGAAGCCACTAGCGGAGCGACCAAAGCGCTTGACCGAAACGGCTTCAAAGAGCTGCACAAATACGCCCGGGAAGGTGACACCGTTGTAGTTGCTGCCGTTGACCGGCTCGGACGCAATACCATTGACGTGCTTGAAACCGTTGAAGCCCTGAAAGCCAAGGGAGTATCAGTTGTTTCTTTGCGAGAAGGCTTTGACCTTTCCAGCGATGTTGGAAAGATGATGCTGACTATGTTGGCTGCCGTTGCAGAGCTGGAACGGGCCAACATCAAGGCTCGTCAGATGGCAGGAATAAACCGGGCAAAGGATGAAGGGCGCAAGCTGGGGGCGCCTAAAAGAATCAATGATGCAGAAGTAGCCGCCTGGAGAAGAAACAACGCAGCCACTATCAGCGCAACAGCAGCAGAGTTTTCAATCTCAACTGCTGCAGTCAAGCGCGCCTGCCAGAAGTTCCAGCATATGGACGACCAGCAACTCCAGCCAGCAAGCTAGACGCGAAACACAACACACGATAAAATTTTGGCGCTGAAATTTTTGATCAGCGCCATCAACCAAAAACATGCGAGGTAAACCTATCGAAGAGCCGAATTCATACACCGTTACTTAGGAGTAACAAATGCACAACCTAGTAGAAGCTGCCCGCAAGTTCATGCAATCCGACAACGGCAGTTATTCCCGCCTAGCTGACCACCTCAATAACTTCGCCCCTCGCTCCGACGGTTCACGTTGGACAAAAGACGCCGCTTACCACTTCTGCCGAACTCACGGCATCAAATCCAATCGCCCCTGTAAGAATCAGCCTGCTGCCGGATGCGCCCAACGCGCCAGAACTCGGCATAACATCATCAACGCCACGCTTGAAGCCTTGTCCAGACAGGGCCAAACCATTCATGACATCGCCCCGGTACAGCTCAAGAACATCGCGATGCTGTCCCGCGCCCCGCTCTACAACGTGCGCAACAACTGGCACGAACTCTCGAACGAGCTAAACGCCCTGGCCGGCCTCCCGAAAGCGCTCCGCATCATCGAGGACTGACCAGCCATGAGCCGCAAGACCAAGCCAGACATTGAGGCTCAGGCCGTGATACTGCGCGAGGCTGGTTACTCGTGCCCGGCAATAGCAGCCCAGCTCGACCTATCCCTCTCGACCACCAAGCGGATACTCAAGCGACGGGGCGCTGTTGCTGGCGCTGCAACCGAAGCCCTCATTGAGCAAGCCCGGCAGAACATGCTCAATGCCGCCTTTGATTTGGAAACGGTGCAAGGGCAAGCCGCAGCGCTCGCCCTGGAGGACATCGCCCTTGCCCGACTGATCAGGGAAAAAACGGTGGAAACGCTCGAAGCGCTCGACCCCAGCACCAGCACGCCCTATCAGATGATGCGCACGACCGTAGCAGCGGCAACGGCCCTCGACCTTACGCAGAAGGTCAGCCGTCGCGCCCTTCCCCTTGAAAGGCTGGCAGAGGCTACCCACGTTGAGCAGCTTTCCGAGCTACGTATTCGGATCATGACCGACGAGGACGTTCGGGTAATGCGAGAGCAGCAACGCAGGGAGTCAGCAGAACGTATCACCGGCAATCCCCTACTGAATGAGCGAAGCCCCGAGGACGATGAGGTAGTGGAGCTGGTGCACGAGTAGCGAGACACCGAGCCGACACCGGGCCGAACCTGACACCACAGGCCCGGTTGTCAAAACCCTAGAAGAACGAAGATGACTCGACCCCATAGCGCTTTCTGCGGACGACCAGAAATTGAAAATCGGGCAGAGGGACGAGCGACCACAACGAGCACGGGCAATGCAACAGAAGACAGGACATACACTGAGCGAGGAAGAGCGCGAAGCGCTTTTTGATGAACTCGAAGCAACGCTATACCCCGACACCGGCCATTCGCTGCTCATCAAAGAGCACGCGGGCGAGATAGACATCCCGCTCCAAGTCGAGAGCGAGCGGCTCCATAAGACCCCCGAGGAGCTGGATCGTGAGCTAGACGAGATGTGTGATGAACTTCTGGCCAAGTATCGTCGGCCGTCAGCACCCTCACTCCCCGAGCCAGCCGAGAAAGAAGAGAATGAACCAGCTTCTTTGCCAGTGAACACTCCTGAGCCCGAGGGGTGGGCGGCCTTCTCGACCGCCGATCCCTCTGCGAATGAAGAGTACGAACCAAGCTTTTTGCCAGTGAACGCTTCCAAGCCCAAAGATTGGGCAGCCTTTTCCTCCCCCGCTTCAGGCACCAGAAAGCGCTCTCTTGCAAAAAAATCTTCTGGATCAGCGGCTGCCCCATCGGGAGTAGATGCAAAAAACGGCAAGCGACGCACCGCATCCATACGGCTCCCAAACGCCCATAAAGCGGGGCTTCTAGCGAATTTCCAAGGCATGCGCGAGCAGGGTGTAGCAGCTATTAGCGAACTAGACCCAGACCTTGACCATGAGCAGATAGCTCAGATTGAAGCCAAGATCAGTTTCATCGACCAAGTGGCACAGTCATACGCAGGGAAAGGCTCCGGCAAGCTGGCTGACTGGTCGAAGCATGTGCCGGCAGAAATCAAACAGTTCTTCCGGTTGCTCTGGCTGGCCCGTCAACCTGACGCAGTTGCCGTGACCATTCGCCTGGATCACCGCACAGCGACAAAGGCGCTCGCTGCGAAGCGAGGCCCGGCTAACCACCTTGCGGAGATCATCCAACGAACGCTAGCAAAACTGGGGATCAGCACTGACCTTGCCTTCAATCTGGAGTACACCCACGGCGCCAGCACCGAGAACCACCCGCTTCACTTACACGGGATTGTGCGCATCCCGGCTGACCGCATCGAAGAGGTTAGGCTGGCGCTCAGGTCGGCACTTGCCGAGGGATACCGGCAGCGCTTCGGCAATCTTACCGTCCACATCGAGGCAATCAGCAACCCACGGTGGTGGGCTGGGTACTGCACCAAGGAGCACGGAATATCCGCCGACATCCTCAAGAAGGCCCGGGGAAAACAGACTGTTCCGGACTACGCCAGCGAATCGGCGAGAGACGGCGGTAAAACGCTCTACGAGAGCGTAGGAGAGCTTTTCAGTGATTACGGCTAGATGGGTGGCAGCGCTGGCCCTTTTCGCGCTCAGCGCGACCGCAGAGCCCGCTCCGCGCACTGACAGCATCGATCAGGACTACGAAGAATCGCAGATTGACAAAGACGGTCCGGATCAAGACCCGGTGTACGACGAGGGCGACCCGACTTATGACGAAGCGGACGACTACGAACAACAAGAGGAGTGAGGCGGAATGAAAAGAGTCAGCGGTTAGTCGAAGTAACTAACCGCTGACTTAATTACGAGCTTGGACGTTACGCATTATACATAGCCGGAACAAATTTCGGCAGTCTTACACCCCTCCCATAGCCCTGGTAATGTGATCGGACACAACAACCCACGGGGAGTACATCATGCAACATCGCTTAATTAGCTATGAGAGTGCTTGCGAACTAATTGACCACCTCGACGCAGTTGAGATACTTAGCGCCGGCAGCTTTCAAGCCTTCACTAGCTCCAAGGGTGCTCAGCAGAAATTCATCTTGTTAACAGGCACCTCTGAATGCCTCGTTATTGAAAATCCGCTGAAACTAAGGCTAGTTAGTGGCAGCGGCCAAACTAACGCGAAGCAGCATGAGCTTTGAAGCTAGCGATTATCCTTTTTAGATCGGCCAAGTCCTCAAGCGCGGTAGCAATATTTTTGTCACACATAGAGAAAATATAGTCGCCTGGGGTGGCTCGATCGTATCCAGCTATAAATTTTTCTCGCTCAGACTGAGAGATTATGTAGTCCATGACCTCTCCGCCTGCCTCTTTTCGAAAGTTTGGATTGGCCGCCATGGAGTCAGTCAGCGCATTCAGGTAGTCACCCAAGATGTCATGCCGTTTGCAGCCCGTGATATGGGCAATATCTATTGGGGCAAAGTACTTATATATCGTTGTAAGGCGAGCGTTGTGGTCATCTTGGGCATAACCAGCACCCGATAGGCTTAGTGACGAGAAAGCAAGGATGGACAGCAGAGACACCGATTTACGCACAACCAAACTCCTTGGGTGTTGAGCGGGAGGGTTACAGCAGGGCATCCTCGAAACTGGCAGCCGACTGGCATAGCCGAAAGATGAGGAAGAAGTCCCGCCTGCTAATCATAGTATGTAGAATCATGGTATGCATACGCTGACATTGGGCGGATGCCCGTCAAACCTCAGCAATGCGCCCTTGTCACCGTCTACGCCGCCAATGTGCGGCGTAGACGCCTTGAGCTTGGTCTCTCTCAAGAAGAGCTGGCTGAGGCAGCCGGTGTGCATCGTACCTATGTGGGGATGCTGGAACGGGGGGAGAAGAACGTGACGATTTACAATATCGAGCGGATCGCAATGGCTCTGGATGTTGAGCCAGCCCTGCTACTAGTTCGGCTTAGCACCGATCAGTAACGGCCCAAATAGCCACTGGACCTTAACCAAGACAAAAGGCGGAAAAAAATAAGGCCCTCTCGGGCCTTATTTGATTATATCTAGATTCTTTAATCTATACTCCATAGCCTTATTTGACACCTTAAACAAGGAGGCTAGGCGTGCGGTGAATATAGCGGCAGGCATGGCGGAAACTCCATGACGGGCCTTATATTCGTCAATAACTTCTTGACCATGCTCCAGTATCAAGTTTCTAGGCATCAACAATTGAGCGGCAAAACTATTGGCCTCAGACTCTTTAGAATCCCAGTAGGAGAGGCTCCTGCTCATGGTTTTTCGATTATCTTTAAATCCACTCTTTACCTTGTCAGTGTGAAGGCAAAAATGCCCCAACTCATGAGCAAGAGTAAAGCGCCTTCTAGGCTCATAGGAATTCTGTATTGGATTAATAGATACCACAGCTTCGTCGCCATCGTGAAAGCAAATTTGCCCAATGGCATCCTCAAGCTCTAGAGAGATGTCCTCTTCAACTCGAACATTCAAGAACTTCGCCAAATCATCAACATTGATCGGCGCCTTTAACTTGATGCCTGCTTCCTCCTCATACTTAGCGAGGAGCTCAGCAGCTGACTTGAAATTTTGCGCTGTCACTCTCCACCTCCACCATTAAGCTGTGCGGCTAATCCATTTAGTGCACGCTCTTGTGCTTGGGCCTGAGCTAGTGCTCCTTGGCTATCAGCAAGGCGATCGTTAATAAGCTGTTTCACCTTTTCATTAAGCACAGACTTCAGATGTTCAGTTACATCGGGATTCTCAAGCATGGCGTTTGCCAGCTTAATTCCCAGTCCTTCATCGACCTTCACACGCTCCTTAAGTTCATCAATAATTTGATGCTCTTGAGTAGCCTTGGCCGTGGAAAAATGCTGGGTAATCACATAGCCAGCTATAGCCAAGAGAACGGTAATCCCTACAAAAATGATAGTTGTAAAAACTATATAAGTATTCGCAATCGCATAAGCATCGGAGGGTGTTGCAACGCTTACGCTACGAATCCACCCGAGAATCCAAGGGGTAAGCGCACCGCCAGCAAAACCACTGAACACGAACGCTGAAATTTTTGCGATGCGATGAAGAATGCCACCCTGCACGATTGTTTACTCCTAATACCCTTGGAAATTAAAGCAAATGCTTGACTAAATAGGGGCTAGCATTGTGCCATCATCAAGAGCATGCAGTAAACGAGATGCAGACACAGCAATACTGTACGCACATACAGTATTGGTCAAGCAAAAATTCCTTCCTATTGCCGTCCTCCTTTCAGCAACGTAGATTCGGTGAGCCATCAACTGTCCCCATGCACGTGATCCACTCATGCCGGCGTATAGCCGGCGGGCCAGCAAATGAGGCGTCAGCCAGTCCTGGGTTCGAATCCCGCCGGATGCGCCATCTTTTAAGGGGAGCCTCTCCCTACGCAAAGCCCACCACGCGGTGGGCTTTCTCATTTCTGCCATGCCTTTCCGGTCATCATACGTATGTGGGTGCAGGGGCCATCATTCACAGGCAGCCAGAGCAAGCTATCTCGGTTGAATAGCTAGCCATATCGCCCGACTGCGAAACAACATCTCTCGAAGAAACAGGCCGCTTTATACGGCGAGCAAGATCAGAGGCCGTCCATAGGTTGATCGGTGCTCCAAAGGACTCGGACGAGGCCTGAAAGCGTTTGGCCAAGGGCTGTAGAAGTGGCGTGCTCGACGGTGAAGGAGCCGGAGCAGCGAAGAGATCGTTGGAGAAAGCCCAAGATACTGACCAATATCCAATC
>NZ_MUJY01000031.1 GCF_002286785.1 Pseudomonas sp. PIC25 | reverse complement strand
TTTGTCACCCGAACCAGTGTCGCGGGCGATGACGGCTGTTTCGCGGATGCCGGGGCAGGCGGCGAGACGGGTTTCGATCTCGCCCAGCTCGATGCGGAATCCACGGATTTTCACCTGCTCGTCGATCCGCCCGAGGTATTCGAGCGTGCCGTCGTTGTGCCAGCGGCCGAGGTCGCCGGAGCGGTAGAGGCGTGCCCCGGGCGGGCCGAAGGGATCGGCAATGAAGCGCTCGGCGGTGAGGTCAGGACGATTCAGGTAGCCGCGAGCCAGGCCCGCGCCGCCCACATGCAGCTCTCCGGCAACACCCAGCGGTGCCGGTTGGCCGTGTTCGTCTAGGACGTAAAGACGCAGGTCCGGGATGCGCTCGCCGATGGGGCTGGCGCCGGCGCGTTCGGTGTCGGCCGGCTCCAGGGCGCGGTAGGTCACGTGTACCGTGGTTTCGGTGATGCCGTACATGTTCACGAGGCGCGTCCCGGCATTGGCTGGATGGGCGTACCAGGGCCTGAGCCAGGCGGTGTCCAGGGCCTCGCCGCCGAACACGATGCAGCGCAGCGCGTGGCAGCGGTCGCTGCTCGCCTGGGCGGTGCACAGTTGGCGGAATGCACTCGGGGTCTGGTTCAGAACGGTCACGCCGGTATCGCAGAGCAGTGCATAGAAGTCTTGCGGCGAACGGCTGGCCGCGTGCGGCACGATCAGCAGTTTCCCGCCATGGAGCAGTGCCCCCCAGATTTCCCACACCGAGAAGTCGAAGGCGAAGGAGTGGAACAGCGACCAGGTGTCCTGCGGGCCGAAGTCGAACCACGCCTGGGTGGCGGCGAACAGTCGGGTCACCTGGCGATGTTCGATCATCACACCCTTGGGCTTACCGGTGGAGCCCGAGGTGTAGATCAGATAGGCCAAGTGATCCGGGGTCAGGTCCGGTACCTCGGGGGCGGTGTCCGGCTGATCGGCCCAGGCGGGTCGCTCCTCATCCAGCCGGCAAAGCGGCAGGGCATCCGGCAGGAGCAGGCCGTCCGGCAGATTGCCGTCGGCCAGCAGGGCAAGGGGCTGGCTGTCCGCGAGCATGAAGGCCAAGCGCTCCAGAGGGTAGGCCGGGTCCAGCGGCACGTAGGCACCGCCCGCCTTGAGGATGGCCAGCAGGCCGACGAGCATGTCGAAGCCGCGCTGGACGCAGATCGCCACCCGGGCATCGGGACCGACGCCACGTTCGCGCAGGTAGTGGGCCAGGCGGTTGGCGCGGGCGTCCAGCTCGGCGTAGCTCATCCGCGCCTCGCCCATGGCCAGGGCCACGGCATCGGGCGCGCGCCGAACCTGGGCTTCGAACAGCCGGTGAGTGCAGGGCTGAGGAGGCGTGGCCTGGGGGCGGTTGAGCCCGTGCAGCAGGTAGTTGCGTTCGGCGGCGCTCAGCAGGTCGATGCGGCCGAGTACCTGCCGTTCGTTCTCCACCATGCCTCTCAACAGGGTTTGCAGATAGCCGGCGTAACGCTCGATGGTGGC
>NZ_MUJY01000030.1 GCF_002286785.1 Pseudomonas sp. PIC25 | reverse complement strand
GCCTGCACAACAGGCCGGATATAAGACTGCTCCTACCTACACGCCAGCATGATTACCGATTGAGCTCCGGGAGGCGTCCATATAAGAGTTTCCCTAATTGAGAATTACCTAAATGAGAAAAACTATATCATTGATCGATATTATCAGAGGCCATACGGCGGCAAAGTCGATACCACTACCGTAGGAGGAAACTAAATATGTATATGCCAGTAGATCCAAATTCGGTTGATGGTATGTGGGATAAACTTTTACAAAGTCTGTCCTCACAAAAGAGCTGTGTAGTTGTTTATGATGGTATGGCAAGTGAGGAGCAAATAGGTAAGAACCTTAGCCACGAAGAAGCCGATAGATTGGCTGCAAAACTCAGGACTAGAGACTATGTGAGGATTGGTAGTTCTCGAATGAGTCCAGTTCCAGCGCACTTTACGATTGATTTCACGGATAGCACCGGTCGGCTTATGGATCTCATTTCCTTGTCATCAGACGATGATCGATTGAGAAATGATGTATCTTTAGTCTGCCAGTTCTCTTTTTTTGAGAATAGGCAGCTTGAAAAACTGGTCATACCCTTTGTTATTGCGGGCCTTGAAGACCCTAAGTTGAAATTCGAAGTCGACGATAATGCGGGAACAACAATAGCTTATCGAATTTGAGTTGCTGATTGAGGAGCAATTGGGTCTCACTCAGTTGTTCCAAACAGTGCGGATTCAACCTTTTACAACATATATTCTGGAGGTGTTCGGGGAGAAACTACGCTTTCGACAGCTCAAAGAACTCAGGTTAATAGCTATCTGACTAATTTCGATCTCAAAAATGTAGATGTAAGATTTGTCGATGACACGCAACTTAGTACCAGTTACGGAGATATGTTTGGTCAGGAAGTTCTTAATATTGGTTCGGATGTTGTTCCAGGTAATGTTGGCGGCCTACCTCACCCCCTATGCAACGCCCGATAATGCGCCGGCGCCATGCCCACTACCTTTCTGAACAACCGGGAGAAGTAGTAGACGTCCTCGTACCCCAGTTGCTCGGCCACTTGGCGGATGCTCTGGGCGCCTTCGTCGAGGAGGCGGCAGGCGTGGGCCATTTTGAGTTGGATGAAGTCCTGGATCGGTGCGTGACCGGTCAGGGCGCGGTAGGTCTTGGCGAAGTGGAAGCGCGACAGTTTGAACTGGGCGGCGAGTTGGTCGAGGTTGAGGGTACCGTGCAGGTGGGCGCGCATCACTGCGTGCACTGCGTCCACGTCGAGGACGCGGCCTGACTTGAGCTGGGCCCGCGCCGGCAGCACCGCGAGCGATGCCAGCAGGGATTGGAGCTGGTGGGCGGCATGGATGAAGTGTGGCAGCGACAGGCCCTGGCGGCGCACGCCGAGCAGGGCGTCGAACTCGGCCAGCAGGCGCGGCTGCACGCCGATGCGCAGGACCGGCCCTTTGCCCAGCGGACGCAGGAAGGCGTCCGCCAGTTCGCCTTCGAAATGCACCCAGTAGAGCGTCCAGGGCCGTGCGGCGTCGGCGCCGTAGGCATGTGTCCCGCCTTTGGGCAGCAACAGCAAATCGCCACCACCCACCTCGAATCGTCCATCCCCGGTTTCCAGCCAGCCCTGGCCGGCCCGGCAATAGATCAGCAGGTGGTCGTCCGGCTGGGTACGTTCCATGCGATGTCCGGAAGCCTCCGGGTAGAACCCGAGGGCCAGCGGATAGCAGCCTGCCGCCAGCGGATGGCGCGCCAGCAGACGACGCAGGCGGGGTGGTGTGATGAAGCGGACGCCATTGGCCGGCAAGGGCCAATTGGAGGTTTCGACGCTGGGGCTCATGTCGGTCTTGTCCTTGTCGCGTTCGAAGCGGAGCTTGCCCGAAGTGGCGCCGGGCAGTCCAATCCCAAGATCGTCCATCCATAGGCCAATATCGTCAATCCACAGGGGCTCCGGCTGCGGCTATAAAGGCTGAAAAAAACCATCCCGACGGAGGATGCGATGGCCAAGACGATTCCCCAGTTGATCGATGGCGAGTGGCGCGAAAGCCGTTCGCGTGAGCTGATCGAAGTGTCCGACCCGGCGACCCAGCGCGTGCTGGCCCTCGCTCCGAAGGCCACTCATGAAGAGATCGAGGCGGCCATCGCCAGTGCCAAGGCGGCCTTCCTCACTTGGCGCGAAGTACCGGTGCCGGAACGGGCGCGGCTGATGCTGCGCTACCAGCACCTGCTCAAGGAGCATCACGACGAGCTGGCGGAAATCCTCGCCGAGGAGACCGGCAAGACCTTCGCCGATGCCAAGGGCGACGTCTGGCGCGGTATCGAAGTGGCCGAGCATGCGGCCAACATCGCCAGCCTGATGATGGGCGAGACGGTGGAGAACGTCGCCCGCGAGATCGACACCGCCAGTTGGATGCAGCCGCTGGGCGTGTGCGCCGGCATCACCCCGTTCAACTTTCCGGCGATGATTCCGCTGTGGATGTTTCCGCTGGCCATCGCCTGCGGCAATACCTTCGTGCTCAAGCCTTCCGAGCAGGACCCGCTGACACCCAACCGCCTCGCCGAGCTGTTTCTCGAAGCCGGCGCGCCCAAGGGCGTGCTGCAGGTGATCCACGGCGGCCGCGAGCAGGTCGACGCCCTCCTCACCCACCCGGATATCCGCGCCATTTCCTTCGTCGGCTCGGTGCCGGTCGGCCAGCACGTCTACCGCACCGGCACTGCGCATCTGAAGCGCGTGCAGGCGTTCGCCGGGGCGAAGAACCATATGGTGATCCTCCCGGACGCGCACAAGGACCAAGTGATCAGCAACCTGATCGGCGCCAGTTGCGGCGCCGCCGGCCAGCGCTGCATGGCGATCAGCACGGCGGTGTTCGTCGGCGCGGCGCGCGAGTGGATTCCGGAGCTGGCCGCGCAGATGGCCGAGCTGCGTCCCGGCCATTGGAAGGATGCCCACGCCGCCTATGGCCCGCTGATCAGCCAACAGGCCAAGCAGCGCGTGCAGCGGCTGATCGCCGAAGGCAAGGCGGAAGGCGCCGAGTGCCTGGTGGACGGCTCGCAGTGTACGGTGGAAGGCTTCCCTGACGGCAACTGGCTCGGCCCGACCCTGTTCCGCGGCGTGACGCCGAAGATGAGCATCTACCGCGAGGAAATCTTCGGCCCGGTGCTGATCTGCCTGGAAGTGGACACGCTGGAAGAGGCCATCGAGCTGATCAATG
>NZ_MUJY01000029.1 GCF_002286785.1 Pseudomonas sp. PIC25 | reverse complement strand
GTCCATCGTGCAGGTGGACGCGCAGACCTTCCAGATCACCGTGGGCAGCCTGAGCGGTGACGGCAGCCTGGGGCTGAGCCTGAACGGTTCCGGCACCGGAATCGTCGATCAGGCGGGTAACGACGTGGCGGCCGGGCTGACTGGTGAAGCCTATGTGCTGGACAACACGGGGCCGGCCGTTTCGTCGGTGGGCTTGCCGGCCAATGCGGTCTACATCCAGGGGCAGGTGCTGGAGTTCACCGTCGCTTTCGATGACGCGGTGACGGTGGATACGTCGGGCGGCGTGCCGCGTATCGTTATCCAGCTGGATACCGGCGGTACCGTCTATGCGAACTACGTTTCGGGCTCCGGCGGCAATGTGCTGACCTTCCGCTACCAGGTGGATTTCGGCCAGGTAGACCAGACTGGCATCTCCCTGGGCTCGACCATCGACGCGAACGGGGCGAGCCTCAGCGATAGCGTGGGCAATGCGGCGAACCTGGCACTGGGCAGCCTGCCCTCGACCGCGGGAATCCAGGTGAACGCGCCGGCATCGCCGGATAGCGGTGACCCGGAGTTCCGTATCCAGCCGTCGCCGTCGCCGATCGAGGTGCCCCTGGTGCCGAAACCGGTGGTACCGGGTGCCACCATGCCGCCGCCGCTGTTCGAGATTCCTACGCTGGGCAGCAATGTGCCCACCCTGGGCAATGTCTTCACTGGCGGCAGTGCGATCGCGCCGAGCTTCTTCGCCCAACTGTTCAACAACGACAGCTTCGGCGATGGCGGCGGCAAGGGCTTCCTGGGTTTCGGCGGCGGGGACGCCGGTATTTTCACCAGCAGCACCCTGTCGATGATGTTCGACCGCGACGTGCCGCAGGAAGACAGCCTGCTGCGTGTATTCGACGGTAAGCAGTGGCGTGGAGGGAGCGACATCAATGACGGTGTGCGGGGCGCCTTCGGGACGCCCAGTCTCGGGCAGCAATTGCAGGAATTGAATGACCAGGAGCAGCGCCGGATCAACGATCTGGCCTGGGCGTTGGGGCAAGTAGGGCAGCAGGCCTGAGCGGAATAAGACAGAAAAAAGCCGTATCTAGGGGGCGGCCAAGGATGAGACAGATTGGGAACACATTGAAGGTCAGCCTGCTGGCCCTCGCCATCAGCGGCTGCGCGGTTACCAGCCAGCCGATCGAGCGTAGCGAGAGCGAGCAGCGGGCCAAGGCGGACTTGGCGGCGATGTTCAAGGATCAGGAGCCCCTGAGCGGGCCGCTGACCTTGCACGAGGCTATGGCCCGTGCAGTGAAGTACAACCTGGAGGCTCGCCTCAAGGTAATGGAGGAGGCAGTGGCCCAGCGCCAACTGGACCTCGCCCGCTTCGACATGCTGCCACGCATTGCCGCCGAAGCCGGTTATGCCGGGCGTAACAATGTCAGTGCTTCCAGCAGCCGCAGCGTGCGGACCGGTACCCAGTCCCTGGAACCGTCGACCTCGCAGGATCGCGACCGCGAGGTGGCGGACCTGACCATGGTCTGGAATGTGCTGGACTTCGGCGTCGCCTATGTCAGCGCCAAGCAGCAGGCCGACCAGCGTCTGATCGTCCAGGAGCGGCGGCGCAAGGTACTGCACACCATCATCCAGGACGTACGTTCGGCCTACTGGCGCGCACTGGCTGCCGAGCGCCTGCTGACCCAGATCGACACGCTGATGGCGCGGGTGGACGAGGCGCGTGCCAACAGCGAGCGGATGAGCGAGCAGCGCATCGGCGATCCGGTGCAGGCGCTCAGCTACCAGCGCGCCCTGATCGAGGCGACCCGTCAGTTGGAGGAGCAGCGCCGTGCGCTGTCCCTGGCGAAAACCGAACTGGCAACCCTGATCAACCTGCCGCTGGGTACCGAGGTCCAACTGACCGAGTCGCAGGGCGACTATCCGGTGCCGGAGCTGAAGATCGACCTCCACACCCTGGAGCAGGAAGCGCTGGCCAGTCGACCGGAGCTGCGCGAGCAGGATTACCAGGCGCGCATCAGCGCGGCGGAGACCCGCAAGGCCATGCTGCGCTTGTTGCCGGGGTTGGAGTTCTCCGCTGGTGGACATTACGACAGCAACTCGTTCCTGGTGAACCAGAGCTGGGCCGATTACGGCGTGAAGATCACTTGGAACTTGTTCAACGTGATGTCCGCGCCGGCTGCCATCGATGTCGCCAAGGCGGGCGAGCAAGTGGCCAGTGCACGCCGCCAGGCGATGTCCATGGCGGTGCTGGCACAGCTCTACGTGGCCAACGCGAATTACCAGGAAGCACTGCGCCAGTTCCAGACCAGCCAGCAACTGGCCGGGCTCGACGAACGCATCGGCGAGCAACTGCGCAATCGCTACCAGGTCAACGGTATCGGCGAGCTGGAGTTGATCCAGGGCGAGTTGAACACGCTACAGGCTCGTTTGCGACGCGACCTGGCCTACGCCGAGCTGCGCAATGCCTATGGGCAGGTGTTCGCCAGCGTGGGGCTGGACCCGTTGCCGAGCCAGGTTCAGTCGGATCGACTGGAGGATATCGCCTCGGCCCTGGCCGCCCGGGAGGCGCGCTGGGAGCAGGGGGACATCCGGCCGCAGTGATCGAGGGATGGGGCAACGAGACAGGGGAGCAGGGCTCCCCTTTTTCGTGTCTGGAGTAACGCCGGATCAACTGGCCAGTGCGTGGCTTTCCACAGCCAGGGGCCGGGGTCTGGCCAGGTTCGGGGTGGATTGGAGGAAGCCGAGCAGGGCATCGCGGGTCTGCTGCAAGGCGCTCTTATGTTCCATGTCGAGGAAGTGGCCGGCGTTGTCGATGGTGCGGAACTGCGCCTTGCGCAGATGCGTGCCGAACAGCCGGGCATCCTCGGGCGTGGTGTACTCGTCCCATTCGCCGTTGACGAACAGCATCGGAATGTCGATCGCGTCGGCGCAGCGGGTGTAGTACTGGGCGTTGATCAGTTCCAGCACCTCGCTGATGTGGAAGTGCATCTGCGCGTATTCGTGCTCGGCCAGGCTACTCACGTGGCGGAAGTTGTAGCGCTTGAACAGCGACGGCAGGTACTTGCCGATGGTTCCGTTGATCAGGTGGCCTATACCAGGGCGATCACAGGCTCCCAGGACCTGGACGCCGCGTTCCAGGTAGTCGCGCATCGCTGCGTTGACCAATGGAGAGAACGAGCTGAGGATCGCCTTCTCGATACGCCGCGGACGCTGGGCCAGCGCCAGCAGGGTCGCCGCGCCGCCCCAGGAGAACGACAGTACGTGTTCGGCGGCGAAATGCTCGATCAGTTCCAGCAGGATCGCGGCCTCGTCTTCCTTGCGGATCGGGTGGTGGTTGAGGTTGTGCGGTTTCGACTGCCCCGCATAGGGCTGGTCATACAGCACTACGTTGAAGTGCGGATGGAGGTAACGCACCGTCTGTGCGAAAGAGGCTGTCGTAGCCAGCGAGCCGTTGACCAGAACGATGGTCTTCTCCGCGGTTTCGCTGCGATAGAACTCCGTGTAAACCCGATGTTGCCCCTGGATATCCAGCACGGCGATTTCTGGCCTCATAGCACATCACTCCTGACGAGCAGTCTGGTCCGTGTGCGGCACAGGGCGTGTCGCACGAGTCAATGGCAGGTAGGCAAATGCCTTGGCAAAGCGAGGCTCTGGACGGTCCTGTACGAAGAGGGCCGACGCAGCGTTTTTGTTATTGGTTGGACGTTCTCGCGGATGGGAAACCAAACGTTACAGTCGCCATCGAACGTGGCGTTCGCATCGTCAGGTTGGGCAGTCCCGATAAGACGCCAGTGGCGCCAACTGCAGTGCGAGAGCGGTACTTCTGAATATTTTTTGGTGACTACTCGGTCACGTTTGGACCGACGAGTTGATTCAAGCAGGACGGGATGTAACCTGCAAGCCTTTTCTGTGAAATGTTCGTGACTTTTCGGCTGGGCGGTCGTCTCAGGGCCTTTTTACGCTCTGCGAGCGGGCTAGAGCCATGCAAGGCCTCGGCGGCCCTACGAAAACAGGCCGGGCCGCGTAGGCGAGGATGCGCTGGGGTCGCTTCGACTTTACGAGCTGTGAATGAGCAGTCCGGCCGGGCTGGCGATGCACAGCAGATCGTAAACAGGCTCTCAGGCGCCCGCTGCCTCTAGATCGCCAGTATTTCTTCGTGGCTCAGGGCCCGGTATTCGCCGGGTTGCAAGGTGGGGTCGAGCACCAGCGGCCCCATGCGTTCGCGGTGCAGGCGCGTCACCTTGTTGCGGAAGTGGCCGAACATCCGCTTCACCTGGTGGTAACGCCCTTCGTAGAGCGTCAGGCGCGCCGCGCGGCGGTCGAGCACGGTCAGTTCGGAGGGCAGGGTGGTGAGGTCTTCGTAGGCGAAGTACAGGCCCTTGGCGAAGGTTTCGGCGCATTCCGGCGCAATCGGGTCTTCGGTTTCCACGTAGTAAACCTTCGGCAGGCGCGTCGTTGGCTGGGTCAGGCGGCGTGACCAGAGCCCGTCGTTGGTGATCAGCAGCAGCCCGGTGGTGGTCAGGTCGAGCCGGCCGCCGAGGTGCAGGTCGTCCTTGTCCGCTTCGTCCAGCAGATCGAGCACCGTCGGATGCTCGGGGTGCCGGGTCGCGCTGACCCAGCCGGCCGGCTTGTGCAGCATGAAGTAGCGCGCGGGCTTGCCGGCTTGCAGTACTGCGCCGTCGACCTCGATGCGGTTGAACACCCGCACCTCACGCCGACCATCGACGACGACTTCGCCATCCACCAGTACCCGGCGCTCGACCAACAGGCGGCGGGCATCCTGGCGGCTGACGTTGGGAAGGTTGCCGAGGAAGCGGTCCAGGCGCATCAGACGTCCTGTCCATCGTCGGGCGAGGTGGCGGCCTTGCCTTGGGCGCAGCGGGGGCAGAGACAGGCTTTGCCGCGGCTTTCGGCGGGGAGCCGCTCCAGTGCGGTGGGATCGACATCTATATCGAAGCACCAGCATCTCGTCTGGCCGGATGCATCGTTGGCCAGGGCGCAGTCGTTGGGTTGGCCGCAGAGCGGGCAATGCCGGGGGGAGTCGTTCATGTACAAGGCGAGCCGGGAAGAGAGCGCCATGGTAGTGGCCTGCCCGGCCGATTCAAATAGCAATTCTGTGGGAGCGGATTCATCCGCGAAGGGAGCTACCGGTTATTCGCGAATGAATTCGCTCCCACGGATCCGCCTCCCGCACGGCCTGTAGGGGCGAATTTATTCGCCCGAGGGCACCGGTCAATCCGCGTCGTTCCGATGGCGCACCGCGGTGATCCAGGGCTCCATGCGTCGACCGATGGCGACCTCGACCTGATAGGCATGGCGGCTGTCCTTCGCCAACTGCTGGCGGAAGCGCTCGCGCCAGGCGTAGGGCACGTGGATTTCCTCGACGCTGAGGCGGCTGACCTGGCCGGCCAGGCGCAGGGGATTGCCTTCGAACCAGGGATGGACCAGGGCACGCACGATGGCGTAGCGGCGGCGGTCCGGGTAGCGCTGGCGGAGCTTGTCCTGATCCAGACCGACATCGACGGCGAACAGGCGGCTCGCGCTGGTCCGTTCCTGCTCCACGGAGGTGCGGGCGAATTCCAATTGTCGCTGCAGTTCGGTGTCCGTCGGTCGTGCCTTGAGAAGTGCCTGTGCCCGCTCCAGCCGTTGTCGCTGGCGGCGCAATTCCTCCTGGTAGGCCGGGCCGTCCAGCTCCAGCACCACCAGCACCTCACGCGATAGCTGTCGCGAATCCCTGGCGTAGTCATCCGCGCTGAAACCCAGGGCGAGCATCTGCTCTTCGCTCAACGAGGCACGATCGTAACCGTGCGGGCTGTCCGGCGTGCTCGGCCGGCGCCAGTTGAGGGTCAGGGCGATGCCGCTGTTCTCTCGGGCGAACGAATAGGCCGGACGCAACTCGCGTTCGCTCAGGCTCAGGCGGCTGTCCGGTTCGACGGAGCGGTTGTGCCAGACCCCGCCGAGCGCGGCGGCGTTGGCCGCCAGAACCAGTCCGAAACAGGCTAGAAGGCCCCAGGTGCGATTCGGTCCCTTCATGCCGGCTGCCCTCCGTTGCGGCCATGGTTCAGGCGCAGGCGCCGCAGGATCAGCAGAAGCAGCACGGCGGTCAGCCCGAGGACGAGGAAGAACAGGTACTTGGGCATGCTCTCCCACCACCAGTCGAACAGCTTGGTGTAGAGGAAGATGACGAAGAAGGTCAGCCCAGTGTTCACTACATCCGGCCAGTCGCGGCGGTTGCCGAGCCAGATGGCGATGGCGGCGAGCAGGAAACCGAGCACCTGGTAGCCGCCTTCGATGACGCTGCTGTCGAGCCGCAGGTAGCTGGCGCGGCCCCAGTTGGCCAGAAGCAGGATCGGCAGGAACAGTGCAAGCAGGCCGAAAACCCGGTAGATCGTGGCGAAGCCACTGTAGCGCTGCTGCGAGATCAGCAAAGGCACGGCGAAGATCAGCAGGCCGGCGGGCAGGAAGTGTTCGGGGCGCTCGCCCATGTCCAGCCAGTAGAGCCCGCCCCAGGTGCCGACCCGCGCGGCGATGAAGGCGAGCAGGGCGGCCAGCCCGGCGGCCAGCAGCAGGCGCGCATCGCAACTGTAGGCCAGCAGCAGGCCCAGGGTGGCCCAGGCCAGCAGGGCCTTGTCCGACGGCGTGATGTTGAAGATCTGGCCGAGCATGACCAGGTTCAGCACGAAGCAGGCGAAGGCCAGCATGGCGGCCAGCTTGGTGAAATAGCCGGAGTCGTCGCGGCTGCGGACCCAGAAGGTGGCCAGCAGGCTGCCCAGGGACGCGCCGACCAGAATGGCCACCTGGGCGGTTTCGCTGAACAGCCCCCAGAACTGATAGAACAGGAACAGCAGGCTGGCCGCCAACGCCAGGGCGCCGAGCAGCGAAGTGATGCGCATGCCCAGGGACAGGCGCTTGGCCTGGTTGTCCTGGTCGATGTCGTAGGTCTTGCGGTATTCGCCGAGCAGGCCCTGGTGGTGCTCGGCGAGGCGATCCAACTGCTCGGGTTCGAGCAGCAGGGCGCGTTCGCGATGCAGGCGTTCGACCTCGCGGTAGAAGGCCTGGATGTCATCGGCCCGTTGCTGGGCCTGGTCGCGGGTGAGCGTCATGGCGAGTCCTTGCGGTGGCGGGCGTCGTCCTGGCACCGCACTCTAGCGAGAAAGCGTTCCGCCACCAAGACGTCTCTCGGCAGGTTTATGCGTCAGATCAAATTCCGCCAGCGGTCGTGCCAACTTGTGGGCGACCGGGCAAACCGCTACCGTGGCCCACCTGAAGTGCCTTCTCGGTGACTTGCCCCGCCCCGCGCGGGACATCCTTGCTGATCTGTCCCTTTCGGCGACGTCCTTTCAGCAGCCCGAGCGCCCCATGCCTGGTTATCGCATCAAATACTCCACCCTCAGCGTTGGTGCCGAGGATTTTCATCTGTGCTCGCTGCGCGACAAGCAGCAGTTCGCCGACCGTGACGGACGTGCGGAAGCGGCGGGCATTTCTTCCGCCAGTTGGCCGCTGTTCGGCCAGCTCTGGCCATCCGGCGAGGCGCTGGCGCAGACCATGAGCCGGTACCACGTACAAGGGCTGCGTATCCTCGAACTGGGCTGCGGCCTCGGCTTGAGCAGCCTGGTGCTGCAACGGCTGGGGGCGGACATCACCGCCAGCGACTACCATCCGCTGGCCGGCGATTTCCTGCAGCGCAACGCGATACTCAACGAGCTACCGCCGATCCGCTTCCAGCGTTGCGACTGGGCGCTGGAATACGCCGGGCTCGGCTTGTTCGATCTGATCATCGGCAGCGATCTGCTCTACGAGCGCGACCACCCGGGCCTGCTGGCAGGCTTCATCGCCCGCCACAGCCAGCCGAGCGCCGAGGTGCTGATCGTCGATCCGGGCCGGGGTAACAGCGCCCCCTTCAGTCGCGCCATGCTAGCCATGGGGTATCAGCAGCAAGCCGATCACTGCAACGTGCTGGACGACCCCGAGTCTCCGTTCAAGGGACGGATTCTCAACTACCGGCGTGTGGCGTAGCCCGGGAGCATGATGCAGGGGCGGATTTATCCGCCCGCGGCGCTTTGCCGGGCCCTACAAGAGCTTGGTTCGGGCTCAGCCTTTGCTACGCAGATAGGCGCGCCAGCCGCCGAAGTGGGTGATGTCCTCGGCGCCTTCCAGGCCACAGGGTTCGCAGATGAACCCGGTTTCCCAGCGGCCGTCGGCCAGTTGCACCTTACCGAGCCCGAGAGGCGCCGGGATGCCGGTGAGGAATGAGCCCAGTTCCGCGCTGGGCAGCTCCCAGACCTCCACCTCGATGTCCACGCCGCCTTCGGCGACCCGTACCATCCCCGGCCGGAAGGGCGGGCCGCCAGCCAGGGCATAGAGCCTGTAGTCCGGCGAGCTGCGCGTCGCTTCTTGCAATCGGCCGCCACGCTGGCGGAGCTGCCAGTTGAGCGGCAGGCCGTCCAGATGGGCGCCGCAGACCACCACCCGGGCGCGGTCGTGGCGGGCGGTGCCGCTCGGCGCGGCGAGTAGCGGCGTCCGTCCGCCGGCCAGCGGCAGGCCGGTATAGCGTTGCAGGGCGTCGGCGAGGCTCAGCAGGTACTGGTCGGTGAAGACGCGGCCGAACAGGGTCACGCCCCAGGGCAGTCCGGTCTGCATGAAGCCGGCCGGCACCGCCACGGCGGCATAGTCGAGCATGTTCATGAAATTGGTGTACCAGCCCAGGTCCGAGTTGCGTGCCACCGGTTCGGCGTGCAGCTCGGCCAAGGTGACCGGGCGTGGGTAGGCCGGAGTCAGCACACAATCCACCTCGGCCATGAGGCGATCGCATTCGGCCTTGAGGGCTTGCAAGCGATATTGGGCGCGGAAGGCGTCCACCGCGGTGATGCCGGGTGCCTTGGCCAACACCGCGCGGATCACCGGCAGCACGGCGTCGGGCTGCTGTTCGATCAGCTCGCCGGCCACGCTGTAGCGCTCGGCCACCCAGGGGCCTTCGTAGAGGAGTTTCGCGGCATCGAGGAAGGGGGCGAAGTCGATTGCCACCGGCGTGCCACCCAAGCCTTTCAGGCGCTCGACAGTGGCGGCGAACAGTGCGGGGCTTTCCGTGCAGCCGAGGAATTCCAACTGCTTCGGCACACCGAAACGGAAGGGGCGCGGTACGCCGAAGGCGCTGGCGTCGTTCCACAGCGGATTGGCGCGGCCGTAGGCGTCGTGCGGATCGACGCGGGCGGTCAGGGCTAGCAGTTGGCTGGCTTCGCGGGCGCTGGCGGTGAAGTAGGACACGCAGTCCAGGGTGCGGCAGGCCGGCACCACGCCAGCGGTGGAAAGCAGCCCCTTGCTGGGTTTCAGTCCGAGCAGGTTGTTCAGCGCCGCCGGCACCCGGCCGGAGCCCGCGGTGTCGGTGCCCAGGGCGAAGCTGGCCACGCCCAGGGCCACCGCCAGGGCAGAGCCGGCACTGGAGCCGCCGGCGGGGTAGTCCGGGTGCACGCTGTTGCGGCATTCGCCGTAGGGCGAGCGTGTGCCGTTGAGGCCGGTGGCGAACTGGTCGAGGTTGGTCTTGCCCAGGGGAATCGCGCCGAGAGCGATCAACTGGCCCACCAAGGTGGCCGAGCGTTCGGGGATGTAGGCGAACGCCGGACAGGCGGCGGTGGTGGGGATGCCGGCCAGGTCGATGTTGTCCTTGATGGCGAAGGGCACGCCGAACAGCGGCAGGCTGTCGGGCGACTTGCCGTCGAGGGCGGCGAGGTAGGGCTCCAGTTCGTCCGGGCTCAGCAGGTGGATGAACAGGTTGAATTCCAGGTTCAGGGCGGCGGCCTTTTCGCGCAGCGCAGCGATCAGTTGGCGCGGGGTGGTGGCGCCGTCGCGGTAGGCGGCTCGCAGGGTATCGAGGCGCAGGTCGAATTCGTGGGTCATGTTGGCGTCCTTTGGGGGCTGTTTCCCTTTCTCGCTGGAAAGGGTGGGGCGAGGGCGGAGATACGGTGTTGTGGTCCAGTCCGCCTCTCACCCCAGCCCTCTCCCCAAGGGGGAGAGGGCGTTGAACGTGCGTGTCGATGCATCCTTGCTGTTCGGTGCTCTATCTCTCCGTCGAGATGCTTTCAATTCAGGCCTCTTCCATCACCACTACCCGTTGCCCGGCGCGTACCGGTGAGCCGGGCTGTACGCGGACTTCCTTGATCACGCCGTCGCGCGGGGCGGTGAGGGGGATTTCCATCTTCATCGACTCGAGGATGACCAGAATGTCACCGGACTTGACCTCGCTGCCGACATTCACCTGCACCTGCCAGAGGTTGCCGGCGATATGGCTTTCGATAGCGTGCTGTCCGGCGCCGAGCGGACTATCTTCGCCGAGGTCGGCGGCGACTTCCGCGCTCTCGAAATGGGCCTGGCCGCTGTCGATCCAGCGCTGGCGTTCGGCGTCGAAGGCTGCGCGCTGCTGGCTGCGGAACGCGGCAATGCTCTCGGCTTCCCTGGCCAGGAAGGCCTGGTAGTCGGCGAGGTGCAGCTCGCTGTGCTCGATGCGCAACGGGTAGCGGCCGAGGGGGAAGTCGCGGCGGATGCGCAGCAGTTCCTCGTCCGAGACCGGGTAGAAACGGATCTGGTCGAAGAAGCGCAGCAGCCAGGGCTTGCCGTCGAACGCGGCGACGTCGCGGTAGCGGTTCCACATCTGCAGGGTGCGGCCGACGAACTGGTAGCCGCCAGGCCCCTCCATGCCGTACACGCACAGATAGGCGCCGCCGATGCCCACCGAGTTCTCCGCGGTCCAGGTGCGTGCCGGGTTGTACTTGGTGGTGACCAGCCGGTGGCGCGGGTCCAGCGGCGTGGCCACCGGCGCGCCGAGGTAGACGTCGCCCAGGCCCATCACCAGGTAGCTGGCGTCGAAGACGGTGCGATGCACCTCGTCGAGGCCGGGCAGGTCGTTGATGCGGCGGATGAATTCGAGGTTGCTCGGGCACCAGGGGGCGTCCTTGCGCACCGTGGTCATGTACTTCTCGATGGCCAGGCGGCAGGCCGGGTCGTCCCAGGACAGCGGCAGATGGACGATGCGCGAGGGCACCTTGAGGTCCCGGGCGGCGCAGACGCCATCCCAGAGCCCGGCGACCACCGCCAGCAGGCGTTCGAGGGGCAGGGTTTCCGGCTGGTAGTGCACTTGCAGCGAGCGGATGCCGGGTGTCAGGTCCACCACGCCGGCGAGCCGCTCGGCCTCCAGGGCCTGCATCAGCGCGTGGCCACGAAAGCGCAGCACCAGGTCCAGCTCGGGCTGGCCGATCTCCAGCAGCAGATGGGTATCGCCGGAGAGGCGGGCGACCAGGCGGGTATCGTCCTGGCCGAGATCGAGAACGACGGGGCTTGCAGGAACGGGTTTACCCGCGATAACAGCGCTGCCGGGATCGCGAATGACTTCGCTCCCACGGAGGTTGGCGCATTCCGCATTGCGCGCCTTGGCCAGTTCCCGCGCCGTGGCGATGTCTACCGGGACGAAGCGCAGCTTGTCGCCGGCCTTGAGCTGGCCGAGTTGCCAGAGGTCGGCCTCGATCACCGTGACCGGGCAGACGAAGCCGCCCAGACTCGGTCCGTCCGGGCCGAGGATCACCGGCATGTCGCCGGTGAAGTCCACCGCGCCGATGGCGTAGGGATTGTCATGGATGTTCGACGGATGCAGGCCGGCTTCGCCGCCGCTCTCGCGCACCCATTCCGGCTTGGGGCCGATCAGCCGCACGCCGGTGCGGCTGGAGTTGAAGTGCACTTCCCAGTCGGTGGCGAAGAAGGTGCGGATGTAGGCGTCGCTGAAATATTCCGGCGCCCCGTGCGGCCCGTAGATCACACGGATATCGCGGACAACCGGCAGCATAGGGCGCAGCGCCGGGGGCAGGCTGTTGCCCGCGCTGCGGTCCGTCAGCGGCGGCAGGTGCAGCACGTCGCCGGCGCGCAGGGCACGGCCGGCATGGCCGCCGAACTGGCCGAGGGTGAAGGTGCTTTTCGAGCCAAGGTAGTCCGGCACCTGCAGGCCGCCGCGCAGGCACAGATAGCTGCGGGCCCCGGCACCGGCCAGGGTACCGAGGGCGAGAGTGGTGCCGGCCGGCACGCGCAGCGCGGTGTGCATGGGTTGCGGCTCGCCCTCCAGGGCGAGGGGAATCTCGGCGCCGGTCACCGCCACCACGGCGTCGGTGTTGAAGCGCAGGGTTGGCCCGCTCATGGTGATTTCCAGGGCGGCGGCACCTTCCGGGTTGCCCAGCAGGCGGTTGCCCAGGCGCAGGGCACGGTCGTCCATCGGCCCCGATGGCGGTACGCCGACGGCCCAGTAGCCGAGCCGGCCGGGATAGTCCTGCACGGTGGTCTGGGTGCCGGCGGAGAGCACCTCGAAGGTGTTGGCGCGGTAGGTCAGGCCCTCCAGGCAGCGGGTCCAGGGCGAGCCGCTGGCGAAGGGGGCGTCGGCAAGGATTTGTCGCAGGTAGTCGCGGTTGCTTTCCACCCCGTAGAGCAGGCTGCCGTCCAGCGCCTGGTCCAGCGCGGCGCGGGCCTGGTCGCGGTCGGGAGCCCAGGCGATCAGCTTGGCGATCATCGGGTCGAAGTAGGGCGGTATCTCGCAGCCGGCTTCGACCCAGGTGTCGATGCGCAGGGTTTTGCCGTCGGCTGCCGGGAACCGCACGGCGGTGAGCAGGCCGGGGCTGGGTTGGAAGTCGCGGCCTGGGTCTTCTGCGTAGAGGCGCGCCTGGATGGCATGGCCGCTGGGCTTCAGTGTGGCCGCCAGTTCGGCCAGCGGCGGCAGGTCGCCAGCCGCCAGCTCGATCATCCAGCGCACCAGATCGACGCCCCAGACCTGCTCGGTGACGCCGTGCTCGACCTGCAGGCGGGTGTTCACTTCGAGGAAGTAGAAGCGCTCGGCCTCGCTGTCGTAGACGAACTCGACGGTGCCGGCGCTGCGGTAATTCACCGCCCTGGCCAATTCGACCGCGGCGGCGCAGAGCGCTTCGGCCACGCCGGCCGGCAGGTTGGGCGCGGGCGTTTCTTCCAGCACTTTCTGGTTGCGTCGCTGCACCGAGCAGTCGCGCACGCCGAGGGCGATCACTTCGCCCCGGCCGTCGCCGAACACCTGCACTTCCAAGTGGCGGGCGCGCTCGATGTATTTTTCGATGAAGACGCCGGCGTCGCTGAAGTTGTTCTGGCCGAGGCGCTTCACCGCGTCGAAGGCGTCGCGCAGTTCCTCCGCGCTGCGGCAGACGCGCATGCCGATACCACCACCGCCGGCGGTGCTTTTGAGCATTACCGGATAGCCGACCCGCTCGGCGGCGGCGAGAGCGGCGTCCAGGCTGTCCAGCAGATCGGTGCCTTCCAGCAGCGGGACGCCGCGGTCCCTGGCCAGGGCGCGGGCGGTGTGCTTGAGGCCGAACACGCGCAACTGCTCGGGCGTCGGGCCGACGAAGGCGATGCCGGCCGCTTCGCAGGCTTCGGCGAAGGCGGCGTTCTCTGACAGGAAGCCGTAGCCGGGATGGATGGCCTGGGCGCCGCTCCGACGCGCGGCGTCGAGAATCTTGTCCACCACCAGGTAGGTGGCGGCGGCCGGGCCCTCGCCCAGGCTGTGGGCTTCATCGGCCTGCTGGATATGCAGGCTGGCGGCGTCCGCTTCGGAGTAGACGGCGACGCCCTTCACATTCAGGGCGCGTAGGGTACGCAGGATGCGGCAGGCAATGGCGCCGCGGTTGGCGATCAACAATGTGTCGAACATTCGAGGCGTCCTCGAAGGTGGCGGGCCGTCCCGCCGATAGTCATCTGCACCACGGTCGTCCGTGGTTGAAGAGCGAGCTGCTAGCTTCAAGCCTCAAGCTGCAAGAGATCTGCACGGACAACCCCTCTTTGCCGCTTGGAGCTTTCCGCTTGAGGCTTGCCGCTGCTTTTTTATTCCCAAATCAGGACCTCTGCCGGCGTCGGGTTGTAGGCATTGCACGGATTGTTGAGCTGCGGGCAGTTGGAGATCAGGAGGATGACGTCCATGTGGGCGATCAGCTCGACGTACTTGCCGGCGGCGGAGATGCCGTCCTCGAAGGTCAGGCCGCCTTCCGGCGTTACCGGCACGTTCATGAAGAAATTGATGTTGGCGCCGATGTCGCGCTTCTCCAGGCGGCCGTCGTGCAGGCTGGCGCGCAGGAAATTGTCGCGGCAGCTGTGCATGTGGCGCTTTTCCAGGGCATAGCGCACGGTGTTGCTTTCCTGGGCACAGGCGCCGCCGAGGGTGTCGTGGCGGCCGCAGGTGTCGGCGACGAGGGTCAGCATGGGGTTGCCGAGGTTCGACCAGAGCACCGTGCCGGTGGTGAGGTAGACGCGGTTCTGCTTGCGCAGCGTGCGCTGCACGTCATAGCGCTCGCGCGGGTTGCGGGCGCTGTAGAACAGCGTGTCCACCGCCTGGTTGCCTTCGAGATCGAGGATGCGCACGGTCTGGCCGGCTTTCACTTCGGTCAGGTACGGCTCGCCGGCGGCGATCACGTCACGGCGCAGGGTGGCTTCGGGGTGCTTCTCGCTGTGGGTCAGGGTCATGGCGGCGGCCCTCAGAGGTAGAGACGTTCGGTGTTGTGGAAGCCGCGGCTGTTCTCCGGGCGCGAGGTGCGGCAGAGCACGCTGATGCCGTCGCTCTCCACCTTGCTCCAGCTCAGGCGGACCGGTTTCGGCGCGTAATGCGGGTTCGGGTCCATGGGGTGCTGCAAGGCGGTGAGCACCACCAGGGTGTCCATCGGCGCGTACAGCTCGACGTAGTCGCCGGCCTTGGAATTACCCGGCTCGAAGTGAAAGCAGCCGTCGGCATCCACCGAGACCTTGCTGAACAGGTTCAGGCACATCAGCAGGTCCTGCAGGTTGAGGTTCCACTTGCCCATTTCCACCAACAGGTTGTCCATGCCGTTGCGGAAGAAGCCGTTGCGCAGTTCCTGGTAGCGGCCCTGACCGTATTTCTCGCGGACTTCCCCAGCATTCAGTATGCCGCCGAAGCTGTCGTGCCAGCCGCAGGTGTCGGCGGTGATGGCGGCGAGCACGCGGCCCATGTCCGAGTACAGGCAGTGCCCGGCGGTGAGCCTGGCGGTGTGCTGGCACTTCAGGGTGTCAGGCAGGTTCAGGCGTTCGCTTTTTTCGTGGGCATTGAGCAGCAGCAGGCTGACGTTGGCGCCGCCTTCGATGTCGGTGAGACGCAGCAGTTGGCCGCGTTTGAGAACGAACGAAGTATGGCCGCCGCCGGGTACGACTTCTTCGTACAGGGTCGGGCGCAGGGCGAGGGATGCGCTCATGTCAGGCTCCTTGGTAGTGGGGTTGCAGCAGGCCGGCGAGGCGGGCCGACGAGCAATCGACGGCCACGCGCGCGGCGCGGCGGTCGCTGTTCAACGGAATGTCGTAGGTGATCCGCGCGCCGTAGGCATTGGGTGCCTGCGGGTCGAGGCGGGTCTTGTCGAAGACCAGGATGCGGGTGCCGAGGGTGAAGCCTTCCGACAGGTCGTGGGTGACCATGAACACCGTCAACCGGGTTTCCTGCCAGAGTTCCAGTAGCAGCGCATGCATGTCCTTGCGGATGCCGGGGTCGAGGGCGCCGAAGGGTTCGTCGAGCAGCAGCACGCGCGGTTTCATCACCAGCGCCTGGGCGATGGCCAGGCGCTGCTGCATGCCGCCCGAGAGCGCGCTGGGGTACTTGTCCAGGGCGTGGCCGAGGCCGACCCGTTCGAGGATCGCCGCCGCCTGGTCGCGCGCCTCGCGCCTGGCCTGGCCGAACAACCGGCCGAGCAGCGGCGCACGCGGCAATTCCAGGCCGAGGGTCACGTTGTCCAGCACCGACAGATGAGGGAATACCGAATAGCGCTGGAACACCACGCCCCGGCTGGCGTCCGGTTCGTCCGCCAGGGGCGCGCCGTCCAGCAGGATGCGGCCGCGGCTGGGGCGTTCCTGGCCGAGCAGCAGGCGCAGGAAGGTGGATTTGCCGCAACCGGAGGCGCCGACCAGCGTGCAGAACTCGCCTTCGGCCACCGACAGGTTCAGGCGTTCCAGCACCACCTGCTCGCCATATTCCTGCCAGACGTTTTCAACCTGGATGAAGCTCATGCCTTGGCCCCTTCGTACCAGGGGAAACAGCCCAGCGCGAGGCGGCGCAGCCCATGGTCCATGGCCCAGGCAAGCAGGGTGATCCAGGCCACGTAAGGCAGGATCACATCCATCGCCATGTAGCGGCGGACCAGGAAGATGCGGTAGCCGAGGCCGTCGGTGGAGGCGATGGCTTCGGCGGCGATGAGGAACAGCCAGGCCGAACCGAGCACCAAGCGCAGGGCGATCAGCAGGCGCGGCAGCAGTTGCGGCAGCACCACGCGGAGAATCAGCGTCCAGGTGTTCGCTCCCAGGGTCTGCGCCTTGATCAGTAGCTCCTGGGGGATTTCCCTGGCGCGCTGTTCGAGGTCGCGGGCCAGCACCGGGGTGATACCGATGACGATCAGCATGACCTTGGCCAGCTCGCCGAGGCCGAAGACGATGAACAGGATCGGCAGGATCGCCAGCGGCGGCACCATGGACAGCACCGTGAGCAGCGGCGACAGCGGCGCGCCGAACAGCGGCAGGGTGCCGGCGGCGATGCCGAGGCAGAGGGCGGCGAGGGCGGCGATGCCCAGGCCGAGACCGAGGCGTTGCAGGCTGGAAGCGGTATCGCGCCAGAACAGGTAGTCGCCGCTGCGCTTGTCAGGTTGGAGAGCCAGACGATCGACCGCATCGGCCATCTGCGCGGCACTCGGCAGCAACTTGTCGTTGGGGTTGTCCTCCAGGCGTGCCATCGAGCCCGAGAAATAGGCGAACAGCAGCAGGGCGAACGGCAGGATCGCCAGGGCCAGACGACCCGTCCGGTCCGGATGGCGGTTGATCAGGCGCATCGGTTTGGCTCCATCGGGCTGAGCCGCAGGGGTTCATCCGCACCGGGCGAACGAATCCCCTACGGGCGAGGTTACAGCGTGCCGTCGGCTGCCATGCGGGTATACGTCGGGTCGAAGCGCAGCTTGACGTTGCCCTTGTCGCCGGTAACCAGATCGTTGGCGAAAGCCATGCCGATGGCGTCCGCGCTCTTCGCGCCTTCGCCGAGAATGCCGTGGTCGAAGCTGAAGCCGGCCACCTTGTCCATGGTTTCAGGCAGCTTCGGGCTGTTGTAGAAGGCCAGCGCGTCCTTCGCCGAATAGAACATCTTGGTCGCCGCCAGTTGCGCCTCGTAGCCGGGCAGGTCGGTGCCGGAGGCCTTGGCCATGTGCTCGCGGGCGGCCTTGCCGGCGGTGCTGTCGGCGTTCATGGTGGCCATGATTTCGTACCAGGCGCCGACCAGTGCCTTGCCGAAGGCGGGGTTGTCCTTGAGGGTGTCGCTGTTGACCACCATCAGGTCGATGATTTCGCCGGGAATCTGGCTGGAATCGAACAGCTTGCTGGTGTCCGGCACCGCGACGACTTCCGCCAGCAGCGGGTTCCAGGTGGTCACCGCCTTCACTTCGGCGGAATGGAAGGCCGCCACCAGGTCGGCATCCGAGGTGTTCACCACCTGCACGTCCTTCTCGCTCAGCCCGGCGCTTTCCAAGGCTCGGGCGAGCAAATAGTGGGAGACCGACAGCTCGACAAGGTTGATCGGCTGCCCCTTGAGATCGGCCAGGGTCTTGCCGCTGCCCTTGACCACCACGCCGTCGTTACCGTTGGAGAAGTCGCCGACGATCAGCGCGGTGGAGTCCACGCCACCGGCGGCGGGAATGGTCAGGGCGTCCATGTTGGTCATGGTGCAGCCGTCGAACTGGCCGGCGGTGTACTGGTTGATGGACTCGACGTAATCGTTGATCTGCACCACGTCAATGTTGATGTCGTACTTCTTCGCCCATTTGTCGACGATGCCTTGGGCGGCGCCGTATTCCCATGGCATCCAGCCGGCATAGATGGTCCAGCAGACGCTGAAGTCGGTCTTGGGGGCTGCGTGGGCGGAGAGGCTCAGGGCGGCGGAGAGGCCGGCGGCGATCAGCGAGGACAGCAAGGACGTGCGCATGGGTAGACCTCCAGTTCTAGGGATACGGCAGGAGCGGCGCGGCACTTACCTGGCTGGCCAGGTGGCGCGTTCTCCCGGGCTTTTGTCCCGCCGTGTAACCCCGAACGAGGTCGCCAACTCTCGGACCAGTCACGCGCCTGCGAGGCGCGCCGGAACCCTAGTCGGCCATTGCAAATTGTGGTGCCGCGCCCCTTGCGGGGTGCTTCTGCATGACGGGAACGAAGCGAACATCGTGCCAGCCTGCGCAAAGCCCCGTCCGAGAGGTCGTGCGGGTTTTTCCGCACGGACGTTTGGGGCTTCTCCTGCACGGAGTTGGTGCGCGATGTTCGCTCTTGGTGCTTGGGTCTGCCTTAAACACAGCGGTCGGGCGACGCGCAGCAGGTCGCAAACAGGCTCTTACAGCTTGCCGTCGGCGGCCAATTGCATATACGACGGGTTGAAGCGCAACAGAACTTGCGACGGGTTGCCCAGCACCCGGTTGTCGCTGAAGCCGATGCCCAGCCGTTGCAGGCCGTTGCCTTCGCCGAGCAGCTTCTGGTTGTTGGCGAAGCTGGCCACTCGTTGCATCAGGATCGGCATCCTTTCGCCGCGGGTGAAAGACGCCGCCGAGCGCGGCACGAAGAAGGAGCGAATGGTCCGCAACTGTGCGTCGAAATCCTCCGGCGTGGTGCCCGCCGCGGCGGCCAGTTTGGCCCGTGCCGCCTTGCCGGCCTCGTTCGGCAAGGCGATCAGGCGCATGCCCTCGTACCAGGCGCCGGTCAGCGCGCGGCCCAGTTCCGGGTGGGCAGCCAGGGTCTGGCTATTGATCACCAGCAGGTCGAGGATTTCGCCGGGGATGCGATGGGAGCTGAACGACTGGACGCTACCGCCGCCCCGGCGCAGTTCCGAGAGGATCGGGTTCCAGGTGACCACCGCGTCGCCGCGGCCGCTGCGCCAGACCTCGGCCAGGTCCGCATCCGAGACGTTCTCGACCTTCACGTCGCTCAGTTTCATGTCCACGGATTCCAGGGCGCGGGCGAGCAGGTAATGGGAGACTGAGTTCTCCACCAGCAGAATGGTCTTGCCCTTGAGAGACCTCAGGTTCTTGTTGCTGCCGCGGATGAGGATACCGTCGGCGCCGGAAGAGAAGTCGCCGACGATCAGCGCGGTGGAGTCGACCCCGCCGGCGGCGGGGATGGTCAGGGCGTCCATGTTGGTCATGGCGCAGGCGTCGTATTGGCCGGCGGTGTACTGCTCGATTGAGGCAACGTAGTCCGGCACCTGCCGGACCTGAATCTCGATGCCGTATTTCTTCGCCCACTTGTCGATGATGCCTTCTTCGGCCATGTAGCCCCACAGCATCCAGCCGGCGTAAATCGACCAGCAGACCTTGAAGGGGCGGTTTTGTGGAGCGGCGGAAGCGGATTGGCTGAGCAGCAGCGCGAGCAGAAGACAGGACAGCAGACGGGTGAACATCGGTACCTCGGCAATGGACAAATGACGGGACAGGATGGCGGCCGCCGTGCCGCGTGCTCTCCCGGGCTTTTGTCCCTCCGTGTGACCTCGAACGAGGTTGCCCACTCTCGGACCAGACATCCGTCGTCGACGGACCGGAACCCTAGTCGGCCATTGCGATGATCGTTCGGCGGCCAGCCTCTAGGGGCATGACCTTCCTGTATGTGAAGGATGCAAAGCGAATGGCGTGCCAGGGCATTTCCCGGGTTCTTTTTTTGTGACCCATGTCGTATGGCGAGTGGCATCCTGGTCGGCCGGAGTTCCAAAGTGGGGGGTTGCTTGCTCCGGATTGGTGCGAATCACGGGCGAAAGAGCGCTGCACGTCATGTCGGGGCTATGTGCTATCACTCTGGGGAACTTTTACCGTTTCGTTGCAGTCTGACATCACGCAGGCATTGTGAAGCCTGCCCGATAAGAAGACTCCATTCGAGGACGTACACATGCGTAGTTTGTCTGTGGTGCTGATGGGGATGTTGCTGGCGCTGGGTGGTTGCAGCTTCAGCGCTCCGGGCGTTCGCGCCGAGCTGGGTGGCGGGGATGCCGTCCGTGTCGATGTGGGTGGCGGCGGTGGTGGCCATTTCTGCCCGCCGGGCCATCGGATGAAAGGTAGCTGCTGATGAAGACATTGATGGGTTTGCTGCTCGTTGGCGTGATGGCCGTGACCTTGCCGGCCTGTAGTCTTCGCCTGCCGGGTATCGGGATCGATATCGGCGATGGTGGCGGCGGACCGGGACACTGCCCGCCGGGACAGGCGAAGAAGGGCAACTGCTGAGCCGGGAGGGCTTGCGCAGCAATTGAAGTTTTCCTGAGAAGCCGGCCTCTGCGCCGGCTTCTTTTCGCGGGTTGGGCGGAAACGTACCGTTTTCGTCACACCCGATCTCTCGGGAGGCGGCCATGTCCTATCAACGTTTCCTGCTTGCGCTGCTCTGTCTGGGCCTGGGTGGTTGCGTGGTCTACGACGACCGGCCCTATTACGCTTATCCGCGCCAGTCGATCTATGTGGTTGGTTGGGATTCCCCCCGCTACCGCTACGACAATGGCTACCGGCTCCACTACCGGAGCTACTCCGCACCTCGTTACTACAGCCCTCCGCGCTACTACGCCGCCCCGCGCTTCATCGCTCCGCCACCCCGTTATCTGCCGTACCGGTATGAACATCACCGTCGTGACTGGCGGGGTGATCGCCGCTGGCGTGACGCCTACGAACGGCCTCGGCGCGAGTGGCGCCATGAGGGCTATCGGCGGTAAGGGCGGACGGCCGCCCCGTGCTTCTGTGTATTCAGCGGGACGGTGGTGGCAACTGGCGATCCACTTGCCGAATCTCTTCCACCACCGCCTGCGCCGCCGGTGACAGGCTGTGTCCGGCGCGGCTGACCAGGCCGTAGGCCGACCGCTGTTGCAGGCTCGCTGGGGCCAACGGCAACAGGCTCAATTGATTGGCGGCCACCTCGTCGGCGATCACGTCCCAAGGTGCCATGCTCAGCACGTCGCTGTCGGCCACCAGGCGCTTCAGTACCAGGAAGTTGTCGCACTGCACGCTCAACGGCTGCTCGCGGCCACTGGCGGCGCTCAGGCTGCGTGCCACCTCCTGCGGCAACTGGGTCCCGGCAAGGGGGAAGTCGAGCAGGTCGGCCAGTTGCAGATCGCGGCGTTCCAGCAGCGGATGGCCGGGGCGGCAGAATAGAACGCCGGCATGGCTGTGCAGCGGTTCGATATGCAACTGCGGGTCGCCTTGTAACTCGCGCATGTCCGCGACGAACAGCTCGATGGTCGCATCCAGCAGGGTATCGCGCAGGTCCAGCCAGTTGGCGATGTCCAGCTTGATCCGCACTTTCGGGTAGCGCTGCAGCAGGCGGCCGACTGCCTGGGGCACCAGGCGCGCGGCGGGGTAGGGGCCGGCACCCAGGCATAGCTCGCCGGCCTCCAGATTGCTCAATTGGCTGACGGCGTTGTCCAGTGCGCGGCTGCCGGCCAGCAGTCGCCGGGCATGCTCCAGCACCAGTTGGCCATGGGCAGTGAGGCTGATGCCACGGCTGTGGCGATTTACCAAGGTGCAATCCAGATGGCTTTCCAGGGCCTGGATGCTGCGTGTCAGCGCCGGCTGGCTGAGGTGCACCGCTTCCGCGGCACGGGCGAAGTGGCCCTGCTCGGCCAGGGCAACGAAGTGACGGAGCTGGCGTAGATCGTTCATGCGTATGGCGCATCAATACTCGCAAAAGAATGCATTGGAAGTATCGTCCAAGCTTTGCGAGGCTGCCAGCACCGATAACGACAATGAGTTGACCTGCATGAGACTACCTGCCCGCTGGAGTGGCCTGTTGCTGGCCGCTGTCCTGCCGCTCGGCGCCTTCGCCGAATTGCCCGAGGAGCGGATCGAACCGAGCATCGATCCCGAATTGGCCGCCCATACCAAGGTGTTCGAGCAGAAGCTCTATCGCATCGCCGATAACGTTTACTCGGCCGTCGGCTGGCAGTTGGGCAACGTGGCGATGGTCGAGGCGCCGGAGGGGCTGATCATCGTCGACACCGGTGAGTCGGTCAGCGAATCGCGCAAGATCATGGCCGAGTTCCGCAAGGTCAGCGACAAGCCGGTCAAGGCCATCGTCTATACCCACTTCCATCCGGACCACATCAACGGCGTGCAGGCGTTCGTCGGTCGCGAGGAGGTGGAGCGCGGCGAAGTGCAGATTTACGCGCACGAATCGCTGCTGCAGAACGTGGTGACCCAGGGCGCCTTGGTCGGGCCGATCCTGGGCGTGCGTTCGGCCTACAGCTTCGGTTCCTTTCTACCGGCGGCGGACCAGGAGGGCATGAACGGCGGCATCGGACCGCTGGCCAAGCCCGAGCCGTCCACCTTCATCGCGCCGACCGTCACCTTCGGCGAGCGCCTCGATACCCGCATCGCGGGGCTGGATGTGCAGTTTCTGCACGCGCCCAGCGAGGCGCCGGACGAGATCGTGCTTTACCTGCCAGGCAATCGCGTGCTGATCAGCGCCGAAGTCGACCAGGGGCCGACCTTGCCGAACATTCATACGCTGCGTGGCACCAAGTTCCGTGACCCGGTGCAGTGGGTGGCCAGCCTCGACCTGTTGCGCTCGTTGCGCGCCGATCACATGGTGCCGCTGCACGGTCGGCCGGTGAGCGGTCGCGACCAGGTGGAAGAGGTGC
Organism: Pseudomonas sp. PIC25; assembly: GCF_002286785.1. Taxonomy (GTDB): domain Bacteria; phylum Pseudomonadota; class Gammaproteobacteria; order Pseudomonadales; family Pseudomonadaceae; genus Pseudomonas_M. Next base: position 9,558 of record NZ_MUJY01000029.1, on the reverse strand, counting down.
TGCGCATGACCCGCGACGGCATCGCCTACATCCACGACCAGACCGTGCGCTGGATGAACAAGGGCCTGACGCCGGACGAGCTGGTGGAGAAGGTCAAGCTGCCACCGCACCTGGCCGGCTACACCCCTTACCTGCGCGAGTACTACGGGACGGTCAAGCATAGCGTGCGGCAGATTTACAACGGCTACCTGGGATGGTTCCAGGGCGACCCGGTGGACCTCGACCCGACTCCGCCGAAGGAAAAGGCACAGCGGCTGGTCGCTCTGATGGGCGGGCGCGACAAGGTACTGGTCGAGGCTGGCAATGCCTACCTCAAGGGCGATTACCAATGGGCTGCCGAGCTGGCCGGCTACGCCATCCGCGTGGATCGGGACGATCGGTTGGCGCGCGAGATCAAGGCGCGCAGCTTTCGTCGGTTGGGCTACGCCAGCATGAACATCAACTGGCGCAACTGGTACCTGATGAGCGCCATGGAGCTGGAGGGCACGCTGGACGGTGAGGTCATCCGCGAGCGCTCCGTGGAGATGCGCAAGGTGTTCCTCTCGGCGGACATGGTGCGCAGCTTCACCCCGCAAATTTTCTTGCAGAACTGGGTTACCCGCGTCGATCCGGACAAGGCCGGCGATGTCGAACTGACCCTGGGCTTTCGCTTCCCGGATGTGGGCGAGGAATGGACTCTGGAGGTGCGCAAAGGCGTGGCCCAACTGCACAAGGGCATTCCCGAGGGCACCGTGCTCAGGTTGAGCATGGACAAGCGCTTCATGGAAACCCTGCTGACCGGCGAGAACGGCTTGCTCAAGGGAGCGTTGCTGGGGGATGTGAAGGTCGAGGGCGACCTGCTGGAAGTTCGCCGGTTCCTGGCCTGCTTCGATTTCAGCGACGAGGCATTCGGCCTGACCTTGCGCTGAAAGGCCTGGCAGTTCCAGCGGAAAGGACGGATTTCCCGTCAATACGGAACCGACCTTTCCCTTCCCTCACTCATGGTTTTACGCAACCACGTCATCGAGTGAGAAATGGCAATACCATGAGAGCTCATGAACTGACCCGTCAATTGCTGCGGGAATACAGTCGTCACACCAGCAAGCCAAGTGTCGAGCTTAACGAGCAGGGGGCGGCTGTAGTAACGGTCGATCCCGATGTAACGATTACCCTCTATCTGGGCGAACAGGCCGACAGCCTGTTGTTTCTGGCCGACATCATCGCCCTGACGCCTTCGCCACGCGATGACGCAATGATTCGTGCCTTGCTGATGCACAGTTTTCCCGGTTATCGCACTCGTGGCGGCGCCCTGCTTATCAATGAGGCCAGTAATAGTCTGGTGTTCAGTTATGAAAGAAAACTGAACGAGTTGACTCCTGTGACGCTGGAAAATGTTATCGGCAATCTGTCTCAGGTTGTGCTGTATTTCCGTCGCAAGGCCACTGAACTGCGCCTGGGTTGAACAGTAAATATTCAAGGGATTTATCATGGTAGATAGTGTTCGTGCCAGCGGCGGGCCTCAACTCAACCCAATTGAAAGGCATGATGAAAACAAGCCAATGACCATGCCGTCCTCTGTCGCAGGCCAGTCGTCGCAGCCGGCCATGGAGAGCGAAACACCGGTGGCCATGGTGCTTCGGCAGCGGCCGGTGGCACAGCGGGTAGAATCATCTCGGACATCGGCTGCCAACACTGCCGAGAACGCAGTTGCACGGCAGCGGCCTGGTGCGGTAACGAATGAGGATATGCTCTCATTGGTTGCTGCCACTTTCGCTAAAGTGTTTACCGGCATTATTGCTGCTTCCGCCGCTTACCGTGGCATGCGTAACCCGATGGACTTCGTTGAGCATCCAGGCCAGGCGATCATGGGTACGCTGACCCTGAGCCAGAGAGCGGATGCCAATACGCTTTCTCATGGCAACAGCACGGTATTGAGCCACTTCGGCCAATATATTCCTGGCAACAGTGCTTGCTATAAGGCCAAGGCCGAGGTGGTTTTTGACCTGCCATCAAATATTGCTGGGCAATTCTACTCGGATAGCAATGAGGTCAAAGTGGCGGCCTATCATTCTTTCGGTTCCCACCCCAATCATCATGCTCGCCATGAATTCGTGCATTGTTATACCCATCCCGATTTTATGGATAAAACCAAGCGCACAGACAATAAAGCGCTTCTAGAAGGTGTGACTGAACATATCACCGACAAAATGCCACATGCTATGTGGCCATTGGATAGGGATGCGTCGGCATATCACAAATTTAAACTGGACAATGGCAAAACCTGGACCCAGGCGGCCAACGAAATTGAACAGAAAGTCGGTGAGGAAACATTAATCAAAGCAGTGTTCAGTGGTGATAGAAAAGCGATAAGCGATGTTTCAGCCGCCGCTGCGAGCATTTACCCCAAAGCCTATTCGAATCAGGTTTGGAATAGCATTGGTATTGTGACTGCGCTACGGGGTACTCAAGAATTGGCTGAGTGTTATGTGGGAGCCTTGGAGGCGAACAAGGTGGAGATTCCCAATGCGTACAGTAAGCCCTATCTGCCGGCCGCATTCCTCGGTGATATTTCCACCGAGGACCGCCAAAAAATGGCGGAACAAGCAAAAGCCTGCCAGGAGCGTATGGGTGACGTATTCAATGCCGCCTTTTTCGGTTTCGATAAGGATGGCCAGAAGGATGCGCTCAAGGCCGTTCGCGAGGAAGTAAAGATGTACTGGCAGCCTGTATTGAAGGAGCAGTAGCGATACTGGGGCCTTTTGCAGCTATGAAGCGGGGCCGATGGGCAGCCCCGCTTCCTTGCTCAACGCTCGTCGCGAAACAACGTCTGCACCACCGAAAAGTCCTGCTTGCCCTTGCCTTGTTTGAGGAGCAGACGATAGAGCTGCAGGGCCAGGGCGCCCATCGGGGTGCTGTTGGCGCTGACCTGGGCGGTTTCCTGGGCCAGGCCGAGGTCCTTGGCCATCAGCTCGGCCATGAAGCCGCCGCCGTAGCCCTTGGACGCCGGGGCGTTTTCCATCACGCCGGGCCAGGGGTTGTAGCGCTCCAGCACCCAGTTACCGCCTGAACTCTGGCGCATGATCTCGGCCAGCACCTTGGGATCGAGACCATTGGCCACGCCCATGGCCATGGCTTCGGCAGTGCCGATCATCTGCACCGCGAGCAACTGGTTGTTGCAGACCTTGGCGATCTGCCCAGCGCCGTCCGGGCCGGCGTGGAAGATGTTCTTGCCCATAGCGGCGAACACCGGCTGGGCTTTCTCCAGCGCTGCCGCGTCGCCGCCGACCATGAAGGTCAGGGTTCCCGCCGCGGCGCCGGCGGTGCCACCCGATACCGGTGCGTCGAGCAGGTCGATGCCGCGCTCGCGGGCGGCTGTGTGAACTTTCTTCGCCGATTCGGGAGAGATGGTGGAGCACTCCAGCACCAGTCGGCCGGCGGGAATCCGGTTCAGCAGGCCATCGTCGCCCAGGTAGAGGCCTTCCACGTGACGGCTGGCGGGTAGCATGCTGACGATCACCTCGGCATTTTCCGCCGCCTCGGCGGCACTCGCAGCGGCACGTGCGCCTTCGCCGGCAAGCTGGTCGACCGCGCTCTGCACCAGATCGAAGACACTCAGCTGGAAGCCGGCCTTGAGCAGGTTGCGGGCCATTGGCAGGCCCATGTGGCCGAGGCCGATAAAAGCGATCTGTTTCATCCTCGCATCTCCTTTCTTGTTGTCTGTGCCGGCTCCGATGCCGGAGCGGGTGAATTCAGGTGCCTGGCTTGAACAGTGCGTTGAGTTCGGCGAAGGGCGCCGCTTCGGCGACGAAAGCGAAACTGCCGCGCTCGCGCAGTTCGCGGGCGGCACGCAGGAAGCCGCCAAACGCGGCGCGCGCCAGGCAGGAGCCAACGCTGACCCGGTGAACGCCGAGGTCGGCCAGCTCATCCAGCGTCAGTGGGCAGGCGGAGAGCCCCATCAGCACGTTCACCGGCTTCGGCGCGACCGCGCGCACCACGGCGTCGATCTGCTCGCGGGTGGTCAGCCCCGGTGCGTAGAGCACGTCCGCACCGGCCTCGGCGTAGGCTTCGAGGCGGCGCAAGGTGTCGGCCAGGTCTTCGCGGCCATGCAAGAAGTTCTCGGCGCGGGCGCAAAGGGTGAAGGGAAAGGGCAGGCTGCGGATCGCGGCGACGGAGGCGCGGATGCGTTCGACGGCCAGTTCGATTGGGTAGATGGGCGCGTCCGCTCGCCCGCTGGCGTCCTCGATGGAACCGCCCACCAGCCCGGCCGCGGCGGCCTGGAGCAGGGTTTCCGCGCAGCCCTGCGGATCGTCGGAAAAGCCGTTTTCCAGGTCGGCCGCCACCGGCAGCGGAGTCGCCTCGACGATGGCGCGGGCATTAGCCAGGGTCTCGTCGCGGCTGATCAGTCCCTCGCCGTCGGGCCGGCCGAGGGAGAAAGCCAGGCCGGCGCTGGTGGTCGCCAGGGCTTCGAAACCGAGGGTGGCGAGGATTTTCGCCGAACCGGCGTCCCAAGGATTGGGAATGACGAACAACCCATCGCGCTGGTGCAGTGCCTGGAAGGCGAGGGCGCGTTCGTGCTGGCGGTCGGTCATGGTGAATCCTTCTGCGGTTGATGGTCCTTGCGACGGTTCAGAGATCGGCCAGTGGATGCCGCCCTTCCCAGGTCGGTTCGAAGTGCGCATCGACCACCGTGGCGGGAATCGCGGCGACGTCCGGCCAGTGCCAGCGCGGCGCGTTGTCCTTGTCGATCAGCCGGGCACGCACGCCTTCGGGGAACTCCGGGTGGCGGCAGCAGTTCAGGCTCATGGCGTATTCCATACGGAATACCTCGGCCAGCGACAGGTAGCGCGCCCGGGCGATCTGCTCCCAGACCAGGTGGGCGGTGAGCGGGCAGCCCTCGGCCAGGGTCTTGGCGGCGCGTGCCAGCAGGGTGTCGCCGTCGTCCTTCAGGCTGGTCACGGCGTGCCAGGCGCTGGGCAGGTCGGGGACGTCGAGCAACGCGTCGATATGCGCGCGGCGCGGCAGCCATTGGGCGGCGGGCATCTTTTCCCGGGCCTCGTGCTCCAGGGCCTGGAACAGACTGTTCAATTGCAGCGGGACCTGATCCTGCCAGTTGAGCTGGATCAGGCGTTCGATCAGTTCGTTCTGCTGCTCGTCGAGCAGGAAGCGGTCTGCCAGGTCCAGGTCAAGGGCGTCACGGGCGTTGATCGGGCTGCCGGTGAGCCCGAGGAACAGGCCGAGCTTGCCGGGCAGGCGAGCGAGGAACCAACTGCCGCCGACGTCCGGGTAGAGACCGATGCTGATTTCCGGCATCGCCAGCCGGCTGGTGGGGGTCACTACGCGGATCGAGGCACCTTGCAGCAGCCCCATGCCGCCGCCCAGCACGTGTCCGTGGCCCCAGCAGATCAGCGGCTTGGGGTAGCGGTGGATGCGGTGGTCGAGGCGGTATTCGTCGGCGAAGAAGCGTGCCGCCAGCGGCGGCACCTCGCCGGGATGCTGGCGGCAGGCGTCCACCAGCTTGCGCACGTCGCCGCCGGCGCAGAGCGCGCGGGAACCGTTACCGCGCAGTACCACGCAGACGATCTCGGGCTCGTCCGCCCATTCGCGCAGCTTGGCGTCCAGCGCTTCGATCATCGGCAGGGTAAGGGCGTTCAGGCTGGCTTCCGCATCCAGGCTGGCGATGCCGATGCGGGCGCCGTGCAGGCCGAGCTTTTCTTCGAATGACACGTTCATGGCAAATCCTGTGGCGTTTGGCCTCGATTGGCGGCGTAACCGCTAGCGATTGCGCCATTGTGGGTCGCGTTTTTCCAGGAAGGCGTTGACGCCTTCGCGGGTGTCGTCGGCATCGAACAGGTCGACGAAGCGCTCGCGCTCTTCCGGCAGCCAGGTGTTCGGGCCGCGCTCGCGGGCGCCCTGGATCAGCGGCTTGATGGTGCGCACCGCCACCGGGCTCTGCCGCGCCACCTTGGCCGCCAGCAGCAGCGCATGGCCACGGGCGTCGCCGCTGTCCACCACCTGCTCGACCAGGCCGATGCGCAGTGCGGTCTCCGCGTCGATGCGCTCACCGCAGAGGATCATGCGCTTGGCCCAACCCTCGCCGACCAGCCAGGGCAGCACCTGGGTCCCGCCCGCGCAGGGCAACAGGCCCACCGCCGCTTCCGGCAGGGCCAACTGGGCCTGGCGCTCGGCGATGCGAATATCGCAGGCCAGGGCGCACTCCAGGCCGCCGCCCATGGCGTAGCCGTTGATCGCGGCGATGGACACGCCACGGAAATCGCGCAGTGCCTCGAAGGCCTCGCCGAAACGCCGGGCCATTTCCCGGGCGCGGGCCTTGTCGCCGTCGGCGAACAGATTGAGGTCGGCGCCGGCGCTGAAGAATTTCTGTCCCTGGCCGGTGATCACCAGGGCGTAGATGTCGTCGTCGCGGTTGAGATGCTGGACGAGCTGCCGGAGGCCGATCAGCGAGTCGCGGTCCCAGGTGTTGGCCGGCGGGTGGTTGATGGTGATCAGCGCGGTGTGGCCGTGCTTTTCCACCGTCAGCTTGTGGGTCAGGTCGAACAGACCGGGGTTGTAGGGTTCTACTGCGGTGCTCATGAGATCTCTTCCTAACGTATATCGGAGTGCTGCTCGGAGCTGCTCCGGTAAGGCCGAACGGCCGCCCCGGGGCGCCAGGCGCCGGGATGGCAACTGCTACAGCAGGCGATCGAGCATGCCGCCCTGGTCGAGCAGGCGGCGCGCGACGATGACCCGCATGATCTCGTTGGTCCCCTCGAGAATCTGGTGCACGCGTGCATCGCGGACCCAGCGCTCGAGCGGGTAATCGTTGAGATAACCATAGCCGCCGTGAAGTTGCAGGGCCTGGTTGCAGAGTTCGAAACAGTGATCGGTGGCGAAGCGCTTGGCCATGGCGCAGTAGAGGCTGGCTTCTGGATGGCGGTTGTCCAGCTTGTGCGCGGCCAGGCGGACCATCTGCCGGCTGGCGGTGAGGTCGGTGAGCATGTCCGCCAGCTTGAATTGCAGCGACTGGAACTCCGCCAGCGGCTTGCCGAACTGGCGGCGTTCCTCGACGTAGCGCAGCGACTGCTCCAGCGCGCCCTGGGCTGCGCCCAGCGAGCAACTGGCAATGTTGATGCGTCCTCCATCGAGCCCCTTCATGGCATAGACGAAGCCTTGGCCTTCCGGGCCGATGCGGTTGCCGGCGGGGATGCGGACGTTTTCGAAGGTGATGGTGCGGGTCGGCTGGGCGCACCAGCCCATCTTCAATTCGTTGCGGCCATAGCGGACACCTTCGGCATCCGCCGGGACCAGGAAGCAGGAGATGCCCTTGGCGCCGTCTTCGCCGGTGCGTGCCATGACGATCAGCACGTCGGTGGCGCCGGCGCCGGAGATGAAGCATTTGCTGCCGTCCAGCACATAGTGCTCGCCGTCGCGGCGGGCACGGGTGCGCAGGTGGGCGGCATCGGAGCCGGCATCCGGCTCGGTCAGGCAATAGGAGGCGAGCAGTTCGCCGCTGACCAGCCCCGGCAACCAGGCGTCTTTCAATGCCTGATCGGCGAAGCTGGCAAGCATCCAGGTCGCCATCGTGTGGATGGTCATATACGCCGTGGTGGCTACGCAGCCGGCGGCGAGCTGTTCGAAGATCAGCGAGGCGGACAGTCGGGACAGGCCCAGTCCGCCGTCGTCTTCGCCGATGTACAGGGCCAGGTAGCCTTGTTCGGCGGCGCGGCGGATCACTTCCGTCGGAAAGTGGTGCTCGCGGTCCCAGTCGGCGGCATGCGGCGCCAGTTCGCGGGTAGCGAAGGCGCGGGCACTGTCGACCAGGAGACGTTGTTCATCGCTGAGTTCGAATTCCATAGGCTCTCATTGCAAGGTGATGGGCTGTCCGGCGGCTTTCCGCTCGGCCTGCCACTCGGCGAGGGTGGGGGCGGCTCGGTCGCCGCTCATACGGTTGACGATCTCGAAGTAGTCCTGCTTGAACTGATCCTTCATCACCTCTTCCCGCGGCTTGACCTTCACGGCGTAGACGGTCTGCACGTTCTGGTGATCGAAGGCACGCCATTCCTGCTGATCCTTCAGGAGGCTGTAGCGATAGCCTTCCAAGGCCTGGATGACGGCCTCGCTGTCCAGGCTACGGGCGCGCTTCACGGCGTCGGCCCACTGGTGGACGATGCTGTAGGCGGACGCCGCCGAGCTGGACGGATACATCTGGTAGCGTTCGCTGAAGTTTTTCACGAAGGCCATGCCGGCTTCGGACTTTTCCAGCTCGGGCACGCGCCAAGTCCAAGGTTCGGTGCCGATCACACCTTCCATGATGCTGGGGCCGGCGTCTTCGACCATGCTCTGGGTCAGGTTGGGGACGACGATCTGCATGCGCTTGTGAAGGCCCAGATGGTGGGCGATCTGCATGGCACGCACCATTTCGTCGCCGAACAGAACCAGCGCGAGCACTTCGGCATCGCTCTCCGCTGCTTGTGCCAATGCGTCCTGGTAGTCGGACAGCAGTGCGCCGGGGAAGGGCACCTTGACGCTGGGATGGCGGGCTTCGTCGGTGCTGTCGGTGGTCTTGCGCAGGGAGTCCTCGGTGGTCAGGCCCCAGGTGTAGTTCGAGGTGATGTAGAAATAGCGTTTGTTCGGGATGGTCTTGTGCAAGTAGTCGCCAAGGACGCGGGCGCTCATCCAGGCGTTGTTGCACTCGCGGAACATATAGCGGTGGCCATCCTTGCCGGTGGTGTCGTTGGAATAGGTGAGGGTACCGAAGTAGATCAGCCCGTGCTCCTTGGCGCGCTTGCTGGCCGCGATGGCCACGGCGCTGGAGGAGCCGCCGAACAGCATCGCCGCGCCTTCGTCGGCGAGTTTGTCGACGTTACGCACGGCTTTCTGCGGGCGCGAAGCATCGTCCCGGCTGGAAATTCGCAACGACCGGCCGAGCACGCCGCCTTCGGCGTTCAGCTCATCGATGGCAAGCAAGGCGCCACGCATCTGTGCCAATCCTTCTTCCTTGTAGGTTCCCGTGCGGGGGTAGCTGAGCCCGAGAGTAATGGGTTCGGCGGCCTGTGCGCTGGCGCTCAGCCCTGCCCAACAGATCAATGCGGCAAGGGTTTTCGACTTCATGGAAATTCTCCCTGTTGTTGTTGTTCAATCGGGGAGAATTTGTACGCCGTATTCGCTGTTCACTGCATCTCATTTGTGGCGGTGCTGCGACCCATCGCAACTTGTCGCTCCGAAAAATGTGCGAGCGTGCCCGGATGCTGTAGAAAGCCCCTTCTGGCGGTGCGGAAATCATATCCGCCTGCGGAAAATGGCATGGCATCCGAGCGCGCATCGCCTGCTCACTTCAAGTGAATAGTCATGTTCGGCCCGGCCGCCACCGGCTCGTCGTCGAACCAGCGGCTGGTCACGGTCTTGGTTTCGGTGAAGAAGCGCACCGCCTGCTTGCCGTAGGCATGCAGATCGCCATAGAACGAACCTCGCCAGCCGGTGAAGGAGAAGAACGGCAAGGGCACAGGGATCGGTACGTTGATACCCACCTGCCCAACCTCTACGGCATGCTGGAAATGCCGCGCCGCGCCGCCGGAGCGAGTG
>NZ_MUJY01000028.1 GCF_002286785.1 Pseudomonas sp. PIC25 | reverse complement strand
GACGCTGACTTTGCCTTGAGCCATGCCGAGGCCTCGCTATCGGGGTGCGTTGAGGGTCTGTTGCAGCACGGTGCGCACGATGTCGCCCACGTCCTGCGGATCTGCGCCGAGCACGGCGCGGGCCGGCAGGTCGATCTGCCAGCGCTGTTTCTTGGTGTCGCCCGCCAGCTTGGCGAGGATCAAACCCGCCCGGCCGCAGGAGAGGTTTTCCTGGATCCAGCCCAGCGACGGCCGTTTCCAGCGCTTGCCGCTGCGGATCCGGTAGCCGGCTTTCAGCAGGGCGCGGGCCTGGAAGCGGCTGGAGGGGGCGTTGTAGTCGGGCGTCTTGCCGAGGCGCCGCATGCGGGCGGCGCTCATGGTTTCTGGGCGGCCCTGCTGGTGGTCCGCCGCGATGCGCGCCACCAGCCGGTTGCGCCAGCCCAGCACGGCTTCATCAGCCGTCAGCGTGACCACCTGCAGGCCTTTGCCGAGGCCACGCAACATCTTGCGTTTGCCGCCGTCTTTCCTCGGTACGAACGGCGAGCCGTCTACGTTGCGCTGCTCGCCGATGCGTTTGCGGTTGCGGGTGCGCACGCGCTTGGAGGCGGTGTTCAGCAGGCGGCGGCGCTTGGCGGCGGGCAGCGACAACAGGTCCAGCGTCTGCTGGGCGTCCAGCAGGCCGCGCACGTCGAAATCAACGGTCGGTGCGGCCATCGGTCACAGCTCCGTCGTGGGCAATCCACAGGTCGAACGGCACGAAGGCCCAGCGCTTGCCGAAGGCTTCGATTTCGCCGGTGGGATCCTCGGCCAGGTGTTGGGGCTCGATGAACTCCAGCTGCAGCTCCACATCCGCGCAGTCAGGGTCCAGTTGGTCGATCTCGAAAAGTGGGGCAGGCAGCTCGTCGTCTTCGCGATGGGGGTCGTTCACCTCCAACCAGGAACCCACCAGGGCCATGAGGCGCCCGGGGTGATCGGTGAAGCGCTCCAGGACGATGACGGCCCGATAGCGCATATCGCCCATGTGCAGGCCCTGCTCGCTGGGCTTCCAGTACAGCGGCAGGGAAACCTGTTCGGCCCAGCTATCCAACTGTTCGGGCTGGACCAAGCGGCGTTCGATCAGGAAGGCGGTCAGGTTGCGCAGCTTGATCACAGCGCCTCCGCCGTAATGCGGCCACGGCCCTGGATCAGGCGCACGGCCTGTTGGCTGAACGCCAGGAACGCTTCGTGGGTTTCCGGGGCTTCCTTGGCCAGGTTGGCGGCTTCGGCGCGGCGGTTCACCGTGGCGAACTGCTCCAGCAGGTAGGCCTTGGCGCGGCAATAGACGGCGCGCTTGTAGGTGGCCACGTAGAAGGCTCGCTCCGGCAACAACTGCGAATCCGCGCTGGCCACCTCGGCGATGCCGGAGGCCTGCCAAGCGCGCTTTCGCCTGGCAAGGTCGCGGTTTACCTCACCCATGGCACCGGCGATGCCATCGACCAGCAGCTCCACCAGATACTCCGCCGGCAGGCGATAGCCGGCCTGGAACTCGGTCACGCTCAAGTCCGGCCAGAAGCCGTCATTGAGGATTGATCGTTCCACCAGCGTGGTGGGTTTTCCGGAAAAGCTCATACACTTACCCCGTTTGTAGGGAATCGGAGGTCGGTATGAGCAACGTCGAAAAATTGAAAGAGACTATTGCCGCCAGTCAGGCAATGGCTGAAGAAAAACGTAAGAAAGTAGAAGAGGTGCTGGCTACAGCTCTTGATGCCAGCAAACAAGCAATGCAGAAAGTGCTTGGCTATGACGACGCCGAATACGCTGAGAGGTTGGCCTTCACTGAGCATTTTCTCCGAACGTTGAACAGCTACTTGGCTGATAGTGAGGGAGCGCTCAGGATCGAGGTGAGAGCAGCAGGCACAAGTATCTCCGTAGACCCTACGGAGCTTGCGCCGCCGAAGAAAAAGATGGAGTAACTGTGTCATAGCTGCCTCATGTGCCCCGCTCCGAGTAGCGGGGCTTTTGTTATAAGGCGGGGGTGGCTGCTGTCGGTCATTGGCGCAGGGCCATGGCTTGGCAGGCCCCCGCTGCGGGGGGGAAGTCGGTTAGGTGGTCGAATCCTGGGCGGAGCCGCTGCCGGCCTGCTGTCTGCGCAGGGCCTTGGCGGCTTCCTCCAGGCGGGTTTTCACGCCGATCTCCGGGTACAGCTCGGTGGCTCGCTCGAAGTGCGTGATGGCCTGCGCCCATCGCTCGTTTTCCAGGGCGAGGATTCCCAGGAGCTTGTGGAAGCGCGCCGGGATCCGTTCGAACAGCTGCCACTGGCCATCCACGCGGGGCAGCAACTGCGACAGGTACGGTTCGGGACTTCGGCCTGCCTTGTGCTCGGCCTCGGCCCAATCGATCATGCTGTCAGCCACGAACGTGGGAATGTCCCGCTTGAAGCGCTCCGGCATCGCCTGGCCTTGCGCCATGGCGAAGTCGGCCAGCTCCAGGGCCTGTTCGAACTGCTCGGTGTCGAACAGCCAGACCAGCACCTGCATCAGCACCGGGTTGGGGTGGTTCAGGCCACTTTCCCGGTAGCGCTGGACATAGGCCAGATACTTGGGCAGCAGCTCTTCGCGCTTGAGATGCTGACGGGCTTCCAGCGAATTCAGGTCGGACAGGCGCGCCAGGTCCTCGGCCAGGGCGGTGGTCATCAGGGTCAGCTGTTTCTGGGCGTTGGCCGGGCCAGCCAGGGCGGTGGCGGGGGTGAACACCTCCGCACCACCGGCAGCCTTGCCGAGCTCCAGGACGCGCTTCTTATGCTCCAGGGCGATGCTCATGGTCAGACGAACTCCACGCTGTCGCTCTCGGCATAGGCGAACTTACCCAACTGCTCGATCACATAGCCCTCGTTGCGGCTGTTGTAATCCTCCATCTGGGAGCGCTTCGGGTTCTCCTGCAGGTAACGGCGCCAGCTATCGTCCTGGAAGTAGATCGACAGGTTGTCGAAGCTGGTGACCAATACGCCCTTGCCAGGGAAAAACGGCGCGGTGAACGAAGGCAGTCCGCCGTAGGTATCGATCACCTGGGCCATTTCGATGCGCTCTTTCTCGGACGGGGTGTTGCCGTGTTCGGCGTACATCTTGCCCTTGTCCTTGGCGATCAGTTCGCGGCCGATGAGGGCCACCAGGTCGCCGCCGTCGCGGTGTTCCTCGTCGATCATCTGCGTCAGGTCGTAGACAAAGGCGTCCAGGTTGGCGAAGTCGCCGGTTGCGCCGATCTGGATCTTGCCAGCGGCCTTGGTGCCCTGGGTGAGCACCTGCTGCGGGGCCTGCTCGCGGGCGATCTGCAGCCAGCCCTTGTTCACGTCCTGGAGCAACGGGTTAGCCACCGGGTCGGTGTTCGCGGCCACGCTGGTGCCATGCCAGCCGATCATGATGCGGTCCAAAGCGATCTGGCGTTGGACGGCGGCGCTGTAGCGCTTGGCGAAGTCCTTGAACTTCGCCCAGGCATCGATGCTGGCGAACGGCAGGGCCACGTCGGTATGGGTGTCGAACAGTTCGTAGCCCTTGGCGTCCAGGTCCAGCAGGTTGCGTGGCACGCGGTCGGCGTTGATGGTGTTGGTGCGGCCGGTGGCCGGGCCGTTCAGGCCCATCATGACCTTCTGACCCTTGATCTCGCTGACGCCGATCACGTTGATGCGGGCCAGGAACGCGGAACTGGCGGTGACCTTGTCGTTCAGGGTCTGCGCCATGCTCGGCGTGACGTTGAATTCTTCGCGGGCACTGTCCACGCCATAGGCGCGGGCAATGGCGGCTTGCAGGCGGTGGTACTGCTGGCGGGCTTGCTGGCTCAGTTTCATCAGCAGTCGATCTCCATGACGTCATCCACGGCACCGGTGGTGTTGGGCACGTTGCGGCCCTGGCCTTGATTCAGCGCGCTGGTGAATTGCTCGGCGAGCTTGTCCACGGCGCCTTTCAGGCTGTTGAACTGCTCGGCGGTGATGCCGGCCGGCTTGGCGTCTTCGCCTGTGCCCGCGTCGGTGTTTTCGGCGGCCGGCTTCTCCGGCTCGGTGGGCTTCTGCGTTGCAAAGGTGGCCGCGCTCTTTTCCAGGCTGGTGGCCACGGTGCCGAGCTTGTCCACCGCTGCGGCAAAGGCCTCTGCGGTTTTCGGGTCCATCGGGGTGCTCTCGCTGTTGGGGGTTGCGGGGGATTCGGGGGCGGTGTTCTTGCCCAGGGCGTTGAACAGCCGGGTGAAGAACGACAGGGCGGCGGCTTCACTGCTGTCGCTGGCGTCCAGATCGCCCAGCGGTTCGAGATTGGCGAAGTAGTTGCCGGCGCCGGCACGGCGGGAAAAGTGCAGTTCCTGGGTGCCCAGGCTGGCCGGTTCGTCGGTCACGGCGATTCCCACCAGGTACGCCCGGCCGGTATCGGCGAATTCGGGCTGGATCTCCACGCTGGTGAACAGCTTCTGGGCTTCCTTGTTCAGCTGCAGCAGGCGGTCGTTCGGCTTGAGCCGGGCGAACAGCGCCACCTTGCCGCCCTCCTGATCCTCGGCTTTCAGCTCGGCGACGGTGCCCAGGCTGCCCATGTAGCGGATGTGTTCGTACCAGATGGAGGCGGTGTAGACGGCCGGGTCGTAGTTCTCCGCCATGTCGCGCAAATCCTGCGCCTCGATGGTGCGACCATCGGCGGTCTTGCCGCTGGTGGCGACGCGTTTCCAGTCCGATACAAAGGTGCGGGGCATAGCGTTTTTCGGCTCGGTCGGGTTCAGGTGCCGCCACGATAGGGACCGGCCCCGGAGCGCTCAAACGCTTTGCTTTCGTATTGTTCCTATTTCCGTTTTCTCGGAAATTGGCGGAACTTTACTGCGCGTTTCCCGAATTTTCGGCGCATAGACTGCGCCGCATGCCGTACTCTGCCGAAGTCAAAGAAACCGCCAAGCGCCTCTATCTGCGCCGCTGCAAGCCGCGTGAGATCCAGGCCCAGCTCAAGCTGCCGAACGTCCGAATCGTCTACTACTGGATCGCCAAGGGCGGCTGGGACGAGATGCTGACGGACGAAGAGCCCCTGTCCGCCATCAGTCGCCGGATTACCCTCCTGCTGGAGAAGGCGGGCACCCTTTCCAAGGGGGAACTGGACGAACTGGACCGCCTGACCAGCATCCGCGAGCGTCTGCTGAAACAGAGCGTCAAGCCGGTCCAGCACCCACCAGGCGAGGCACCGGCCGAGCGGGGCGAAGGCAGTAGGCCGGGCCAGCGCGAGCGCCGCGACCGAGGCGAAAAGGGAGGTTCGCCCAAGGGCAAGAAGCCGAAGAACGACATCACCGGGCTGACCGAGCTGGACTTCCTGGAGAAGTTCACCACTCGGATGTATGCCTACCAGCAGGAGCTGTTCGCAGCCAAGCAGAACCCGCTGACGCGGCGGGTCCGCAATATCCTGAAATCCCGCCAGATCGGCCTGACCTATTACTTCGCCGCCGAAGCGTTCATGGATGCGGTGCTGACCGGCGACAACCAGATGTTCCTGTCGGCCAGCCGCGCCCAGGCGGAAATCTTCCGCAGCTACATCATCACCTTCGCCAGTGAATGGTTCGGCATCCAACTGAGCGGAAACCCCATCGTCCTGAGCAAGGACGGCAAGCCCTGGGCCGAGCTGCGTTTCCTGTCCACCAACAGCAGCACCGCCCAGGGCCACCATGGGCACGTCTACATCGACGAGTATTTCTGGATCCGCGACTTCGAAAAGCTGAACAACCTGGCCGGCGCCATG
>NZ_MUJY01000027.1 GCF_002286785.1 Pseudomonas sp. PIC25 | reverse complement strand
GACGCTGACTTTGCCTTGAGCCATGCCGAGGCCTCGCTATCGGGGTGCGTTGAGGGTCTGTTGCAGCACGGTGCGCACGATGTCGCCCACGTCCTGCGGGTCTGCGCCGAGCACGGCGCGGGCCGGCAAATCGATCTGCCAGCGCTGTTTCTTGGTGTCGCCCGCCAACTTGGCGAGGATCAAACCCGCCCGGCCGCAGGAGAGGTTTTCCTGGAGCCAGCCCAGTGATGGCCTTTTCCAGCGCTTGCCGTTGCGAATCCGGTAGCCGGCCTTCAGCAGGGCGCGGGCCTGGAAGCGGCTGGCGGGGGCGTTGTAGTCGGGCGTCTTACCGAGGCGCCGCATGCGGGCGGCGCTCATGGTTTCCGGGCGTCCCAACTGGTGGTCGGCGGCGATGCGCGCCACCAGTCGGTTGCGCCAGCCCAGCACGGCTTCGTCGGCGGTCAGCGTGACCACCTGCAGGCCCTTGCCGAGACCGCGCAGCATCTTGCGTTTGCCGCCGTCCTTCCTCGGTACGAACGGCGAGCCATCGACGTTGCGCTGCTCGCCGATGCGCCTGCGGTTGCGGGTGCGCACGCGCTTGGCGGCGGTGTTCAGCAGGCGGCGGCGCTTGGCGGCGGGCAGCGACAGCAGCTCCAGCGTCTGCTGGGCGTCCAGCAGGCCGCGCACGTCGAAATCAACGGTCGGTGCGGCCATCGGTCACGGCTCCGTCGCGGGCAATCCACAGGTCGAACGGCACGAAGGCCCAGCGCTTGCCGAAGGCCTCGATTTCGCCGGTGGGATCCTCGGCCAGGTGTTGGGGCTCGACGAACTCCAGCTGCAGCTCCACATCCGCGCAGTCCGGGTCCAGCTGGTCGATCTCGAACAGCGGGGCGGGCAGCTCGTCGTCTTCGCGGTGGGGGTCGTTCACCTCCAGCCAGGAACCCACCAGGGCCATGAGGCGTCCGGGGTGATCGGCGAAGCGCTCCAGGACGATGACGGCCCGATAGCGCATATCGCCCATGTGCAGCCCCTGTTCGCTGGGCTTCCAGTACAGCGGCAGGGATACCTGTTCGGCCCAGCTATCCAACTGCTCGGGCTGGACCAGGCGGCGCTCGATCAGGAAGGTGGTCAGGTTGCGCAGCTTGATCACAGCGCCTCCGCCGTAATGCGGCCACGGCCTTGGATCAGACGCACGGCCTGTTGGCTGAACGCCAGGAACGCTTCGTGGGTTTCCGGGGCTTCCTTGGCCAGATTGGCGGCTTCGGCGCGGCGGTTCACCGTGGCGAACTGCTGCAACAGATAGGCCTTGGCGCGGCAGTAGACGGCGCGCTTGTAGGTGGCCACGTAGAAGGCCCGCTCCGACAGCAATTGCGGATCCGCGCTGGCCACCTCGGCGATGCCGGCGACCTGCCAGGCGCTCTTGCGCTTGGCAAGGTCGCGGTTCACCTCGCCCATGGCACTGGCGATGCCATCGACCAGCAGTTCCACCAGGTACTCCGCCGGCAGGCGATAGCTGGCCTGGAACTCGGTCACGCTCAAGTCCGGCCAGAAGCCGTCATTGGGGATCGATCGTTCCACCAGGGTGGTGGGTTTGCCGGAAAAGCTCATGGCTGGCCGTTCTCGAATAAAGGCGGGGGTGGCTGCTGTCGGTCATTGGCACGGGGCCATGGCCTTGGCAGGCCCCCGCTGCGGGGGGGAAGTCGGTCAGGTGGTCGGGTTCTGGGCGGTGCCGCTGCCGGCCTGCTGTCTGCGCAGGGCCTTGATGGCTTCCTCCAGGCGGGTTTTCACGCCGATCTCCGGGTACAGCGCAGCGGCCCGCTCGAAGTGCTCGATGGCCTGCGCCCAGCGCTCGCCCTCCAGGGCGAGGATTCCCAGGAGCTTGTGGAAGCGCGCCGGGATACGTTCGAACAGTTGCCATTCGCCGTCCACACGGGGCAGCAACTGCGACAGATACGGCTCGGGGCTTCGGCCTGCCTTGTGCTCGGCCTCGGCCCAATCGATCACGCTGTCGGCCACGAACGTCGGGATGTCCCGCTTGAAGCGTTCCGGCATCGTCTGGCCTTGCGCCATGGCGAAGTCGGCCAGTTCCAGGGCCTGTTCGAACTGCTCGGTGTCGAACAGCCAGACCAGCACCTGCATCAGCACCGGGTTGGCGTGGTTCAGGCCGCTCTCCCGGTAGCGCTGGACATAGGCCAGGTATTTGGGCAGCAGCTCTTCGCGCTTGAGGCGCTGACGGGCTTCCAGCGAATTGAGGTCGGACAGGCGCGCCAGGTCTTCGCCCAGGGCGGTGGTCATCAGCGCCAGGTGCTTCTGGGCATTGGCCGGGCCAGCCAGGGCGGTGGCGGGGGTGTAAGCCCCCGCGCCGCTGGCCGCCGGACCCTGCTCAAGCACACGCCGTTTATGGGCAAGGGCCAGGCTCATCAGACGAACTCCACGGCCGAGGCCTCGATGCCCGCGAACTTGCCCAACTGCTCGATCACATAGCCCTCGTTACGGCTGTTGTAATCCTCCATCTGGGAGCGCTTCGGGTTCTCCAGCAGGTGGCGGCGCCAGCTATCGTCCTGGAAGTAGATCGACAGGTTGTCGAAGCTGGTGACCACCACGCCCTTGCTTGGGAAGAATGGGCAGGTGTAGCTCGGCAGGCCGCCGTAGGTGGCGACCACCTGGGCCAGTTCGATGCGCTCTTTCTCGCTGGGGGTGTCGCCCTGCTTGGCGTACAGCTTGCTCTTGTCATGGGCCAGCAGATCGCGGCCGATGATCGCCACCAGGTCGCCGCCGTCGCGGAATTCCTCTTCGATCATCAGCGACACGTCATGCACCAGGGCGTCGAGGTTGGCGTAGTCGCCGGTCGCGCCGATCTGGATCTTGCCGGCGGCCTTGGTGCCTTGGGTGAGCACCTGCTGCGGGGCCTGTTCGCGGGCGATCTGCAGCCAGCCCTTGTTCACGTCCTGCAGCAGCGGATTGGCGGTGCGGTCGGTGTCTTCGGCCACGCTGATGCCGTTCCAGCCGATCATGATGCGATCCAAAGCGATCTGGCGCTGGACGGCGGCGCTATAGCGCTGGGCAAAGTCCTTGAACTTCGCCCAGGCATCGATGCTGGCGAACTTCAGGGCCACGTCGGTGTGGGTGTCGAACAGCTCGTAGCCTTTGGCGTCCAGGTCCAGCAAGTTGCGCGGCACGCGGTCGGCGTTATTGGTGTTGGTTCGGCCAGTGGCCGGGCCGTTCAGGCCCATCATGACCTTCTGACCCTTGATCTCGCTGACGCCGATCACGTTGATGCGGGCCAGGAAGGTGGAGCTGGCGGTGATCTTGTCGTTCAGGGTTTGCGCCATGCTCGGCGTGACGTTGAATTCCTCGCGGGCGCTGTCCACGCCATAGGCACGGGCAATGGCGGCTTGCAGGCGGTGATACTGCTGGCGGGCTTGCTGGCTCAGTTTCATCAGCAGTCGATCTCCATGACGTCATCCACGGCGCCGGTGGTGTTGGGCACGTCGCGGCCCTGGCCCTGATTCAGTGCGGTGGTGAATTGCTCGGCGAGCTTGTCCACGGCACCTTTCAGGCTGTTGAACTGCTCGGCGGTGATGCCGGCCGGCTTGGCGTCTTCGCCTGGGCCCGCGTCGGTGTTTTCGGCAGCCGGTTTCTCCGGCTCGGTGGGCTTCTGCGCTGCAAAGGTGGCCGCGCTCTTTTCCAGGCTGGTGGCCACGTTGCCGAGCTTGTCCACCGCTGCGGCAAAGGCCTCTGCGGTTTTCGGGTCCATCGGGGTGTTCTCGCTGTTGGGGGTTGCGGGGGATTCGGGGGCGTTCTTGCCCAAGGCGTTGAACAGCCGGGTGAAGAACGACAGGGCGGCGGCTTCGTTGCTGTCGCTGGCGTCCAGGTCGTCCAGCGGTTCGAGGTTGGCGAAGTAGTTGCCAGCGGCGGCGCGGCGGGAAAAGTGCAGTTCCTGGGTGCCCAGGCTGGCGGGTTCGTCGGTCACGGCGAGGCCCACCAGGTAAGCCCGGCCGGTGTCGGCGAATTCGGGCTGGATCTCCACGCTGGTGAACAGCTTCTGGGCTTCCTTGTTCAACTGCAGCAGGCGGTCGTTCGGCTTGAGGCGGGCGAACAGCGCCACCTTGCCGTCGTCCAGGTCTTCGGCTTTCAGCTCGGCGACGGTGCCCAGGCTGCCCATGTAGCGGATGTGCTCGTACCAGATGGAGGCGGTGTAGACGGCCGGGTCGTAGCTCTCCGCCATGTCGCGCAAATCCTGCGCTTCGATGGTGCGACCGTCGGCGGTCTTGCCGCTGGTGGCGACGCGCTTCCAGTCCGATACAAGGGTGCGGGGCATAGCGTTTTTCGGCTCGGTCGGGTTCAGGTGCCGCCACGATAGGGGCCGCCCCCGGAGCGCTCAAACGCTTTGCTTTCGGGTTGTTCCTATTTCGATTTTCTCGGTAATTCGAGGAACTTATCCGCGCGTTTTGCGCATTTTCGGCGCATAGACTGCGCCGCATGCCGTACTCCGCCGAAGTCAAAGAAACCGCCAAGCGCCTTTATCTGCGCCGCTGCAAGCCGCGTGAGATTCAGGCCCAGCTCAAGCTGCCGAACGTCCGAATCGTCTATTACTGGATCGCCAAGGGCGGCTGGGACGAGATGCTGACGGACGAAGAGCCCCTGTCCGCCATCAGCCGCCGGATCACCCTGTTATTGGAGAAAAGCGGCACCCTGTCCAAAGGCGAACTGGACGAACTGGACCGGCTGACCAGTATCCGCGAGCGCCTGCTGAAACAGAGCGCCAGATCGGCCCAGCAGCCCCTGGGCGAGGCGCCGGCCGAGCGGAGCGAGGGTAGACAGGGGCAGCGCGAACGCCGCGACAGAGGCGAAAAGGGAGGCTCGCCCAAGGGCAAGAAACCGAAGAACGACATCACCGGGCTGACCGAGCTGGACTTCCTGGAGAAGTTCACCACCCGGATGTATGCCTACCAGCAGGAGCTGTTCGCGGCCAAGCAGAACTCGCTGACGCGACGAATCCGCAACATCCTGAAATCCCGGCAGATCGGCCTGACCTACTACTTCGCCGCCGAAGCGTTCATGGATGCGGTACTGACCGGCGACAACCAGATGTTCCTGTCGGCCAGCCGCGCCCAGGCGGAAATCTTCCGCAGCTACATCATCACCTTCGCCAGCGAATGGTTCGGTATCACCCTGAGCGGAAACCCCATCGTCCTGAGCAAGGACGGCAAGCCGTGGGCTGAGCTGCGTTTCTTGTCCACTAACAGCAGCACCGCCCAGGGCCACCATGGGCACGTCTACATCGACGAGTATTTCTGGATCCGCGACTTCGAAAAGCTGAACAACCTGGCCGGCGCCATG
>NZ_MUJY01000026.1 GCF_002286785.1 Pseudomonas sp. PIC25 | reverse complement strand
GCGTTATGTGAACAGTTTGAGCAAACTCCAATGGCTGTGCCACCGTGGCCACACTTGGCACGCGCCACTGGGTAAAATCCAGGCAGGGCGCTGGTGTCCCACCTGTGCACATCAGGCAAAAATCAAAAGCAGAACCTCGAAAGTCTGGAGGCGTTACTGCGCTGGCACGGAGACCGTGGGCCACCTGCCGATAGCCATTCCGAAAGAGGCACCTTGAGAATCAACTTGTTCCTTGTTAGGGAATGTTGGAGCAGATCATTCGAGAGGCAACGAATGAAGAGGTGTCTATCCAGAGGAGCCTCTCTGCCTTTTCCCCGCTGGCAGGCGGCCCTTTCGGGTAGGGCTTTTACCCTTGTGAACCATTCCCTTCGCTTTTCAGGCCATTTCCTTTTGGGCCATTTGTGCTGCTACTCGGGAGGCGAGTGGTGAGCAGGCTCTGCCTCAACTACCGCAATGGCGCTGAAGCGGTAGAGCACCATGACGCGCTCTTTGAGTCCTTCCGACCGGCGAATCGCTGCAACAGCATAAATATTCCGTAATGACAATGACGTTACGGTGTGCTAGGGTGTGTTAAATCGTTGGAGGTTCCCATGTCCGTCACGAACGTCATACCCAGCAAGCGTGAAACGCTGAATCTTCGCATCAAGCCTGAGGAGCGGAGTCTGATCGACCGCGCTGCCAAAGCGAGGGGGAAGAACCGTACGGATTTCGTGCTGGAGGCTGCCAGGGCCGCGGCTGAAGAGGCCCTGCTTGATCAAACCATCATTGCTGCCAGTCCAGATGCCTATGCCGCGTTCTTGGAGCGGCTAGATATGCCTCCGCAGTCGAATGAGCGTCTGCGTAAGACGATGCAGACCCCGGCGCCATGGGATAAGTGATGACGATCTCGGCACCGGAACCACTGACTTCGCATCACGATGTCAGGTCGTTCACCTCGGGTGTGGAGAGTCTGGATCATTGGCTGAAGCATCGAGCTTTGAAAAACCAGGTAACCGGTGCATCTCGTACTTTCGTCTTGTGCGAGGAGCAAAGTGTGCGAGCGTACTATGCGCTGGCTTCAAGTGCGGTCATCGTAGATGCGGCACCAGGGCGCTTCCGCCGGAACATGCCGGATCCAATCCCTGTTGTTGTCCTTGGCCGTTTGGCAGTGGACCAGTCTCTGCAGGGAAGGGGGCTGGGTCGGGCATTGGTACGTGATGCGGGGTTGCGAGTGATACAGGCTGCGGACACTATTGGCATGCGTGGAATGATCGTGCATGCGCTCTCGGATGGGGCTAAATCGTTCTACGAGGGGCTAGGTTTCGAGCCATCACCGATCGATCCGATGATGTTGATGGTTACGCTGTCCGATTTGAAAGCTAGTTTGTAGATGGAAGTGGATGGCATTGTGCTCTAGCTACTGTCGGCATATAAAGATATCAGGATGCCTCTCTGAGAGAGGCAAATGCAGGAGTCAGCCATGATGGTTCAAAGCACTCACAAGGGATTCGCATATCGTCTGGGGCATGGCCTTGGAAGTGCTGTTGCCATCGTTCGTGCCGGGGAACATCGTGTGCTTGCATGGGCCGCTCGCTCCGGTAAAACTGCTTGGTTCATGACAAGGTCTCTTCTCCTGGCCGTGAAGCTCGTAGTAGTTGCAGCCGTGCTTGTTGCGTTGCTCCCTGCCATCTCTTGGCTGGTTTTCTTCATCCTCGGGCTCGTGTTCTTGGCCGGGATGATTTATCTCGTTGCGAATCCCGATCCTGAAGGCCTCAACGCACTGAGTGATACGGTTGGTGAGGTAACCCCAAAGTTTGGGCATGGTTATGATGGATATGGCTACTATGTGGGCAGTTATCGCGTAGATGGAGAGGACGAGTAGCTAAAGATCGGACATTCATTTTGGAAAGGCCCACGTAGACCGCAGGCCCCTTCCTTCTGATTTAGTTAGTCACCCCGCTATTTATCCCCTTTTTGGCAGCGCCAATAACCATATCACCACCTCGACTCCCCTGAGTTTGAGCATCTTTCGTTCCTCTCGATAATCCTTCTAATACACCACCTGCATTAATCCCTGCCCAAGTGAGTGCAGTAATCCAGAATGCCGGCAGGACAAGAAACATCGCCCCCATCACATAGTTGAGAACCAAGTCCTGAGCGGCATTGTCCAGCCCGAGGACTGGATTGAAGTTCGAATAGGGCGATCCCGACCCATATAGAGCATCGAGGATTGTGCTGTCGATCCAGCGAGCGAGCTGAAACCAGAAGTCCACGAATATCAGGGCGAAGAACACTACGGTCATGGTCATCGTGACCTTGAGCTGATAGGCCCCAACGATCAAGACCAGTGGGATGCAGATGACCATCGCCATCTTCAGGAAGGCCATGACCATCGGCAGGGCCTGGCGCACCATGTCCATGGCCGGAAAATACGCGATTGAGCCGAACGCGATACCAACGTAACCCGCGGCACGCGAAGCCCCGTTGGTCAGGCTGGTCTGTTGTCCACCGATCTGGCCGCCATAGTCGGAGTAGACGGCTCCATCGATCTGCTGCCTCGGGGCAACGATCTGCCGGATGACCGACTCCTGGACTTGGTCTACCGACAGCCAGTTCGCCCAACCCAGGAAGCGCGTCATCAGGTCGGGATCGACCTGTTCCAGAATCCGATCTTTCAACCCGATGCTGTTATCGGACCACCACTGCTTGCAGGTCGGGTATCCGCCGCCACCGCTGACTTCGGGGAGGCCGGCGTCACGAGTTGCGTTGTAGGGCCAGGAGGCCCTGGGCGTTTTGGAATAGTCGGTGTCGTAGTAGCCAGGCGTTTCCAGAAAATAGCGGGAGCCGATCCAACTGAGGTCCTGGAGTGTTTCGGGACTGTCTGCCGCCGAGCCCAGGTTGGGCTGTTTCATGAAGAACCGTGCGCGTGAAGGGCCGTAACAGAACCGCGTGAAGTCAGCGACCTCTTGTGCCAGCAGAGGATTGTTGATTCGGGTGTTACTGACCTCCATGCGCATTTGGCGAAGGTCGGTGCCGCAGGGAATAGCAACAACGGCGCCGCTGGTCATGGCTTTGGACAAGGCGTGCATGAACGCCCACCAGATTGGCATCTGCGCACTTCTGCCGTTCAGGGCGCTGAATGAAGTCTCCCAGCCGGTCGAGGAGGGCGACGGCAGTGAGTACTGACACTGCTGTGCTCGGCTTTGGTCGAACTGGAGGGTGCTGAAGCTGACATTGACCACCGGAATACCGCAGAACGCCACCACCACGTAGCCCACATAGATGTGGGTCTCGATGCGGGCCAGCGATAGAACTCCCTTGTTGCCTTCGTCAGCGCCCTCGCCGCGGACCTTCAGCCATTCCCTGACGATGATGATGCAGAAAGGCACGGCGAACAGCCCGCTGTCCACGATCATGTCCCAGATGCCGTTGTTGATCAGCCAGCCGGCCAGGGTGAGGTAATACTCCAAGTAATCGTTCGTGTAGAAGGTCATGCGGCCCCCGTCCACTGCAGTGCGGCTTTACTCAGCTCGAGGAGCAGAACCAGAAGCACGGCCATCACTTCGATGCGAATCAGGCGGTTGCGGGCTGGACCAAGTGCCAGCTTCGGCAGGCGTGTCTTGAGCTGCAACCAGAGCATGATCAGCACGGTATACAGGCCAAGGCGCCAGGCGAGCAGAATCCAGTAGTTTTCGACGCGCCACTGCCGCCATCGCTCGACACTGCCGAAGAATTGCATGATCACCGTACCCAGCAGCACGGCCAGGATGCTAAGCAGAACGATCATGCCCAGGCTGGCCAGCAGCCACACGGCGACCTTGCGAGCTGTGACAGGCGATTCGGCTGTTTCTCCCATGACCGACTCCTTATCGCTCTTTGGCCGGTTGCTGCAGCTGGATCAGACGATCACCCTCCACGTCCCCCTGGAACACGCCCCGGGAACCGTCAGCACGTGTGCGGCTGCGCTCGATGATGGCCATGGGCGAGTTGTTGGCCAACTGCCGACGGAGCTCCAGTTCTGTCTTGAGGTTGTCGATTTCCAACTGCAGTGTCGCGCTCTGCTGATTCACGGCCTGAACTGCGAGACCGTTTGCGGCGACATTGGGTTCCTTGCTCCCGGTGAGCAGCGTGCGTTGCAGGAGAAGTGCCTTCTCCAGTACGTCGGAAAGTGCTACCTCGGAGGCCAGGCGGCGTGCCAGCAGATCCTGATCCCGCTCGTCCTTGAGCGCGGCGATCACGCCACGTGTGACGGGCAACGAGTTGCTGCTGGCCGCTGTCAGGTTCTCCAGGGTCATGCTCTTGCTGCCGGAGAGCAGTGCTTGAAGCGCCTGCAGCTTGGTGTCATAGGTTTCCTGGATCAGAGGGGACAAACCCACGCCGGCGGCTGTCACCGTTTTGGGGCAACTGTCGCAGGTCTGCTGCTGTTGCTCGCCGAGTACCCGAGTTGCGAAAGCCGTCGCTTCCTGGGGAGAAGCCCACACGTTGCACACCAGGCCGTTGTTGCAGCTCTCCTTGCTGATGCTTGAGGTGTCGTCCACTGGGCGACTGGTCAGCAGGTTGTACCCGGCCTTGGTCACGTCACCCACGATGCGGATGGGCCTCTGTCCAGAGCCACCGGCTCGTTCGCCGCCGACCCACGTCACCCCCTCGTTGCCGCCGGTTCTCTCAACTTGATCGATGGCCGCGACCGCATCGGAGTTTGAGGTCAAGGTCTTGCTCATGGCTTGGCCTTCGGCCAGTTTCCCCCAGCCCACCTGTTCGCCGGCGATATCGGCCATCTTGTCGGCAATCGCCCTGCAGGTGCTCTTGGACCGATCGAAGTCCAGGCGGGCCTGCAGGATGCCGTTGGTGATGAGGTTGTAGAGAGCGGGATTCGCTCGCTGCAGGATCAGCGCTGGCAGTGAGGCGACAGCGCTGGTCGCGTTCTGTACCACCGAACTCATGATGTTCTGGAAACCTTGGGTGGCGCCGTTGAGCTGGTTCTCCAGGGTGTTGCTCAGGTTCATGTTTCCGCAGATGAGGTTGTTCTGCCAACCCGCTCCCACGGAGATGCTGTCCATGTTGCCGGCGCTGCCCATCGTCACCGCGCTGCCGCCACCGATGCTGTACAGCACGTCATCACCGATGACGCTTCCTGCAGATTCAACCTTGATAGGTTCGACGGCCATGACCATCGTGCTGCTCAGGCCGAGGGCCAGTCCGAATGCCTGGGTGAGGGTTTTCATGTCGTGCTCCAGTCATTGGGAATCATTGGAAGTCCACGCTGCCGAGGAAAATCTGGCCGCGTCGTTTGCAGCAGGAGTAGGGGCGCCAGAGTGCCCAGGCGTAGCCGCCATCCTGCGCCTGTGTCTGTGGACCGCTATGGGGAAAGACGGCGCAGACCTGGCTGAGGCTTGGTGTGAGTTCCTGCCATTTGCCGGTAGAGGCATCGCCCTCGATCAGTTCACCGGCCGGCCAATAGCCGTCCTGCGCTTGTGCGAGCATGGGGCGGTAGACATGCGCCTGACCGGAGCGTGTCGTGATGTCGCCGGCACGCTGGGCGATCACCGCGCTGGTCTTGTAGTCGTCGGTCTGATGTAGAAAGCCGCTACGTGGATAGACGTTCCCCCATAGATCGCCGGACTGTATGCTGCCGACCTCTCGTTGCCCCGGGGTGAGAGCTTCTGGGTACGCTGACTCGGGCACGCCGTAACGCCAAGCGATCGGATCCAGGGTGCTGAGCAGATAGGGAACGTAAGCCGTCGTGGCGCCCTTGCAGGTATAGCCAGAGCTGCTGGCGAACTGGCTGAAGACGTAGCCACCTGGATGACCGATGACATCGGTCTCCTTGAACTTGGCCATGCTGTTCTCAGCCACGTGGTTGGTTGTGCCGTCGCCACCGGCCTGGGCGATCGACGTGGGCGACCCCATGCGTGAGACCTCTGTCCAGGGGTTCAAGCCTGTGTTCGAGTAGGCGGAAACAACCGCGTCGGGAATGTAATGGCGGACCTTGGTCGAGGTCCTGACCTTGCAGCCGAAATTCGTGCAGAACAGCCAGTAGCAGATGCCGACTACCTTGTATTCGAGGCACTGCGGGGAGAGTGTCGACGAGACGATCGCGGCGGTGTTGATCGCTGCTGAAGCCGAGAAGGCCAGGCTGAAGGTAAACACCAGCGCGAGCGGGCGCAGGACGTGAAGCTGTGTCATCGTTGCATGCCCCTCGCCCGATCGATCAGCCGGGTGGCCGCAGGAACATCGAGCTCGCCGTAGACCACGTACTTCCGGTCGACCACCACGGCTGGAATCTCCTCGACGCCAGTGCTCCAGGCATCGACCACGCCTTGCTGCGCCTTGGCCAAGTCGTCCTGCAGGCGCTTGCCATCAGGGCTGGCCAGGAAGCGCTGGGCGGCGGCTGTGGCTTGGCGAGGATCCGAAGGGAGAGCGCGGGACAGTTGCTCCTCGAGGCGCTGCTGTTCGTCCAGGAGAATGACTCGCACGCCAGCGGGGGCGTTCACCGGGTGAGCTTGGTCCGTGACGACCCACGTTTCGGCTTGGGCCGTAGCGGCAATGATCAGACTGGCGAGTGTCAGCGGCCAGCAACGCCGGCGGCTGTGAGAGAGGGAGTAGGGCATAGCGCTGTACCTGGTGGGGATCCAGGTACAGCAAACCGGATGGGAGTTTCAGGCGCAGCAGGAAATAGGCATCAGGTCGGGGGCCGAATTCTTCCGTGACTGCAGGGAGGCCTGCAGCAGGCTTACTGGGGGGCGCAGTGAGCCTTCAGCGCATCGACTTCGGAGATGTGGCACATGACGGGAATTCGCTTCGCTCCGGCGAAATACAGATAGCGGGAGCGATGGCGGCCATTGGTGTATCCGATGTATTTCAAACGGTGTTGAACGGCTTTCTTAAAGAACAGCCACTTCCGCTCATAATAAATCACGTCGCGTTCGTTGAACGAGATGACTGGCATTTCGACAGGTTGTTCCAATGGTCCAGGTGGTGCCAGGAAGTTGAAAATCCCCTGTCGCTTGTCGGGCTGCCAGTCTTCCACCGGTGCAATCACGTATCCCCGAATGTCCTGGTTCGAATAATGGATCAGCTTCTCCGAATCGACTTCCACGACCTCATAATTCTTGTAGCCAGGCCTGCGCCGAAGGGCGACACTTTGATATTGCGGGTGGGTGCTGTCCAACTGCACATTCCAGAGCTCATCATCTTGCGACATGGTTATTCCCCCATCTAGTTTTGGTCCCATTCAAGGAGTGTGTCGGTGAGCGAGGTTGCTGGCAAGATGGAATTGTTACCACTTGAAATACCTGAGTCTATGGAAAGGGCCGCTCGGGCGCTATGTGAAATCAAGGTGTCGATGGATATGGCCTCACGACGTTACATCGAGCAGGAATACCAGAACGACTGGATGGATATGGGTAGCTCCTGCGCATTCTGGGGAGACTCCTTCCTTCGGGTGGTGGTGCCTTTTCTCGATTGGGAAGAGGTGCAGTCGGAACGGTTCCAGGCCTATGTGGATCCGCGACATGTCCTGGGCGCCAGCATTAATGGGAAGCCCCAGCATGTTCGTGACGAGGACGTTGCCTCAAGGATCGAGCACTACTCGACGGACTTCACCTCATCCAACCGGGCGTTGTACGCCTGGTACAAGCCGCTGGGCATATTGACGGCACGGGAAGGGAAGCATCGTGTTGCATTCATGCGTAAGCACGGTGATCAGCCCATCGCAGCCTGGGTGAGAGAACTGGCTTACCCTGCAGCTAAGCGGATTCAACTGATCGAGCCGACAAAACGACAGGATGAATGGTTCGCCCTACTCGATGGGCGCTATCTGCAGGTGCTCCGTCGGCCCAGAACGTCCCAAGCTCTGCTGGGAGCGTATGGTGTGAAGTCATTCAGATGGGAACAACTGAACAATCTCCCGCGTGAAGACCTCGTGCGAGAATCCGTTTATCAGCGTCGCCTGCATAAACCGCAGGAGACGACTCGAGAGGCTGATCGCACTTTAGACCTGCAGGAGCTTTGTGTCGTGATGTCGACGACTGAAAGTGCCGACGTCCGTCTCAACATCCTCATGCTGGATAAAGTCAGGTTCGAGGCACTCCGGTACATTCGATGGCCGGGGAGTTTTCTGGCCCTGGGACTGATCTCCGGCGCGCTCGATTTTCCTCAGTCGACTGATATTTCAGTGGGGTTGTTGAGCGCCGCTTTCTCAATGGTTTTTGCGCCGATGTTGATGGAGTGGAGGCCGCGTGGTGAGTGAGAGGGGACAATAGGCCGGGGATGTATACCGGAGCGGGGGGAGTCCAGATGCGCTCGTTGCGGATCACTTCAGCAGCTCGCGCAGGAAGCGGGCGCAGCCTTCAGGATCGTTGCCCGGCCACTGCACCGACAGTTTTCCGGCCCGATGGGGAATGGCGATCTGAATGGCCATGTCGGCCGCACTCGGGTAGCCGACAGGCTCGGAACGAGAGGAATCGGAATAAACTTGAGGGTACAGTGGCAGCTGTGCCTGCTGGCGGCGAATCCACTTGTGCACGAGATTGGCGTTGAGCCCGTGGCTCAAAGCCACTCCGGCAACCGAGGCGCCGGGCCGGATGCAGTCATCGACGACCTGGGCCTTGAAGGATTTGGGATAGGAGCTGCGTTGGCCTGGCACGGGAGATCTACCACAAGGGGCTTGAAATGGTGTCCACCAAAACAGGTGGACACCATGCCGCTACCTGGCGGGATTGAGGAGGTGTGTTGTCCGGACGCATGCCGCTCATAGAACCTTGCTGTTGCCCCCTCGTGATAGCGGACGCGTGATGATCGACACGACAGCGAGCCGAGCGAAAACCAGCGGCGGTATGCAACGGCCAAGCTTTACCTGCGGGTCTACTGAGACTGCGTTCTCAGATGAAGCAACGTGGTCGAGTAGCCCGAGGAGAAATTGGAATCGTCGCTTGTGCCTTCCGTAAGTGCCTGTCTTAGTTCCATGTAGACTTTCTCGCCAACCCCTGGGTTTGTCACTTGCAGCTTGGCGCACTCGACGCCAAGGAGCCGAATCGCCTCGCGCTCTTTCGATTCGTCCATATAATTGCCATGGTGAACGGCTTGGTCGGTGTTGGCGATCACTGCGCTTTTAAAGTCGGGTTGATACTTGGCTGGTGGCGGCGATCAAATATCGCCATCGAAGCGGGAGCTGCATCACGACCGGTCGATCCGTCTGCCTGGATGCGGTATCGCTGTCGCTCCGTTCTGCTGGCAGAGTGCTGATGTTCGTAATGGAAGAGTTGACTCAGACAGTTGATAAACTTAAGTGCTCTTTTGTAGTCTTGCTAATGCGTTGTGGTATTTTTTTATTCTGTCTAGGTCCTTGTTGTCTATTGTCTTAAGTCTCGTGATGTCTAAATTGTCTTTTATGTCTTCAATTTTAATTCGCCTGGCTAGATCGTTGTCTATAATGCGGCTTAAAAAGTCGTCATAGCTTTCCCCTGTTTTTTTTGTAAGGCATTCGATGGCAAGTATGATTTTTTCGGAAAATCCTGCTTGCTCTAGATGTTGTGTGGTAATTTCTCCATCTTCGATTGCATCATGTAGTACAGCGACAATTCTGCTCTCTTCATCCTGAAATTTAAGCATTAACCGTAGCGGGTGAAGGATATAAGGTTCTCCTCCTTTATCTATTTGGCCTGAATGTGTTTTACATGAAATTTCTAGCGCTTTATCGATGTTGCTCATTCTCATTTTCCTTGTTGATATTCTTCCTTAGTTATTTCGAGGCCGTATAGTAGGGCCTCATTAAATAATTTGTTTTCATGTGGCACTGGTTCGGGAAGCTCATTTTCTTTATAGAATTTCATGTAAATTTTCCTTTCTCTGTGGTCCCAGCGATACATTACCTCTTCGAAAGGATAATCAATGAATATATCCCGCAAGTTGAATGTTTCACCTTTCTCAATGCTCACTTGCTTTCCTTATCGTTTCGTAGTATTTCTTGCTTTGCTGGGCTATAAGTTTTGCAGCTGTGCTGCTGGGGTCTAAAGTACGCCACTGTTCATAAAACACATGCCCCTGTCCACCTGCAATACCTACTTTCGATGCGATGGTGTTATATAGATTGTTTCCTAGTAGTGCTCTGGCAGTGGACTCGGTTTCTTTAGCATAGATCATGGCTGGCGTATTAACTTGGATTTCAGCAAATATTCCTGCCTGTGTTTTTATGGTTGAATTGACGCCGCTATATCCAAGGATGTCAGTGGAGCCATTTATGACTTTTACATTTGCTCCGCGCTTAACAAGTTCAGCGACAACGGCTTCAATTTTTGAAGCATCTACTATTATGGTGTTTCTTGCAAGGTCTTTAATGCGTGAAGTGTCTCCATTGTAATCTTTGAGTATTTTTTCAATCGCCCGCTCTTCAGATTTTATTGGTGCTTTAGCAACACTTCCTCCAAGGGATTCTACAATTGTATCTGCCAAGTCATCAATTTCGGTCTTTGCAGCAGGCGCTTTTTCATAGATGGACTTAAAGCTGTTCGGATTTATCTTTGATGCTGCTTTTGATCCAATATTAACAATGGAGCCAAGCTCGGCAATAATGCCAATATCTCCGATTGCTTGGAGCGTCGTCCGAACCCAGTTTCCGTTATAAATATTAATGGCGCGAGTCGTAATATTAACCGAGTCTCGCAAGCCAGCCGCATCGCCGGCATTCAATATCATGGTAATGGCCATGCTGCCTGCAGCATTCTTTTCACAATCAGCATTTCCTTTGCAGAGCGGAAATACTTCTTCTTCATAGATTGCCGTGACGAATTCTTCCCAGCCTTTTCGTTCTGCTTCGGTCTCAATCCCACCTTGTTTGTAAGAAACATTTTTCCATTTCTCATAGGTATCTACGCAGGCTTGCGAGCTGCCATTTGTGCAGGCCGATTTCATGTCGTTGCCAAATTGGGTTACTTGATCTTGCCCAAATTGGTGACCAAAAAGTTTCAGGCCCGTACCAAGGTGGTTATTGGCTGTTTCGATAGAGGCAGCAGTGGATGCGACCACTGCGTCCCCTCCAGCGGCGGCCGTAATGCCTGCCACAAGAGACGAAAGGAGATTAAGACGAGAATGCTTTTCTTCTTCTGTCAGTGGCGTTCCATCATCGTCATTCAAACTATCCAGAAGGTTATTGATGACGACACTGGAGGCGGCGCCCAGGGCTCCGCTTCCACATCCGGCGCCTTGTGCAGCCGCTCCCGCGCAGCCGACCACGGCGTGCAAGGCCGTGCGTGCCGTTTCGGAGTCCAGATTGTCGGCCAGGAGCTTCACATCCTGGGTCGCCAGTCCTTGCAGGTAGTTGATGGCAGCGGCTTGCAGCATCTCGGCGCCGGAGCCCGTCACATTGCCGGCGGCGGCTGCGGTGAGCGCAGTGAGTACCGCGCGGCTGGTGCCGCCGAATTCCCAGGTCTGGTTGTCCTTGAGGGTCTGCGTCAGCGCCGCGATTTTCGCCGGGTCTTGCTGGTCCGTCGGTTTGGCGCGCTCCTTGTCCAGTTCTTCCTTGGCACGGGTCGATTCCTTGGCCCGGTTCTCCAAAAAGGTGCCGGTTTCCCGCGCAAAGGCGCCGGTGATTTCGAAGCCGGCGCGGATTTCCTCTTCGTCGAAGATGGGTTTCAGCGCGTTGCTGGTGTCCTTGTCGCTGCTGACGTCGCGGTTGAGGTTGGCGATAGTCTCTTCGCCGCTCTGCCCGGTCAGCTCCTGCTGCTTGGCGTCGTCGCGGATGCCGATCGTGGCGCCACTGATGCCGCTGCGCGTGGTGCTGTGGGCATCGTCGCTGGCGTTCATGGCGATGGGGGCGGTGGCGCTGAAGCCGCCTTCGTTGGGCAGGGTGCTGCCGGGGACTTGTGCAGGGCCGGACTGGGCGTTGCCTTGCTGGTCCTTGCCGACCGTGCCGCCGTAGCCACCACCGACGCTGAAGCTGCTGCCTTCGTATTCGGCTTCGTTGCGGATGTCGCGGTAGGTGAGGGTGCCGGTGCTCAGGTGGTTCCTGCCGTCCTGCACGGCCTTGTCGGTGCTGGCGATCACCGCGCCCGTGAGGTCGGTGTTGCCGCCTACGCGGATATCGAAGCCGTTGTCGCCGGCCTTGATGCCCGACTGTTCGGTAACGCTGGCGTAGGTGGAGTCGATGTCGGTCTTGCCGGCGTTGACCGAGGCGCTGGAGGCACCGTAACAGAAGGGCGGGATGCACAGGCTGAGGCCGACCCCGAGGCTCTTCTCCTTGACGGCGTAGGTGCTGGTGTCCTGCAGACTCTCGATGGCGAGGTTGCCGCCGACGTCGGCGACCACCTGCTTGCCGCTGGCGACGGCGCCGCGGAGGGTGGTGTCGGCGCCGGAGTCGAGGGTCAGGGTGTTGCCCGCGTTCACCCGTGTATTGGTGTGGGTGAGGTCTTCGCCATCGGCGTTGCCGCGGTTGCCGGAGACGCCGAGGTTGAGGGTGAAGCCGTTCTGCGTGCCGCCCAGGGCGAAGCCGATGCCGATGCTGGCACTGCTGCCGCTGTTGGTGCTGTGTTGTTCCGCCCGGTTGCTGGCGGCGATCAGGTCGATGTCGCCGTCGGCGTGCAGGGTCGCATCATGGCCGGCTTCGATCTGGCTGCCCTGGACGCGGATGTCGCTGTCCTTGCCCGCGCCTCGGGCGCGAATGGCGATATTGTTGCCTGCCGCCACGGTCGAGCCGGCGGCGGTATCCTGGGTCTGGATGCTTTCGCCCTGGCTCTTCTGGGCGCCGATGGAGAGGCTGATGTTGATGCCGCCGGCCTGGGCCGGGTTCTGGGCCACCGCGGTGGCGGCATTGTGGGTGGCCAGCGCGGTGGTGGCCGCGGCCAGCGCTTTCATCCGGCCGTCCTCGGTTTTCTCCGAGGCGTGCTTCATCTGCTGAGCGGTCTGGATGGCGCTGATCACCGGGTTGGTGATGGTGATGGTCAGGCCGGTCTGCTTGAACACCGTTTCCCGTTCGCGCTGGCTGAGGTTACGCGCTTCGAGAATGTCGACCCGCTGGGCGTCGATGGCGATATCGCCCTGCGGGGCCGCCACCTGGCTGCCGACCTGACGGTAGTTCCGGCCGGCTTCGAGGGTCACGTCACCGTCGGTGGCGCCGACGGTGCTGGCCACCGCGCTGCGCGTGGTGGTCCGGTCGTCCACGCCTTGCTGCTGGGTGCCGATGGTCAGGGCGATGCCGCCGCCGCTGAACAGGCCGCTCTTCTTGACCTGCTTGTCGTGCCGTTCGTACAGGCTGTCGCTGGCTGCCTCGATGTTGACGTCATTGCCGGCAAGCAAGATCGTCCCAGCGGTGGAGACCACGTTGCTGCCGGTGACCTGGATGTCGTGGCCGGCTTGCATCGAGGTCTGCTCGCCGCTGAAGGTCGAGCCCTGGGCGGTGGTCTCCTCGGTGATGTCGCGGGTGGTGGTGGTCTTCTTGGAGAACAGCCCGTTGCCGCCCTTGACCTTGTGCGCTTCGTCCACGCCGCGGAAATTCTCCCCGGTGGTCAGGCGGATGTCGTGCCCGGCCGTGGCGATTACCGTACCCTCCTGGCTGGTGACGCTGGCCGCCCGCGCATTCAGGTCGTGGCCGGCGCCGAGGCGCACGTCGCCCTGCGCCTGGATGCTGCTGCCCACTTCGCTGCGGCTGCTGTCGTTGCGCCAGTTGCTGCCGTTCCAGCGGATCGAT
Organism: Pseudomonas sp. PIC25; assembly: GCF_002286785.1. Classification (GTDB taxonomy): domain Bacteria; phylum Pseudomonadota; class Gammaproteobacteria; order Pseudomonadales; family Pseudomonadaceae; genus Pseudomonas_M. Next base: position 20,041 of record NZ_MUJY01000026.1, on the reverse strand, counting down.
TCCTGGCTCGCTTCGCCGACCGTGCCCAGGTTCAGGTCGTGGCCGGCGACGAGCTGGGTCGTCCCGTCCTCGCCGGCATTGACCACCTGGGCGGCGTTCAGGGCGAGGTCGTGTCCGGCGGAGGCGCGCAGGGTGGCGCCGGGGGCGGAAACGAAGAGCCCGGCGATGCGCGACACCTGGGTCCGGCTGCCCTGTTCGCCGTCGCTGGAGCGGGTGCTGGAGATGACGTTGAGGTCGTGTCCGGCGCTGACGGTGAGGCTGTCGGTGGCGCCGATCAGGCCGCCGAGGTTGTTGAGGTCGTTGCGCGCATGCAGGGCGGTGTCGTTGCCCTGGATACGGCCGCCCAGGTTGTGGATGTTCTCGGCGGTGAGGGCCATGACGCCACGGCCGGACAGGTTGCCGCTGTTGATCAGGTCGCCCCGGATGTTGAGGTCGAGCGTCTGGCCGGCGATCAGGGCGCCGGAGCCGTCGAGATCGCCTTCCCGCACGCGCACGTAGACCTGCGGGACCAGCACCTTGCGGCGCTCGCCGCCGGGCAGGACGACGTCCTGCTCGACCAGCCAGACGATGTCGCTGGTCAGTTGGGCCATCTGCTCGGCGGTCAGGGCCACGCCGGGGATCAGTTGCCAGGCACTGGCGATGGTCACGGCATTGTCGATCAGGGCGCGGTACTGGGCTTCGTCGCTGCTGTAGTTGTCGAGGAAACGCCGGCCCGTGAGCTGGGCGATCTGTTCGCGGATCAGTTGTTGCTCGTAGAAGCCATCGCCCAGACGCTGCTGGGTGCTGGCCGGGTCCAGGGCCAGGCGCTGCAGCATGTAGTCGGACGATAGCCAGGTCCGGTAGCTGGTGAAGCGTGGATCGGTCTCGATGAGGTAGCCGGCGCTGGCGCTGGGGTTGGGGTTGGGGCGGAACAGGCTGCTGTCCGGCACGTGGGTATCGAGCCCGCCCGTGCGAATCTGTCGGGCCACGCCCGTGCTGCTGGCTGCCTGGACCTGGAGGATCGCGCCTACGTTGCGGCCCTGGTCGAGCGCGACATTGGCGTTGCTGGCGCCCTCGGCCTTCCGTTCGAGGGTGTCGGTTGTCCGGGTATCGACCTGGGTACCCGTGCCGGTGGGCGTGGTGTTCTGAGCATAGACGGTCGGCTGCAGGGAGATTTCCTGGATCGTCGGTGCGGGCCGGTAGGCGCTGCTGCTCCTGCCCTGGTCGTCCCGGCCCTTGCGCTGGATGCGGTAAAAGTGGGTGACCGTGCCGCTGTCGGTGGTGGTGCGCTGGCCAGCCACTTCGGTGTTGGTCAGGGTGCCGACGTCGGCCTGCAGCAATCCGCCGGCGATGATCCGGCTCTTGTCGTTGACGACGCTGTCGGCGGTGAGATGCATGCGGGCACCGGCGAGAATCTGGCCGGGGTCGGAGGTGGCGACCTGGGTTTCGGTCGTGGTACGGGTGATGTCGTAGCGGTTCCAGTCGTCGCGCCGGCCCTCCGGGGTGCGCAGGTAGTCCACTTCGTCATGGCTGACGGACACCTGCGCCGGATCGTAGCGGTTGGGTGAACCGGACAGTTGGAATTGCTGGAGCGATTCGCGGGCGATCTCGACGATCCGGGTGCTGAAGTGCTCGTTGGTGTTGCGCAGCGAGGAGGTCGACAGGTCGAGGTTGCCCAAGGCTTCGAGGGTGGCACTGGCGTTGTTCACTTCGGCAGCTTGGCCGGTGGCTTGCCCGGCCGGGTCCAGGGCGCCGCCGATCGCCAGGTTGCCGGCACTGAAGATCAGGGCATGCTCGCGGTTATCGAGCCTTTGCACACCAATATCCAAGCGTTCGCGGGCGGCGATCACCGGGGCCTTGTTGGCCTCGGCGGCGTTGCTCAGGGTGCCCACGGCGATGGCCAGGGTGTCGCCATAGAGCCGGCCGCTGCCGAGGTTATTGAAGGTGGGGGCGAACAATTGAGTGAGCTGGCCGTCGATCAGGCCGCGGTTGGTCACGGTGCCGGTAGCGGAGAGGCGGGTCTGTTGCCCGCGTATCTCGCCGCCAGCGCCATTCTCCACGTTCTTACCGGAGAGGCGGAGCAGGGTGCCGGCCAGCAGCGTGCCCTGGTTGGCCAGCGTGCCCTGGGTTTCCAGGGTCAAGGCTCCATTGGCCTGCAGCAGGCCCTGATGGGTGTAGTCGCCGGATAGCTTGAACAGCAGGTCGCCGAGGCTGAGCGCCTTGCCGTTGCCGCTGTAGCTGGCGCTGTCGAACGAGAGTGATTGGCCGGCGATGAAGGTGCCGGCCTCGTTGCGGAGGGTTTGGGTCTTGGCGGCGGTGTCGCGATCGGTGACCAGCAGACGCTGGCCGGACGAGATCAGGCCCCGCTCGTTGTCGATGATGCCCCGGCCGGTCAGGCTGAGCGTCTTGTCCGCGCGGATCGCCCCCGCCTGGTTGTCGATCCGGTCGGCGTCGATATCGACCGACAGACCTTCGATGCCCTGGTCGTTGCCTTTGGTCGAGGCGTTTTCGACAGTGGCGGCGCGCAGGGTCAGGCCGCTGCCGGAGCGGATCAGGCCGGCCTCGTTGTCCAGGCGTTCGGTGACTTCGATTGAGATCGTGTCGAGCGCCTGGATGCGGCCGCCCTGGTTGTCCAGGGTTTTGCTGCCGGTGATCACCAGGTTCTTTTCGCTGGCGAGTTGGCCGCTGGCGCTGTTATCGACCTGGGCGGCGGTGATGTCCAAGGTGCCTTTGGCGCCGATGAAGCCGCCGCTATTGGTCAGATCGCCGGTTTGCAGGGTGATGCCGCTCTGGCCGAGGATGCCGCCTTCGGTGCCGGAGCGGGTGTTGGTCAGGGTTTTTCCATGGGTGTCGACGGTCAGGGCGCCGGTGGCCTGGATCAGGCCGGCCTCGTTGCCGAGTTCTCCGCTGTGAATATCCAGGGTGCCGCGTGCGGCCAGGGTTCCCTGGTGGTTTTCCAGGCGCTGGTTGCGGCTGTTCAGGTCGATGTTTTCGCCGACGATCGTCCCGCCTTCGTTGTCGATGCCCTGGCCCTTGAGCGTCACGTCCTTGGCGGCCTGGATTCGGCCGCCGTCGTTCGCGATCTTGCTAAGGGTGGTATCGAGGGTGACGCCGGCCTTGACCGAGCCGATGGAGCCGTCGCCGTTGTCGATGCCTGTCGCGCCGACCTCCACGGTGCCGTTGGCGGCCAGGGTGCCCCGGGTGTTGTCGAGCTGGGCGGTCGTCAGGTGCAGTTCCTTGCCCGCGCTGATCTTGCCCTGGGTGTTGTCCAGGTCGTCCGAGGTGAGGGTGGCCGTGCCATCCGCGCTGATCGTGCCGCTGGTATTGTCCAGGCGCCCCTGGGTGGTGATGGTCAGGTCGGCCTCGTCGCTGGCCTGGGTTGTCCCGCCCTGGCCGAGCGGTTCGCCGGTATTCACCTGGAGGATTTTGCCGGCCTGGTTGGACAGGCTGCCGGCGTCGATATGGATTTTCTTGGCTTGGGTCAGGCCGCCGTCGAGGGTGGCCTTGTCGGTATCGAGCCGAAGCGTACCGTTACTGGCCGCCGTGCCTTCCTTGCCGGCGAGGGTGTCGGCTTCGAGGGTCAGGGTGCCGGGGCCGGCATGTTCGATATGGCCTTTTTCGTTGCGCAGGGTTTTTGCGGTCAGGGTGAGGTCATGGCTGTTGGCCGCGATGCGGCCGCCGCTGTTGTCGAGATCGCCGGGCAGGTCGATGTGCAGGTCGGCGCTGCCGGTCTGCACGATGTCGCCCTTCACGTTGGACAGCTCGTGAGCGCTGAGCTGCACCTGTTCGGCGGTCAAGGTCGCGCCGTCGGTGCGCAGCGTGCGTTCCGCCGTCACGTTCAAGGTCTGCGTGGCGTCGAGGTCGGCTGCGCTCAACTCCGCGTTGCCGGCCGTGGCGGTCAGGGTGATGTTCTGGGCCTGGGTCCGGCTGCCGCTCAGATCGACGTCGGCGGCGGTCACCTTGAGAGCCCCGGCGGCCAGATTCCGCCCCTGGCTGGATACGCCTTGGGTGGCCTCGACGGTCAGGCTGCCGCTTTCGCCCAGCTTGCCGCTGCCGTCGATACCGGCGGCGAGAACGGCATCGCTCCCGCTGTGTACCTGCGAGGTGTCGCCCGTGGCGCTCAGGGTGACGTCGTGTTGCGCGGCGACGGTGCCGTGGTTGTCGAGGTCGCCCCGCGTGAACAGGTGGGTATCGCCGCGGGCATAGAGCGTGCCGCTGTTCTCGATGCCGCCGTGGGCGTCCACCTGGATGACCGTGGCGGCGCTGACCTGGCCGAGGTTGTCCAGCTTGCCCTCGGCGCTGACGATCACCTCGCCGACGCTGGCGCCGATCTGTCCGGCGTTGCGCACGCCAGCGCCCGACTCGGTGACCACCAGCATGATCTTGCCGGCATACATGCCGCCCAGTTGCGCGACATCGATGGCCACGGTCGGCGCCTCGCCGGTGCCGGGGCCCGCCGTGGTTTGCTTGCGATCGGCGCTGACTCGGTTGGCGCCGGTGGTGATCTTCAGATCGTTGGCCCAGATGCCGGCCTCCACCTCGACCGAGCGCGCGATGATGTCGGTGAAGTCGGTGCGGCTTGCATCCAGGCCGGCGCCGGAGATGGTGATCGTGCCGTCCTGGACCTGGTAGCCTTCGAGACGGCCGCCGTTGAACTGCGGCTTGCCGGTGGTCAGGGTGGCCTGGTTGGCGTTGATGAAGCCGCAGCCGTCGCAGGAGAGGCCGGCGGGGTTGGCGATGATCACCTGCGCCCGGTCGCCGGCGACTTCGATGTAGCCCCGCAACTGGCTCGGGTCGCTGGAGTTCACTTCGTTGACGATGATCCGCGCGGTGCCTTTGCCGAGCCAGGGGTTGCCCTCGACCCAGCCGCCCAGTTGGGTCCGTGCGTTGGTGCGCGCGTTGTTGAGGATCGCGCCTTTGCCGTCCACGTCGAACTGGCGGTAGGTGTTGCGCGACACACCGGCGGCGCTCGGTGTCTGGATATTCACCTGGGGAACGCCATTCGCGGCATTGAGAACGGTGGGCCGTTGATTGGCCGGCGCGCGCTCGTCTGCCACGATGCCCGCCCAGGCGTTGGGCGCCGCCAGCGCCACGAGCCCGAGCGCGGCCATCAGCGAGAGACGCAGGGGGAGCAGGGTGGCCGTACAGAGGCCGGCAGCGCTCTTGGCGCGGCCCGCCGTCATGCCCGGCGCCTTGCCGTCGCGGGTGGCATTTTCGGCGACGACCATCAGCAGCCCTCGGGCCTTGTTGAAGATGATCCGGTACAGATGCTTGTTCATGGCGAATCCCTAAGCCGTTTCACTTTCCAAGGAGGGGATCGAAATCGGTGTCGAATGCAGGAGGGAGCGGGTGGGCGGCGAACCAGGCGCGGGCCGTCTCGGGCATCACGCCGATGCCGTGGAAGGTCTTCACCTTCAGGCCGCGTTGGTCGCCGCGGTGGTAGAGCGTTCGGACGCAGCGATTGGCGAACAGGCGCTGCTGGAGCAGCCGGGCGATCGTCGCGGTATGGCCGAACGGCGCGACCCAGTCGTGAATCCACAGGCGCTCGCCGCAGTTCCAGTCCGTTTCGAGCAGGCAGATCGGGGGCGTGCGCAGGTAGCGGTATTCCGCTTCCTGGCTCAGGTTCAGCCAGGACAGGTAGAACACCGGTTTTCCTCGCTCGGACGCCACGATGAATTGCCTGCTCTTCAGCGCCGGCAGCAACAGCGTGGGTAGGGTATGGAGCGGTACTTCGCGATGCGCGGCGGAGTGCATCCACAGCCAGACGATGGCGCCGAGCATCTCGGATTCGTTCCAGGCCTCCTCGAACAGGGCGGGAGCGGTGATATCCAGGGTGTCGAAACGCATGGTGCTTCCTTAGAACGACCAGGTGAGGTTGAAGCCGCTGGTGGTGTCGGCGGTCTGGAAACCGTCCGGCTTCTTGATCGGCTGCCCCCAGAAGAGGTCGTAGGAAAGGCTTCGGTAACCGCCGCGCAGGCCGATAACGCCGCCGGCCAACCGCTTGCCGATGAGCAACTCGCTCGACTGGCCGCCGACTTCGCCGTAATCCAGGCCCAGGTACAGCTCCTGGCCGCTTTGCCCCAGGGCGAGCCCCAGGTCGTTGCGGATCAGCCAACCGCGGTCGGCGGAGAGCAGGTTTTCTCCGTCGAAGCCCCGGACGGTGTAGCGGCTGCCTATGGCGAAGCGATCCTGAGGCACCAGGGGCGTGCGGTTCCATTGCGCGCGCCATTCGCCGCTGTAGCGCAGGCGTTGGTCGTTGAGCGTGAAGGGCAGTTGCAACTGGGCATGGGCGGTCACGATCTGAGAGCGAGAGGTGCCTTCGCCGAAGGCTTGCTCCGGTGCGGCCAGGGCTTCGTGTGCCCCGGTGCCCCGGCGATAGCCGACGCCCAGGTCGAGCGTGGTGGCGCCGATGAACTCGCGGTGGCCGAGCTCGACGGCCCAGCCGGCCATGCGGCGGCGCTGGACTTCGATTTCCGTGTCGTCGATGTAGTTGCTCGATGAGCGGGTCCAGCCGCTGAGCGAGGCCGTAGTCTTGCGCACCGCGTCGCGGTAGAGCAGGCGCGAGAGGCGCAGTTCGCCGTTGCGGCTCTTGCCGCTGTAACGGTAGGTCTGGTTCGCGCCGACGACGGTCTGGTGGTAGTCGTACTCGCTGGCCGTGGCGCCCAGCAGCCAATAGCCGTAGGGCACCGAGTAGTGCAGGGTGTGACCTTCGGAACCGCGCTCGCCGGATTCCCCGCCACCCCAGTCGTGGTTGTAGCTCACATAGAAGAGGTCGTTGAGCGTCAGCACGTGATCCAGCGATAGCGCCACGTTGCCCTGGTACTTGCCGGTCTCATCGCTGCCCGAGTCGTCCAGCGAGAGGCTCAGACGCACTGGCAGACGTTGCTGCCAGGCGATCACCACATCGCTTTCGCCTGGCCTGGCGTCGGTTCCTTCTGCGGGTTCGATCCGGATATCCGCCTCGGCGGTGGGGACGCGCTTGAAGTTTTCCAGCGCCTGTTCGATATCGCGCAGGTTGAGCACATCGCCCGGCGCGGCGGGCAGGGCATTCCAGAGCGTGGCCCGCCGGCTGGTGCCCTCGGCGAAGCGGATCGTCCGGATGCGTCCCGGCACGACCGTCAGGACGAGTGTGCCGCTCTTCAGGTCCTGAGGCTCGGCGAGTATGCGGCTGGTGACGTAGCCCCGTTCGATGATCGCATTCTGGATGCGCTTCATGGTCAGGTTGATGCCGCCGGCACCCAGGCAGCGGCCGAGAGCGGGGTCCTCAGGTGGATTGGCGGCCCGCAGCGCCCACTGGAAGGTTTCCGAGTCCTCGCCGATCAGACGGATGTCATGGATGGGGAAACAGGGGACCTCGCCTTCCGGCAATCGATCCGCAGCGGCCGCTGGCAAGGCGATGCGTACGTCGGGGGAGGGTTCGAGCTGTTCACGCTGGACGCGCTCGCGCTCCTGTTGGCGCAGAAGCTCCTGGTCCGCTACTGGCTCGGCGGCGACGCTGTGCAGGCTGGCGGAAAGCCCCAGTGCTCCGAGAACGCAGCGAAGAATGAGTGCCTTTCGACGGGATGCAGTAGAGGGGGGAGAGAGGGAAAAGGCCTTATCGGTGTTTACAGCCAGGAGCGCAATACGGCGGGCTCTTCTGTACGGCGGGCGAATCATTTCGAATCCCTGAATTAAAACAGTACATCCTTTTTTATTGTCGCGTATTGGTCCTGTTCGGAACCGCCGTATCGATCACCGAAGTAACTTGCGGTTCGTCATGATTTTGGTGGGCTCGACACTGCAGCGGGCTAGCTATTCACGCATTCGGCAATACATTCAGAGGGGCTTACCAAGGAAAGCTGCCAGCCCGAAAGAAAAAGGCTGCGATATACGCGGCGGCGAGAAGCGAACTGGCAGTCGCGATGGTGATCCGGTGTCTGGCAATGAGCACTCCCTGCGTTGTCGCAAGGGGATGAGCTCTTGCCTGTGTCCGTGAGGTCGGTATGGCAGTGTCAGTGCTTGAGCATTGATCGAAAGCCATCTTCTGAAAGTACGTCCAGCGTCGCATGTGGCTGTCTCCCATCCGTGAGTCACACTTCAAGCCATGGCGCCATTCTGGCGTATCGCTGAAGTCGATGACACCAAATGGTTGACTGACCGGGCATGCAGTACGTCATGGTTTCGGCACTATCGTTCAGTCAATTGAGGCTGAATGCTCACAGCTTGTACGTGATGACTTCGACGAACACCTTCATGGCCAAGAGGGGATCTGGATGCGCGGGGGCTCCCATAGCGGAATGACTGAGCAGCAATCTCAAAAGAGCCCGTGTATTACCGCTCGATTTGTTTGATATCCAACACTGCCCAGACCTCTAGTCTTTCCTCCCGCACGGCTTTTTCGGCTTCGAGTTGCGCCTCAAGCGAGCTCATGGAGCGGGACTGATATTCGTATCGAAAGGGTAGGCCTCCTGCTGGCTTACGGACGCTCAGAGTGACCAACGTGTAGCGGATCGGAATAGGGGATTTGATACGGGGCTTGGTGGGTTCCGGGGTTGTAGCAAGACCCAGGGCTTTGCGCATTTCATCTTCGGTGAGGGAGTTCGACGACACGTAAGGACTCCAATAAATGAAACCCGCCATTCAAGGGCGGGCTGCAGAAAGTATCTCATCAATTGGCCTGTCAGCATCAGGGGCTCATCACGGCGCGGTTGGAATACTTCAGGCTGTCCTGTCGGTACGGCGGCCAGTTGCAGCATCAGGTCGGCGATTGTGATGAACGCTTGATACCGACCCAGATCGCTTGGTAGGCCAATGCGCAGGCCAAGTGTTCAAGTAAGACGCGATTTTGCATGAGCAGCAGTGATCAAGCCTCTCACTGCGAGACCGCGCTGTCTCTTGCTGAATGCGACAACCAATCGATCGCGGACAGCAGAGTCACCCCATCCGCAGGCCCCTCCAGCTTGATGGTGCGACCCGACGTATTGTCCGTGATCAACAGGGTCGGAGTGACATTGATACCCTTTTCCTGGGCCTCGTGGAGTTGCTGCTCGATGCGCATGGCCACGTCGATGTTCGAGGTCGCACAGCGCTCCAGGTCATGGTCATCGATGCCACTCAGCTCCAGCCGGCCAGGGAGTCCCTGGCCGTTACTGCGGGTGCGCCGGAAGACTTGGTCCACTGCATTCCAAAATGCATCGGCGCCGCCAAGGACACCCGCGCACTCCACCAGGCGTGCCTGGTGGATGGCTGCTGTCCCATGAAACGGTAGCGGTAAGTGATGCCACTGCAGGTTCACGTCGGGCTGCTGGCTCACCCAGCGCTTGAGCTCTGGGGTGTAGGTCTTGCAGTAGGGGCACTCAAGGTCGGCGAACTCCGTGATGGTCCAGCGGGCGGACGCCGAGCCGAAAAGCCAGGGAGCTGTTTCCCGAGGGGAGCCCACCAGATCCTTGATCAGCAGACCACCCGCCACCAGGGGGCCGAGGCCAATGACAGTCAGCAGGGCAGTGAGCCTCTTCATGCCAGGGCCTTGTCCGCTTTGGCAGAGATCAGGTCCTGCTTGTGCAGGGCTTCCAGCAGTGCCTGTTGGGCTGCCTCTGGTTGTGGGTGCTGGCGTAGCCATTCTCCGAGGGCGCCACGGAGCTGGACATCGATGTCGCGGCGATCCACCGCACGCACCAATATCTGCTGCAGTTGCTCGATCAGTACCGGAGCGCAGACCTCAAGGGTCTGCAGGGCATCCTCCCCGGGTTTTTGCAGGAGCTGGGTCAGGCTTTCGATCAGGTTCTGGGTCAGGGAATTCAGTGCTCTCATACCAGGCGCTCCACTGCCGTCGATTGTTTCGGGAAGGTGATGGGGTGAGGGGCGATGCCGCGCTTTCGGTCCAGGTCGGCGGCCATCTCGAGCGCAGCAGCCAGTTCGTCGCACCCCTTGGCTTGCATGATGTCGAAGCGTTGCTTCTTCTCCTCGGGCTCGGTCATGGCGAGCGCGAGATAAAGGCTTGGCGGAACCACGCGAAAGAGCATCTCCATGCTCTTGGAGAGCACGACGCCTTCAGTGAACTTGCCGTTCTCCTTGCGGGCCGAGAGCATCATCGACTTCTGGGCCGGCGAGAGTTCGCGGAAGCGGGCGATTTTCTCGACTTCGTCCGGCGGCATGTTCAAGCAGATCCACCACTCGATCATGTTCAGGAGCGCGGAGGCTTCCGGTGGCACGTCGTCCACGTTCTGGGTCGCCATCCAGAACCAGGAACCGAGTTTCCTCCACATCTTGGTGATCTTGACGGAGTAGGGCGACAGCAGCGGAACCTTCAGCTGGATGTGGCCTTCGTCGGTGAAGAAGATCAGCGGCCGGCCTTTGAACTGGTCGCGCTCGGCGATGTTGTTGACGCTGTTGAGCAGCGAGATGTAGGAGATCGCCATCTGGGCGCTGTAGCCTTCCCGGGCGTAGGTGGCCAGGTCGACGATGGTGATGTCCGCTTCTGGCCAGGGTGTCCCAGGGCGGTTGAACATCTCACCTTCGGCACCCATGCAGAACATCGACATGGCTTCGGCCATCTCCAGGAAGCGGCTGCGCCGGCTCTCCGGGATGCCGGCGTCCATACCTGCATCACGCAAAGCGTCCCGGACGTCCTCAGGGAGCACGATGCGATGCTCGGTGGCGCATTTCTTCGCCGCGTCGAGGATGCACTGGCGAATGGCGCTGCGGTCGGCACGGGTGAGTCGCTGATCCTCCTTGTCCTCGCCGCCGGTGATCATGAGCCGGGCGGTGATCTCCATCTCGCCCAGGATGTCGCGCTGCTCGTCCTCGGTCTGGCTGGCCAGGTGCTCGTCGGAGGCCTCGACGTCATCGGCCTGCAGGATCTTCACCGAATGGGGCGACTCGACGAGTTTCACGGCATCGGCGAAGGGCGCCAGGCTGACGCCCGAACCGGGTGACAGGCGTACCCGGTTCACGCTCAGACCGAGGTGCTTGGCGAACTCGCCGAGCAGGCCGAAGCTGTTGCCGGCCTCGACGATGAACAGGCGTGGGCGATAGATCGCGACGATCTGGCTGAGAATGTTGGTCGCGGAGGCCGACTTGCCCGAACCGGTGGGACCGAAGATGAACAGGTGCGCGTTCATCTGGCGGTCCAGCTTGTTCAGCGGATCGAAGGTCAGCGGGGCGCCGCCGCGGTTGAACAGGGTGATGCCGGGGTGCCCGGTGCCTGTCGAGCGACCCCACACCGGCGCGAGGTTCGCGATGTGCTGCGCGAACATCAACTGGACGTACCAGTCCAGGGCGCGCTTCTGGTTCGGATCGAAGTTGCCCGGGAGCCAGCGCAGGTAGCTGTTCAGCGGCGCCACTTCGTTTTGTGGCTCCACCGGGGTCATGCCGGCACCCAATAGTGCATTGCTCAGCTGAAGACTGCGCTCCTGGAGTTCAGCGTGGTCCTTGCCGCGCAGGTAAAAGGCGACGCTGCCGCGATAGAGCTTGTGCTTGCGACCCAGAAGCTGTCGCGCGGTCGTGACGTCCTCGCGCGTCAGAAGGGAGGCCTGAGTGTCGCCGACCGCCTTGCGAGACAATTGCTCCAAGTGGCTTTCCAAGATGTCCTGCGGCGTCATCACCAGTGTGATGCAGAGCGTGGTGTCCTCCGGCAACTGGTCGAACAAGGCATTGAAGGCATCGCCGCCCTTGCGGGTTTCCCCGGTCAGGTGTCCGGTCGTCGGCGCTTCCCGTAGGCGATCGAGCATCACCACACGGTGCGGCAGGCCGTCGAAGTACCACAGGCCTTTGTCCATGTCGGAAACCGGCTCTCGGTAGCAGAGGTTCTGCGAGAAATCGGTGCCGCTGGCCAGCGGCAGCTCGCCTTCAGGCAGTTCGGCAGCTGGCTGGCAGACCAGCTCGTAGAAGCGGCGTATGTCCGCCTCGGTTGGACCCAGATGGTCCGGGCGCGGGTTGAACCAGCGGATCAACCAATGGCGGATGGCATGGCCGTCCATGCGCTTGGCTTTGATGCCGGCGTTGGCCAGGCTGCCCAGCAGGCGATCGCAGATGACCTTGAGGTACGGACCAGGCTCCTGGCCCCGGACTTCGCTGTCGGCCTTCCTGACTCGCCGGTAAACGACCAGGCGGACGCGACGCTGTTGCCCTCTCCAGGGGAGCTGGCTCACCTTGGTGTCCTCGAAGAGCCCACCGGGCTTGGAAATCGCTTCAAGGTGCTGTTTGAACAACGTGCAGTAGAGCTCCGTGAACGGGGTTCCTCGGGCACGGGGCTGGATGTAATTGTTCAACTGCTGCAGGTAGTCGTCCCAACTGATTTCGTCCTGGGCATACAACTGCATGACCCAGGGAGAGGTTTCCAGCTCGTCGAAGGAGTCCTGCAGGGCGTTTTCCAGGGCGTCACGGGCCTTGCGTAGCCACTCGGGGTCACGGCCTTCCGTGCCGATCGGCGTCAGCTCGAAAAAGGCCGCGCGCGAAAGGCCGTCTTCAAGCAGCATCGCTTTCTCCGACGGCAGGTACTCCACCCAGGGGAGCAGATCCACAAACGAAGGAGCGACGTCGTACAGGCGCGCTACATCCGCCTGGGTAGCCGGCTTTTGCTTGGGATTGCGCCAGTCTGCCGGCGAGGGAACCCCCAGGCTGGCCAGTCGTTCGAGATAGCGCCCGGTTGCCGCCTCGACGGATTCGGTAGCTGTGTCGTTGTCCTGGATACGTGGCTCGCTCGCGGTGAGGCCGGCGATGACCTCGAACTCGGCGGCGTGCAGGTCGGGCTCGACCCGGCGTGTGCCCTTGTGGCCGAGTAAATGCTGGATAAGCCCCATCAGTAGTCCTCCGTGCGCTCGCCAGGCATCGCGTACTGCACACGCTGGTAGAAGGGAAATACGGTGGTGTAGCCGGGCACGGGGGCCGGGTCCGTCCCGGCCAGGTGCGGGAACACGTACATGACCAGGTCGGGGTTCGGCAGACGCTTGAACTGGCTGTAGATTTCGTTCTGGGCCGTGCGCGTAAAAGCAGCGTTGTCGTTGCGCATGGCTGCCTGCTGCGGATCCAGGGGACGGCGCAGGCTTTGTCTGGCATCGAGCAGCAGCCGGCTGCTTGCACTCCCAGCGGACCCGGTTGTGCCGTGCTCCCACACGTCCCGCATCGTGGATTCGCCATGGGGCAGCATCTCCTCCTTGCTGGTGGAGCAACCCGAGGCGAGCAGCGTGAGTGTCAGCCAGGCGCAGGCCGGCAGCCTGCGGTCAGTCAAGGTGTGCAGAAACATGTGTCGCTCCGGCGCTGTAGTCGACCTTGCGGCCCTTGAGTTCGTAGTCGATCGTCAATTGCTGGTCGAGGTGGACAGAAACCTTCGCCCCGGGCTGAACGTAGACGGCGGCGAAGGCCTCGCCGTAGAGCGTGTTCATCCATTGGCGGATGTCGTTCACGCCCCCGGTCAGGATGGTGCCGAGGGCCGAGTTGCCCTGCGTTCCGGTGGTGCCGAAGGAAGCGCCATTGCCACTGAAGACGGTGGAGGTGGTGTTCTCGTCCGCATCGAGCAGCTTGGCGATGCCGGCGCCGGCGGCGGTCAGCAGACTCTGGTTGCCCAGATACTCCTTGGCGTTGGAGCGGCGGTCACCGGCGATGCAGGGAATGCCATAGGGATCGCTGATCCACCCAAGTCCGCCCTGGATGGTCTGCTGGCTGCCGTTGCTGCCGGCCTGGTTGTTGTTCGCTTCCTCGGCCGGGGCCGGCAGGGTGCGAACGGTGCCGTCGTTGAAGACGAAGGTGAGGCTGCGGATTTGCCCACGCACACAGGACAGCGTCCAGTCCCCGGATGCGGTACCGCTGGCCACGGCGCCGGCGACGTCCGGCACATCGATGCCGTTGGCCGTCAGGTTGTCTGGGCCGATCAGGATCTTGAAAGGGTAGGGATCATTCACCGTACCATCGACCGGGACGCGGCCGATGAGTGCGGACATGGCCACGGAGCCCATGAGCGTCGAGTTCTGCGGCAAGGTGTAGACCTTGCGCACCTGCTTGCGTGCGTCCTGGGGCGAGATCTCGCCGCCGATACTCTGCGCGCTGGTATTCAGGACCTTCTGGCCGCGATCGAGCGACTGGCCAAACGAGGTTGGAAAGTCGAATCCACTGGGCGCCAGGCTGGAGCCTGCCGCGATCGGCTTGCCATTGGCATCGACCGGTGTGGCGTCCTGTGGCTCGATCCAGACGATGTCCAGGCCGGGGGCTCCTTGGAATCCCTGGCCATCCCCGGGCTGAACGCCAAAGCCGATCGGAAGATCGCTGCCGGCGCTGCCGCTTCCTTGTCTGCCCAGCGTGTCGAGCTGCTTCTGCAGCATGTCGAGCACGCCCTGGTTCTGTTCCTTCGCTTTTTGCTCCAATTGCTGCTGGGCATTGTCCAAGCGCTGCGCGACGTTCTGATCGATGTTCTGCAGGCGGGCCTGCAGCTCCTGATTCTGCCGCTTCAGTTCTTCGTTGTTGGACAGTGCCTGGCTGACCTGGTCCTTCAACTGCCGGCTCTCCGCCACGATGGTGCGTAGCGTGTCGCTGGGCGTATCGCCGTCCACGCCCAAGGCCTGCGCCTGGCTGCCGGAAATCTTCGGCTTGCCACCGGCCTCGGTCATGGACTGGCCTTCATTCGTTCCGGAGAAGACCTTCACGATGATGATGGTTGCCAGGATCAGGAACGGGATCGCCAGGAACTTGAGGAGAGGATTACCTTTCACGCCTGTCTCCCTTGGGGTCGATCTGGCCGACAGCGGCGGGCAGCAGCGATTCGGCGAGCCCGCGGCCCTGGGTAATCAGATACACCGTCGTGGTGTCGCTGGCATCGCCTTGGGCGCCCAGGTAGGGATGCTGGAAGGTGGCGGCGACGAAGTTGCCCATGAGATCGCGCGGATCCAGTATCAATTGCTGCGCGCCGGTGTTACGCAGCTTCACCGCCGTCACCCAGTAATCGTCCAATCGCCATGCCCCCAGCACGGAGGCCTCGACGGGCAGCGTGGGGAGTAGCGTGCTGAGGTCCAGGCGCCGGTCGATGTTCACTTGGCCGATCCCCTCGACCGGCTCGACAGTCCGCAGCGGGGCGTAGAGCATCTGGGCGGCATAGCGGGTGAGGGCTACCGGCACTGGCGTTTCACGTCGCGCGGCCGGTGGTTCTTCAAGCTGCTCGCCATCCTCTGTTGCGCCGGTGGTTGGGCGAGCGGCCTGTTTCGGCGCCGAGGCCTGTTGGCCATAGCGGCCGGCCGGATGCTCACCGGCGACGATCTTCAGCGGTTCCAGCGCCGGCTGGTTCGCTTGTCCTGAGGTGGCGGCAATGTCGACCAGCATGATCTCGCCGCTGGTCATGTTCTGCAGTTGCAGACGGGTCGGCTCGATCGGCTCGTTCGCCAGCAGGTACAGGGCGCCTCCCGTGCTCTGCACGCGCAGCTTCCCCTCCAGCGCCCGGGGCATGCCGACCCGGACATTCTGGTCGACGAAGACGATGCGTTCCTGGCCTACCACCAGCGGCAGGGCGAGCGGTATCCGTTCCCACCGCTGGATTTCCACCGCGTCGGCGCATACGGCCCACGCAGCGAGGAGGGCACAGGCGGATTGCAGCGAACGCTTCATCGATGGCCCCCGGACACTGCAACGTCGGGGGAAATCTCGATTCGCTGTGGACTGCCGTCGTAGCAATCCCACTGCAGCCCGAACGGGTTCTTCTCCGGGTCCACATCCGAACGGATGATCAGTAGCGGATAGCGAGCGAGGGCACGCTTCACGCGCTCGCCGCCGTAATACTCATCTGCGGTGATGTCGAGGTTCACCGTCCAGTCATTGATGGAGTGCTGGATGACATGCTGCTCTTGCGAGTCGTCCACACCCCGCCCTGGGATTTCGTGCACGCCCCGTTCGCGTTTGCGCAGCTCGCCGGCATTGCGGCGCAGCTCGTAATCCTTCTGCAGGTAGGCTTTGCAACTGGAGGTGAGGTAGGCGTCCAGGCGGTAGATGTTGTCCTGGTAATCGGTCTCGCCATCGGTAGGCCAGCGGTTCATCTGCTGGAAGATGTAGAGGCCGAAGGCGTACACCGACTCATGCGGGATGTCCCACCACTTACGTGTGCTGCCGGAGCGCAAGTCTGGCGGCACATGAACCGTCAGTTCCCGGGGAGCGGACCACCAGCCATAGGCCAAGGCGAGACACACCACGGCCATCAGGCCCAGGGCGATGCGCAGGCTGACGATGTGGGCGTACTGGGCATCCACTTTCTTGCGATAACTCATGCTCACTCCGTGCGACGGCAGGACCACGCGCCGCTGCGCGTGATGAGGCGGGCGTTGCTCCAGGCCGGGGCGTGCTGGGCAATCGCGAGCTGGATCTGGCGATAGAACCAGGTGTCCGGGCGTCCCCGTTTCAGGCGGCGCAGGATGCGGCTGGCAACGGTCAGACCGAGCACGCCACCGACGAGTGCTCCACCGATGATCAACGCCCAGACCTGGGTCAGAATCGCTACGGGAATGCCCAGGAAGAAACCGATCCCCCCGCTGAGAAACACCGTGCTCCACATCTCGTCCGCGGTCAGGCCACCCATCACCACCGGCTGGTTGTTCAGCCGTACCGGCAGGAAACTCAACGTGCCGTCATCAAGAACGTCAGCCATGGCCAGTCCCAGTCAAAGAATGCCGGTTGCTTTGGTGACCAAGTAAATGCCGATCCCGAGGATGCCGACACCAACGGCCGCGGTAGAGCCAAGGTCCCGCCACTTCTTCTTCCCGTCGTGGATCTCGTGGTAGACGCCGAAGGCGTGCCAAGCCACGCCCATGAACATGGCGCACAGAACGATCAGACCGAGCAGCATGAAGCCGTCGAAGGCGTAGTTCTGCATGGTCTGGGTCATGTTCGTGCCTTCACCACGGCTTGGCGCCTGAGCTTGAGGCAGGGCTGCCAGGGCGAACTGGGGTAGAACGAACGCTCCCAGGGGAACGCAGCGGCGGATGGCTTTCTTGGGGTTGGGCATGGTGAAGCTCCAGAGGTTTAGCTGAGGACGAAGAGCGTGAGGATCGTGCAGAGCACCAGAACGCGGATCACCGCCGGTGCCGCGATGGCGCGGTCAAGGTTGCCGGTGGCCCAACCCCGGTAGGCGCTATAGATGGCCCAGGCCCCCCACAGGAAGGTGATTGCCACGGCGAAGCCAACGAAGAGCGCATAGCTCGCCGTAGGAGGAAAACCGCCAGCGGCCTGAAAAGCCGAGGTCTGAGCTGCACTCATGCTCATGGCCTGCGGCCTCTCGTGAGGGTGTAGTGACCCGTCAGCTCGGTGGGATCGCGGGGCTGCGCCCGGCTCGGGGTGAGATAGTCCTGGATGCCTTGGCGGACGCGCTGGATATCCGACGCCAGGCGCTGGTAGTCGAAGAAATAGCGCTGGCCTGGCTCCTCTGCGACCTGTGCGCTACGCCTCGCCGTGTCTTCCAAGGCATTGAGCTGCCGGATCATGACCGCGAGGTTCGCGTGCTCGGATGCAGAGACTGCGACGGCATCGGGTACCAACATGAACCAGGCGAGTAGGACAGCGAGGGCCAAACGTAAGGCGCGAAGGGAAGAGGCTGTGAGGGGAGCGTACTGAATCACGGCTTTGGCTCTGGCAAATCATGGCCTCAGCTTGCCGGCATCCGTCTGGCGCTCGCCGCAAGAAATCCGCATTCGGTTGCCAAAGGATTTTTTCGAGTCAGCAGAAAGCACAGCCGATGTACAGCAGTCGTTTGAAGACAGGGGATACCCCTGCTGGCAGGGCGATGTCGTATGCCCGGCTCGGGCATTGTGGTTTCCGATCCTGATTTATCCGCGTGTCACTGGTTGAATGCTGACAAGCTCCCAGCCTTCCTAGCCAGGCAGGCTGGGACGTTCGCGTCGCTCGGAAAGCTGGATGTCGGGCGAGCAATTGCCGGCCGTCCAGCAGGCGTGAGAATTTCCAAAAAAGCCGCCTGTGGAAATGGGTAGAACCCTACCTCCAACTCCCGAGACTGGGCGGTGCTGCTCAGTTACATAGACATGACTAAACAATTGCTCGCATGCGAAAGGACAGGGTCGATTTGAAACGGGATCAAACGGCTAAGCCGCCTGACCCCGCTGTTGTTGCAGTACCCAACCTTCAGGTTTTGCGATAGCTGAACAACTGATGACGTGAACGGCCCACCGGCCTGGCGAAGAACCTGCTATGAAAATCGGCCTCTGAGGCCGCAGGACTTTTCAGGATCGCCAAGCGCGACTCTCTCATCGTGGTGCGGGGCATGCCCCAGATAGACGCCGGATAGATTTAGGCAAGCCAGCTCCCATCTCTGATCAGTATTGCAAAAACGGGGGTGACCATAGATTTTCCAACATAATCGGCCAAGAGCGGTCATTGGTCATCATACAAAATGAGGGCTTACTCAAACGATTGATCAACGACTTCAAAAACAAGACCACGTTGATCAGCACCCCATGAACCTGTCACTATGCCCAGAAAACACAACGCCGTGCAGGAACGTTTCCCGCTCTTTCGGGGTTGTCAGTGCAAATCTAGCTATGTGGGTGTGAGCCATTCTGACCAACTCCTCTTGCCATTGCTGCTTGATCAGCTCGTCATCGATATAGCGGCCTTCAAGAACCTCAATCGACATAATATTAGTCAGGTCGGTCGGTGGTGCGTGAAAAGTCCCGATACGGGATCGTAAGTTTACCGTGGACAGCTCAACGATCAGGCCAGCTATCCCCTTGCTCAGCAACTGCTTCAGAACCGAAAGCCGCCCGTTTGCGAAGTTAGTTGATTTGAGCAATTTGTTGTAATCGGGCTTGAAGTAATTGATCAAGGCCGCTTCCGCCAAGGACACAATGTCGTGGCGATTGAGGCGGATATTTCGTAGACGGTTTAGATGCGCAGCATCTCTTTGATCACAGGCTTCAAAGTCGACGTTAAAATCTCCCCCGTTGCTGATAAGCGTGCGGCCGTGTTCGAAACGGTAAAGCAGTAACAGGACTTCACGCTCGTAAAAATATGTTGACGTTTCGGCGAGGATCCGTTGCAAGGTGGTGTGTGACAGCAAACGATCCAGCGCCGTGCGCGGGTTTTTTTTGCCAATGCTTTGACCTACATACAGTACGACCAGCCCCGTCTCTTGATCGCTGAGCGTACTTTTGGCTCTGGCCACGACGACGTTCACTGAAATCTCATGTTGGCCCAAAGGTGTAGTGATCAACATGGTGCAGCCGTTCTCGGCGACTGCGACTTGGAGAATAGGGATTTCACGGGGCAATGATTCTTCACTGATCTCGAATGTGAAGGGGATGGGCGTCAAAGTTTTTTCTCTTCGCACCAGAAAATTTCCGGTCACGACCCGGCCATTGCACGAGAATCCTTGAGAGTCTAGATATATGCGCTGTCGCCGTACGATTAGGTAAATGTTGCAGCTCTGCAGCGCAGCAAATTGCGCCGGATTGTTCTTGATTTGGTAGAGGTCTGCGGGGGTAAGCAGGGTGGGGTCGCTGGAATAAATGTGAGTTGCCCCTTCCATGGAAAACAACCGGTTAGCGGCTTCGTGATTAGTCATTACATTCGTCTTAGAGGCTGTTGATCAGAAGTTAAACAGGAAGGTCGCGCTCGGTAACTTGCTTGACCGCTTCGATTTTAAAGTCTTCAGGATAACGCTGGGAGCTCATAGGTGTCCTCCTA
The DNA here is from genome assembly GCF_002286785.1 of Pseudomonas sp. PIC25. Classification (GTDB taxonomy): domain Bacteria; phylum Pseudomonadota; class Gammaproteobacteria; order Pseudomonadales; family Pseudomonadaceae; genus Pseudomonas_M. Next base: position 418 of record NZ_MUJY01000026.1, on the reverse strand, counting down.
TGCTCAGAGCATAGGGCAGGGATGTCTACCGGAGCTGGGGTAGCCCACTGATTTCGCAACTCCGCAGTCGCTTGAGGCTTCGGCCAGAAGCAGACTGTCCGCAGTGGCTAAGACGCGCCTTTTAAGACCTGAAGACCTCCAGGAGAACGGGTCTATTCAGAACCTAGCTAGTGTGGTGTTTCAAAAATAAAGATCATATTTTCGAGGTCATCGCCTCGGCTGCTCGGCCTACACTCGCCAGTATGTCCTCGGCTTTTCGATACCAGCGAAAAGGCCGGGGATTGGCGTTATGGGTAGATAGGTAGTGCTCGATGGAGGTTTCCAGATCCTTCACGCTGGTATGCGCCTGGCGCTTGATCCATTTCTCGCTCAATGTCGAGAAAAAGCGCTCCACCAGGTTCAACCAGGACGCCGAGGT
>NZ_MUJY01000025.1 GCF_002286785.1 Pseudomonas sp. PIC25 | reverse complement strand
GCGGATCGTTCCCACGCTCTGCGTGGGAATGCAGCCTTGGACGCTCCGCGTCCATTCAGTGAGCGGACGCGGAGCGTCCTGTCAGGGGTTCTCACGCTGGAGCGAGGGAACCTCAAAAATTCATTCGCGCTCTTACAGGCGTAAGCGCTCCAGCTCCTCATACGGCCCGCGGGCCCAGCGCTCCACCGCGGCGCGGGTTTCGGCGCTGGCCTCGGCACGTTTGCGGGCGCTGTCCGGGCTGAAGCTCATGCCCGGCTGCTTGGCGTCTCGCCCGGCGGCGTCGGCCAAGCGGGTCGCAGCCTCTAGCGGAACGCCAAGCATCTCCGCCAGCCGTCCCCACACAGCCCCCGGCAGCTCGCTGTAGTTCACTGGAATCGCCCCGCCTGTGCGACAGAGCTCCAGTCCGCGCTGCAGGATCATGCCGATGCAGCGGGCAGCGAACTCCAGCGGCGACAGTTCGAAGGCCTCTTCCGCCGGGATCGCCAGCAGCGATGGGCCGATCATGCCCGGCACCATGTGCGCGCCCGGCTGGCGCAGTTGCGAGACGACGATTTCCAGCGGATCGCGGTAAAGAAAGATGGCCGGCGTCTGCGGGTAAAGGGCACGGAGGAAATCCGCCTCGAAGACGTTCCAGGCGTCCAGCTTGATCACCAGCTCGCTATCGCCGCCACGCCGGGGCTGGCCATAGGCGCAGAGCAGTGCCCGGGTCCAGGCGGCCTGATGCGGCGCACTGGTCGGGTCGAAGAAGTGTGCGCGCAGCACTGCATCCAGGGGCGGCGGTTCGGACAACACCGTATGGCTGTCCAGTTGCGTGAGCAATTGGGCGATCAGTGTCGAGCCGCAGCGCGACGCATGGTGGATGAAGGCGCGGGGCGCCGGAGTCGGCGAGCGGGCCTGCCAGTCGAGCAAGGCCTCGATGCCGGTCACTCGGCGCAGTGCTTGGTTGAACGGCTTGCGCAGGGCCTTCTGCACGCTGTCGCGGAAGAAGGGCTCCTGCAGCACTTCGCTGCCGAACCAGCACCAGTCGACCCACCAGCGCCCCTGTTCCGGCCAGATGCGGATCGGCAACCAGCCGTGGAAATCGGTTTCGTTCTGACGCAAGGCTTCCATGCTCATACCACCCATTGCTCGATCCAGCTCCGACGGCCCTGTTGCATCGCCGCACGGACATCTTCCTCGGTGAAATGCAACCCGATTCCGGCGGCCAGGGCGACGGCGGTTTCGGCGAAGGATTGCGCGTCGTCGATGGCCTGTAGCCGCCGCTGCAGCCCGGCGTCCCGGTGCACTGCCGCGCGGAACTGGGCGAATTGCCGGGTTCCCCGGGCCTCCTGCGCGGGCGGGGTATCCGCCAGGCCCGCGGCGATCCGCTCCAACAGCTCGGGCGTGCGCCGGCAATCGAGCACCAGATGGACGCGCGCATGGGGACTGGGGTTTTCCACCCGGTGCGGGCGGCTCAGGTCGAGGAACCAGAGTTCGCCGGGACGCATGGGGATGGCTCGGCCTTCGAGAATGAACTCCACCGCCTCGTGGCTGTGGATCGGCAGGTGCAGGCGCAGGTCGCCGTCGTCGCCGCCGAGGTCCGGGTCACGGTGTTCGCGAATTCGCGCCCCCGGTCCCAGGCGCAGCAGGCGGGCGCTGCGGATCGGAGCGGGCAGCCGTGCCAGCAGCTCCTGCCAGAACGGCGAGGCTTTCATCAGCGGCGTGGCGGCCGGTTCGCCATGGCCCGCCAGCAGGCTGTCCGGTGCGTTCGCCGGAGCGAGCAGGGCGATGCCGCTCCAATCGCCCTCGAAGTAGTCGCGGTTGAAATGCGGCTGCCAGGCCGCAGCCGGCAATTCGGCCAGGGCATGTTGCAGCGGTTCGACGGAAAAGCTCAGCGGCAGGCGAGCGTAGGCGGGCAGGGCGGTGGGGACAGCGATCCGTGCGGTCATGGCGATGGCTCGTGGGATTTCAAGGGATTGTAGTGGCCGTCAGGGCCGGTGCCTACCTCGCCCGTCGGCATCAGCGGGCGCTTTGCCGGGGCCCACGCTGCAACTCGTTGGCCCAGGCCAGCAGGGGCACCTGGCGTTCTTCCCAGACGCGCTGCCAGAGCACCTGCAGGCGGCTCAGGTCGCCGCGTTCCACCGGCCAGAGTTCGACGTCCCTTATCAGATGCCAGCCGTCTCCCTCGCGGGTCGCCATGGCGAAGCGGAACGGGTGGAAGCCGGTCATGCCCAGGCGCAGGTCGGTGACCACCAGGTGGCCGTCGATGTCGTCGTAGCGCAGGACGCCATCGGTGAACCAGGCCAGCCGCGCATGTTGCGGCGAGTCGCGCAGGGCGGTGGCCAGGTGGGTTCCGCGGGGAATCCGTTCAAGGTGCGGCAGCGAGCGGTCGAACCAGCTGACCAGCGCTTCGTGGTAGTCCTCGCCGTCCAGAACGATCACCCGCCAGAGCAGACTGTTGAAGGGTGTCGGGGTGCTGAAGATTTTTTCCGCGTGGATGCCGTCGCGGGCCAAGGCCTGTTCCACGCGTTGCTCGGCCATCTGCTTGCCGGCCAGGGTGAAGCCCAGGTAGAGCGTCGACAGTCCCAGCGCCACGGCCGGCCAGCGGGCCACTTTGCCCTTCAGGCCGAACAGCAGGCCGGCGATCACCGCGACGAGCAGCGGCAGGGTATACAGCGGATCGATGATGAACACGCTGGACCCGCTGATCGGCGGCAGGTCCAGCGGCCAGAAGAGCTGCGTGCCGTAGCTGGTGAAACAGTCCAGCAGCGGGTGGGTGACCAGCACCAGCCAGAGTGTGAGGAACAGGCGCCTGCTCGAATAGCCGGGGTTCGTCCGCCATCGTCGGCAGAGGGCGGTGAGCAGCAGGGCCAGGCCGCTGAGGACGAACAGCGAGTGGCTGAAACCACGGTGGTAGGTCATCTCGGCCACCGCGTCGCCGTAGTCGATGACCACGTCGAGATCGGGCAGGGTGCCGAGGACGGCACCGTACAGCAACGCCTTGCGCCCCTGCCAGCGGCCGAGCAGGGCGCCCTGGATGCTGGCGCCGAGTACTGCCTGGGTGATGGAGTCCATGGATTGTTCCCGCAACGAGTCGAAGGTCAGGGTAGCCAAGCACCTGGTCATGCGCAGCGGCGAAAATCCAACGAAAGATTTCAGGCCATGGCGGGTATGCTGGTCGCTCATCCGCCCGGCCGTCTTCCCATGCTGGAAATATCCAACAACGTCCACCTGCCCGATGCCGAAATAGAACTGAGCGCCATCCGCGCCCAGGGGGCCGGTGGGCAGAACGTCAACAAGGTGTCCAGCGCCGTGCACCTGCGTTTCGACATCCTGGCCTCGTCGCTGCCGCCGTTCTACAAGGAACGCTTGCTGGCGCTGCGCGACAGCCGCATCACCGCCGAGGGGGTGATCGTGATCAAGGCACAACAGTACCGCACCCAGGAACAGAACCGCGCCGACGCCTTGGAGCGGCTGGCCGCCCTGATCCGCAGCGTGGCCAAGGTGGAGAAGAAGCGTCGCCCGACCAAACCGACCCTCGGCTCGAAGCAGCGCCGCCTGGAAGGCAAGGCCAAGCGGGCGACGATCAAGGCGGGCAGGGGGAAGGTGGATTTTTGAGCGGCGCCGGGAGAAAAGCGGACGAATTCATTCGCCCAAGCGGATAGCAGCGCACCCAGGCCCATCGTTGCGCTCAACCTTCCACCACCCCGGCAACAGGCGCATCACTTCGCGGCGGGCGAAGCGGTCGTCGATCAGGTAGAGCACGCCGCGGTCCTCACGGGTTCGGATCACCCGGCCGGCGGCCTGTACCACTTTCTGCAGGCCGGGGTAGAGGTAGGTGTAGTCGTAGCCGGCACCGAACAACTGGTCCATGCGTTGGCGGATCTGTTCGTTCACGGGGTTGAGTTGCGGCAGACCGAGGGTGGCGACGAAGGCGCCGATCAGGCGTTCGCCGGGCAGGTCGATGCCCTCGCCGAAAGCGCCGCCGAGTACGGCGAAGCCGATGCCCTGGCCGCCTTCGACGAAGCGTTCGAGAAACGCCAGGCGCGCCGGTTCGTCCATGCGTCGCGATTGCGTCCATAGCGGAATATGCGGGAAGCGCGCGGCAAAGCGTTCGAGTGCCTGCTGCAAGTAGTCGAAACTGCTGAAGAACGCCAGGTAGTTGCCGGGCTGTTCGTCGAACTGATGTGCCATCAGTTCCGCGATGGGTTCCAGGGACGCGGCACGGTGCTGGAAACGGGTGGAGATGGAGCCCACCACGTGGACCGCCAGTTGCCCCGCGCTGAATGGCGATTGCACGTCCACCCAGGGCGTATTTTCCGGCAGGCCGAGCAGATCGCCATGAAAATGCCGGGGGCTCAGGGTCGCGGAGAACAATACGGTGCTGCGGGTGGCGGCGAAGCGCGGTTGCAGGTAGGGCGCCGGCACCAAGTTGCGCAGGCACAGCGTGGACAGACTGCGGCCGCGCGTACCCGGGCGGCGGCTGATGTCGAACAGGGTATGACTGTCGAAGGTATCGGCCATGCGGCAGAAGTGCATGGCCTCGAAGTAGAAGTCCAGCAGCGCGCCATGCACCTGGGTGGGGTGCTCGCCGAAGTGATCGGTGATGTCGGCAATGGCCGATTGCAAGTTGGCGATGAGCTTTCCGGGCAGGGTCGGCAGGGCCTGGTAGGGGGCGTCTTCATCCTTGCTCAGCTCGCGCCAGGCTCGGTTGATCCGCTCCAGCGGCTTCTTCAGCGCAGCCGGGGCCTCGCGGCGCAGGGCGTCGAAGTCGGCCTGGTCCAGTTCGGCGCTGTACATGCGCCGGGCCCGTTCCAGCAGGTTGTGCGCCTCGTCCACCAGCACGCCGACGCGCCATTGGTTGGCCTGGGTCAGGCCGTGGAGCAGGGCGCTGACATCGAAGTAGTAGTTGTAGTCGCCCACTTGCAGGTCGGCCCAGCGCGCCAGTTCCTGGGCGAGGTAATAGGGGCAGACGGTGTGTTCGAGCGCTACGTCGCGCACGCTGTCGCGGTCCAGCCAGACGCGCTCCAGCGCAGCCTTCCGGGCGGCGGGCAGGCGGTCGTAGAAGCCTTGGGCGAGCGGACAGGATTCGCCGTGGCAGGCCTTGTCCGGGTGCTCGCAGGCCTTGTCGCGGGCGGTCAGCTCCAGCACCCGCAGCGGCAGGCCCGGCGCGTTCGCCTCCAGCAGGCGCGCGGCATCCAGGGCGAGCTGGCGGCCGGGGGTTTTGGCGGCAAGGAAGAACAGCCGGTCCAGGCCCTGGCGCGGAGCCGCCTTGAGCAGCGGGAACAGGGTACCGAGGGTCTTGCCGATTCCGGTGGGTGCCTGGGCCATCAGGCAGCAGCCGGTGCTGGCGGCCTTGTACACGGCTTCCGCCAGTTCGCGTTGGCCGCTGCGGAAGTCCGCGTGGGGGAAGCGCATGGCCTCCAGCGCCCGGTCGCGTTCGGCACGGTGGGCGAGTTCCTGCACGGCCCATTGCAGGAAGCGTTCGCAGTGCGTTTCGAAGAAGCCCCGCAGTGCGTCGGCGGAGCAGCGCTCCACCAGCACGGTTTCCTTCTGGCTGTGGATGTCGAAGTAGACCAGCGCCACGTCCACCTCGGCCAGGCCTCGCTCCTGGCACAGCAGCCAGCCATAGACCTTGGCCTGGGCCCAGTGCAGGGCGCGGTGGTTGGCCGGTATCCGGGCGAGGTCGCCGCGGTAGGTCTTCACCTCTTCCAAACGATTGAGCGTGGGGTCGTAGCCATCGGCCCGGCCGCGCACGTGCAACTGCTTGTAGTCGCCGGCCAGCGGCAGTTCGGCCAAGTATTCGGTGCCGCGTCGGGAGGCCACCAGGGCATGGCCGGCCATGCCTTCCTGGGCACTGGGCGAGGGGGTGAAGCGCAGGTCGAGGTCACCCGTCTTGGCGGTGAACTCGCAGAGGGCGCGGACGGCGACGACGTAGCTCAACTGACCGCATCCGCCCATTGCACATAGCAGACTGCCACCGGCATGTCGTGCCGCGCGCAGAAGTCCAGCCAGCGCAACTGGTTGTCCTGCAGGCGATCGCCGGGGCCCTTCACTTCGATCATCCGGTAGCGCCGTTGCGCGGGCCAGAACTGGATCAGGTCCGGCAGCCCGGCACGGTTGGCCTTGATGTCCTGCAGGATGCGCTCGAACCAGTGTCGCAGGTGCGTGGCCGGCAGGCAGTGCAGGGCCAGTTCCAGCAGCGCGTCATCGAGGGCGCCCCAGTGTACGAACGGCGAGAGGATGCCCTGTTTGGCCCAGTAGTGGCGGCGGATGGTGTCCTTGTAGGCGTCGCTGCCCAGTTGCGCCAGGCAGGCATCGAACAGGGCGGCGCGGCGCTGGCGGAAGTCGGGTGCGTGCAGGTCCGCCGGACCGATGTGGAAGGGGTGGAAGAAGGCACCGGGCAGCGCGGCGAAGATCGCTTCCCAGCAGAGCAGGCCGAACAGGGCGTTGATCAGGGTGTTCTCGACGTAGTGCACCGGGCCATCGCTGTGGTGCAGATGCAGCAGCACCGCGCCTTCCACCGACAGGGCCTCGGGGCGGGGAAGGCTCAAGTCAAGCCGTTCCACCGCCGGGCGGGTCGCCCTGGGGGCCTTGGGCAGGCCGAGTTGCCGTTGCAGGCGCGGCAGTATGCGTTGCAGGTGCTGGCGCTCGGCCTCGCTTTCCGGTGCCTGTTCAGCCTGACGGGCCAGCGCCAGGGCTTCGGCGAAACGCTCGCTGCGTTCCAGTACGCGGATGCGCCGCCCCCGCGCACCGGGGTAGTCGCATTCGGCGTACAGCGCCAGCGCTGCATCGAACTCGCCGAGCCGTTCGCAGTGCTGGGCGATGAGGAACAGCAGCCTGGCGCGGCGCTGCTCGATCCAGGGGTTGGGGCACGCCTCGCGGGGAATGTCGGCGAGCACCTCGGCGAGCGCTTCACCCTGCTCGAAGCGCTCGCGGCAACGGTGCAGGTGCAGGCAGTCGTCCAGGTCGCGGCGCTCGCGAAAGCCGCGGGAGCCGGCGTCCAGCTCGATCTTTTCGTAGAGGTAGATACCCAGGTCGGCGAGGACGAACTCCGACCAGTCCTGGTGCAGGTTGCCGAAGAACATCAGGCGCAGACGGTCGCAGAGGTCCATGATCGTCAGCGCGTAGACGCGGTCGTCGCTGCCGGGGCACCAGTCTTCGAAGGCGCGTGCGTGCGGGTGGTCCGGCAGGAGGGCCTGGAGCTGCTCGGCCTTGCGCAGGTCCGGCCGCACGGCGAAATGGGCGCGGATTTCGGGTTTGGTCAGCAGGGCGAACAGTTGCGTCAGGTCCAGCGGCGGAGACACATCCACCCAGCCCAGGTCCACCAGCGGTTGGACAGCCACCGGCGCCGGGCCGATTTCCGGGTAGACCAGCTTGCCGGCGCGGAACAGCGTGCCCTTACGCATCACCATGCGCACCAGCAGAGCCCGGGCCGCTTGCGGCAGGGTGGGGAAGGTGGCGATGAAGAGGCGTTCTTCCGCGTTCAGTAGATCGTCGTAGCGGGCCTCGATCCACAGCAGTACCTGCTGGAAGTTGTTCAGGTAGTAAAAGGGATCGTCGAGGGTGCGGAGCATGGGAAGGGGCGCTGCTTTACTGTCTGTTTATACAGATATCAGCGTGCCGCTTAGCTTGGCAAACGGAATTCGATGGGTGGAGCGGGGGAAGTGGAGATAAGGCGCGGCGGGGCTCGTTGGGCGATGAATTCGCCCCCTACAAGCGCGCAGTGACGCGGTGGTATGCGTTCGGCGGGCTTCGCTGGATCAGTGGGCTGGTCTCGCCGTAGCCGGACAAGCGCAGCGCCATCCGGGATATCTAGATTCCCGGATGGCGCTGCATCCTAGCCCTCCAACTGTTCGAGGCGCTCCGCGAAGGCTTCCAACTGCCCATTCTGCAATGCCTGGTCGACGAACGCGGGCCAATGCTCGGTCCAGCGTTCGGCGTAGAGGATGGTGTGCATCCAGCGTCGCAGTTGCGGCAGGTCCGCCGAAAACATCCATTCCCGCGAGCGACTGGCGAACTTGGGGTCGCCCCCACGGCCGGGGGCGGCGAACCCCGTTTCGGCTGCGCCTTCGAGAAACCAGCGGTAGCCGGGGGTACCGGGAGGTGCATCGGCTGCCTGTCGATGCTGCCTGACCAGGGTCTGGGCGAGCTGCGCCATACGAGCACAATCCATGCGGTCTTCCTCCTTTTTTTAAAGGCGCTAGAAATAGCCTTCTCTGGAAATCGATGGCGTGTGATCGGGCACGAAAAAATTGCGGACCCGAGCACAAAAGGAACAATAGTTGATTTTCGACGTGGGAAACGACCGTCTGCCCACGATGCTCGACCCGATTGAACTGTCCGATCCGGGCATGGCCAGAATAATTAAGAGGCCACTGGGAGGAGAGTCGTCATGAGCGAGGGCCTGGTGTTTTTCCTGATGTTCGTCGCGGTGATCATCATCTGTTTCGACCTATGGGCGATCGTCAGCGTTTTCCGTAGCGATGCCGGTACGGATGCCAAGTTCGTCTGGGCATTCCTGATCGCCATGGTGCCGGTGGTCGGACTGATTCTCTGGGGTATCTCCGGCCCGCAAGGCGTTGCCCGTGGCGGGCCTACCTCGAAGGAACACAGCAAGGGCTGAACCGTCCGCGATCTGCGGTAGTCGGCGGCAACCCGAGCCGGTCCTGGCACGGCCGTGATGTCGTGTAATCTGTGATCTGGTTTTTGCCATCTTCCTGCCAGGATTGGCAAAAAATGTCGGGCGGGTAACATGCGGCGCTTTTGAGTACCGCCCATGCCGTTGCGTTTCTCTCTCCTGCTTGCCGCCGTCCTCTCCCTGCCTGCGCTGGCCGATGCGCCGCACAGCTTCTCCGAAGCCAAACGAATCGGCTGGACGCTCTACGAAAAGCAATCCACCGAGTTCTATTGCGGTTGCAAGTACCGGGGCGAGCGGGTCGATCTGGCCAGTTGCGGCTACGTGCCGCGCAAGAATCCGAAGCGGGCCCGGCGCGTGGAATGGGAGCATATCGTGCCGGCCTGGGTGATCGGTCATCAGCGTCGCTGCTGGCAGCACGGTGGACGTCGCAATTGTGCGAAGAACGACGAGGCCTATCGCCGGGCCGAAGCCGATCTGCACAACCTGGTGCCGAGCATCGGCGAGTTGAACGGCGATCGCAGCAACTTCAGTTTTGCCTGGTTGCCGCAGCGCCACGGCCAGTACGGTGCCTGCCAGACGGTGGTGGATTTCGACGCACGCAAGGTCATGCCGCGCACGGCGATCCGCGGGATGATCGCGCGCACCTATTTCTACATGAGCGAGCGCTATGGCCTGCGCCTGTCCAAGCAGGATCGCCAGTTGTTCACGGTCTGGAGCAAGCAGTATCCGGTCGAGAGCTGGGAGCGCCAGCGCAATCAGCGGGTCGGTTGCGTGATGGGCTGGGGCAACCCTTACGTGGGGCCGCTGGACAGGTCGCGTTGTCCAGCCCGCGTGGCCGGCAGGCGCTGACCCGTTCTCCCTTCCGCCGTGCCGTTCTCGGAATTCCCGCGCTGGGTTCGGGTCGGAATCTTTAGGTGTTGAAATGGGAGAACCCTGATGGCGACCGAGAAGAAAAGCAGATTCGAACGCTGGGCCGAGCGGCTATCGGAATGGGCGGGCAGCGCCAGCACCTTCAAGATCGCGGTGCTGGGCCTGGTGATCTGGGCCGCGACGGGGCCGCTGTTCCACTTCAACGACACCTGGCAACTGATCGTCAACACATCCACCACGATCATTACGTTCCTCATGGTGTTCCTCATCCAGAACACCCAGAACCGCGATAACGACGCACTGCACATCAAGCTCGACGAACTGCTGCGGGTCAGCAAGGACGCGCAGACGGCGTTGCTCGACCTTGACGAGCGCGATGCGAAGCAACTGAAAAAAATGCGCAAACGTTACGTCGAGCTGGGCCGGCAGGCCGAATGCGACGACAACGAAGTGAAGAACATCATCGATGGCGTCGAAGAACCCGAGTCGCCGGAAAAATGAACGCGCCAGACGAAGAAACGGGGGCCGTAGCCCCCGTTCTTCGTATCAGCGGTGGTTAACTGCGGCCGCCTGGTTAACTGCGGCCGCCACCATGGCTGTGCTGGCCACCCTTGCGGCCGGCTTCCGAGGCTCTTTCGCGGTCATTGGCGAAATTGCCGCCACTGTTATGGCCGCCTTTGCGGCCGGCTTCGGACGCTTTTTCACGGTCGTTGGCAAAGTTGCCGGGGTTACGATTAGGCATGTCGTTCTCCTTTTGCGGATTGAACGTCTGGCCGGCTTTTCACCAGCCCTCGTAAGGTGTGAGGGCGTTCAGACGAAACAGTTCAGGACTTTTTCATGAGCGGTCGGCTGCCGTCTCGCTGCAAGCGAACCGCTCTATTCCGGCCCTTGCGCCCATGGGCAAACCTTCGCTGCACGGCATGGTCGATCTATCAGGGCTTGCCCTTTTTCGGCTCGCCAGGAGACCCCATGTCCGACATTCCCCGTGATCGAAGTCTGGACAGCACGCTTGCCCTGCTGCGTGAAGGGTATGGGTTCATCCCGGACCGCTGCCGGCGCTATCGCAGCGATCTGTTCGAGACCCGCCTGCTGTTGCAGCGCACGCTCTGCCTGAGCGGCGAATCGGCGGCCCGGCTGTTCTACGATCCGGCGTTGTTCATCCGTACGAACGCGGCGCCGCGCCTGCTGCAAAAGACGCTGTTCGGTGTCGGCGGCGTACAAGGCCTGGACGGCAAGGCGCACCGGGTGCGCAAGCAGATGTTCATGGATTTGATGACACCGGAGCGCATGCGCGAGCTGCTGCGGCTCAACGAGGCGCATTGGCGCGAGTCCATCGAAGCCTGGACACTTCGCCCGCAGGTGGTGTTGCTCCACGAAGTACAGACGATCCTCTGTCGCAGCATTTGCGGCTGGGCCGGTGTCCTGCTGTCACGGGACGAGGTGGAGCGTTGTCGCGCCTGGCTGGCGGCGATGGTCGACGGTGCCGGCGGAGCCGGACTGCGGCATTGGCGGGCACGCCGGGCGCGGGCCGCGACCGAACGCTGGTGCGCGGAGCAGGTTAGGACGGTACGTGAGGGACGGCTGGTGCCGGCGCCGGGTTCGGCGCTTCAGGTCATTGCCGAACATCGGGAGAGCGAGCGGTTGCTCGATCCCGCCGTGGCGGCGGTGGAATTGCTGAACGTGCTGCGTCCCGCTGTGGCGATCGCCCGTTTCGTGATCTTCGCTGCCCTGGAGCTGTACCGTCAGCCGCAGTGGTATGCGCGCCTGGCGGAGCGCGACGAACTGATCGAACCTTTCGCCCAAGAGGTGCGCCGGCTGTATGCCTTCTTCCCCTTTGTAGCGGCGCGGGTGCGCGAGGGCTTCCACTGGCGCGGCCATTACTTCGAGGAAGGAACCCGCGTGCTGCTGGACCTGTTCGGCACCAACCGCGACCCGCGCACTTGGCAGCGGCCGGACGACTTCCTGCCGGAGCGCTTCCAGCATTGGGATGGCAGTGCCTTCAACTTCATTACCCAGGGCGGTGGCGAACACCGTCGCGACCATCGCTGCCCGGGGGAGTGGATCACCATCGAACTGCTCAAGCTGGCGCTGCGCGCGCTGACCCGCTGGATGCGCTACGAAGTGCCGGACACCCAGGACCTGAGCGTGAGCCCGGTGCGCATGCAGGCGTTGCCGCGTAGTCGTTTCGTTATCCGTAATGTCCGGCCGGTGGCGGTTACGGCGCGGTTTGGTTCGTAGGGCCCACGGTCGCTCTGGGCGGTTCGCCCTGTCTGGTGCTGGAAAGTTCTGAGCCAAACCGATTACTGAGTTCAACAGCGCCTTCTTGCACGAGAAGGGATTCTTTTTTCACCCCCGGTCCTCATCCAGCCACTCCCGAGGCACTTCCTCTTTCAGCATCAACTGGCATTGCTGGCTGTCCGGGTCGAAGACGATCACCGCCTGGCCTTTCTCCAGCGCGTGGCGGGCGCGGGCCACCCGGGTTTCCAGCGGTGTGTCGTCGCCGTTGTCGGTGCCTTCGCGGGTCACGAAGTCTTCCAGCAGGCGGGTGAGGGTGTCGGCTTCGAGCAGGTGGTGGGGGATCAGCATGGGTCTCTCCGGGCGCGCGGCGATCCTAGAGGATCGCCGGGGAGGCGTCGACTCCTCCGGTCAGGTTTCCGAGTCCGGGAGGGCGGCGATGCCCTGGGGTTCGGGGCTGTCCGGCGAGTCGAGGTAGCGCTCCAGGGTGGCGTAGAGGAGCTGGCTGTCCAGGGGCTTGCCGAGGAAGTCGTTCATGCCGGCGTCGCTGCCGTGCTGGCGGTGCTCGTCGAGGATGTGCGCGGTCAGGGCGATGATGGGGACGGGCGGCAGGTGCTGTTGCTTTTCCAGGCGGCGAATCCGACGGGTGGCTTCGAAGCCGTCCATTTCCGGCATCTCGCAGTCCATCAGGATCAACTGGCAGGCCGCCGGCGCGCGTCGGTATTCGTCGAACGCGGCGAGCCCGGTGCCGACCACCCGCACCTGATAGCCGCGCTTGCGCAGAAAGCCCTGGACCACCAGTTGGTTCACCGGATTGTCTTCGGCCACCAGGATGCACGGCGCTGCCTGCTGGGCATCGCGCGGTGGACGGGACGCCGGCATGACGGACGGCGAGCCTTCTTCGTAGAGTTCCAGCAGGGCCTTGCGCAGCGCGGTCACCGCCAGTGGCTGCGGCAGGCTGAGCAGGCGCAGGCCGTCGACGCTCGGCGACTGGCACTGCTCGGGCGGGCAGAGCATCAGCACGCGCTGTCCGGGTTCCAAGTGCGGGCGCAACGATTCCAGCCAGTGGTTGATGCTGCCGGGCCAGGGCGCCATGAGGATCAGCAGGGGCGGGCTGGTAAAGTCTTCCAGGCAATCCACCAGGCGCTCCGGGCTCTGGCAACGTTCGGTGCGCATGTCCCAGCGGCCGAGCAGGCGGCTCAGGGCGTCGAGGCCGAGGCCGTCCAGCGAGGCCAGCAGCGCCGGCCGTCCGGCGAGCAGGCGTAGCAGTTCGTCTTCCTCCGTCCCGCCGGTCTGCAGCGGGATGTCGAAGGCGAAGCGGGTACCCTGGCCGGGGGTGCTCTGCACTTCGATGCGCCCACCCATCATCTCCACCAGTTCCCGGCTGATGGCCAGGCCCAGGCCGCTGCCGCCGTAGCGACGGGTGGTGCTGGAATCACCCTGGGCGAAGGATTCGAAAAGCTGCGGCTGCACCTCGTTGCGAATGCCGATGCCGCTGTCGCTGACCGAGAAGATCAGGTGTGGCATGCCCTGCGAATCGCTGCGCCGGCAGACGTTCAGCGCCACGTAGCCATCCGAGGTGAATTTCAGGGCGTTGCTCAGCAGGTTCATCAGCACCTGCTTGAGCCGCGTCGGGTCGCCATGCAGGGTGCGCGGCACGCCGCCCTCCAGGCTGACGTAGAGCCGCAGGCGCTTGTCCAGGGCCTGGGCGGTGAACAGGCTGAGGGTATCGGAGACCAGTTGTTCGAGGTCGAACTCGATCCGTTCCAGAGTCAGCTTGCCGGACTCGATGCGGGCGTAGTCGAGGATGTCATTGATCACCGCCATCAGCGAGCTGCCGGAGCTGGCGATGGTCTCGACGTAGAAGCGCTGGCTGCGGTCCAGCGGGGTTTCCTTGAGCAGTTGCAGCATGCCCAGCACGCCGTTCAGTGGCGTGCGGATCTCATGGCTCATGGTGGCAAGGAAGCGGCTCTTGGCCTTGTTCTCGATGCGCGCCTGCTCGGCCGCCTGGCGCGAGCGGAAGCCTTCTTCCTTGAGCAGGTTGATGCGGTCGGCGAGGCCGATGGAAAGGGTGATCAGCTCGATGGCGACGCCGACCTTGACCACCGAGGCGCCATAGATGCCGAACAGCTCGACGCCCAGGGAGCCGGAGGTGGCGACGATGAAGGAGGCGAGCAGGATGCCCCAGGCGAGGATGTAGTAGGAGCCGTAGCGCAGCCCCTTGCGCCAGGCATGGACGCCGGCGAGCAGCAGCATCAGCGAGACCGCCAGCACCGTCAGGCTGGCGAGGATGTTCCAGTTCTGCAGGCCGATCAGCGGTACCGAAAGCAGGGCGCCGAGGGTGCCCAGCATGAACAGCCGCAGAGTCAGGTCCAGGCGCGGGAAGTGTTGGGGGATGTGCAGGAAGTGCCGGCTGAACTGGATCGCCGCCAGGCAGTGCAGGTACATCAGGATATAGATGCTGATCGATTGCAGGCCGACGTGTTCGGGCAGCAGCTTGAACAGCATGCCGTCGAAGCTGGCGGTGAACAGGCCGATATTGAGGCTATAGACCACATACCAGAAGTAGGCGCGCTCGCGCAGCGAGAGGAACAGGAACAGGTTGTAGCAGAACATCGCGAACAGCACGCCGTAGAAGGCGCCGTTCGCCCCCATCAGGTTTTCCTGGGTGGCGGCGCTGGCGGCATAGGTGCTGAAGAACAGCGGTACGAAGACGGTGCTGGTGGTATCCACCCGGACCAGCAGGGTGCTCTCGCCGGGGGGTAGCTCGAGGGGGAACCAGAAGTTGCGTACCTGCACCGGGCGCTGGGCGAAGGCGAAGCGGTCGCCGCTCTCCTGGTGCCGGACCTGGCCTGCAGGATCGACCAGAAAGACCCGCAGGTCGTCCAGCAGCGGGTAGTTCACTTCCAGGTAACCGGCCAGCGGATGCGCCCGGCTGTTGGTCATGTGGACCTTGAACCACCACACCGAGGCGTTCTTGCCGAGGTTGGCGTGGTCGCCCCGGACAGGCTCGAAGGCGGAGTCCGGGAGTGCCTGGGCCTGCTCGACGCTGAGCCGGCCGTCGCGGTCTTCGTGGTAGCCCATGTAGGGCCCGAGGGAGAGACGCAGGTCGTCGCGGTCGAGCGGCGCGGGCGACAGCGCCCAGGCCGGCCCGGCCAGGCATAGCAGGAGCAACGCCAGACAACAGAGGCGCGGCATGTGAACCTCATGGGGGATTCGGTCGACCGTGCAGGCACTTTGCCCGGATGTGTCGTGCCCTTCAAGGGGCAGCGTAGCGGGACGCGCCGACCGACCCCGCGGAGCCTCATTCCTCCTGGCGCGGGCCCAGCACGCTGTCGACCGGCGGTACCCGGGTCTCGCTTTCCATCTGTGCGTCGTGCTCCAGTTGATGGCTGAAACGCTCCAGCGAACTGCGCGCCGGCTGGGCGTCGCTGGCGAACACCGGGGGGCTGAGCAGGTAGGCGCTGAGCAGCCGGGCGAGGGCGGCCAGGCTGTCCAAGTGAGTGCGTTCGTAGCCGTGGGTCGCATCGCAGCCGAACGCCAGCAGGGCGGTACGGATGTCGTGGCCGGCGGTGACCGCCGACTGCGCGTCGCTGTGGTAGTAGCGGAACAGGTCGCGGCGTACCGGGATGTCGTATTGCCCGGCGAGGCGCAGCAGGTGCCGCGACAGATGGAAGTCGTAGGGCCCGCCGGAGTCCTGCAGGGCGACGCTGACCGCGTGTTCGCTGGATTGCTGGCCGGCGGCCACCGGGGCGATGTCGATGCCGACGAACTCGCTGACGTCGAAGGGCAGGGCCGCTGCCGCGCCGGAGCCGGTTTCCTCGGTGATGGTGAACAGCGGGTGGCAGTCGATCGGCGGTTCCTGGCGGCTTTCCACCACCGCCTTGAGCGCGGTGAGCAGGGCCGCCACGCCGGCCTTGTCGTCCAGGTGGCGGGCGCTGATATGGCCGCTCTCGGTGAATTCCGGCAGCGGATCGAAGGCGACGAAGTCGCCCACCTCCACGCCCAGGGCCAGGGTGTCGGCGCGGCTGGCGGTGGTGGCGTCGAGGCGCAGTTCGACGTGGTCCCAGCTGATTGGCAACTGGTCCACCGCGGTATTGAAGGCATGCCCCGAGGCCAGCAGCGGCAACACGCTGCCGCGCAGCACGCCGCTGTCGGTGAATACGCTGACCCGGCTGCCCTCGGCGAAGCGGCTCGACCAGCAGCCCACCGGCGCCAGGCCGACGCGGCCGTTGGCATGGATTTCGCGGACGATGGCGCCGATGGTGTCGAGGTGCGCCGAGACCGCGCGGTCCGGGCTGTAGCGGCGTCCCTTGAGAGTCGCGCGGATGGTTCCGCGGCGGGTCAGTTCGAAGGGGATGCCCAGCTCCTTCAGCCGCTCGGCGACGTAGCGCACGATGGTGTCGGTGAAGCCGGTGGGGCTGGGGATGGCGAGCATTTCCAGCAGCACGCGCTGCAGATATGCCAGGTCGGGTTCGGGCAGTTTGGCGGCCATGGGATCACTCCGGGGCTGCGGACGGCTGTTCCGCCATCCGCTACGGGGACGGATGGCCGGCGAGGCCTTCTCAACTTAGTGTCTGGCTGAGCGGGAACAGCAGGTCGACGAATTTTTCGGCGGTGGGTTGTGGCTCGTGGTTGGCGAGGCCGGCGCGCTCGTTGGCTTCGATGAACACGTAGCGCGGCTGGTCGGCGGCTTCCACCAGCAGGTCCAGGCCGACCACCGGGATATCCAGGGCACGGGCTGCGCGCACGGCAGCATCGGCCAGGGTCGGATGCAACTGCGCGGTCACATCTTCCAAGGTGCCGCCAGTGTGCAGGTTGGCGGTGCGGCGCACGGCCAGGCGGGTGCCTTCCGGCAGCACGCTGTCGTAGTCGTAGCCAGCGGCATGCAGGGTGCGCTGGGTTTCCTCGTCCAGCGGGATGCGGCTTTCGCCGCCGGTAGCGGCTTGCCGGCGCCGGCTCTGGGCCTCGATCAGTGCGCCGATGCTGTGTCGTCCGTCGCCCTGGACCTCGGCCGGACGGCGGATAGCGGCGGCCACCACCTCGTAGCCGATCACCAGGATGCGCAAGTCCAGACCCTCGTGGAAACTTTCCAGCAGCACCCGGCTGTCGAAGCGGCGTGCCGCCTCGATGGCGTGCTCTACCTCTTCCGCAGTGCGCAGGTCCACGGCAACCCCTTTGCCCTGTTCGCCATCCACCGGCTTGACCACGATACGGCCGTGCTCGGCAAGGAAGGCGGCGTTCTCTTCCGCACTGCCGGCCAAGCGCTGCGCCGGCAGTTCGAGCCCGGCCCGGCGCAGGCAGCGATGGGTGAGCAGCTTGTCCTGGCAGAGGGTCATGCTTACCGCGCTGGTCAGGTCGGACAGCGATTCCCGGCAGCGGATGCGCCGGCCGCCGTGGATCAGCGTGAAGATGCCGGCCGCCGCGTCGTCCACCTGTACTTCGATGCCGCGACGGTGCGCCTCGTCGACGATGATCCGCGCGTAGGGATTGAGTTCCGCTTCCGGGCCGGGGCCCATGAACAGCGGCTGGTTGATGCTGTTCTTGCGCTTCACGGCGAAGGTTGGCAGGTCGCGGAAGCCCAGCTTGGCGTAGAGCGCCTTGGCCTGGCGGTTGTCATGCAGCACCGACAGGTCGAGGTAGGACAGCCCACGCGACTGGTAATGCTCGATCAGGTGGCGGACCAACGCTTCGCCGACGCCGGGGCGGGTACACTGCGGGTCCACCGCCAGGCACCAGAGGCTGCTGCCGTTCTCCGGGTCGCCGAAGGCTTCCGCGTGGTTGAGGCCCATCACCGCGCCGACCGACTGGCCGCTGTCGAGGTCCTCGGCCAGCCAGTAGACCGGACCGCCTTCCTCGCGTGGGGTCAGGCGGCGACTGTCCACCGGCAGCATGCCGCGCGTCTGGTAGAGGCGATTGACCCCAACCCAGTCGCCCTCGCTCTGTGCGCGTCGGATATGGAAGCCGCGGAACGGACGGCGCGCCGGGCGGTAGTCGGAAAACCACAGGCGCAGGGTGTCGGAGGGGTCGAGGAACAATTGCTGCGGCGCCTGCGCCAGCACCTGCTGCGGCGCCGCCACGTAGAGCGCGATGTCGCGTTCGCCGGGCCGCTCTTCCAGCAGGTCGGCGGCCAGGCGGGCGGCGTCCGGGTAGGTGTGGCCGATCAGCAGGCGGCCCCAGCCGCATTGCAGGGCCACCGGCTGCCGGGGTTCTTCCTTGCCGTCCTCGGCGAAGCGCGCCTGCAAACGCTGGTAGGACGGTGCCTGTCCGCGCAGCAGGCGCTGGCCGTAGGCCTGGGATTTCTGCATGGCATTCTCCTTTATCGGTGCCGGGCGACCCTTCTGGATCGACCCTGGAACTTCGGGTCCGTTCCTCGCCGGTGTATGGCCGGCGTGTCGTCCGGTCGGGCGTCAAAGCCCGTGTTCGTCGAGCCACAGGTTGAGCGCGGCGAGCTGCCACAGCTTGGAGCCGCGCAAGGGCGTCAACTGGCCGTGCGGGTCGCTGAGCAGCCGATCGATCGCCGCGATCTGGAACAGGCCGCGGTCCTGGCTCGGGTCGAGCAGCAGGTCGCGGACCCAGTCGAGGGTGGCACCTTGCAGATGCTTGAGGCCGGGCACCGGGAAGTAGCCCTTGGGGCGGTCGATGACCTCGGCCGGGATCACCCGCCGCGCGGCTTCCTTGAGTACGTGCTTGCCACCGTCCGGCAGCTTGAAGCGCGCCGGGATGCGCGCCGACAGCTCCGCCACGCGGTAGTCGAGGAACGGCGTGCGGGCCTCCAGGCCCCAGGCCATGGTCATGTTGTCGACCCGCTTCACCGGGTCGTCCACCAGCATCACCGTGCTGTCCAGGCGCAGTGCCTTGTCTACCGCGTCATCGGCGCCGGGACGGGCGAAGTGCGTGCGGACAAACTCGCCGGAAAAGTCGCCTTCGACCCAGCGCGACTCCACGGTCTCGGCGTATTCGGCGAAGTCGCGGTCGCGGAACGCCGCCAGGTAGGCGGCTACCGGGTCGGCGGCGCCATCCACCTGCGGGTACCAGTGATAGCCGGCGAACAGCTCGTCGGCGCCCTGGCCGCTCTGCACCACCTTGCAGTGTCGCGACACTTCGCGGGAGAGCAGGTAGAAGGCGATACAGTCGTGGCTGACCATCGGCTCGCTCATGGCGCGGAACGCCGCCGGCAACTGCTCGATGATTTCCCGCTCGTCGATGCGCAACTGGTGGTGGCGGGTGCCGTAGTGACGGGCGATCAGGTCGGAGTAGTGGAACTCGTCGCCGCGCTCGCCGCCGGCATCCTCGAAACCGATGGAAAAGGTCAGCAGGTTGTCCGCCGCGCCGGCCTCGCGCAGCAGGCCGACCAGCAGGCTGGAATCGACGCCGCCGGAGAGCAGCACACCGACGTCCACCGCGGCGCGCTGACGGATCGCCACGGCTTCGCGCAGGCTGTCGAGTACACGGGTTTGCCAGTCTTCGAAGCCGAGCTGGCGTTCGTCTTCGCGCGGGCCATAGTCGAGTTGCCACCAGCACTGCTGCTCGGCATTGCCCTGGGCGTCGAGGCGCATCCAGGTGGCCGGCGGCAGCTTCTCGATGCCCGCCACCAAGGTATGCGGGGCGGGTACCACGGCGTGGAAACTGAGGTAGTGGTTGAGCGCCACTGGGTTCAGGCTGCGTTCGATGTCTCCGCCTTGCAGCAGCGCCGGCAGGGTCGAGGCGAAGCGCAGCCGCTCGCCGTTGCGTGCCAGGTACAACGGCTTGATGCCGAGGCGGTCGCGGGCGAGGAACAGGCTGCGGCGGTCGCGCTCCCAGATTGCCAGGGCGAACATGCCATTGAGCTTCGGCAGCATGGCTTCGCCCCAGGCGTGATAGGCCTTGAGCAGGACCTCGGTATCGCCGTCGGAGAAGAAGCGATAACCCAGGCCCTCCAGCTCGTCGCGCAGTTCCGGGTAGTTGTAGATCGCGCCGTTGAAGACCATCGACAGGCCAAGGAAGGCGTCCATCATCGGCTGGCCGGAGGCCTCGTCGAGGTCCATGATCTTCAGTCGCCGGTGGCCCAGGGCGACCGGGCCCTGGCTATGGAAGCCGGAGGCGTCGGGGCCACGCGGCGCGAGGTGATGGGTGATGCGTTCGACCGCGGCCAGATCGGCCGGTCGGCCATCGAAACGTAGTTCTCCAGCTATACCGCACATAGGTTCCTTACCGGTGTTGTTTGCCGTTGGGGAGGACAGGCCGTTGAAAAACTGTCTGCGTTTGCCTGCACCTTTTACACCCAAACAAAAAAATGCTTTGATGTCAAAGCTAAATGTTGGATGAAGCGTGCTGTATGTCAGAATTAATAGTTTCGACTGAAACTGAATTGTCATCGATAAAGGGTTTCGAACAGTCCTTGTTCCAGGCCCTGCGGCGCCTGCAGCAGGCGGGCGAGGTGCATGCCAAGCGCCTGGCCCGCTACGGCGGCCTGACGCCGATGCAGTTGCTGGTGCTTCAGGTGCTCAACAGCGAAGGGCGGCTGACCGCCAGTTCGCTGTGCGGCAAGGTCAGCCTGAGCGCGGCGACGCTATCGGGCATGCTCGACCGCCTGGAGGAGCGCGGCCTGTTGCAGCGCCAGCGCGACGACCAGGACCGGCGCAAGCAATGGCTGCATATCAGCGAAGCCGGCCGGGCCCTGTTGCACGAGGCGCCGCCGTTGCTGCCACCGGAGTTCCGCGCCCGTTTCGCCGCGCTGCCGGAGTGGGAGAGGCACGGGCTGACCGCGGCGCTGTTGCGCGCCGCGGAGCTGTGTGGGGATGTGGAGTAGCCGTTATTCGGCCGGAGAGGGACGGAAGGCGGGAGCGCTGTCTGCGGAGGCCGGGCTCGGCTGGTCCACCAGGCCCGAACGCTCGGCCACGGCATAGGTGCAGACCAGGTCGCCGGTGACGTTGTTGCAGGTCTCGAACATGTCGAGGATCGGGTTGATGCCGAGGGCCAGGGCGACGATCACGGCGATCTGCTCCGGCGCCAGGCCCATCGCCTGGAGAATGATGAACAGCAGCATCAGACTGCCGCCCGGCACGCCGCCAGCGCCGATGGAGGCCAACACGGTGGTGAGCACCAGCATCAGCAACTGCGCGGCGCTGAGGTCGACGCCGAAGATGTTGGCGGCGAGGATGGCGAACATCGGCAGGTGCACGCAGACGCCGTCCATGTTGATGGTGGCGCCCAGCGGCAGGGAGAAGGAGGCCAGTTCGTTCTTCACCTTCAGGTCATGCTCGATCACCCGCAGCGACACTGGCAGGGTGGCGGCGCTGGAACGGGTGATGAAGGCAGTGATCATCGGCTCCTGCAGGTACTTGTAGACCTGCAGCGGATTGCGCCGGGTGGAGACCCACAGCAGGGCCGGATAGACCAGCAGCACCATCACCAGAACGCCGGTGATCACGCCCAGGGTGACGTTGACGTAAGGGCCGGCGATGCTCGGGCCGTACAGGCCGAAGTTCACCACGGAGAGGGCGAAGACGCCGACCGGGGTGTATTCGAGAATCCAGTCGACCATCTTGAACACTGCATCGCGCGCCGCTTCCAGGCTGTCGAGCAGACGTTGCACGGCGGCCTTCTGGGTTTCGCCGGCGTCGCCGTCGAGCAGCACGCGCAGGGCCAGGCCGAAGAAGATGGCGAAGACGATGATGGCCAGGAAGTGCCCTTCGGACAATGCATGGAAGGGGTTCTCGAACATGCTCAGCAGCAGGCCCATCGGCCCGGCGTTGCTGTCGGCCTGGGCCACCAGGCTCTCCGCCTCGCCCTTGACGCCACCGACCAGACGCTCCCAGCCGGCCAGGTTGCTGCCTTCGCCGGGGTTGAAGGCGAGCGCCACCAGGGTGCCGATGACGGCGGCGAGGAACGAGCAGAGCAGATACCAGGCGATCACCTTCACGCCGATCTTGCCGAAGCGCGCCAGCGGCAGGCTGGCGGCACCGGTGATCAGCGAGAGCAGGATCACCGGTACCACGATCATCTTCAGCAGGCTGACCAGCAGGCTGCCGAACGGCTGGACGTAGGGGATGATGCGTGCGGTCAGGTCGCTGTCCTGGGTGCCGGCGTACCACAGCCCGATCCCGACCAGGGAGCCGAGCAGGAAGCCGGCGAAGATGCGCATCAACAACGGGGTGCGCAGGTAAGCGGAGAAAACTGCCTTCATGGGGGTTGCCCTCTGACGTGTGGAGGAAGCCACGGCGTCCCGCGGCTGCCGAGCGGACGAAGGCGGATGGGCCCACGCCGCAAAAAAGCGGCGATTCTAACGGGCTGGTCAGTTTCGCGGAAAGCGCAGTGCGTCGAATTCGGTCAGGACAGCGACAACGCCAGGCTGATGCCGTGGGGGCGGTAACCCAGGGCCTCGTAGAAACGGTGCGCGGCCTCGCGGTCGCGGTGGGTGGACAACGCCAGCTTGTAGCAACCCCAGGCGCGGGCGCGCTCGGCGGCTTTCTCCATCAGCGCCCGGCCGACGCCAAGCCCCCGCGCCCCGGCGTCCACCACCACGTCCTCGACCACTGCCGAGCGGGCGAAGTCATGGGCCAGGTGCTCGATCAGGTTCAGGGTACAGGTGCCGAGCAGCTTGCCGTCGCGCTCCGCCACCAGCACTTCGCGACTGGCCGGCAGCTCGGCGAGACGCAGGGCGAGCAGGGTCGGATCGGGGCGCGGGTCCTGTTCGCCGAGCTGTTGCAGCAGGTCGGCCAGCCGGTTGGCATCGCCGGGGCTGGCGGCGCGCACGCTGAAATGAACGAAGGGCGAGTCGGGCAGGGCGCTGGGATCGACGGCAGGCATGGCAGGCTCTCCGTGGGGCAATCGACAGAGTATGGTCGCGCTGCGTGGCGACGGCATGACAAAATCGCTCCCGGTCGCTAACATGCGCCCCCGTTATCGCCGTGTCCCAGTAGCTCAATTGGATAGAGCGTCCCCCTCCTAAGGGGAAGGTTGCAGGTTCAATTCCTGCCTGGGACACCATCTCGTGCAAAAGCCCCGCGCTGCTCAGGCAGAC
The DNA here is from genome assembly GCF_002286785.1 of Pseudomonas sp. PIC25. Lineage (GTDB taxonomy): Bacteria > Pseudomonadota > Gammaproteobacteria > Pseudomonadales > Pseudomonadaceae > Pseudomonas_M. Next base: position 12,703 of record NZ_MUJY01000025.1, on the reverse strand, counting down.
GGGGCTTTTTCGTTTCAGACCAGATGGATGCGCTTGTTGGTGTGCAGCAGGCTGTAGACCAGATAGTGGGCTGCGGCGAAGGAACGGCGCACGCCGACCACGTATATGTTGTCGGCCTTCACCAGCAGTTGTATGGCCTGGCGGAAGGCCTCGTCGTTCAGTTCGTGGCTCAGCCTGTCGCCAGAGAAACGCCACAGGCGAGGGCCACCAGCCCGGCCGGTATGGCCAGCAGGGAGATTCGGTCGATCTGGCGCGACAGGCGAATGACGTCGGACAGATTGTCCCTCGAAGCTGCGGCACGTCGTTGCAGCACCGGGGCGAGGCACAGGAGGTTGCCGGCCACGGCGAGGCTTCCGGCGACGATCTTCAGGGCATAGACGCCTTCGAAGCGACCGGAATCGAACATCAGGATGCCGGTGACCAGGACCAGGCTGAACGCCGGCATCTCGAACCAGAGATCGATCTTCCGGTGCAGTTGCGCCACGCTGAAACCCTGTGCGCGGCTCTGCGCCCGGCTCCGCTCGAGCAGGAACTCCACCGCGACGACGCCAAGCCAGAAGGCCACGGCGAACAGGTGGAGCTGCAGCAACAGGTCCATGCGCATGGTCGCTCCCTCAGTTGCGGACCAGCCCGGGTGTGGCCGGGACATGGCCGGGGATGCGGTCCGGGTGGTCGCGCTCGCGGAAACGGCGCAGCCCCTCCTGGGTTTCGGGCTGGTGGATGGAGCGGTTGAAGCACTCGGCCTCGATGCGCAGCCCTTCGGCCAGCGGCTGCCCGAAGCCACGGATGGCGGCTTCCTTGTCCGAGCGCAGGGCCGGTTGGGGGAGGGTGCAGAGGAAACGGGCCAGTTCGAGGGCGCGGGACAGGGATTGCCCTTTGGGCACGACTTCGTTCACCAGGCCGATGCCCTGCGCCTCTGTGGCGGAGATGACGCGGCCGGTGAGGATCAGCTCCATGGCCCGGCCCAGCCCGACGATACGCGGCAGGCGCTGGCTGCCGCCGTCGGCGAGGCCGATGTTCCAGCGCCGGCAGGTGACGCCGAAGGAGGCATGCTCCTCGGCGATGCGCATGTCGGCGAAGCAGGCCCATTCCAGGCCGCCGGCGTAGGCGGCGCCGTTGACCGCGGCGATGACCGGTTTGTAGACGTCGGTCCAGCGGCTCGGCCCGAGGATGCCGGGCCGTTCGCCGCGGTCGTGCGCGGCGATCTCTTCGGGCGTCGAGGGTACGAGGTCGAAGCCAGCGTCCAGGTCGCCGCCCGCGCAGAAGGCTTGCTCCCCGGTACCGGTGATGATTGCCACCAGGGCGCTGTCGTCCTCCTTGAAGCGGGTCCAGGCTTCGATCAATTCCCGGTGGGTGACGGGGCCGATGCAGTTGCGCTTTTCCGGCCGGTCGAAGCGGATGACACGGACCTGGCCGTGCTCTTCGTAGGCGATCTGGGTGAAGGTCATGGTTGCTCTCCTGTCTTGCCTGTCGAGTGCCAGGTGGGCGCGGGTGTCCGGGGGCTTGCCTTCTGCGGCGGGTACCGCAGCAACCAGTCGAGCATCTCGTCCCAGAGCGGTTGCGCATGGGCGCGGAAGTAGCCCATGTGGCCGATGGGCTCGTCGCCGCGTGCTGGCTCGATGTCGCGGGTGATCAGTGGCGCATTGCAGAACGCCTTGACGAACGCATCGCGGGAGCGGGGCGGGGCCCAGGGATCGTCCGTCGAGGTGGCGAAGATGCAGGGCGTACGAACCTCAGCGTACAGCCCGGCGAGATGGGCCATGTCCGGGTCGTCGAAATAGTAGTGCGGGTAAACGCACCAGCGCTTCCAGTCCTTGTAGACCCCCAGCGGCAGATCGTCGCCCATGCCCAGCAGGCTCCAGGCCATGTAGCCTTTCCAGAGGACGATCGGCGGCAGGACGAAGGTCCACAACAAGCGAGCTTTGATCGCCTCGAGTCTGGGCATCCAGCCGCTCCAGCCGGCACCGCTGCCAAAGGTGTAGCACGCCGCGAGGCGGTCATGGTTGGGCAGGAGGCCGATGGCATGGCCGCCGAACGAGTGACCCACCCAGTACAGCGGCAGGTCTTCCTGGCCCAGCAGGTCGACTACCGCGGCCAGGTCCTGGTAGGCCCAGTCCAGATAGGACATGCGAAAGCCCTTCAGGGTGGCGGGCGCGGATTCCCCGACGCCCCGGTAATCCAGGGTGAGCACGTTGAATCCCCGGTGTGCCGCATGCTCGGCGAAGCGACGGTAGAAACGCTGCGGTACGCCGGTTGCGCCAGCCATGATGAGGTTGCCCCTGGCCTGCCGGGGTGCGGCGTAGCGGTAGGCGGATAGTCGGTAGCCGTCGCGCGCGGTGATGATGAGGTTTTCCGGGGGCATGCTCTGCCGGATTTCGGAGAGGGTGTGCTTCATATTCGACTCTTTTCGTCAGCGGCCTTGGAACACCGGTTCGCGCTTCTGCATCATCGCCATGACGCCTTCGCGGACGTCTTCGCTGCGAATCAGCGTGAAGAGCAGTTCGTTGAGTTGGGACAGGGCCGCATCGTCACCCTGGTCGCGCGCCTGGAAGGCCGACTTCAACGTGGCCTTGATCGCCAGGGGAGCGGCCTTGGCGATGCGCTCGGCGTATTCGAGGGCGCGGGGCAACTCCTGGCCGGGTTCGACCACTTCCGTCAGCAGGCGCATCGCCAGCGCCTGTTCGGCCTCGAAGGTTTCGCCGGTCAGCATGTAGCGCATGGCGTTGGTCCAGCCGGCCGCCTGGGTGAAGCGCACGGTGGAGCCGCCGGACGGCGGAATGCCGCGCAGCACTTCCAGGTGGGCGAAGCGGGCATTGCGGGCGGCGATGGCGATATCGGCGTTGAGCAGCAACTCGATGCCGGCGGTCCAGCAGGTGCCCTGGACGGCAACCACCATGGGTTTGGTCCGGCGCGGCTTCGACACCCCCCAGGGATCGATACCCTCGGCCGGGTAGGCGAAGCCGCCCGAGGCGAGCTTCGGCGTCAGTTCCATCAAGTCGAGCCCGGCGGTGAAGTGATCACCATGAGCGAACAGCACCGCGCAACGCAGCGTGTCGTTGCGTTCGTACTCGCCGATGGCCAGGGACAGGTCGGTGAGCATCGCGCTGTCGAAGGCGTTGCGCTTGCCCGCCCGGTCCAGGCCGATCAGAAAGAGATGTTCGCGCTGTTCTCGGGTGACGCGTCCGGGTCCGCTGTTGGCTTCGCTCATGCTTGTTCTCCTGGGGCGGGTTGAGTCGGCAACTGGGATTGTTCCAGTTACTTACCGATCGTTCGGTTTGAGAAGCTAAACAAACATTCGGTAACCGTCAAATTGAGACGGTATCGCTTATGCCCTAGAATCAACGGCCTTGATCGAAAGCAGGATTCGCCCGTGCGCCCTCCGAAGATTTCCCGCGACGAGCTGCTGTTGCGCTGTGCCAATACCTTCAAACGCCTCGGCTACCACGGCACCACCATGGATGCGCTGTCGGAGGCGTGCGGGCTGACCAAGGCCTCCTTCTACCACCACTACCCGAACAAGGAATCGCTGCTGCGGGACGTGTTGGCGTGGACGCATGAGCGTATCGGCCAATCGCTGTTCTCGATTGCCTATGACGAAAGCCTCGCCCCCCATGAGCGGCTTTCGAAGATGGGGCGCAATGCCGGCAAGCTGTTCCTGGGCGACGCCATCGGTTGCCTGATGGGGGTCGTAGCGGTCGATGCGACCTACGGGAAAAGCGAACTCATGGCGCCGATCCGCCAGTTCCTCGACGACTGGGCCCGCGCACTTGCGCACCTTCATGTCCCCCGGTTCGGGGAAGAAGAGGCAGCCGAATTGGGGCGGCAACTGGTGGCGGATTACGAGGGAGCCATCCTGCTGGCCCGCATCTATGGCGATCCCGCACGCATCGATGTCGTTACCCGGCGTGCCCTGAAGCAGCTCGGCTCCTGAATCAACGCCGGGGCAAGAGGCCCGGTTCACGCTCAAGCAGCAGGTGCAGCTCTTCCCAGATCCGCTCCAGCGGTTCGCTGCTGCGTGCGGCACGGCACAAGGCTACCGAGCCTTCGATAGAGGCGATTATCAGCAGTGCCAGGTTTTCAGCCCGAGCGGGCGGGCTGCCGGCCTCCTGCAATGCGTATGAAATGATCCGCCGCCATTCCCCGAAGATGTCATTGGCCTGATCCAACAATTGTTGTTGGACCTGCTGCTCCTGCTGCGGATCGGCTTCCCGCTGGTCGGAGACATATTTCTCCACCGCCACGGCGAGCACCGCACATCCCGCCTCGAAGCCGCTTTCCTCGAGCACGCGGCGCCACTGCATGACGAAGCGTTCCAACCCCGGCAAGGGCCCGTACTCACGCATCAGCGCCTCCAGGGGGCCGCTGACCTCCTGGCCGGCGTGGTGCACCGCGGCCTCGAGCAACTGGCGCTTGCCGCCGGGGAAGTGGTGGGCAATGGAGCCCCGGGGCGTGTTCGAATGGCGTACGACTTCCCGCATGCTGGTGGCGTGCAGGCCCCAACGGCGCAGCAGATCGGCGGCGCCGATGATCATCTTTTCTCGGGTAGGAATGGTCATTCAGAAAGTTATGCCAACTGTCATAGTGTGGTGTAGTCTCTGCTTCGACTATGCCATTTGTCATAGTCGTTATCCATGACCTTGAGAGGCAGAAACAAGATGACCATACGCCCCGTACTCCCCAATCCCATCGACTCCGTCGCCCGCGCTTCGCTGGATACGCCGGACGGCTGGCTCGAATACCCGTTGGGCGACGACGTGATTTCAGGCAACCCGGAAACCCGGATGAAACTGCTGCGCACGGTGGGTGTGAAGACGCCGCACAAGTCCGTTGCGTTCTTCACCTCGCATCCCGCGACATTCCATTGGCGCTTCGATAACGATGAAGCCTTCGTATTGCTCGAAGGACATATCGCAATCACCATGGACACCGGGGAGCGGATCGAGATGACGGCGGGCGACGCCGTGTCCATTCCCGCCGGGCATACGGGTGTCTGCGAGGTGTATGCGTTCAGCCGCAAATTCACGGTGGTGAGTGGCATGTCCGATTAGCACGCCTCGGTTGGGCCGGCGATGGCCCGCACCTGCCCAAATCCGTCACTCGCTGACGCGTTCGGGGCAGCAGCGGGCCAGGGTCGCTTCCAGATTGAAGTCCGGCATGGCATGGGCGCGCAGGGCGCTGATGGTCTGTTCCACGTAGTCGCGGGTGGTGCCGAAATGTCCGCAGGCGGTGGCGAAGACCCGGCTGAGCACGCTGTCCGGCTGCAAACCGGCATAGCTGGGCAGGTGCCGTTGCAGGACGAAACCGAGTGCGCGTATCCGCGTGCCGTCCTCCAGGCGGCAGTTCAGCCATTCCGGACGGTAGGAGGCATCCGGCATTTCCCGCTGCCAGAGCGCCAGCAGGTGTTCCTCCAGGCCAGCCTCGGGCAGCCGGTAGGCGAAGCCGGAGCAGGAGCCGCCGCGGTCCAGGCCGAGCACCAGGCCGGGGTTTTCCGGCGTGCCGCGGTGCAGCATGGACCACAGGTACAGCCCACGGTGGTAGCCGTGCACCCGTGCGCGCCGGGCTTCCACCGAGGGGCAGGCGGGACGCCAGATCAGCGACCCATAGGCGAACAGCCAGACAGGCCCCGCCCCGCGTTGGCGCATGGTGTTTTCCAGGGATGCCTGCAGCTCGGCGGAGGTGAGTTGCCGGGGCAGCCCGAGTGCCGGTGGGTAGAGCGAACAGGAGAAGGGGACGTGGTCGTTCATGCGAGAAAACTACGGCACGGATGACACTTCAATGACTGCATGAACCACGCCAGCGTCACAGCGGCGCATGACCGTTCGGCGGCTCGCGCTCCCGGCGTCGCCAAGTCGGCCCAAATGGGCGGGGTTATTGCTTCCGATGGTTCTGTCGTCAACGAACCGTCCCTTCGTCGATCGGCATGAATCCACCGACGGCCGTTTGGCTGGAAAAGGCAGTGCCGCTCCCTGAGCGGGTCCATACTTGGATTACGTCCCGGTATCGGATGGCGTTCCAGCGACGCCGCCGCGACGGTACGACGAAGACGCGAAAGGGGCACCCAGGCAGTATCCGGACAGGTTCCGGAAGGAGAATGTGCCATGCAACTTCCTTATTTCGACATCGAGCGACTGCCCGATCCGTTGTCCCGCGCCGAGCCGGACACACGGCAGAAGCATGCGGCCAACGAACCACGACCGTCGCCACGGGTAACGGCCAAGGTCGACCGGGAGCAACCGGGCACCGGGCGGACACGTCCGGAGTGAGGCGGCGTGCCGGCCGTCCCTGCGACGATCCGGTTTGTGGGCGAATGCCGGCGACTCATTACTTTTCTGTCAGGTTTGCCACGAGCCGGGGAAGTCGATGCATAATGCGGCTCATCGTTCGTTGCCGGCCCTGACTGCCCCATGACCCTGACGGCTTCCCTGCGCCTTGCGCTGCTCTGGATACTGATGCTGGCGATGCCCTTCAAGGCCATCGCGGCGGTGTCCATGCCGTTCTGCGGAGTGGGTGAGCATCATCGTGATGCTGTCCAGGCGAGTGCCCCGGCCCACACCCATGGTTCGGAGGCAGGACGCGCGCACGAGCACGGTCGGCCCCAGGCGACTTCCGCCCAGCCGGATTCGCCATCGGCGGGGCATGATGGCCACCTGGCTGGCAATGCTTCCTGTAGCCTCTGCTCCGCCTGCTGCCACGCCAGCATGACCACCACCACGCTGCACAATTCCCCCATCCTGCCCGACGCCCCCCTGGCGATTGTTGCCTTCGTGTCCTTCGCCGGCTTCATCGGCGAAGCGCCCGAGCGGCCCCCGAGAGCTCTCGCCTGAGTCCCGGCGCGCCTGGCGCGCGCCCCTTTTGCCGGCACGAGATCGGCGACCGACCCTTGCGAGAGAGACATTCATGCTTCGTCATGCCTTACCCGGATTGTGGGCGCTGGCCTGCATTCCGCTGTTCAGCCTGAGCACCCCGGTTCACGCCGAGCCGGACCCACGCGACGCCGGCGCCACCGTTCCCGAGGCGGTCTATCGGTCGCCGCTGGCCGATTACCGCCGCTTCGAAGAGCCCGCAGAAGTCGCCGACTGGCGCGTTACCAACGACACCGTCGGCCGCATCGGCGGTTGGCGCAGCTACGCCATGGAAGCCTACCAGGAGGATGCCGCCGAGCCCGAGGCCGGGGCGGAATCCAACGGGCATTCCGGCCATATGCAGCACTGAGGAGCCACCCATGCGTGCATCGAATCCACGCCGCGTCGGTCGCCTTGCGCTGCTCGCCGTGGCCCTGCTCGGCCTCGGGGGCTGTGCCGGTTTCTCGAAGGACGGCGGGTTCTCCAGCGTCGAGCGAACCGTCGGCGAGCGTCTCGACAAAGAGGTTGTCTGGGCCCGTTCGGACAGCGAGCGCGAACAGTTGAAGCAGCGGGTCGGCGACCTGTTGACCAAGCCCCTGAGCGTCGACGACGCCGTGCAGGTCGCCCTGTTCAACAACCCCGGTTTGCAGGCGTCGTTCCATGAGCTGGGCATTTCCGAGGCCGATCTGGTCCAGGCCGGGCGGTTGCCCAATCCCGGCTTCTCCTTCGGTCGCCTGACCAAGGGCGACGAAGTGGAGCTGGAGCGCGGCGTGCACCTGAACGTCGCGCGCCTGATCGCCATGCCCATGACCCGGCGCATGGAGGCCCGGCGCTTCGAGCAGGTACAGCGGGAGACCAGTCTGCGTGTACTCGAACTCGCCGCCGAGACCCGCAAGGCCTACTACCAGGCCGTCGCCGCCGAAGAGAGCCTGCGCTACATGGGTAAGGTCAAGGAGGCTGCCGACGCCAGCGCCGAACTGGCTCGGCGCATGGCCGAAGCGGGGAACTTCAGCAAGTTGCAGCGGGCTCGCGAGCAGAGCTTCTATGCCGACGCCAGCCTTAACCTGGTTCGCGCCGAGCAGGCCCGCACCGCCGCGCGGGAGCGCCTGATCCGGCTGCTCGGGCTGTGGGGCGAGCAGACCGCCTTCCAGTTGCCGGAACGCCTGCCCGACCTGCCGGAGAACGTCGACGAGCTGCCGGATATCGAACGTACCGCCATGGCCAGCCGCCTGGATATCGAAGCCGCGAAGCTCGGCGCCGAGAGCCTGGCGAAGAACCTCGGGCTGAGCAGGACCACCCGCTTCGTCAACGTGCTGGAGCTGGGCGCGGTGCACAACTCTTCCAACGAGGAGCCGACCCAGCGCGGCTACGAGATCAGCGTCGAGCTGCCGCTGTTCGACTGGAGCGGTGCGCGCGTGGCCAAGGCCGAGTCGCTGTACCGGCAGGCCCTGGAACGCACCGCCGAGACAGCCATCAATGCCCGTTCGGAGGTACGCGAGGCCTACTTCGGCTACCGCTCGGCCTACGACATCGCCCGCCATTACCGCGATGAGATCCTGCCGCTGCGCCAACGCATCGCCGAGGAAAACGTGCTGCGTTACAACGGCATGTTGATCGGCGTGTTCGAACTGCTCGCCGACGCCCGCACGCAGATGGCCAGCGTCAACGGCTACATCGACGCCCTGCGCGATTTCTGGATCGCCCGCGCCGACCTGGACATGGCCCTGGTCGGAAAACCCAGCCTGTCCGCTTCCTCCGGCGTCGAGATGGCTGCCGAAGCACCCGCCGGTCATTGAACAGGATTCCGATAACTATGGTTTCACGACGTGATTTCTTCCTCGGTGCCGGCGCCATCACCGCGGCGGCAGCCGCTTCCTCGGTCAGTCGAACGGCGATGGCCGGGCTGCCCGAGATCGTTTCCCAGGGCGGGCCGGATACCCAGCCACCGCTGCAGCCGGAGAACGGCGTGCCGTACCGCCCGGTGGTCACCCTCAACGGCTGGACACTGCCCTGGCGGATGAACAACGGGGTCAAGGAGTTCCACCTAGTCGCCGAGCCGGTGGTTCGCGAGATGGCGCCCGGCTTCAAGGCCCATCTGTGGGGCTACAACGGCCAGTCGCCGGGGCCGACCATCGAGGTGGTGGAAGGCGACCGTGTGCGCATCTTCGTCACCAACCGCCTGCCGGAGCACACCAGCATCCACTGGCACGGCCAGCGTCTGCCGAACGGCATGGACGGGGTTGCCGGACTGACGCAGAAGGCCATCCAGCCGGGCAAGACCTTCGTCTACGAGTTCGTCGCACGCCGGCCCGGCACCTTCATGTACCACCCGCACGCCGACGAAATGACCCAGATGGCCATGGGCATGATGGGCTTCTGGGTGACCCATCCGAAGGCGCCGCATCCGCTGATCGAGGAAGTCGACCGCGACTTCTGCTTCCTGCTCAGCGCCTACGACATCGAGCCGGGCAGCTTTACGCCGAAGATCATGACCATGCTCGACTTCAACCTGTGGGCCTTCAACAGCCGGATCTTCCCCGGCATCGACCCGCTGGTGGTGCGCAAGGGCGACCGGGTACGCATCCGCGTCGGCAACCTGACCATGACCAATCACCCGATCCACCTGCATGGCCACGAGTTCGAGGTCACCGGTACCGATGGCGGCCCGGTGCCGAAGAGCGCACGCTGGCCGGAGGTCACCACCGATGTGGCGGTGGGGCAGATGCGCCAGGTCGAGTTCATCGCCGACGAGGAGGGCGACTGGGCGCTGCACTGCCACAAGAGCCACCACACCATGAACGCCATGGGCCATGACGTGCCGACCATGATTGGCGTGGACCACCGTGGCTTGGCGAAGAAGATCACCGGCCTGATTCCCGACTACATGGTGATGGGCGAACGCGGCATGGCCGACATGGCCGAGATGGAAATGCCGCTGCCGGACAACACCGCGCCGATGATGACCGGCGACGGCCCGTTCGGCTCGGTGGAAATGGGCGGCATGTTCACCGTGCTCAAGGTCCGCGCCGACCAGAAGCCCGGCGACTACCGCGACCACGGCTGGTATCGCCATCCCGAAGGTACCGTGGCGTCCGAATGGCGTGGTGCCCTGGCCGAGCCGACTCGCTCGTCCAGTGCAGGCGGGCAATCGATGCCCCGCCAGCAGGCCTCGCCTGAGGTTGAAGTGAATGTACGCAAGCCCGGTGGGCATACCGATCACTGAACGTGAAAGAGAGAGCAGAACCGATGAAACGAATCCGCAAAATGGTGGCCCCTGCACTGATGCTGGGGGCCTTGGGCGCTGCCGCTCAGGCCCATGCCCATGGTGATCAATCCGGTTCCGGCCATGCCAGACCGGTGGTCAAGGAGCAGAAGGATTGGGGCATCGCCGGCGAACGCAAGGAGGCCGACCGTACCATCGAGGTGAGCATGTCCGACGCCATGCGCTTCAACCCCGACTTCATCAAGGTCAAGGCGGGCGAGACGGTGCGTTTCGTCCACCACAACGACGGCCAGGTGATGCACGAGTTCGTCATCGGCACCAAGCCGGAGCTCGACCAGCACGCCGCGCTGATGAAGAAATTTCCCGGCATGGAGCACGACGAGCCCTACATGGCCCACGTCGCCCCCGGCAAGCGCGGCGAGATCGTCTGGACCTTCAACCGTCCGGGCGAATTCCACTTCGCCTGCCTGATTCCCGGTCACTACGAGGCGGGTATGGTCGGGCGAATCAAGGTCGTGTCTGCCAAATGAATGAGAGGCGGTCGGTGGGTATCCGCCGACCCTGTTTTTTTGACGCGGGGCATCCTGCGCCCGCGAGAAATGGGAGAGAACCGATGAAAGCACTGATGACTGCCGTCCTGCTCGCCGTTGGGCTGGTTCAACCGCTCTGGGTCCAGGCCGCCGAGAGCGTCGACCACTCGGCTCACGCGGGACACATGCAGTTGGCGCAGAACGAGGAGATGAACCAGGGCGAAGTGCGCAAGGTGGACGCCGCGGCGAAGAAGATCACCCTGCGTCACGGCCCGCTCAAGAGCCTGGGCATGCCCCCCATGACCATGGTCTTCCGCGTCCGCGACGCCGCGCTGCTGGACGGGCTCAAGCCGGGCGACAAGGTCCTGTTCCAGGCCGAACAGGAAGGTGGCGCCATCGTCGTCACCGAGATCAAGCCGGCGCAGTGAGGCCTGTTGGGGGGCATCTGCCTGGCGAAACTGCGTCGGGCAGATGAGTTCGCCTCTACACCATGGGACCCATGCAATGCAGGGGCGGATTTATTGTAGGAGCCAACTCTGCTGGCGAAGCCTTTTGCGTAAAGCCTTCGCGATCAGAGCCGCTCCTACAAGGGCACGGCTGCTTTGTAGAGACGGGTTTATCCGCCCAGCGGTGCCTCGAATGAAGAGGTCCCTGTGCACAGCCTTTATCCCCACCCTAGCGTCACCCCCGCCAACACTAGATAGCGCGCCGCTTTGGCCAGGGCGACGATCAAAAGGAAGCTCGGCAGCGGCTCGCGCATGACTCCGGCGATCAGCGTCAGCGGGTCGCCGACGATGGGCAGCCAGCTCAGCAGCAGCGACCAGCGCCCGTAGCGGTGATACCAGCGCTGCGCACGTGCCAATTGTTCCGCATTGGCCGGAAACCAGCGGCGATTGCGATAGTGCTCGATGGAGCGGCCGAGCAGCCAGTTCACCAGCGAACCCAGGGTATTGCCGCCGATTGCCGCGGCGAGGAGCCCGGCGGTCGAGTAGTCCCCACTCAGCAGCAGGACCACCAGCGCCGCTTCCGATTGCGCCGGTAGCAGGGTCGCCGCCACCAGTGCCAGCAGGAACAGGCCCGCGTAAGCGGACAGCTCGCCTAGCACGACCGTTCAGCCATCGAGGAAAACTTCGCCGGAGCCGGGCAGTCCACCCTTAGGTCCGAACCATCGACGGAGGACGGATGCCACCCCGCATGCCGTTGCTCATTATGCTGGTGCTGCTGGCGGGCGTACTGCTGTCCGCCGAGGTGCAGGCGCAGTGCCTGGCGGCGCCACCGTGTCGGGAAGCCCTGGCACACCAGAGCGTCCATCCGACAACGCACCGAGGCGTGCACGCCCTGGCCTGCACGGCAGGTCATTGCTGTCTTGTCGCGGCGATCCCGAACGACACTCCGCCATTGACCGCATCGACGGCGATTTTCGCCGTGCCGGACGAGCCCGTTCACTACGTACCCCCGCATCCCCTGTTGCCGGATCGTCCTCCTTGGGCGCTGGCCGCTGGCATCCATCCACTTACCTCGATGACCGAATGACGGGAGATCCCCCATGAATTTCGATACCTGTATCCAGGCCTGCCGCGATTGCGCCCTGACCTGCGAGAACTGCGCCGCATCATGCCTGCGCGAAGATAACGTGCAGATGATGGCACGCTGCATTCAACTGGACCTCGATTGCGCGGCCATGTGCCAATTAGCGGCGGTGATGATGACCCGGCAGAGCCCCTTCGCCAAGCGCTTCTGCGCTCTGTGTGCGGAGGTTTGCCAAGCCTGTGGCGAGGAATGCGCCAAGCATGAGGCGGGTCATTGTCAGGCCTGCTCCAAGGCCTGCATGAGCTGCGCCGAGGAATGCCGGCGCATGGCGGCCTGAGGCGAGGGCGCGGCGCGGGGGGGGCGCCGCGCCTGGTTGGCCGAGCCGGGCAAATCTGCGGGGCAGTCCGCCGGGTTCGGTCATCGCTCTGTCGGATGAGGACCGGTCCGCTTTTCATCAGACACAAAAAAGCCGGCGCAATGCCGTAATGCTGTTCACTTAAGCGGAGCAGCCTTCCGATCCACTGGATAGCGGGTCTTCGAAATCTTCACCGTCCTGGGCCTTGATGGCCTTGGGCGGT
>NZ_MUJY01000024.1 GCF_002286785.1 Pseudomonas sp. PIC25 | reverse complement strand
GATCCTCCGCAAGGGGCTTGAAATGGTGTCCACCAAAAACAGGTGGACACCATGCCGAAGCCAGGAGGGATCGAGGAGGCGTGTTCGCCAGACGCTTACCGACCAGATCCTCGGCCCTAAGGTGGGTATAGCGCCTGAGCATCTGCATCGATTTATGCCCGCTGATGGCCGAGACTTGCTGATCGGATAAGCCACCCTCGACCAGCCTGCTGACCGCTTCATGCCGCAGGTCATGGAAGCGCAAATCGGGCATGCCTAGATTCTTCTTCAGCAACCCCCAGGTTTTGGTGAAGGCATATGGGCGGCGTTTCTTGTCCTTCCCGGGCTCGCCGAAGAACACCAGGTTGCAATCCTTGGGACGAGCGGGGTAGGCCAGAGCAGCCTTGAATGTCTCGGTAGCCACCTTTGTGAGGGGGACGGTTCGGGCGCTATCGTTCTTGGTGTCTGTGAGTCGTACTACGCGCTTTTGCAGATCGACCTGCTGGCAACGTAGGCCCGTGATCTCTGACGAGCGCATACCCGTTTCAATGGCTATGCGCACGATCCAGCCCAGCATAGGGTTGCTGTGCGCGTTCACCGCCTCCATCAAGCGGCGCTCCTCGTCGGCAGAGAGGCGGCGATCACGGCCTTGGCCTGGGCTTGGCTTGCGGATATTGAGGACGGGGTTCGTGGGGAGCCCAATGCGCCATTCCTGGATGGCCACGGTAAAGAGGTGACTCAGAAGTGCTAGCTCAAGCCTGACTGAATTGGGGCTGACTAGGGTTCCACGCCGGCTTCGTTCAGCAAGTCGGGAGTCCCGATAGTCGGCCAGGACGTCTGCGGACAGAGCTGCCAGCGAGTATTTGCCAAGGCGTGGTATCAGTACCTTCGCGCTACCGGCTTCAGATTTAGCAGTCTTGGGGGCTTTGGTAGGGGATATTTCCGCAAGATACCGATTTAGTGCTTTCTCGAGCGTCATGCGCTCTGAGCGACTGCGTTCGATGTAGACGCCGCGCACCATTTCATCTTCGGTGCGGCGTGCCCAGTCTTGGGCGTCGCGCTTAGTGCGGAAGGTTTTGCAGACTGTCGGCCAGCCAGTCATGCGGATGACGGCTTTGTGCTTGCCCGAGTCAGTATCAACGATGGTCGCCATATGTTCTCCGAGGTGTGCTCGGTACGGGACTGTACCGAAACTGTACCTCGGGAACATCTGATTACGGGGTTAGGAAATTCCGAAGCCCGTAAAGGCTTGATGTAGATGGTGCCGGCACCAGGAATCGAACCCGGGACCTACTGATTACAAGTCAGTTGCTCTACCAGCTGAGCTATACCGGCACTGGAGGGCGGCCATTATAGCGTTTGGTTCGGAACTGTAAACCGGCTCGATAGATTCGGAAGCGTGAGGTCGTTCGGACTTTCACGCTGAGGCGCCAGTTCCCCGATCAGGCCTCGGCGGCTTCCGCCTGCAGGCTGGTTCCGGTCACCTCTTCCAGTGGCACGAACAAGCGTTGGGACACGGCATCCACGGCCGCCCGTGCCTGCGGTGCAATGTAGCCGCCCTCCAGCGCCAGTACCTGATAGATACCACGGCGCAGCATTTCCTCACTGAGGTCGGCCGACGGGCCGCGGGTGGTGCAGAGGAAGCGTACCCAGGAGGTCATGATGATCCAGCCGTTCAGGGTCAGGGCTTCGATCTGCGCGGGGGTCATCAGCAGGATGCCAGCGTCGACGAAGCCCTGGTAGATCGCCTGGGCATTGGTCAGGCAGCGCTGGGCGAACAGGCGGTAGCGCTCTGCCAGTTCGTCGTCGGATTCGAGCAGGTGTTCCAGATCGCGATGGAGAAAGCGGTAGTGCCACATCGCGGCGAGCAGCGCCTCCAGGTAGAAGGTCTTGTCGTCCACCGTCAGGGCGCGTCCTTCGGGCAGGCGCAGGAAGCGGTCGACCTGGGCTTCATACTGGGCGAACAACTCGGCGATGATCGCCTGCTTGTTGCGGAAGTGGTAGTAGAGGTTGCCTGGCGATATGCCCAGGTGCGCGGCGATGTGGTTGGTGGTCACGCTGCGCTCACCCTGGGCATTGAACAGCTCCAGGCTGGCCTGGACGATGCGTTCGCGGGTCTTGGGTCTTGGCGCCATGGGTTTGTTTCTGCTGCCTGATGAATGGGTTCAGCCGGTCGACGCCGCCAAAGGTACACCGCTCGCCTTCGAGAAACACGCCTGTGTTACCCCACGCCGCAACCGATGATGCCTGGCTAGCTTTTCGTTGGGCTGCGTTGGGCGACGGGCGGACGCATGCTATTTGACAGTCTAGAGCAATTACTCTAAAAACACCGTCATCCTTTCCCGGAACGCCGCCAGCCGCGGCTTCCAAGTGCCGGATCGTCGAGGAGCTCCGCCATGGTCGCCGACATCGCGCAATTCAAGACCCTGCAACAGAACCAGCAGCAGATCGCCCGCCTGGACGAATTATTCGCCCGCCAGCGCGAAGCCTTCCGCGCCGATCCCATGCCTTCCGCCGAACAGCGCATCCAGTGGCTGAAGGCCCTGCGGGAGCTGCTGTTCAACGAGCAGGACGCGCTGATCCGGGCGATTTCCGAAGACTTCAGCAATCGCTCCGCCGACGAGACCCTACTGGCGGAGATCATGCCAAGCCTGCACAACATCCATTACGCGGCCAAACGCGTGAAGAAGTGGATGAAGCCCTCGCGCCGCTCGGTCGGCCTGGCTTTCCAACCAGCCTCGGCCAAGGTGGTCTACCAGCCGCTCGGGGTCGTGGGAGTGATCGTGCCGTGGAATTACCCGCTGTACCTGGCCATCGGCCCGCTGGTGGCGGCCCTCGCCGCCGGCAACCGGGTGATGATCAAGATGAGCGAGTCCACGCCGGCCACCTCGCAATTGGTCAAGGACCTGCTCGCCCGAATCTTCCCGGAGGATCTGGTCGCCGTTGTCCTCGGCGAGGCAGAAGTGGGCATGGCCTTTTCCAAGCTGCCGTTCGACCATCTGCTGTTCACCGGCGCCACCAGCATTGGCAAGCATGTGATGCGCGCAGCCGCGGAAAACCTCACCCCGGTCACCCTGGAGCTCGGCGGCAAGTCGCCGGCCATCGTTTCTCACGACGTACCCCTGGCCCACGCGGCGGAGCGCATCGCCTTCGGCAAGACCCTCAATGCTGGCCAAACCTGCGTGGCGCCGGACTACGTGCTGGTGCCGCGGGATCGGATCGAAGCCTTCGTCCAGGCCTACCGGGAAGCGGTTCTGGGTTTCTTCCCCCGACTCGAGGACAACCCGGACTACACGGCCATCATCAACGAGCGCCAGCTCAGCCGCCTCAATGGCTACCTGGCGGATGCCGTAAGCAAAGGCGCCGAGCTGGTGCCACTGTTCCCGGGCGCCCAAGGCCGACGCCTGCCGCACACGCTGTTGTTGAACGTGACGGATGAAATGAAGGTGATGCAGGACGAGATCTTCGGGCCCCTGCTACCGATCGTGCCTTATGACCGCCTCGACCAGGCCTTCGCCTATATCAACCAGAGGCCGCGACCGTTGGCCCTCTACTACTTCGGCTATGACAAGGCCGAGCAGCAGCGCGTGTTGCATGAGACACACTCTGGCGGCGTCTGCCTGAACGACTGCCTGCTGCACGTCGCCCAGGACGACCTGCCGTTCGGTGGCATCGGCCATTCCGGCATGGGCCATTACCACGGCTACGAAGGCTTCCTGACCTTCAGCAAGGCCAAGGGCGTGTTCGTCAAACAGCGACTCAACGCGGCGAAGATGATCTACCCGCCCTACGGCAAGGCGATCCAGAAGCTCGTCTACAAGCTGTTCGTGCGCTGATGGCGGCCCCTCTTTCGCAGTACCGGTGAATACAACAATGACAGACACCACCCTCGATACCGCCGGCCTCTCGCGCCGCCACCTGCTCAAGGCCGGCCTGTTCGGCTCGGCCTTCCTGGCCACCGCCGGACTCACCGCCACGCTCAGTGGCTGTTCGGCGAGTACGCCAGCCAGCGGTTACGCCATCCTCCGCGAATCCGACCTGCCGTTTCTCCGAGCCCTCATCCCCGTGATGCTCGAAGGCGCGGTACCGGCGGAACGCATGCCCGAGGCCATCGACGGCACCTTGCAGAGCTTGGACTACAGCCTCGACCGGCTCTCGCCGGCGATGCTCAAGCTCACCGTGCAGTTGTTCGACGTGCTCGCCCTGCCGATCACACGTGGCCCGCTGACCGGCGTCTGGGGCCGCTGGGAAAACGCTTCCGCGCAAGATGTGCGCAATTTCCTCGACCGTTGGCAGAACAGCGCCATCGGGCTGCTGAAGATGGGGCACGCCTCGCTGCTGCAACTGGTCATGATGGCCTGGTACAGCCGCCCGGAATCCTGGGCGCACTGCGGCTATCCCGGCCCGCCGACGGTCTGACGCTTCGCGTTCCGCACGACTATTACAAGAAGAGATACGCCTGAGATGCCCGTACCCGATCTGTTCGCCGAAGGCCTCGCCCGCGGCTGGAAAACCTATGACGGCTCCCGTCTGGAGCAGGACCTGACCCTCGAAGCCGACGTCGCCATCGTCGGCAGCGGTGCGGGCGGCGGCACCACGGCGGAAATCCTCAGCGCCGCCGGATTCAAGGTCCTGCTGATCGAAGAAGGGCCGCTGAAGACCAGCAGCGACTTCAAGATGCAGGAAGCCGACGCCTACGGCTCGCTGTACCAGGAAGGTATCGGCCGGATGAGCAAGGACGGCGCCATCACCATTCTCCAGGGCCGCGCTGTCGGTGGCACCACCCTGGTCAACTGGACGTCCAGCTTCCGCACACCGGAACCGACCCTGGAGCACTGGGCCAGGGAGCACGACGTGAAAGGGCACAGCCCAGCGGACATGGCACCGTGGTTCGAACGCATGGAGCAGCGCCTGGGCGTCGCGCCCTGGGCGATCCCGCCGAACGCCAACAACGACGTGCTGCGAGCCGGTTGCGAGCAGCTCGGTTACCACTGGAAAGTCATCCCACGTAACGTGCGCGGCTGCTGGAACCTCGGTTACTGCGGCATGGGCTGCCCGACCAACGCCAAGCAATCCATGTTGGTCACCACCATCCCGGCAGCGCTGGACAAGGGTGGTGAGTTGCTCTACCTGGCTCGAGCCGAACGCCTGCTGCTGGAGGGCGACCGAGTGATCGGCGTCGAATGCCTGGGCATGGAGCCACGCTGCGTGGCACCGAACGGCCGCAAGGTGCTGGTCCGCGCCCGGCACTATGTGCTCGCTGGCGGCGGCATCAACACGCCGGCTCTGCTGCTGCGCTCCGGCGCGCCGGACCCACACGGACGCACCGGCAAACGCACCTTCCTGCATCTGGTCAACTTCTCCGCCGCGCAGTTCGAGCAGGTAATCAACCCCTTCTACGGCGCACCGCAATCGATTTATTCGGACCATTTCCAGTGGCAGTACGGCACCACTGGCGCGATGAGCTACAAGCTGGAGGTGCCGCCGCTGCAACCGGCCCTCACCGCCACCCTGCTCGGCCGCTTCGGCACCGACAATGCGCTGCGCATGGAACAGTTGCCGCACACCAACGTGATGCTCGCCCTGCTGCGCGACGGTTTCCATCCGGAGAGCGCGGAGGGCACGGTTGAGCTGCGCGGCGACGGCAGCCCGGTGCTCGACTACCGGATGACTGATTACACCTGGGACGGCGTGCGCCGAGCCTTCCACAGCATGGCCGAGATCCAGTTCGCCGCAGGCGCCAAAGCGGTGTTGCCGCTGCATGCCGACGCCGACTACGTGAAAACACCCCAGGCCGCCCGCGAGCTGATCGACAACCTCAGCCTGGAGCTGTATCGCACCCGCCTGGGCAGCGCCCATGTGATGGGCGGCTGCGCCATGGGCGAAGACCCGAAGAAGGCGGTCGCCGACAGCCTGGGACGCCATCACCAGCTGGAAAACCTGTCGATCCATGACGGCTCGCTGTTCCCCACCAGCATCGGCGCCAACCCGCAATTGTCCATCTACGGCCTGACTGCGCAATTGTCGAGCCTGCTGGCCGAACGCCTGGGCAAGGCCTGAAACCGGACGGTGGCCCTGGAACGATCGCCCGCCGAACTTGAAGCCCGGCGTCCTGAGCCGCTACCATCCGAGTCCCCAACGGACCCCGCCAGGACGTCGCGATGAATCGAGTGTTGTACCCGGGCACTTTCGACCCCATCACCAAGGGACATGGCGACCTGGTCGAACGCGCCTCGCGCCTGTTCGACCACGTGATCATCGCGGTCGCGGCCAGCCCGAAGAAGAATCCGCTGTTCTCCCTGGAGCAGCGTGTGGAGCTGGCGCGCGAAGTGACCAAGCACCTGCCCAACGTCGAGGTCATGGGCTTCGCCACCCTGCTGGCGCAATTCGCCCGCGAACAGAACGCCAACGTGCTGCTGCGCGGCCTGCGCGCCGTGTCCGACTTCGAGTACGAATTTCAGCTAGCCAACATGAATCGCCAACTGGCCCCGGAGGTGGAGAGCCTGTTCCTCACCCCGTCGGAGAAGTACTCCTTTATTTCCTCCACCCTGGTGCGCGAGATCGCCGCGCTGGGCGGAGACATCAGCAACTTCGTCCACCCCGCCGTGGCCGATGCGTTGACGGAGCGCTTCAAGCGCTGAATGCAGTTCGGCGCCCCGGCGTGCACGACGGGCGCCGATGCGGCACAATTCGCCGCGTCCCAACCGTGCCGTACCCGCCGATCCCGGCAGGAGTTTGTTTCATGTCCCTGAAAATCACCGACGACTGCATCAACTGCGACGTCTGCGAGCCTGAATGCCCAAATGGTGCGATTTCCCAAGGCGAGGAGATCTACGTGATCGACCCGAACCTGTGCACCGAGTGCGTCGGCCACTATGACGAGCCGCAATGCCAGCAGGTCTGCCCGGTGGATTGCATCCCGCTCGACCCTGACCATGTGGAAAGCAAGGACGAGCTGATGCAGAAGTACCTGATCATCACCGGCAAAGCCTGATCCACAACGGCCTCAATCCAGACGGATCAGCGGCCGACCGTCATCCGGCGCCAGTTGGCGCACAGCCCGGAACATCTCGTTGCCGTCGCCCAACCCGAGCAGCAGGACGTTGCGCAGGCTCTGGGTGATCCGGCTGGTATAGCCCAGATCGTTCATCAGCGAGCTGGCCAACAGGCCGTCGAGGCGCTTGTCGCGCACATCGGCGAATAATCGGTGGCGGAAAGCCGCGTCGAACTGAGCGGCTTTCTCGTCCAGCTCACGCAGGCGTTCGGCCCAGGCCTCCTCGGGCAGTTCCAGGCGTCCTAGCTCACGCACCTGTCGCAGCACACCGAGCAGGTGCCGGCGCAACTCCACGTAATCGTCCCGTACCGCCGAATCGCCCTGGCGCAGGAAGCGCCCGAGGTTCTTTTGCAGGTGCTTGGCATCCTTGACCGCATCCACCAGTTGCAGCGCCACCAGTTGGCAATGCACCCAGAATTCCTGATGCGGCGTATCCAGATCGGCTTCGAGCCGGCTCATGAAACTCAGCAGGTCGGCGTAGACGCCCTTGATATGGCGCCGATAGAGCTGCTCGGCATCCAGTTCGTGGGGGCCGGGCTGGGCGCGCAGGCGCGCCTCGTCGGGCGGACCGCTCAACTGGTCGACCGGCAGGTAGAGCGCATGGCAGATCACTTCCAGGCTCAGCCGGCCGAGGTGTTGCAACTCGAGCATTACCGCGTGGGCGGCAGCATCCGCCGAGGCCAGGGCCGCGTCATCCAGGTAGCGGCTGTGGGTGACTGCCGGCTCGGTATCCGGGTGCGTCAGCTCGGTGATCAGCACGCGGGGTTCCAGCGGCTCCGGCAACAGGCGCTCCAGCAGGCCGGCCAGGCGGGTTTGCCAGGGCCAGAATAGGAGGACGCCAATGGAATTGAACAGGGTATGGAACAGCGCCAACTGGATCAGCGCGTTATCGCCCAGCCCGACCTGCCGACCAAGCCAATGCACCAGGGCGCCCAATGGAACCAGCAGGGCGAGCGCGATCAGCGCGGTGACCAGATTGAACAGCACGTGCGCCAGGGCCAGCCGCTGACCGGCGCGTCCACCCCGCAGCGAGCCGATCACCGCAGTCACCGTGCTGCCGACATTGGAGCCGATGGCGATCGCCAGCCCCTGGTCCAGCATCAGTTGCCCGCTGCTCAGCGCAGCCAGGGTCAGCATCAGGCTCGCATGGCTGGACTGCAGCACCACCGTCACCAGCACACCAACGCCGACAAAGGCCAACTGGCCAAGAAATCCCGGTAGCGCATAGTGCAGCGGATCGAAGCCGCCCCCGACCGAGGCGAAGCCGGTTTTCATCTGGTCGATGCCGAGGAACAGGAAGGCGATGCCCAGCAATAGGCGGCCCACGGCCCGGCTGCGCTCGCCGTTGAACCCGGCCAGTACGCCGAATACCAGCAACGGCAGGGCCAGCGGACCCAGGCTGAGGTTCTGTCCGGCCAGCGCCAGCAGCCAGATGCCGCTGGTCGTGCCCAGGTTGGCGCCGAAGATGATGGCGATACCGGCAGCCAGCTTGATCAGGCCGCTGCTAATAAAGGCGATGGTGAGCAGGGAGACCAGCGAACTGGACTGGGTCAGCATAGTGGCGCTGACGCCGAACATCAGGCTCTTGAACGGCGTCGCCGTGCTGCGGGCAAGAAGGCTCTCGAGCTTGCCGCCGGCCAAGTCGCGCAACGCCTCTTCCAGGCATTGCATGCCGAACAGGAAAAGCGCCAGCCCGGCACTGAGCTGGAGCCAACCGGCACTTAGCCAGAAGGAGAACGCCAGCAGCGCGCCGAGAAAGCAGCCGAGAAAAAGCCGCAGCCCCGGTTGGAGGCTGCGGCCCGGTTCAGGCATTCAGCCGATCAGTCCTGCTTGTAGCCGCTCATGGTGCAGCCCAGGCAGCGCACGAACGCTTCCTTGCCCGGCTCGACCACCAGCGATTTGCCGGCTTCGCCGACGTTACCGCCCAAGGCGGTGAACGGCAGGCTGACGAGGAAGGCGGCGGCACCGATGACGGTGGCGCCGATCAGCAGCGGGCGGGCGATCAGCAGGTCACCCATCATCGCGTAGCCCTTGGGCGCTTCGACGGTGTAGGTCGGGTCGCCGCTGGTGTTTTCCTGCTGCACCACCTCGTTCGCTTGGGCGGGCAAGGTCAGCAGGCCGGTGGTCAGCGCCAGGACAGCAGCGGTGGTACGAAACAGGTTCATGGGAAGCGATCCTTCATGTGTTCGGGTCGATGCGGCTAACTATAACAGCGCTTTGCCAGTTGTCAGCGTGACGGGCATCAATCGCCGTGGAACGCATTTTCAGGTTTTTTCGGCTCGTATGGCTGGAAGAAGGCCAGCAAAGCTCGCAGATCGGCCTGCTCGTCGCCGGTCGGCCAGAAGGGCGCACCGATGACGAGGCGCCGGTTGCGATAATCCAGCGCCCCCGGAACGATTGGTACGCCGGCGCCACGGGCAATATGGTAGAAGCCCATCTTCCAGCGCTCGACCCGCCGCCGCGTGCCTTCCGGCGACAGCACCAGCATGAATTCGCGCTGCTGCTCGAAGCTTTTCACCGCCTGCTCGACCACGTTCAGGCGCAGGTGACGCTGGATCGGAATGCCGCCCCAGCGGCGCAGCAGTGCGCCGAACGGCCAGCGGAAGATGCTGTGCTTGCCGAACCAGCGCGCATTCAGGCGCAGCACGAACTTGGCCGCGATGAACAGGACAAAATCCCAGTTGGAGGTATGGTGCGCGCCGATGACCACAAACTTGTCGAGCCGGGGCAGCTCGCCTTCGATGCGCCAACCGCCCATGAGCCTGAGCATGGAACGGCCGACCGCTTCGGCGAAGCGGTTACGCGGCAGGTAGTTACCGGACATCTGAACCTCGGTAGTGCGTGTCTCTTGTTATTGTCGTTATCGCGGGCGCGTTGCAGACCGAGCCTTAGCGCTGGCAGCGGCCGCAATACACACTCGCCCTCTGCCCGAGGCGGATTTCCTTCAAGGTAGAACCGCAGGTCTTGCAGAATTCACCGCCCCGCCCGTACACGAACAGCTCCTGCTGGAAGTAGCCGGGCTGGCCGTCGCCGCCGACGAAGTCGCGCAGCGTGGTACCACCGCGCTCAATGGCATGGGCGAGAATCCGCTTGATCTCCACGGCCAACGCGACATAGCGCGCCCGCGAGATCGAGCCGGCCGCACGGCGCGGGTCGATGCCGGCGGCGAACAGCGCCTCGCTGGCGTAGATGTTACCTACCCCGACCACCACGGCGTTGTCCATGATGAACGGCTTGACCGCCATGCTGCGTCCCCGCGAGAGCTGGTACAGGCGCTCGCCATCGAAGGCATCGGTCAGCGGTTCAGGCCCCAGGCTGCGCAACAGCTCGTGGTTGAGCGGGTCCTGGCTCCAGAGCAGGGCTCCGAACCGGCGCGGGTCGGTGTAGCGCAGCGCCATCCCCGACTCCAGCTCGATGTCCACGTGCTCGTGCTTGGCCGCCGGCAGGCCGCATTCCACCAGGCGCAGACTGCCGGACATACCGAGATGGCCAATCAACGTGCCCGCTTCAGCCTTGAGCAGCAGGTACTTGGCCCGCCGCTCCACGCGCTCGATGCGCTGGCCGGACAGGCGCACGTCCAGGTCCTCCGGAATCGGCCAGCGCAGCCGCCGTTCGCGCACGACGACACGGCTGACACGCTGGCCCTCCAAATAAGGAGCGATACCGCGGCGGGTAGTTTCGACTTCGGGTAATTCAGGCATACGAGGCAGACACGGGGGAAAGAACAGGGCGGCAGGCTAGCACGACGAGGCGCCGCCGTCGCTCAGCAGGCGCCCAATTCGCGGATGCTTTCCTTGAGGTTCTCGAAGTCGTATTCGGACAGGCCGACGTACTCCAGCACCAGTTGCTCGATGCTGTTCCACTCGTGGTCGTCCGGCTGGTTACCCAGGACCTCGTAGCTGGCGCAGATGTGCTCGGCCATCTTGAGGATCGCCAGCAGCGTCTTGAGCTGTGCATCGCGGCTGGATTCGTCGCTGAAGATCGCCAGGGCGTTATGGTGGTTGGCAATGGCCTCGCACAAGTGCAGCGGCAGGTTCCACGACTTGGCGGTGAAATAGCCGACCACCGCGTGGTTGGTGTTGAGCAACTGGTTCTCGGTATCCACCACGCGCCGTTCGCCGTTGGCGCGGGCGTAGGCTTCCTCCAGCACGGTCATGTAGTCGGGGAAGCGCTTGAGCATCAGCGGGATGCCGCAGTTGTGGAACAGGCCGAGGGCATAGGCCTCGTCGGCCGCCTGGTAGCCGATGCGCTTGGCCAGGCTGAGGCAGGCCATGGCCACGTCTTGGGCGCTGTCCCAGAAGCGGTTGAGGGTGACGATGGTTTCGTCTGTCATCTCGCCCTTGATCGACTGGGCGTTGATCAGATTGATCACCGTGTCGCAGCCGAGCAGGTTGACCGCCTGCTGGATCGAAGCAATGCGGTTGGACAGGCCGAAGAACGGCGAGTTGACGATCTTCAGCAAGGCGCCGGAGAGCCCCGGGTCCTGCCCGATCAGGCGGGCGATACTCTTCAGGTCGGGATTGGGCATGACCTGCTCCATCTGCAGGTCGACCATGATCTGCGGTTGCGGCGGCACACTGATGCCCTGCAATACCTGGCGGATCTGTTCGGCGGAAAGTTCGTGGGCCATGTGCGGAAACTCGGCGGAAGACTGCTCGTTCTACTTCGACCGCCTTCGAGGGGGCGGGCATCTACCCGATGCGGATCGGAACGCGGCACTTTGCCACGAACCCAAAACGGAACTTTGCGGGTGAACCGGGTCGGAATTCAAGTGGGTCGCCCTGCTTTGGCGACCGGCAACCAGCCCTTTCATCCGATCGCAGGAGGTAACCGATGGCAGCATCCCTCAGCGGTAAACGGGTGGCCCTTCTGGTCACCGACGGTTTCGAACAAGCCGAGCTGACCGGCCCCAAGGCAGCCCTGGAAAAGGCCGGCGCGAAGACCGAGATTCTCTCCTCCCACGCCGGCCAGGTGACCGGTTGGAACCACACCACGCCGGCCGACAGATTCCCCGTCGACAAGACCTTCGAAGCGGCCCGGATCGACGATTATGACGCCATCGTTCTGCCGGGCGGGGTGGTCAACGCCGACACCATCCGCACCGACGAGCTGGCCGTGGAGCTGGTCAAGGACGCCGTCCGCGCTAACAAGCCGATCGCCGTCATCTGCCATGGCGCCTGGCTGCTCGCCTCCGCCGACCTGGTCGATGGCAAGACCATGACCAGTTGGCCCTCGTTGCAGGACGATCTGCGCAACGCCGGCGCCACATGGGTCGATAGGGAAGTGGTGGTGGACGGCACGTTGATCAGCAGCCGCAAGCCGGACGACATCCCAGCCTTCAACCAGAAGCTGATCGAGGCCCTCGCCGCCTGACCGTTCGCCGGGGCGCCGCATCCGCGACCCGCCCCGGCCGACAGGGTATACTTCCGCTCTTTTTTCCCGGAGCGCCCCCATGTCCCTGCCCAGCCTGCGCCTGAAAGCCAATGCCGACCGCCGTCTGCGCGCCGGCCACCTGTGGGTCTACAGCAACGAGGTGGACGTCGTCGCCACCCCGCTGAACGCCTTCGCCGCTGGCGACCAGGCCGTACTCGAGGCCAGCAACGGCAAGGTGCTCGGTATCGTCGCGCTGAGCCCGAACAACCTGATCTGCGCCCGCCTGATTTCCCGCGACCCCAAGCACAGCCTGGACAAGTCGCTGCTGGTGCACCGTCTCAATGTCGCCCTGTCACTGCGTGACCGTCTGTTCGACAAGCCCTTCTACCGCCTGGCCTACGGCGATTCCGACCTGCTCCCCGGCCTGGTGGTGGACCGCTTCGGCGACGTCCTGGTCGCCCAGTTGGCCTCCGCCGCCATGGAACGCCACAAGGACGACGTCCTCGCCGCCCTGGTCCAGGTACTCAAGCCGTCGGGCGTGCTGTGGAAGAACGACTCCAGCGCGCGTGACGCCGAAGGGCTGGAGCGCTACGTCAGGATCGCCCACGGCAACGTACCGGAATGGGTACCGCTGGAAGAGAACGGCGTGAAGTTCGAAGCGCCCGTGCTGCAAGGCCAGAAGACCGGCTGGTTCTATGACCACCGCATGAACCGCGCTCGCCTGGCCCCCTATGTGAAGGGCAAGCGGGTGCTCGACCTGTTCAGCTATATCGGTGGCTGGGGCGTGCAGGCTGCCGCCTTCGGCGCTACGGAAGTGATGTGCGTGGATGCCTCCGGCTTCGCCCTCGACGGCGTGGAACGCAACGCCGCGCTGAACGGACTGTCCGAACAGGTCGCCTGCATCGAAGGCGATGTCTTCGAAGCGCTGAAGGAGCTGAAAGCCGCCGAGGAACGCTTCGACGTGGTCATCGCCGACCCGCCGGCCTTCATCAAGCGCAAGAAGGACTTCAAGAACGGCGAGACCGCTTACCGTCGCCTCAACGAGCAGGCCATGCGTCTGCTGAACAAGGACGGCATCCTGGTCAGCGCCTCCTGCTCCATGCATCTGCCGGAAGATGATTTGCAGAACCTGTTGCTCGGCAGCGCCCGCCACCTGGACCGCAACATCCAGTTGCTGGAACGCGGCGCCCAGGGCCCGGACCATCCGGTCCACCCGGCAATCGCCGAGACCCGCTACATCAAGAGCCTGACCGTGCGCCTGCTGCCCAATAGCTAGCCCTTGTGGGAGCGAATTCATTCGCGATCAACGAGGCGCCTCGCTGCCCTTATCGCGAATGAATTCGCTCCCACACGTTCCGGATTGTTCCGGCCGACCGCCAGCCTTTGCCGCACCCGCCGCCCCGGCGTAGAATCCGGCCATTCCTCGCCATTCATCCCCGGCGGGCTTGTGAGCCCTGGCCCGGCGTGCGGTGATCCCGCCTCGCCTTACGGCCCCGTCCGACCGCACGGCTACTGCCGTTGCTTCCGGCTCCCGCGACGCTCACCATACGTACATAACCTGATCAGCCTGCAGGAACCCCGTCATGCCCGATTACCGCTCGAAAACCTCCACCTTCGGCCGCAACATGGCCGGCGCCCGTGCGCTGTGGCGCGCCACCGGGATGAAGGACGAGGACTTCAAGAAGCCGATCATCGCCATCGCCAACTCCTTCACCCAGTTCGTGCCCGGCCACGTCCACCTGAAGGACCTCGGCCAACTGGTGGCCCGCGAGATCGAGAAGCACGGTGGCGTGGCCAAGGAATTCAACACCATCGCCGTGGACGACGGCATCGCCATGGGCCACGACGGCATGCTCTATTCGCTGCCGAGCCGCGAGATCATCGCCGACTCCGTGGAGTACATGGTCAATGCCCACTGCGCCGACGCCATCGTCTGCATCTCCAACTGCGACAAGATCACCCCCGGCATGCTGATGGCCGCCCTGCGCCTGAACATTCCGGTGGTGTTCGTCTCCGGCGGCCCGATGGAAGCCGGCAAGACCAAGCTGGCCAACCACGGCCTGGACCTTGTGGACGCCATGGTGGCGGCCGCCGATGCCAGTTGCTCCGACGAGAAGGTCGAGGAATACGAGCGCAGCGCCTGCCCCACCTGCGGCAGTTGCTCCGGCATGTTCACCGCCAACTCGATGAACTGCCTCACCGAAGCCCTGGGCCTGGCGCTGCCGGGCAACGGTTCGACGCTGGCCACCCATGCCGACCGCGAGCAATTGTTCCTGCGCGCCGGCCGCCTGGCCGTCGAGCTGTGCCAGCGCTACTACGGCGAAGGCGACGAATCGGTCCTGCCGCGCAACGTCGCCAGCTTCAAGGCGTTCGAGAATGCCATGACCCTGGACATCGCCATGGGCGGCTCGACCAACACCATCCTCCACCTGCTGGCCGCCGCCCAGGAGGCGGAAGTGCCGTTCGACCTGCGCGACATCGACCGTCTGTCGCGCAAAGTACCGCAGCTGTGCAAGGTGGCGCCGAACATCCAGAAGTACCACATGGAAGACGTGCACCGCGCCGGCGGCATCTTCAGCATCCTCGGCGAACTGGCGCGCGGCGGCCTGTTGCACACCGACGTGCCGACCGTGCACAGCCCGAGCATGGCCGACGCCATCGCCCAGTGGGACATCACCCAGACCGACGACGAAGCCGTGCATACCTTCTTCAAGGCAGGCCCGGCGGGCATCCCGACCCAGGTGGCGTTCAGCCAGAGCACCCGCTGGCCGAGCCTGGACGACGACCGCGCCGAAGGTTGCATCCGCAGCGTCGAACACGCCTATTCGAAAGAAGGCGGCTTGGCCGTGCTGTACGGCAACATCGCCCTTGACGGCTGTGTGGTGAAGACCGCTGGCGTGGATGAGTCGATCCTGGTGTTCGAAGGCTCGGCGAAAATCTTCGAGAGCCAGGACAGCGCCGTGAAAGGCATCCTCGCCGACGAAGTGAAGCCGGGCGACGTGGTGATCATCCGCTACGAAGGTCCGAAAGGCGGGCCGGGCATGCAGGAAATGCTTTATCCCACCAGCTACCTGAAGTCCAAGGGCCTGGGCAAGCAGTGCGCCCTGCTCACCGACGGCCGTTTCTCCGGCGGCACCTCGGGCCTGTCCATCGGCCACGCCTCGCCGGAAGCCGCTGCCGGTGGCGCCATCGGCCTGGTCCGGGACGGCGATCGCATCCTCATCGACATCCCGAACCGCAGCATCAACCTGCTGGTCAGCGACGAGGAACTGGCCGCCCGCCGCGTCGAGCAGGACAAGAAGGGCTGGAAGCCGGCCGCACCGCGCGCACGCAAGGTGAGCACCGCCCTCAAAGCGTATGCCCTGCTGGCCACCAGCGCCGACAAGGGCGCGGTACGCAACAAGGCGCTGCTGGACGGCTGATTTCCGCTTGCCGCACCCGAGGCCCGGCGCTAGTTGGCGCCGGGCTTTTTGTTGTAGGTTTGAAACAGCCGGGCACGTTCGAACCGGGGCCGGCGAAGCGACACCTCAGCAACCGGGGGCACGAGGATGGCGGAACGACGAAGCGAGGTACCCAGCCTGCGGATCGGCCTGATCGCCGATACCCATGGCCTGCTGCGCCCGGAAGCGCTGGAGCGCCTGCGTGGCTGCGACCATCTGATCCATGCCGGCGACATCGGCGGATCGGAAATCCTCGCCCAGCTGGAAAGCATCGCCCCGCTGTCGGTGGTGCGCGGCAACAACGACACCGGCGAGTGGGCGGAGAATCTGCCCGAGCGCCTCGTGATCAAGTTCGGCCGCATCGCCATCTATGTGCTGCACGACCTCAAGACCCTCGACATCGACCCCGCCGCGGAAAAGATCGCCGTGGTGGTCGCCGGCCACTCCCACAAACCCGCCCTGCTGGAGCGCGACGGCGTGCTCTACGTCAATCCCGGCAGCGCCGGCCCGCGTCGTTTCAAACTGCCGATCAGCGTCGGCAGCCTGTTCATCGAAGGACAGGACGTGCACGGGGAATTGATGACGCTGGATTAGCCGAGGAAACGAGGCCCGGGCATCCAGGGGCCTGGTTTATCTGGTGTGGTGGCGCGCCGGATCGCCGTCGTGGCCCGGATGCAGCCCAGGGAAAATCGCAGCTCAACTCACGCCCCGATAACGCCCGGCACGGTGGTTGATCGCCAGGACCATATTCAGCGCCAACGCGCCGAGGACAGACAGCAGTACCTTGTCCGCCGGCACGATGAACAGCGCCGCCAGCACGATCGCCGCATCGATCGCCATCTGCACCTTGCCGGCTCGCAGGCCGAAGCGCTCCTGCAGGAACAGCGCGAGAATATTCACCCCACCCAGGCTGGCGCGGTGGCGGAACAGCATCAGCAAACCGAGCCCCATGGCGAAGCCGCCGAACAACGCGGCATAGAGGGGGTTCAACCGGGAGAAACCGACCCACTGCGGAGTCAGTTCGGCCAGCCAGGACACCAAGCCGACCGCACAGAGGGTGCGCAGGGTGAACATCCAGCCCATGCGCCAGATCGCCAGCGCATAGAACGGCAGATTGATCAGGAAGAACGCCCAGCCGAACGACCAGCCGAGCAGGTACTTGAGCAGAAACGCCAAGCCCACGGTACCACCGGTGAGCAGCCCGGCATGGCTGTAGAAAGCGATGCCCAGGGCGACCATGGCGGTCCCTGTCAGCAGGGCCAGGGCATCCTCCCACAGCCGATGGCGGACGATCAGCGCAGCCAGGTCTTCGACCTGGGAACCATCGGAGCGGGCTGAAGCCATGGGGATAACCTGTCGGTGCAAGGGGCGAAGCGGGAATGCTAGCCCTGTGCACCTCCAGCCAACTTGGCCGGGGTCAAGAAAGCGGCGATCAGCGCCGCACCCAGGTCTCGAAATCGTAGGCCGGCGTATCTGCCGTGGCGGGATGCTCGTCATGGGCCTCACGTACCCACTCCGCTTCACTGAACTCAGGGAACCAGGCATCGCCCTCCGGGCGCAGGTCTACCCGTGTCAGGTAGAGGCGGTCGGCCCGCTCCAGGGCCTGGGCGTAGAGTTGCGCGCCGCCGATCAGCATCAGCTCGCCGGCGCCCTGCTCGCGCGCCCAGTGCTCGGCGCGTTCGATGGCCGCGTCCAACGAAGAGAAGACTTCCGCGCCTTCGAGCTGCAAACCGGGCTGGCGGCTGACCACCAGATTGAGCCGTCCCGGCAGCGGCCGGCCGAGGGAGTCCCAGGTCTTGCGGCCCATGATCACCGGCTTACCGAGGGTCATGGCCTTGAAATGCTTGAGGTCCGCCGGCAGGCGCCAGGGCAGTTGATTGTCGCGGCCGATCACGCGGTTCTGCGCGAGGGCGGCGATCAGGGCGAGGGGGAGCGTGGTCGTTTTCATGGCGGCGAGCATACCAGAGGACACCTCCCCGGCCAGCCAGCCTAAGCTGTGTCAAATCGCTCACAAGCCCACCCGCTGTCACCGGACGGTTACCGGAATAACGCCAAACCGTCACGGTTCGCCGGGCAGGCTTGTCCGACTAAACCGCAAGGAGATGCCGAGATGTCCGATAAACACCCCGCGATCCTGCGTCATTGGCTGCTCGCCTGCAGCCTGTTGTTGCCGCTGATGTCCCACGCTGCCCCCGAAGCCACCGCCAGCACCGAAGCCCGCAGCCGTCACCATGTCGAACCGAACCCCCTGGTGATCGGTCATCGCGGTGCCAGCGGCTATGTGCCAGAACACACCCTGGCGTCCTATGCGCTGGCGGTGTTGCAAGGCGCCGACTACATCGAACCGGACCTGGTAATGACCAAGGACGGCCAGTTGATCGCCCGCCACGACAACGAGCTGGGCCTGACCACCGACGTGGCCCAACGCTCCGAGTTCGCCGACCGCCGGCGCACCCAGACCGTCGACGGGGTGACCCTCACCGGCTGGTTCAGCGAAGACTTCACCCTGGCCGAGATCAAGTCGCTGCGAGCCATCGAGCGCATCCCGACGATCCGCCCCGGCAACGCCCGCCTGGACGGTGCCTTCGAAGTACCGACCCTGCAGGAAATCATCGACCTGGTGAAATCCCTGCAAATCAGCCAGCAGCGGGTCATCGGTCTCTACCCTGAAACCAAGCACCCGACCCACTTCCAGCAGCTCGGCCTGGCCATGGAGCGCCCGCTAGTGCGCATCCTGGCCCGCAATGGCTACGCCAGCCGCTGGTCGCCGGTGTATATCCAGTCCTTCGAGGTGGAGAACCTCAAGACCTTGAGCCGCCTGACGTCTCTGCGCCTGGTGCAGTTGCTGTGGACCGACGGCCAGCCCTACGACCAACAGGTGCTGGGTACGGGGCTTACCTACGCCCAGATGAGCACCCCGACCGGACTCAAGGCCATCGCCCGCTACGCCGCTGGCATCGGCCCGGAGAAGAGCCAGATCATCCCGCGCGACGCCGCCGGCAACCTCACCAGCCCCACCCGCCTGGTGCCCGACGCCCATGCCGCCGGGCTCAAGGTGCACCCCTATACCTTCCGCGCCGAGAACAACTTCCTCCCGACCGACTTGCGCAGCAGCAGCGACCCGCAAGCACGCGGCGACATCGAGACGGAGATCCGCGCCTTCCTAGACGCCGGTATCGACGGCCTGTTCACCGACCAGCCGGACATCGCCGTGGAGGTGCGTGAAGCACGCCAGTGATCCCTCTTCACTCCTTACGCCTCCCGGGGTCCCGTGAGGCGTAAGGGGAATCACGCGCCAGCACCAAACTATCCCACCACTCCCACTCAGCGGTTATCCTCAAGGCTGACTCCGCCGACGAGACGCCGCGTGACTGCCGCCTCCCCCACTCCACTGACCCACCTCGATCACCTCTGGCTCTGCGAAGCCGTACGCCTGCGCGAAGAGCACACCGGCCCGCTGGAAGACCGCGAAGCCAATCGCCAGGCCAATGCCGCCGACGGCGACCTGCCGACTCGGATTCGACGGCGGGCGCTGTTTCTCGCCGAGCGCGACGGTCAACTCGCCGCCCTCCGTCACTGGCATGAGGGCGCGCGGCTGGCGGGTTACCTGCTCCTGCTGCTGGCGGTGGTCGGCGGTAGCGGCCTGGCAGTCGCCGCCCTCGGAGACGGGCAGCGGCCGGTGAATGTGTTCTGGGCCTTGGGCAGCCTGCTCGGCCTGCACCTGCTGATGCTCCTCGGCTGGCTGTTCAGCCTGCGCTACGCCGGCGACAGCGGCGGCGCTCTCGGCCGGCTGTGGCTCTGGCTCAGCGAAAAACTCGCCCGCGACGCCCGGGCCGCGCACCTGGCCCCGGCCCTGCTGCTGCTCCTGCAACGCCGTCGATTGGCGCGCTGGGGGTTGGGTGCGCTGGTCAACGGCTTCTGGCTGCTGACGCTGCTCAGCGCCCTGCTGACCTTGCTCGCCCTCCTCTCCACCCGCCGCTATGGCTTCGTCTGGGAAACCACGCTGCTGGGCAGCGACACCTTCGTCAGCCTTACGCGGGCCCTCGGCGCCCTGCCGGCGCTGATCGGCTTCCCGCTGCCGGACGTCGCCACCATCCGCGCCAGCGGCGACGTCGCCGTACCCCTGGAAAGCGCCCGCCACGCCTGGGCTGGCTGGCTGATCGGCGTGCTACTGGTCTACGGCCTGTTGCCGCGCCTGCTGCTCGCCCTGTTCTGCCGGTGGCAATGGAAACGCGGCACGGCGGCACTGGCACTGGATCTTTCCCTGCCCGGCTACCAGCTCCTGCGCGAACGCCTGCAACCGGCCAGCGAGCGCCTGGGCGTGAGCGAAGAAGCGCCCGCCGCGCTGCCCTCACCCAAGAGCGGCACCTACCCCGGCGACAGCGCCGGCGCGCTGCTGGTGGCCGTCGAACTGGACGACCGCCGCCCCTGGCCGCCCGCGCTGCCGAAGAACGTGGCCGATGCCGGCGTCCTCGACAGCCGCGAACAGCGCCAGCACCTGCTCGACCAGCTCACCCGCTTCCCGCCCGAGCGCCTGGTCATCGCCTGCGACCCGCGCCGCTCGCCCGACCGCGGCACCCTCGCCCTGCTCGGCGAGCTGGCGCGCACGGCCAGCGCCACCCGTATCTGGCTGCTCCAGGCCCCACCCGGCGAAGCGCTGGACAGCGAGCGGCTGGAGGATTGGCATCAGGCCCTCGCACAACTCGGCCTGTCCCATGGCTGCAGCGCACCGCTGCACTGGCTGGAGAGCGGACATGACTGAAAGCCGCACGCGCCAACCGCTGAAACTCGCCGTGGTCGGCCACACCAACGTCGGCAAGACCTCCCTGCTGCGCACCCTCACCCGCGACACCGGCTTCGGCGAGGTTTCGCACCGGCCCAGCACCACCCGCCACGTCGAAGGGGCGCGCCTCTCGGTGGACGGCGAGCCGCTGCTGGAGCTGTACGACACCCCCGGCCTGGAAGACGCCATCGCCCTGCTCGACTACCTGGAACGCCTGGAGCGCCCCGGCGAGCGTCTCGACGGGCCTGCCCGGCTGGCCCGCTTCCTCGACGGCAGCGAGGCCCGCCAGCGCTTCGAACAGGAAGCCAAGGTGCTGCGCCAATTGCTCGCTTCGGATGCCGGTCTCTACGTGATCGATGCCCGCGAGCCGGTGCTGGCCAAGTACCGCGACGAACTGGCGGTACTCGCCGGCTGCGGCAAGCCGCTGCTGCCGGTGCTCAATTTCGTCGCCCGCCAGGACACTCGCGAGAACGAGTGGCGCGAAGCCCTGGCACGCCAGGGACTGCACGCCCTGGTGCGCTTCGACAGCGTCGCCCCGCCGCTGGACGGCGAACGCCGGCTGTATGAAAGCCTGGCACTGCTGCTGGAGCGTTCGCGTCCGCAACTGGAGCGCTTGATCGCCGATCACGAAGCCCAGGCACGCGTCCGTCAGGACGCCGGAGCCCGGTTGATTGCGGAGTTGCTCATCGATGCCGCCGCCTGCCGGCGCAGCGTGGCCAGCCAGCCGGTTCTCGAACAGGGCGCGATCCGCGAACTGCGCGAATCCATCCGCCAGCGCGAACAGCGCTGCGTCGAAGCCCTGTTGCGCCTCTATGCATTCCGCCCGCAGGATGCCCAGGCCGGCGACCTGCCGCTGCTCGACGGCCGCTGGGGCGACGATCTGTTCAATCCGGAAACCCTCAAGCAGCTTGGCGTGAGGGTCGGAGGCGGCATGGCGGCCGGCGCGGCAGCGGGTGCCGGGGTCGACCTGCTGGTCGGCGGCATCACCCTCGGCGCCGCCGCGCTGCTCGGCGCGCTCGCCGGCGGTGGCCTGCAGACCGCCCGCAACTATGGCGGACGCCTGCTCGGCAAACTCAAGGGCCAGCGCGAACTCAGCGTCGACGACAACGTGCTGCGCCTGCTCGCCCTGCGCCAACGCCAACTGCTCGCCGCCCTCGCCAGCCGAGGCCATGCCGCACAACAGGCGATTCGCCTGGAAACCCCGCAGGATGGTGCCTGGCGCAACGGCAAGCTACCGGAAGCCCTGCACAAGGCCCGTGCCCATCCGGAATGGTCGTCGCTCAATCCCGGTGCACGGTTGGAACAGGCGGAGCGGCAGATGCAGATCGCGGCACTGGCCGTCGAGTTGAAATAGCCGGTTCAGACCGCAACCGGTGCCTTGATATGCGGGTGCGCCTGGTAGCCCACCAGCTCGAAGTCCTCGTAGCGGAAAGCGAACAGGTCCTTCACTTCCGGGTTGAGCCTCATGGTTGGCAGAGGCAGCGGCTCGCGGGAGAGCTGGAGGTCGGCCTGTTCGAGGTGGTTGGCATAGAGATGGCAGTCGCCACCAGTCCAGATGAATTCGCCCGGTTCGAGATCGCAAACCTGCGCCACCATCAGGGTCAGCAGGGCGTAGCTGGCGATGTTGAAGGGTACGCCGAGGAAGATATCGGCCGAGCGCTGGTAGAGCTGGCAGCTCAGACGGCCTTCGGCCACGTAGAACTGGAACAGCGCATGGCACGGCGGCAGGGCCATCTGGTCGACCAGCGCCGGGTTCCAGGCGGAGACGATCAGGCGGCGCGAGTCCGGGTTCTTGCGGATCATATCGATCAGCTTGGCGATCTGGTCGATGGACTCGCCGTTCGGCGCCGGCCAGTTGCGCCACTGGTAGCCGTAGACCGGGCCGAGGTCGCCGTTTTCGTCGGCCCATTCGTCCCAGATGGAAACGCCGTTTTCCTTCAGGTAGCGGATGTTGGTGTCGCCGGCGAGGAACCAAAGCAGCTCATGGATGATGGACTTCACATGGCACTTCTTGGTGGTCACCAGCGGGAAACCGTCGGCCAGATCGAAACGCATCTGGTAGCCGAACACGCTGTAGGTGCCGGTGCCGGTGCGGTCGCTCTTGAAGGTGCCGTGCTCGCGCACGTGGCGCATCAGGTCGAGGTACTGTTTCATCGCGGGCTCGAAGGCGGGGGGAGCCGGCAATGGTAAGAGGCGCCCGGTCGTGGTTCAAGCCGGCCGCGACGGGGCGCGCGCTGGCGGGCTACCACGCCATGCCGATGCTTGCTGGTTCGCATTTCGCTCTGCCGGGCTTGTTCCGGGTCCGTCGGCGAACTAGAGTCTGCCCGTCACGGCATAGCCGTGACGAACGGGTGTGGTAACCCAGACAACCGGGGCGCGGTAGGCGCCATAGACGAGAGCGGGCACTTTTTAGTGTGCGTTGGTTTCTCGTGTACGTGGCACGCCGTGGGCAGGCTTCGGCCTGCTGCAATCACGGGCGCCGGCGTTTCACTCTCGTTCCCTGCCAGGAAAGGGTGGAAACGGCTCCTTAACCTGTCCCAAGGAGCGAGAACATGCGTTACCCCTCAGTGATCTTCAAAGCCGTTACCCCCGAGACCTCCACACTGGAGGTACGCCATGGCTGAAGTGATCCCCTTCCCACCCCGCCTACCGGCCATCGACATTCCCGACTGCCCCTTCCAGGCCGACGCCGAAATGCGCCTGCGCGTG
>NZ_MUJY01000023.1 GCF_002286785.1 Pseudomonas sp. PIC25 | reverse complement strand
GGTATCTTTGTGCTTGAACAGAGTTCCGGAGAAGCCGGTACTGGTATTGGACAGATGCTCGACCACTACCCAGTCGCTGGTCAGGCCGGAGAGTTCGACCTGGGTTTTAGTGAATTTGCTGGCGTGCTCATTGCCAGTTTCCAGAAATGCCTGGGTAATTCCTCCGACGTATATTTTTCCGGGCTTTAACGGTCCTTTTGTGGCGTTGGAGTCGTAAAGCGCTTCAGCAGCCATCTGCATGTTGGCATATTTTAGATAGTCCGCAATATTTAGCATGTTCATTTCTTATTGCTCCTTCCGTGGGAAAAGAATTTGATCGACAAACTGACGAGTTTGCGTACTGGCGCCTCGTGTATTACCGGGGCATACATGTGCACTTAACCATGGGCTTGGATTGGCGCGGCTGGCTTGAGTACTCCAGGCATAACGCAGCATTTCGCCCAACACTTCTCCGCTCTGAAGGTCGATAACTTTGACCGTGCTGCTGGCCACTCCCAAGGCGCGCTCCTCGGGGATCACATGGTCTTCGAAGGTCACGCCATAACGTGGAATAGGATCGGGGGCTGGAGACTTTTCTAGGAGAGTATCTATCCAGCCTATTTTCGACGTAGGCCTAGGTTTATGGACCAATATGTACCGATACCGCTGTTTATCTTCAGAATCGATCACATCGACATAGCGGTAGCCGGGAAGATTATTCGGACTATCTGGCAAATAGTCGGTATTGATATACCCGCGATCAGCTGATGTTACTGATTCGCCAACTGGCGAACCCGAGTGCTCATAGCCCAAGAATGAACTTATGTATTCATCTCTTCTTCTTTCCACTGCAAACGCCGCCCCCGGCCACATGGGATCAGCCCATTCCCTCTCGCCGGTCTCCGGTCTTACTTTAAGCAGTACTAACCCTTCTACATCAGGCACGGTCTTGTAGATTTTTTCTCCGGCCACCGTCCGGCACTTCTCCTCCCAAAGGGCCTGACCGGCCTCGGCGCGTTGCAGCGGAGTCATCTCCGCCGGGTCGCTGGCTACCTTGGGCGCCGGATCACCGTCGCAGCCGGCGAACAGGCCGAGAACAATCAGGGTTAACGCGGTTCTGCAGGCAAGATTCATGCTGCGGCCCTCGCGGCCAAATGACCGCCCAGGCTGTAGCCGGTAACGGACAGTGGGCCGTCAATCAGGCCCCGCTCGCTCAACGACGCGTACCAGTCCTGCATATCGTCGATCTGACCGAAG
>NZ_MUJY01000022.1 GCF_002286785.1 Pseudomonas sp. PIC25 | reverse complement strand
GCTATGGAAACGAGCTCAACCCATTGATTTGCATGAAGGAATCGCTCGGCTTCTATCCCTTGCAACAGCTAACGCAGACATAGCCAATGAATTCGCCCCTGCCCGAAGCCGCTGGCGCCTTCTTCGTAGGAGCCAGCTCTGCTGGCGAATTATGGCTTCGTTCGCGCGCAGAGTCCGCTTCACGATGTAGGGGCAAATTCATTCGCCCGGCAAGGCGACGCCGCGCAAATGCTCCGCCAGCGCCGCCCTTTCTTCAGATCACCCCGATGAGGTTGAGGAAGACCAGCACGATGCCCAGCGGGGTAACGAAGCGGATCAGCCACCACCAGGCCTGGAACAGCATCGGATGGCCGATGTTCAGCGCTTCGCTGACCCGTTTACGCTTGAGCACCCAGCCGGTGAAGAACACCGTGGCCAGGCCGCCGAGGGGCATCAGCAGGTTGGTGGTGAGGTAGTCCAGGCAATCGAAGAAGGTCTTGCCGAACAGAGTGCCTTCGGCCCAGAGGTTGAACGAGAACACGCTGCCCAGGCTGAGCAACCAGAGTGCCGCACCGCTCAGCAGCACCGCCTTGAGGCGGCTGACACGGAAGCGTTCGGTCAGCCAGGCGATGGTGGGTTCGCTGAGGGAGATTGCCGAGGTCAGCGCGGCGATCAGCAGCATCACGAAGAAGAACACACCGACCACCTGCCCCAGCGGCATCTGGCCGAAGGCAATGGGCAGGGTGACGAAGATCAGCCCCGGTCCAGCACCCGGCTCCAGGCCATTGGCGAACACCAGCGGGAAGATCGCCAGGCCGGCCAGCAGCGCCACGGCGGTATCCGCCAGGGCCACCAGCAGCGAGGTGCGGGCAATCGAGGTGCCGGCCGGCAGGTAGGAGCCGTAGGCCATCATCGCGCCGCAACCCAGGCTGAGGGTGAAGAAGGCATGGCCCAGAGCAACCAGGATGGCTTCACCCGTCAGCTTGGAGAAGTCCGCGGCGAAGAGAAAGGTCGCCGCCTGGCCGAACGCGCCGCGCGTCGCGGCGTAGCCCACCAGGATCAGCAGCAGCACGAACAGCCCCGGCATCAGATAGCGCACCGCCCGTTCCAGCCCCTGCTGCACGCCGAAGCCGACGATCAGCAGGGTCGCCAGCAGTACCAGGCTGGCGCAGACGGCCAGCTTCAGCGGGTCGGCCAGCAAGGCGCCGAACAGCGCGCCGCTGCTCTCGCCGTTCAAGCCGACGAAGCCTCCACTGGCAGCGGCCGGTACGTAGGCCAGCGCCCAGCCGGCCACCACCACGTAGAAGCTGAGAATAAGGAAACCAGTGAAGCCGCCGACCCAGCCGGCCAGGCGCCAGCGCGGGCTGGCCCCGGATTGCTCCGCCAGCACAGCGACCGCGTCGGCGGGGTTCTTGCGGCCGGCGCGGCCGATCATCACTTCGGCCATCAGCAGCGGAATGCCGATGGCGAGGATGCAGCCCAGGTAGACCAGGACGAACGCCCCGCCACCATGGACGCCGGTGATGTAGGGAAACTTCCAGATATTACCCAGGCCGACCGCCGAACCGGTGGCGGCGAGGAAAAATGCCCAGCGGCTCGTCCACAACCCTCGGGAAGCGCCGCTGGAAGCGGCCTGGCCGGCGTAGGCTCCGGCGGCGATGCTGTCTTGACTCACGGATTGACCCTCTTGTTGTTGTAGTGGGGTATCGCTGCGAGCCGCGCCCGGATACTGCCGGGCGCGGCGTAAGGGATCAGCGGCCGGCGCGCAGGCGCTCGTGGGCGAGGCGGTCGGCCACTGCGCTGGTGGTGGCGCCTTCGGCGTCGGCACGCTCGAAGATTTGCCGCAGGGTGTCGCCGATGCCTTCGATGTGCGCCTTGAGCTGTGCCGGGGTACCGCCGGTGCGCTCGTAGCAGACGTCGATGATGCCGCCGGCGTTGATGGCGTAGTCCGGCGCGTAGAGGCAGCCGCGACGGCGCAGTTCCTCGGCCAGCTCGGCGTCGGCCAATTGGTTGTTGGCCGCCCCGGCGATCACCGGCGCGCGCAGGGCTTCGAGGGTCTGCGGGTTGATGATGCCGCCCAGGGCGCAGGGAGCGAAGACGTCCACGTCGAGGCCGTAGATGTCGTTCGGGCCGACCACGGTGGCCCCCAATTGCTCGGAGGCGCGACGCAGGTTGCCCTCGAAGACGTCGCAGACCCACAGCTCGGCGCCCGCTTCCTTGAGCTGGCGGGCGAGGTCGAAGCCGACTTGGCCGACGCCCTGGACCGCCACCTTGAGCCCGCGCAGGTCATCGCGGCCGAGACGGTGCTTGACCGCCGCCTTCAGGCCGATGAACACGCCGTAAGCGGTGGACGGCGACGGGTCGCCGTCACGGGTGCCGCCATCGAAGGCTTCGCGCAGGCCGGCGCCGGCCACGTGGCGGGTGCGCTGGGCCATGATCTGCATTTCCGCGACGCCGGTGCCGGAATCCGCGGCGGTGATGTAGCGCCCGCCGAGGCTGTCGACGAAATCGCCCATGGCCTGGAACAGCGCTTCGCTCTTGCCGCTGCGCGGGTCGCCGATGATCACCGCCTTGCCTCCACCCAGCGGCAGGTTGGCCAGCGCCGACTTGTAGGTCATGCCGCGCGACAGGCGCAACACATCGCGCAAGGCCGCCTCATCGGTGGCGTAGGGCCACATGCGGCAACCGCCCAGGGCCGGGCCGAGGGTGGTGTCGTGGATGGCGATGATGGCTTTCAGGCCGGTGGTTTTGTCATGGCCGAAGACGACATGCTCGTGGCGGTCGAATTCGACGTGAGAGAACACGGACATCGGGGTTTCCTCTGTGTGGTTCCGGTTGGGTCGGGGTAAACGGACGTAGCCCGGATAAGCCAGCGCAATCCGGGAGGGTCTACTCCGGATTGTGCTGGCTGACGGGCTGGATCGAGTGAAGTATCAGGCCGCAGGCTCGAACAACTGCACCACCTTCAACTCATTCACCTGCAGGCGAGCCTGGAGCTGCCGCTCCTGCTCACGCACCTTGGCCACGGCGCGTTCCTTGACGTGACCGTAGCCGCGGATCTGCTCCGGCAGTTCGGCGATGGCCACGACCGTGCGGTAGTTGCGCGGGTTCAGGTGAGCCAGCAGGTCGGCGATGCTGCGCTCGTACTCCGCGATCAGCTCGCGCTCCAGACGACGCTCGGCGCTGTAGCCGAAGACATCCAGCGCGGTGCCGCGCAGCGATTTGAAACGCGCCAGCAGCGCGAACGCCTTGAGCATCCAGGGGCCGAAGGTGCGCTTGCGAGGCTCGCCGGTGAGCGGGTCGCGCTTGGCCAGCCAGGATGGTGCCAAGTGGAATTCCAGGCGATAGTCGCCCTGGAACTGCGCTTGCAATTGCTTGAGGAAAGCGCCGTCGCTGTACAGCCGCGCCACTTCGTACTCGTCCTTGTAGGCGAGCAGCTTGAAGTAGTAGCGGGCCACCGCTGCGGTCAGCGACCGCGAGGCGTCCGGGTCGATCTCGTTGACCCGCTCCACCAGGGCGCGATAACGCTCGGCGTAGGCGGCGTCCTGGTAGCGGGTGAGGTAGTCGACGCGGAAGCGGATCATCTCGTCGAGGGTCTCGCAGATCGGCTCGTCCAGCTCTTCCGGCTTGGCGAGTTTCTCCACCGCCGCCAGGTCGTGGGCGGCGCGACGGCCCCAGAGGAAGGCCTGCTGGTTGAGCTGCACGGCCACGCCGTTCAATTCGATGGCCTTGTTCAGCGCCTCGGCGGAGATCGGTACCAGGCCCTTCTGATAGGCGTAGCC
This sequence comes from Pseudomonas sp. PIC25, assembly GCF_002286785.1. GTDB lineage: Bacteria > Pseudomonadota > Gammaproteobacteria > Pseudomonadales > Pseudomonadaceae > Pseudomonas_M. The sequence goes on along the minus strand of NZ_MUJY01000022.1, from coordinate 5,770 downwards.
GAGCATGAACAGGTTGGTGGCGATGCTATCGCCGAGCAGGCGGGTGGCCAGGCGGGTGGCATCGACGAAGTGGGTCTTCTCGGCACCCACCGCGTCGATCAGCGCCTCGCGCATGGCGGCGCCGGGCACCTGGGCGTCCGGGTTGCGGGTGAACTCGGCAGTGGCGGCTTCGTGACTGTTGATCACGGCGTGGGCGATCTGGTCGTTGAGCTTGGCCAGCGCCTCTTCGCTGGCGGCCACCACCAGGTCGCAGCCGAGCAGCAGGTCGGTCTCGCCGGCGGCGATGCGCACGGCGTAGATGTCATCCTGTTTGGCCGCGATGCGGATGTGGGTGACCACCGGGCCGAACTTCTGTGCCAGGCCGGCCTGGTCGAGCACGCTGCAGCCCTTGCCTTCGATGTGCGCGGCCATGCCGAGCAGCGCGCCTACGGTGGTCACGCCGCTACCGCCGACGCCCGGCAGGAGGATGTTCCAGGGACGTTCCAGGGTGGGCTGGGTCGGTTCCGGCAGGGCAATGAACAACGCATTCAAACCCACCGCCTCCGGCTGGCGCAGGCTGCCGCCGTGTACGGTGACGAAGCTCGGGCAGAAGCCTTCGATGCAGCTGAAGTCCTTGTTGCAGGCGTTCTGGTCGATCTGCCGCTTGCGGCCGAGTTCGGTCTCCAGCGGCAGCACCGACAGGCAGTTGGATTTCACGCTGCAATCGCCGCAACCCTCGCACACCGCCGGGTTGATGAAAGCGCGTTTCTGCGGGTCGGCCAATTTGCCGCGCTTGCGCCGGCGACGTTTCTCGGTGGCGCAGGTCTGGTCGTAGATGATCACCGAAACGCCCTTGAACTCGCGCAGCTCACGCTGCACGGCGTCCAACTCGCGGCGGTGGTGGAAGGTGACAATGGGCGCGAAGGTGGCGCGGGTCGGGTATTTGCCCGGCTCGTCGGTGACCAGGGCGATACGCCGCACACCCTCGGCGTAGATCTGCTGGCTGAGCTGGTCGACACGCAGCTCGCCGTCGATGGGCTGGCCGCCGGTCATGGCCACGGCGTCGTTATAGAGCAGCTTGTAGGTGATGTTGACCCCGGCCGCCACAGCGGCACGGATGGCCAGTTGGCCGGAGTGGAAGTAGGTGCCGTCGCCGAGGTTCTGGAAGATGTGCGGGGTGTCGGTGAACGGTGCCTGGCCGATCCAGGTGGCGCCCTCGCCGCCCATCTGGGTGAAGGTGTCGGTATTGCGGTCCATCCACTGGGTCATGTAGTGGCAGCCGATACCGCCTTGGGCACGGCTGCCTTCCGGCACCTTGGTGGAGGTGTTGTGCGGGCAGCCGGAGCAGAAGTGCGGGGTGCGCACGGTGTTGTAGCTGCGCTCCGCCAGGGCCTTTTCCTTGGCGGCGAGGAAGGCCAGGCGCGCCTGGATGGTATCGCTGGTGTAGATCGGTGCGAGGCGCTTGGCGATGACCCGGGCGATCATCGCCGGGGTCAGTTCGCTGAGGTTGGGCAACAGCGAGTTGCCATTTTCGTCGAATTCGCCGACCACCCGCGGGCGCTTGCCCACCGGCCAGTTATAGAGCTGACCGGTGAGCTGGTCTTCGATGATGCTGCGCTTTTCCTCGACCACCAGGATCTCGTCCAGTCCCTCGGCGAACTCGTGCACGGAAACCGGCTCCAGCGGCCAGCTCATACCGACCTTGAGCACGCGCAGGCCGACGCGGGCGCAGAGCTCGTCGTCCAGGCCGAGGTCGACCAGTGCCTGGCGTACATCGAGGTAGGACTTGCCGGTGGTGATGATGCCCAGGCGCGGGTTCGGCGAATCGAGCATCACCTGGTTCAGGTTGTTAGCCCGGGCGAAGGCACGGGCGGCGTAGATCTTATAGGTATTGAGGCGTTTTTCCTGGGCCAGCGGCGGGTCCGGCCAGCGGATGTGCACACCATCTTCGGGCAGTTGGAAGTCCTCGGGAATCTTCACCTCGACGCGCAACGGATCGACGTCCACCACGGCGGAGGAGTCTACGTTCTCGGCGATGGTCTTGAGCGCCACCCAGCAGCCGCTGTAGCGCGACAGCTCCCAGCCGATGATGCCGTAGTCGAGGATTTCCTGGACGTTGGCCGGGTTCAGTACCGGGATCGACGCGGCGATGAAGGCGTGCTCGCTCTGGTGGGCGATGCTGGAGGATTTGCAGCCGTGGTCGTCGCCGGCCAGCAACAGCACGCCGCCATGCGGGGAGACGCCGGCCGAGTTGCCGTGCTTGAACACGTCGCCGCAGCGGTCCACGCCCGGCCCCTTGCCATACCACATGGCGAATACGCCGTCGTAGCGGGCGCCGGGGAACAGGCTGGTCTGCTGGCTGCCCCACACGGCGGTGGCGGCCAGCTCTTCATTGACGCCAGGCTGGAAGTGGATGTGGTTGTCCTGGAGGAAGGACTTGGCCTCCCAGAGGCTCTTGTCGAGATTGCCCAGCGGCGAACCCCGGTAGCCGGAGATGAAACAGGCGGTATTCAGGCCGTGGGCCTTGTCACGCTGCTTCTGCAGCATCGGCAGGCGGGTCAGCGCCTGGGTGCCGGTGAGATAGAGGTGACCGGTTTCGAGGCGGTACTTGTCATCCAGGCGGATCTCGGCCAGAGACATCGGGCGCTCCTTTTATTTTTATGGCGACCTTGGATGGCAAACGGTGGGTTGCCATCATGATTCGACCTGCCCCGGGATCGCCGGAGCGGACGGCTGGCTAAAACTATGACTGGGCGGTACCGATTTTTTCTTTCTAAATCGAGGCCAAAAAGCCAAAATTGCGCATGAGCTTTCCAACAAAAACAAAAAACCGGGAACATTCATGCAGGAAAAATTAAGCAGCCTCGACCGCAAGATTCTCCGCCTGCTGCAGCACGACGCCGACCTCTCGGCAGCGGAAATCGCCGAGAAGGTGGAACTGTCGCAATCGCCCTGCTGGCGGCGCATCCATCGCATGCAGGAGGACGGGCTGATCGAGCGCAAGGTCGCCCTGCTCAATCCGCAGCGTCTCGGCCTGAGCATGACGGTGTTCGTCAACGTCAAGCTCTCGGCCCATGGCCGCAACAACCTGGACGAGTTCGAACAGGCCATCGTCGGCTACCCGGAAGTACTGGAGTGCTACACCATGGCTGGCAGCTCGGACTATCTATTAAAGGTGGTGGCCAAGGACATCGTCGCCTACGAACGCTTCCTCCGCGATCACCTGCTCCAGCGCCCGCACGTGCAGGAGGCGCATTCCAACATCGCCATGAGCGAGGTGAAGCGCACCACGGAATTGCCGTTGGATTGACGTCTTGTTGGGCGAATGAATTCGCCCTTACAAATTCCGCGCGCCGCCGGACCTGACACATTGCTTGTAGGAGCCAGCTCTGCTGGCGAAGCGCTTCGCAGATGAATCCGCTCCCACAAATCCGTGTCTATCCCGTAGGGGTGAATTCATTCGCCCGCACGCGGACCTCAAAGCACCCGCCCATCCTGCGCCAGGCTGACATTCGCCGGCAGCGCATCGGGATGGTCCAGCAGCCAGGCGTCGAGGCTGTGGCCGATATGGGTCAGGACACCCTCCCCTGGCTGCACCCTGGCGATTACCTCCAGGGCGCGGGTCAGGTCATTGTGATTGCGCGGCGCCTGGGGTTGCGGCGGCATGGAGCAGTCCAGCACCAGGACATCCGGCGGGTCCCGGCGTAGCAGCTCCAGGCTATCGTCGGGCAGGCCGATGGTATCGGTAAGGTAGGCGATGCGCCGGCCGCCCCCTTCCAGCAGGTAGCCGAAGGTCGGCCTGGAATGAACCAGCGGCACGGCCGTCACCGTCAACTCTCCCAGTTCGCGCCGCTCGAAGGCCGCGAACGGCTGGGAGAAGTCGAGGATGCCGGGATGCTTGTAGAGGTCGGCAAAACCGTCCGGGTCCACCGGGCCGTGCACCGGAATCTGCAATCCCTGGCCCCAGCGCAGAGGCAGCAACCCCTGGGCATGATCGGCGTGGTAGTGAGTCTGCAGGATGCCGCTCAGGCTGTGCGGCGGAAAGCGTTCGGTGAGGTCGGGAAGCCCGCCATCGATCAACCAGCGCTGGATGCCACATTCGACCAGGGCACAGCACGGTCCACGGCGCCGCTGCGAATAGACCCTGGCCGTATCGCAGGCCACGCAGGCGCAGTTGTACACCGGTACCTGGCGGGCATCGCCGGTGCCCAGCAGGGTCAGGCGCATACCCGTGCCTCACCGAGCAGGACGAGGAGCGATGCGAGGGTGATGGCCAGTTCGCCGGAGTTGTCCAGCAGGACCACATCATCCTCCAGGCCGGCGGCGAAGGTGGCGTTGCGTGCCAGGCGCGCTTCGATTTCCGCCGAGGATTCCCGCCCTCGCGCCAGCAGGCGCTGACGCAAGACAGCCGAATCGACGCAGAGCATCACCGCCAGCAGGTCGGGATAGCGAGCCCGGGCCTGCGGCAAGTAGGCCCGCGAGCCATTGACCAGCACGTCATGACCGGCCCCCAGCCAGTCGTCGATCTGCCGGGGAATGCCATAGGCCAAGCCATTGGCGCGCCAGCTCATGGCGAAGGCACCCTGCTCTTCCAGCCGTTCGAACATCTCCAGCGTCACCGACCGCGCCTCTTCGCCGACCGCTTCGGCCGAGCGGGTGATCACCCGCCGGACAATCCGGCCGCCGCGTGCTTCCAGCAGCGGGCGCGCAGCCTGCAACAGGCTGTCCTTGCCCGCCCCGGACGGGCCCATCAGGTAAATCAGTCGACTCATGTGCGTTCCGGCTCTCGATCGACCAGGGAATATCGCGGCTGGCCCTCTTATATATAGAGAAAGCGTTCGACGATACCGCGCCGAATGATAGCGCGCCCTCGCCGATGGCAGCGCTTCCCGCGACGGCTGGCGCATGTGACAAGTACGTACAGGCATTGCGCCACTGGTAGCTGGCAATATGCCGTTTGTCGGGTAAAGCGATAAAGAAAATTTCCGGGAGCGAGGTGGCCAGAGGCATTGAAAAGCAGGGGAAAGCCACGACCGGAAAGTAAGTGGGCTGCGAAGCGCAGCACATCGGCGCCATAATTCCGAGCAAATCAGGCGGTTTTTGCTGACCGACTCTCATTTCCTGATAATTGGTGCTGGCAAAAAGCCTTTACATGAACCACACTATGACACGTAATTGACGTCAAGGAACCGTTTGGCTGACCCACGGTCATAACCACGCCAATAGTGATGTCCGGTGAACGACTTGCTGCAAGGATGGTCAAACCGGTGACTGTCCAATAGCTGATCGCCAGCATTCACTTCATTGAACTAACCGGTCCTGAAAATATGCGCCCTATGAAACAGGCTATTTATTCCAGCCGCACGGCTGACAAGTTTGTCGTCCGCTTGCCCGACGGGATGCGTGAGCGCATCGCCGATGTGGCGCGTAACCACCACCGCAGCATGAACTCCGAGATCATCGCTCGCCTCGAACAAAGCCTGATTCAGGAAGGTTCGTTGGGCGATGACCTGAACATGCGCCTGGACAGCCCGGAGCTGTCCTTGCATGAACGCGAGCTTCTGCAACGCTTCCGTCAGCTTTCGCGTCGACAGCAGAATGCGCTGGTCGCGCTGATCGCCCATGACATGGAAATGGCCGCTGAAGAGGCGACGGCCTGATCGAGCCGTAACAGCGAGAAAGCCGGCATTGCGCCTAATGCTGTTCACTTAAGCATTTGAGCCCCGGCGGGGCTTCCCCGAAAATCCGATGCCAGGTCTCTGGCATCGGATTTTTTATGTCTCTCCAACAG
>NZ_MUJY01000021.1 GCF_002286785.1 Pseudomonas sp. PIC25 | reverse complement strand
GTTTCTGCGCGATCAGGCTTTCACCGGCCAGGGTAATGCGGGCTCCCATTGGCTCTCCTACAGGCTGGCGACCAGGGTCTGCTGGTCGTCGTTGAAATGGACAGTCACCACGCCTAGCGGCAGGGTGGTCAGCGTCACGAAGTCATAGCGGCGGCAGGTGCGACCGTATTGACGGATCAGGATGCGTAGCAGCTCGGCGTTCTCCGCCAGTTGGCTGTTGCTCAGGCGCAGCAGCACCACGTCCCAGTCGCGGTCGGAATCGCGCTCTTCGATCTCGACATAGCCCACGCCCAGACGCTGGAAGATGCGTTTCAGGCCGGCAGTGCTGCCAGCGTCCACTGCGTTGATGAAGGCGTATTTCACCCGCAGGCGGTAAAGGCTCTCGGGTTCGTCCTTGAAGCGGGTGATGTCGCGCTGCCAGGCCAACAGATCCAGGATGGTCAGGTGGCAGGTTTCGGCATCCATCTGCAGCAGCGGCCAGCGCAGCCAGCCCTCCACTTTTGTCCACCAGGCTTGTGCGGCGGCCGTGAGCTTCGCCAGCTCGGGACCGTCCAACCAGAAAGGCAAACCGAGCTTGATCATTGCATCAGCACCTCAACGCCGGTCAGTCGCGGGATGCTCAACTGGGAAACGATGTCGTTGTTCCGCCAGTACAGCGATTCGATGCCGGGAAACTGCCGGTGCAGTTCTTCGCCCAGCCTACTGAAGGAAAACCGTGACTGCGGGTAGGTCAGGGTGGGCTGGTAGTCCCTGGGCGTGCTCTCGCGAAAGGCCGCCCGGATGAACAGCTCGATCTCGGTCTTGAGCGTGGCGCGCTGCTCGCTGGTCAAGGTTGAACGGGTCCAGACCAATACACGGATCGCCCATTGGGTTTCGGGCATGGCCATGACTTGCAGGTCGTCGCCGTGGCCGTGGTTGCCCTGATCGCGGATATAGGCGTTGATCTGCTCCAGGAACGTGTCGGCGGGCACGCCGGCATCGAACAGCACGTAGGCATTTGCGCTGCCCGGGCCACGCGGGGCGTTGTGCTCGAAGTACACACCATCCGGCCGAACGCCCGGAAATCTGGCGATCATGGCCCGGTACACGGCGTCGGTGTGCCATTGGTTCACGGCGGAAAATTGGTTCCGCACGCGAAGACGCAGCTGGTCGTCGGGCTCAGGATCCGCGCCGGGCGACGTCAGCCATCCATCGATGTTCGCCACCTGGGCGATGCCTGGCACAGGCTCGGGCAGAACGGCGTAGTAACCCGGGGCCAGGTTGTAACCGCTGCCGGTCTCCACCGCCTCCACCGGAATGTCCAACTGCATCAGCCCGTCGATGAAAAGGCCCGGGGCGGTCGTCACCAGCTGGTACACATGGCCATTGATCGCGGCTGATTGCACCAGGGTGCCGGCGGGCACTTCCAGTTCGCCGCCAGCGGCCAGCCGGGTGAACAACAGCTTGCCCTGCGCCTTGGTTGCACCCTTGCGCTCGACGTTCACCGCCCAGGCCAGCATGTCCAGCCAAGCGCCGGTGGCGGTCTTCACAAAGAAGTTCGGCAGCACCGTGCCGCTGATGAAGGTGATCAGCCACAGCACGGGCTTGGTCACCAGGGCGGTGACGATGCGCCAGAAGGGCGAGTAGGCGCTGGTGTTGCTCAGCGCGCTGCCCTGGGCGGCCACTTCACTTTCCCAGGCCTGGCGCAGCCCGGCCTCGGTGGTGGGAATGCCGGCGTCACTGAGCGCCTGCTTAAAATCGACCGTCACAGCACCACCTCGACGGATCCGAATTCGACGGTGCGAGCGGTCACCTGGTACTGGCCCGGCTCCTGCTCGACGATCCGAACGGTGCCAGGCACCAGACGCTCGTCGGCCTCAACCAGCAGCTCCAGCTGCTGGATGCAGTCGCGCTGGCGGAAGCGGTCGCGCTCGGCCACCAATGTCACCAGCAGGCCGCTCTCGCGGATCATGTGCGCGATGTCCTGGGCGATGCTG
>NZ_MUJY01000020.1 GCF_002286785.1 Pseudomonas sp. PIC25 | reverse complement strand
GCCTGCACAACAGGCCGGATATAAGACTGCTCCTACCTACACGCCAGCATGATTACCGATTGAGCTCCGGGAGGCGTCCATATAAGAGTTTCCCTAATTTTAGAACAGGGACTAAAAAGGGGATTCAACAGTAGTGTTTGGAGGAAGCAGAATAAGAGGCGACTTTGGTAAAGGCAGTGATATTGATGTTGGTTTTGGTAGCTTATCAGAAAAACAAGCTCAACGAATTATTAGAATATCAATAAAGCGGCAGCCGATAATCTTAATTTCTTAAAAATGGAAGAACTTACGATTTACCCCTGGTAAAAGTACGCAGACAATCGAAACGATAACAACACCAGAGCAATTCTTCCAAAGAGCTGGGACCAGGGCTGGTGGAGACTTGAAAGCTGGTCAGCCGTATATTCCATCGGGGTCAATTACGACAACTCCCGATGGTAAAATTATTATATTACCTCCAGGAGGTTAAAAATGATTTATTTTAATGTAAACGGTAATGACATAGATTCTAATGCGATGACTTTTAGCCAGTTAAGCTTCGGAAAAGGGAAAGTATTAGAAACTTTCCCCTATGAAATGAAAATATCCAAGGAAGAGTTATTAGAGAAATTAACACCTGTGTACGACGAGGGTGTTGAAGAGCTTATAGAGGATGATCAAATCACTGGTGAGTTCGAACCCCCTTATCCAGGGGCAACGGATTATCCATCGCTACTTGAATTCATCGATATCGAAGGCTCCTATTTATATGACTATCTTTATGCTTACCATAAGTTTGATATTCTTAGTATTGCTTTAGATGAAGATAATGATGTAGCAAGTTATGTAGTTAACTCTTTAGAATCAATTGAACAGATAGGTGAGGAGATCATTGTTAAAGGAACTGCCATAAAAAGGTAGTTCCAAACAACAATAGCCTGAGGTTTAATTCTCGAGCTGATCCATTGTTGGATTCGATGGGGCCAGCTCATATTAGTCATCCTGCTGAGTAAAAATCCATACTTAATGATCTTGAAGTAAATAATGCTGCAATTAAATATGGTAATGATTCGATAGCATTCTCTCCTAATATAGCTGGAGGACCATTAGGTAACGAAATACTTTTACCGAATGAGTTTTCGATATCAGCTTTGAGGCATGAATATGGACATTTCTTGGATCACCAAGCACTAGGATCTCCACGATATATTTAACCAGGCAATCAAATACAAGATATAATGGCGCATGAAAAAAGTATAGGTCCGGTCGGACATTGACGCTTGCTCAGGAATGGCAACTGCGCACTCTCATAGTCGGCCGGAACCCGAACCAATTTCAACTCGACTTTGCGCT
>NZ_MUJY01000019.1 GCF_002286785.1 Pseudomonas sp. PIC25 | reverse complement strand
ATAAGCGCCAGCGTAATCCGGGTTGCCTCGTGTCACCTTTGGGTGCTTGGCCTTGCGCTGGTTTGCCTGCCGCTGCGACGCGGAGCGTCATGGGAGGCATTCCCACGCGGAGCGTGGGAACGATCAGATTTCGGGGCGTGTCGTTATTGCTTCGCCCTGCTCTTCCTGTTCGTCCAGGTCTTCGTCTTCTTCCTCTTCCGGGGGAGGAAGAGTTTGGGCCAGGGCGGAGGCGACGCGGCGGATGGCGGCTTGGTCGTCGCTGGGGACGGTGCGGTAGTCGATGACGACCTGGTTTTCTTCCGGGCTCAGGCTGTCGGCGGGCATGGGGGTGCGGGTTCCGGTAACGATGTAGAGGACATCGGCCCCCAGCGCAGCGATGGCCTCCAGATAGTCGGCGGTTGGGCTGCGCTCGCCCTTCTCATAGTTGTATTGCGAGTTCTTCGAACTCCCCGCCGCCTTGGCGAACTTTACTTGGCTATACCCTAAACGCTTACGTTCTTGTTTCAAACGCGAACCGATTCCCACAAACGTCTCCATTTGGCGTTGACACTCCCCGCTTTGTGGGAGAACATCAAGTTGCAAGCACACATTACTGCACTATGCCGAACGCCGCCCGATACGGGCAAGCGCTCACGCGCCCGCCTGGGCGACATTCGGCCGCCTGCGGCAGGGACGCTTTGGCCGCTCCGCACTGTTTCGCCGTCATGCGGGCGCCTGCCTTTTTCCCAGCTTTCCGACTGCACGGAGGATGCCCTCGGGCCTGCTCCTGGGCGTTGGCTGCGGGCGGTGCATCATCATCGAAGGGAGACACCATGCACGACGCCTTTTCCCCCACGCTATTCAACCGCCACGGCCAGCCGTTCCGCGCCCTACTGATCGACGATCAAGCCTGGTTTTCCCTTTCCGATCTCGCGGCCCTGCTGGGCCGCTGGCACACCCCGGAGCGGATCGCCAAGGCACTGGCAGAGGACCAGCTGCGCAGCGAATGGCTGATGACGCCCTTCGGCTTGAAGGAGGTACGGCTGGTGGATGAGTCCGGGCTGTACGCCACGCTGGTACGCGATGGCCACCCGGAAAACGAGGCGCTGCGGGCCTGGGTGGCGCGGCGGGTGATCCCGGAGCTGCGCAACAGCGAACGCAGCGACGCGGGCGCGCCGCGCTTCGGCACCTTGCAGTGGAAGGCCAGCGGGCTGCAGGTGATCCATTGGCAGGACCGGCTCTGGGTGGCGCTGGAGGATTTGCCGCAGGTGGTGCCGGGGGATGTGTTGAGGGCGGGGGTTGCTAGGGGTGCGAGTTTGTAGAGGCGAAATTATTCGCCGGTTCGCCATGGCGTAATTCGACGGTGATGCACATGGCTCCGCTCCGCCCCCTCACCCCAGCCCTCGGCTTTGGCATCCTGCGTCGCTCTACCTCCTTACATCCCTGTAGTCGTCTCTCCAAAGGGGCGAGGGAGTAGCTGGTATGGGGCTGCCGATCCGTGCAGGAGCGAATTCATTCGCCCGGCGGAGCTTCGCCCCCTTTTTTACAACTGCAAATTGTGGATCACCAGACTCGAATCGTTCGGGTCGCGTTCGGCGCGGAAGCCGAGCTGGGCGCTGAGGTCGCGGATGCGGCGGTCGTCCATCAGGTCGACGGAGATCATTTTCTCGAAGCCGTTCTGCCGGGCTTCGTCGATGAGGTGGTTCATCAGCGCGGCGGAGAGGCCCCGGCCGTGCCAATCGTCAGCCACGGCGACGGCGCATTCGCATTGCTTGTCGGCTTCGGTGGCGGCGTAGCGGCTGATGCCGACTTCCACCAGCTTGCCGTCTTCATGGGCCAGGGCGACGAAGGCCATGCGGTCCTGATAGTCCACGTCCATGAGCTGGTCGAGCAGTTGCGGGCTGACATCCTTGACCGTGCCGAGGAAGCGGAAGCGCCGTGCCTCCGGGGACATGCGCTGGATGAATTCGCGTTCGCGCTCACGGTCTTCGGGGCGCAGCGGGCGGATCAGGACGTGGGTGCCGTCGGCAAGGGACTCGACCCAGTAGGCGCTGGGTGCTTGCGGTTCAGGTTGGGGGAAGTCGAGGACTCTGGCGGTGTTGGACATGATGGGTAGGCTCCATTCGAAAATCTACCGTCATTCAAACGCCGCCAAAGATTGGGCGATTTGACCGGAGTCAACTAAAGCCCCGGCCCCCGCCCGGCGGGCCTGGGGCACAGTGTCGCAGGGGGTGTTTTCCCACCAAAAACGAGCGGGCCGGGGACTTCCGTCGCCCGGCCCGGGATGTTGCGGTGTAGCCATCAAGCAGCCGGCAGCACCCTGCCCCGGCACTCGCCGAAGCCAATGGACGGGTAGCCGTCGCGGCGGCAGCGGGCCTTGAGGATGATCTCGTCGCCGTCTTCGAGGAAGGTGCGGGTTTCGCCGCTCGGCAGGTGCAGCGGTTGCTTGCCGCCCTGGGTGAGTTCCAGAAGGCTGCCGAAGCTTTCCGGACGCTCGCCGGAGAGGGTGCCGGAGCCGAACAGGTCGCCGGGTTGCAGGCTGCAGCCATTGACGCTGTGGTGGGCGACCATCTGGGCGACGGTCCAGTACATGTTCAGCGTGTTGCTAAGGGCGATGCGCTGCGGCGCCAGGCCCTGTTCGCGCATGGCGTCGGTGAGCAGCAGCACTTCCAGTTCGATGTCCAGGGCGCCGGCCTGCTGATCGCGCTCGTCCCACAGGTAGGGCAAGGGGCGCGGATCGCCTTCAGGGCGCGGCGGTTGGGCGCAGCGGAAGGGTTCCAGGGCTTCGGCAGTAACGACCCAAGGCGACACGCTGGTGGCGAAGCTCTTGGAGAGGAACGGGCCGAGGGGTTGGTATTCCCAAGCCTGAACGTCGCGCGCGGACCAGTCGTTGAGCAGGCAGAAGCCGGCGATGTGGCTGCCCGCTTCGGCAATCGGGATGGCTTCGCCACGGGCGTTGCCTTCGCCGATCCAGATGCCCAGTTCCAGTTCGTAGTCGAGGCGCTTGCTCGGGCCGAAGCTCGGCTCGCTAGCGCCCGGTGGCAACGTCTGGCCATTGGGGCGCTTCACCGCGGCGCCGGAGACGTCGATGGTGGAAGCGCGGCCGTGGTAGCCGATGGGCACGTATTTGTAGTTGGGCAGCAACGGGTTGTCCGGGCGGAACAGTTTGCCGACGTTGGTGGCATGGTGGATGCCGACGTAGAAGTCAGTGTAGTCGCCGATCCGCGCCGGCAGGTGCAGGCGGCAGGCGTCCATGGGCTGCAGCAGGGTTTCGCCGAGGGCCTGAAGACGCTCGCGCTGGGGGCTGTCCGCATCGAGCAGGCCCAGCAGGGCTTCGCGCAGGGCGCGCCGCGCCGGGGCGCCGAGGGCGAAGAAGGCGTTGAGGCTGTCGTCGCTGGCGGCTTCGGCGGCCTGGCGGGCGGCACCGTCGAACAGGCCGGCGTCCAGCGCGGCCTTAAGGTCGAGGATGCGGTCGCCGATGGCGACACCGCCGCGCGGGGTCAGGCCGGGGCGGCTGAACACGCCCAGGGGCAGGTTGGCGAGGGAAAAGTCGGGGTGGCCGTTGGCCGAGTCCACCCAGCTACGCCGTTGGTTGTGTGCGGTCATGTCATTTCCCGTTCTGGTCGAATGTCTTGGTCAGGCCGGCCCAGCAGGCGTCGTAGTCCTGTTGCAGTTGCGGGCATTCCAGGGCGTGGCGGGTCGGCCGCAGGACCTGGCCGGTCTCGAACATGAAGGCCATGGTGTTCTCGATCTTGTGCGGCTTCAACTCGGCGGCGATGGCCTGCTCGGTGGAGGTGTGGTCCGGGCCGTGGGCGCTCATGCAGTTGTGCAGCGAGGCGCCGCCGGGTACGAAACCGCCGGCCTTGGCGTCGTAGGCGCCCTGGATCAGGCCCATGAATTCGTTCATCAGGTTGCGGTGGAACCACGGCGGACGGAAGGTGTTCTCCGCCACCATCCAGCGCGGCGGGAAGATCACGAAGTCGATGTTGGCCATGCCGTGGATCGCACTGGGCGAGGTGAGCACGGTGAAGATGGACGGATCCGGGTGGTCGTAGCTGACCGTGCCGATGGTGTTGAAGCGGCGCAGATCGTACTTGTAGGGCACGTTGTTGCCGTGCCAGGCGACGACATCCAGCGGCGAGTGGCCAAGGTCGGTGGCCCAGAGTTCGCCGAGGAATTTCTGCACCAGCCGCACCGGCTCGTCGCGCTCTTCGTAGCGGGCCACCGGGGCGAGGAAGTCGCGCGGGTTGGCCAAGCCGTTGCTACCAATGGGGCCGAGGTCGGGCAGGCGCAGGGCGCAGCCGTGGTTCTCGCAGACGTAGCCGCGGGCGCTGCCGTCCGGCAATTCGACGCGGAATTTCATGCCGCGCGGGATCACCGCGATTTCCAGGGGCTCCACCTCCAGCACGCCGAGTTCAGTGACGAGGCGCAACCGGCCGCTTTCCGGCACCAGCAGCAGTTCGCCGTCGGCGTCGAAGAACACCCGCTCCATGGAGGCGCTGGCGGCGTAGCGGTAGATGCTCGCGCCGCTGGGCTGCTCGCCTTCGCCGTTGGCGGCGATGCGCACCAGGCCGTCGATGAAGTCGGTGCCGGCAGGCGGCAGGTCCAGTGGGTCCCAGCGCAGGCGGTTGGGGGTGACCGGGCCGAGTTCGCGGCCAGCGATCTGGCGTTCGAGGCGCTGGTATTGGCCGTGTTTGGCGGAGGGGCGGATGCGGTACATCCAGGTGCGCCGCGCTTCGCTGCGCGGCACGGTGAAGGCGGTGCCGGAAAGCAGTTCGGCGTATAGCCCGTAGGGCACCTTCTGCGGGGAGTTCTGCCCCTCCGGCAGGGCTCCGGGCAGCGCTTCGCTGGCGAATTCGTTGCCGAAGCCCGATTGGTAGGAAAGGGCTGCAGCGGATTGTTCTTGTGTGCGCATGGCCTTCTCTCGCATTTTGCGTAAACGATTTACGCAAAAAGTAATTTGATTGACCCAGAGCGTCAAGCTATAAAACCGCCTTCCCTCGCAGGCAGTTGAGTTCATGACAAGCGATATCGCAGAGACAGCGCCCAGGCGGCAGAAGGTTCAGGCCGCGGAAGTCGGCACGGACATCCTCAAGGGGTTGGCGGAACTGGCGCCGGCTACCTCGCTGTCGCGGCTGGCGGAGCACGTCGGCATGCCGGCAAGCAAGGTGCACCGCTACTTGCAGGCGCTGATCGCCAGCGGCTTCGCCGAGCAGGACCCGGCCACCAATCACTATGGCTTGGGCCAGGCAGCGTTGTTCGTCGGCTTGGCCGCGCTGGGCCGGCTGGATGTGGTGAAGGTGGCCACGCCTTGCCTGGCGGAGCTGCGCGACGAGCTGAACGAGACCTGCTTCCTCGCCGTATGGGGCAATCGCGGACCGACGGTGGTGCATGTGGAACAGGCGGTGCGGGCGATCACCCTGGTCACCCAAGTGGGTTCGGTGCTACCGCTGCTGGGGTCGTCCACCGGGTTGGTGTTCAACGCCTTCCTGCCCGAACTGGAAACCGCGCCTCTGCGCGAAGAGGAATTGAAGGCAGCGGGCGCGCCCTCGTCTCAGGAGCTGCTGGCGACTGTCGAGGCGATCCGCGCGACGCATCTGCAATCCGTGCATGGGTTGCTGATGGCCGGCGTGAATGCGCTCTCGGCGCCGTTGTTCGCGGCGGGCGGGCGGTTGGTGGGGGTGATCACGGTGGTCGGTGCCGAACCGGGGTTCAAGGCGGAGCCGGATGGAGCCGCGGCACGGCGGTTGTTGGAGGGGGCGCGGTTGATCAGCGGGCGGATGGGGGGTGAGGTTTTGTAGGAACGCTGTTTGTTGTGCACTCCAGCGATACATTCTCGTGTTGCCGACCGACGCCCCTCACAACTGGGCGTCTCCCCTCGTCTTCGGCTTTGATGTAATGGCCTAATTTTCGTGGCCACCTCCCAACGAGGCCCCAGAAAGACATGACATTCCCCATGTATCGTCTTGCGGCTTGATTTAATTTCCGAGTTAACACTTTCTACAATACAGTTCGCCATTGCAACGCCATCATTCAGATGGCCTTATTCGTCCCCTGCAATGTGAAGCATTTCAGTGAAATCATTATGACCTGCCACTTAATATGCTCAGCGACATTTCTCTTCGGTATTAACGTTCCAGTATGAGAATTCGCCCAGCAAACATATTCAGCGGAGTTTACAAATGTATTTACGCAAAAAAAGCACCATACTAGCTATTATTACAACCTGCCTGTTATCTTCGGCTTCAGTGGCCCTTGCCTCAGGTAAGGCTGGTCCGGGTCGGCACTATTTGATGGTTCTTACTCATGCCAAAATCTCTTCAATTCGCGTATTTTTTGCCGATAATCGTGGGTACTGGCATAACAGATGTGTAGACATCAGCCGCCGAAGCGGATGGAAAAGCACGAATATCCGTGTATTCAACGGTTCCCCGGTATACGCACAAACCTTCTCCCAGCCCACATGCCTTGGGTATATCACTACCACTGAAGGGGATACCGTACCTGGTGAAAACGGACTAACCAATTTTTGGTACAGCAAAGCAGCCCAATAATCGCGCAATAAATCTTGCAAGAAATAAACAAGGAGCCCCCGGCTTTGCCGTGGGCTCTTTGAGTTTTGTGATGCAGTCACTGTCGATACAGAATTCCTGCTGGAGAAGTGAAAGGTATTTCTCTCGATGAGGTAATGTCGGATCCAAGTTACATAGACATGCATTCGCCCAACGGTCCCCATCCCGGATATTTGACTCTGCCGTAGCCCCTGCTATATCTCCTCCATCGCCGATTGCGCAGAGGTGTCAGGGATGTTCTGCACTCAACAGGGATGTGGCAAAAGCTGGAACGCAGGCGAGCAATTTCCCCTCTGCATCACCAACCCATGCCCCTTGCGGCAGTACCGCGACTCTCAGGTCCAGGCGCCGCGCTTCAATGCCAAGACGCAGGTCGACGTGAAGTTCGGCGAGAAGAGCGCCGGCGTGGTCGCCTCCATCGACAAGATCCGCAGCGACATCACGCAGCCCTTGCAGCCCTACGCCATGCAGGGTGAGGAAAAGGCGACCACCACCGTTACCCTGCCGAGCGGTCTGACGGAGAGCTACAGCACCGACACCAACATGCATTCTGAAATGCGCGCCCTGCAGGCCATGCTGCATCGCGGTTACTGGGTGCTGCGGTACGGCCGGGTTTTCCTCGCCAACGGCCAGGCGGTGCCCGCCACGCATTTCGTCACCGACCAGCCGCACTGCGGCTTCTGCACCATCGTCCTGGCGGCGCTGGGCCTGCCATTGACCAGCCCGACCTCGGGCAACCACAAGTACGGCTGCAATGCGATCTACCCGCTCCCGCCGCAACTGCGCCGCGACGTGATGTTCATCATCCGCCTGATCAATCGCGGCAGCATGGAGTACACGGCACTGAAGCGGCTGCTCAACGTCTTCGTCAACGCGCCCGCCGCCAGTTGGCTGTTGCAGATCAACGATTTCCTGCTGGTGTCGGATACCGTCAGTTGCACTTTCGATAACCTGCCCAAGGGTTTCGATCCACGCGAGCACCGCATCCTGCACCTGAACGATTTCCTGGATAACGAGGAGAAGCTGAACCTGCTCTGGACATTCATCCTGATGAAGTTCTACGAGTCGAATAAGTCGACGAAGTGAAGCGCTTGCCCCTCGGGAAAACACGATGCTCGCCCACCAATCCACCGCCGTCGCCACCCGCGCCTTGCTCACCGCCCAGGGAGGCAGCCCGGACGACTTCGGCACCACCTCGCCCCCGGCCAATTTCACTGCCCCCACGTTCACGATCCATTGCGTGCCGGTGAATGTGAATACGTGGTCGGCCTCCGTCCAGCTCACCCAGCCCGCCCATGAGGGCGACAACCACGCCTTCCATCTCGGGCCGGGGCTGCACTCGACGAACCTCATGTTCTGGTATGGCTCATTGACGAATTTTGTCGCGGGGCCGGGGAACCGTCGCATCTACGTCGAAGTGTCCCAGGCGATTGCCACCGATTCGCAGCATGCGGAGGAAGAGCATTGCCGGGACATCCTTCGCGCCTATGACATCACCTTGCGGGCGGTGCAGAACGCCGTGCAGGCTGCCGTCACCGGCGGCCCCTACGTGGCCGCCAGCCAGGCCGGTGCGATCCAGGCGGCCAAGCAGGCGATCGTCAACGGGCTGCATCCGCGCCTCCAGGCACTGTTCCAACAGGCCAGTCTGCCCAACGGCTACAACATGGCGCTGCTGGGTCAGGGACTGGGTAGGCTCTATCTCGATATCTGCGACCTGAGCCAGGGGCGAGACGCACAGGGCTGGCATTACTTCGAGCCGGATCGGACTGGCGAGTCCTGGAGCGTCTGGTCCTGGACTGAATACGCCGGGGCCAAAGTGTTGCCTGGCTGGGCCCGCCAGGGTGTCTTCGGCGAAGTGAAGGACATTCGCAAGCTGGTGCGCGGTCCTCACTTTTCGGTGAATACCACGCCCAGCAACTCCATCATCGTTCTGTGATCAGGTGTTCTCCCCCGCCGCTGCCAGAATCCACTCGCCGAACGCCCGCATCGCCGGCGTCTCTGCCTTCGACTTTTGCCAGACCAGCCAATAGCTGCCGGCTTTCACCTCGATAGCGAACGGTCGCACCAGGCGGCCGGTACGTAATTCCTGTTCGAACATGACCGGCGGTGCCAGGGCGATGCCGTTGCCCTGGACCGCCGCCTCCACCATCAGCCGCGAGGAGTCGAATACCGGGCCGCGTACCGGGCGTGGCGGGATGCCGGCCGCAGCGAACCAGTTGGGCCAGTCGTCGGCACGGTAGGAGCGCAGCAGGGTTTCGTCGGCCAGATCCTCGGGGCCTTGCAGCCGTTCGGCGATCTCCGGCGCGCAGAGGACGCTGAGCGGCGCCTCGAGGAGGTGGCTGGCGACCAGGCCGGGCCAGGTGCCGTCGCCGAAGCGGATGGCCAGGTCGAGCCCTTCCGCCGCCAGATCGACCACGTTGTTGTGGGTGAGCAAACGTAGCTCGACGAAGCGATGGGCATCCTGGAACGCCTTCATGCGCGGCATCAGCCAGCCCACGGCGAATGTGCCGACCACTCCCACCGTCAGCACTTCATGGAAGTGTCCGCCCTCGAACTGCCGCAGTACCGCTTCGATGCGGTCGAAGGCGTCGGTGAGCACCGGGCGCAGCGCCATGCCCTCGTCGGTCATGCCCAGGCCGCGCGGCAGGCGTTTGAATAGCGGTGCGCCGAGCCGCTCCTCAAGCTGGCGCACCTGCTGGCTGACAGCGGCCTGGGTGACGTTCAGCTCTTGGGCAGCCCGGGTGAAGCTAAGGTGACGGGCGGCGGATTCGAAGGCGCGGAGGGCCTTGAGCGGGAGATAGGGGCGCATGGAGACATCGCTGTCATAAGTTTTCCTGTCGGGTCGGTAAACATATCATCGTTTGTCCCCTGCCCCGCTCTGGTCGATAGTCGCCGCTCCACAAGGAGGACATTGGATGATTGGCAGACGTGCATTCACAGGAGCGATGATGGCCGGCTCCCTAGCTGGCCTTATGGGTATTCGGTTCGGTATCGCCGGCGAACGGGCATCCGACCAGGACATCGAGCGCCGGCTGGCCGGGATAGAGGAAGGCGTTGGCGGCCGTCTCGGGGTGGCACTGCTGGACCTCGGCACGGGCCTGCGGGCCGGCTGGCGCCAGGACGAACGCTTCCCGATGTGCAGCACTTTCAAGTTTCTCGCCGCCGCGGCGATTCTTGCCCGCCAGGACCAGGGGCTGGACAGCCTCGGACGCCGGGTGAAATTCACGACAGCCAATCTCGTCGAGTATTCGCCGGCTACCGGTCCGCGCGCCGACGGCGAAGGCATGACCCTGGCCGAGCTGTGCGAAGCGGCCGTCACCCTGAGCGACAACACCGCCGGCAACCTGATGCTGAACAGCTTGGGCGGGCCGGAAGGACTCACCGCCTTTGCCCGCAGCCTGGGCGATGAGGTGACCCGCCTCGACCGCTACGAAACCGCGTTGAACGAAGCCCTCCCCGGCGACCCGCGCGACACGACCACGCCTGCCGCCATGCTCGACGATATGCGCAAACTGCTGTTGGGCTCGGCACTGTCGCCGGCCTCACGCGAGCGTCTGCTGGGCTGGCTGGTCGCCAACAAGACCGGCGCTGCCCGCCTCCGGGCCGGCCTGCCGAAGGACTGGCGCGTCGGCGACAAGACCGGTTCCGGCGATCGCGGCACCGCCAACGACATTGCCATTCTCTGGCCGCCCGGACGCGAACCGGTACTGGTAACCGTCTACCTCACCGGAAGCGACACGGACATGAATCGGCGCAATGCGGCCATCGCCGAGGTCGGCAGGCTGGTGGCGGGGCTCTGATTTTCGCCGGTAGTCAGCGCTTACATGGTCAGGTCGGATGCCTGGGGCACGTACAAACGCGCCCAGGCTATCCGCCTGCTTCAATCGGGCATTGAGTTCACTACGGCTTGGCAGCGAACAGCCCGAACTCGCCGAGCGCGATGAAGGCGCCATCGCCATTGTTGGCCGTAATGTTGAGGCGGTAGTAGCGATAGGCGGCCGGATTTGCGACCTCGTAGGTCTTCATCACGTAGCGCCAGACGAACATCTGGTTACTTTGCGTGTCGAGCGTGGTCCAGCTGACGCCGTCGTTGGAGCCCTGGAACTGCCAATCCTTCGGATCGCGCTCAATCTTGTCGAAGGAGTTGGCGACCGTATAGCGCTGGACGACCTCCGTGCGGCCGAGGTCGTACTGCAGCCAGCCAGTCACGCCCCCGTAGAACCATTCCGTCAGCGAGTTCTGGTCAAAGGCAGTCTGGGCGTTGGTCGGGTTGTTGGCGCTGTCGTTGGCAGCGCCGCCGGTAGCGACGTAGACCAGCGGGCGAGCCGGTGTGGCGCTGTCCTCGGGAGAACTATCGCTCGTACCGGCGGAGTTGCTCGCCGTGACGGTGTAATAGTAGGTCGTGCCGTTGGTCACCGACGTGTCCGTGTAGCTGCTGCCCGTGATGCCCGACGCGATGGTCGAGTAGGAGCCACCCCGGGAGGTGGAGCGCTTGACCGTATAGCTGGTGGCCCCGAAGGATGCCTGCCAGCGCAGCGGGACGGCGCCATCGCCTGGCGCGGCCAACAGGGCGGCAGGCGCAGCGGGGGGAAAGATCGGCGCGCCACCGTCGCCACCGGTGATCTGGACGTTGCTGAAGGTGGAGCTGCTCAGTACGCCGTTACTGGCCGAGGAAACCACCAGGCCGACATAGATCGTATCGGGCACGGGGGCGTCGATACGACCGACATTGGTAGCCGCCCAGTTGGTGCCGTCAGGAGACACGTAGCCGGTAATGATGTTGCCAATACGCTCCAGCTTCACCCAGTACGATGGCAAGGATCGGGCGAGGACTTTGTTCCCGTAGTTGGTACCACCATATACGACGAGGTTCGGCATGTTCTGCTCGAGATTGCCCCCACCGGTGATGGCCATCCAGGCGCGGGGAGCGCCCTGATCGAGGCTCGTGCGCATCATCACGCCGGCCTTGGCGGATAGGCTGGAGGCTTGAACCGACTCGACCTTCGCTATGATGGCACTGTTGCCGGTGATGGCCTTGTAAGCGAAGTGACCGCTGTCGCCTGCTTTCCAGATATCGAAACCCGCTCCCTCCACCGTCCATTTGCCCAGGCCGTCGAGGTAAGTGGCCTTGCCGGCCGGGGTAGCGCCCCCGATGTCGACACTGCTGAATCCCGAGGTGATCGAGGCGGTCGATGGGATGGGGAGCGCAGGTCCGGGCACCGCCCTCGAGGTATCGGAGTCCTTCAAGAACATGAAGCTGGAGCCGTCCGTCGGCATCCACAGGCGCCGCTGAACGATAAAAGGTGCCTGCAGGCCCTTGCGCAGGACGTAAGCGCCATAAATCTGGTTGAGCGCGATGTTCCCGCCGAAGCCCCCTCCCCAACCGCGGTTGGTGTTATCAACGGTGTAGTACGCGTCGGTGGTGCCGAAAGGAAGGGCCGTCGTGGGTACGAGTTCGTTCACCCTGGCAAAGTATTCACCCGCCGCCAGCAGGCGGTTATCAAAATCGGAATAAACGTCGATGCCCTGCTTCCAGAGCGCCTCGGCAAGCATCACCAGTGACCGGAGTTGCCCATAGGCGTGCCCCTGGTCGCGAAGGTAATCGCCGAGCATACCGATGTCGTTGGAGCTGCGCAGACCGATGTGGGCGAGCGTGCGGGTCTGATAGACGACCCTGTTCAGCGTCTCGATATCGTCGTTGTAGATCGCCATCAAACCGAGGGCAACAAGGGCCAGTGCGCCCTTGTTGGCGGCCCCGAACTGGCTTTCCCCATAGGGGTTCGACGCGGGCATCAGCACGTCTTTGAAATACTTCTTGACGACCGCCGTGTCGGCTTCACTCCAGCCCTGCCATGTACCGCGCAGGATGTCAGCGCCACCCACGAACATGTAGGCGTAGTCGCCCAGATCGAGCATCGACTCGCGTCCCGCGAACTTGGTGTGGGTGGTGGCCCAGGCAAGTAGAATCTCACGCGCTTTCTCCGCGTATCGGTCTTCTTGGGTGAAGTACCACATCCGCGAGAGATTCCAGATCGCGACCATGTCGTTGCGCCAGGGCCAGAGGTTCTCGTTCGGAGCGCGGCTCACTTTCGCGAACGGGCCGGCCATGCCATAGGTGGACTGAGCCTTGCCGTCCTTCGCCAACAGGTTATAGGCCGACTTCCACGGCTCCCGGCCTTCTTCGATGTATGCCTTGAGGGTCTGGAGATCCGAGAGAGTCAGCGGAGCGCCTGGATGCTGAAGAACACGGACCTCGGGGACGGCTGGTTCCGTGACAATGGGAGCCTCCGGCTCATCTGGTTCTGGGGCAGCGGGGGTGGGGGCGGGTGCCTCCGGTTCGTCCGGCTCCGTGACGACGGGAACCTCCGGCTCGACAGGAGCCACGACAACGGGGACCGCAGGGTTGTCTCTCGGCTTGGAGCTACTTCCCCCTTTCTCCAGACAACCCACGAGCACCGTCGAACTCAAAACGAGTAGCACGGCAGCAAAACTGATTCGATCAAACATAAAGGCATTCCCAAAAAAGGGCGGAAAGACAGAGGCGTCACAATGACTGGTGCCTCATCTGCCCGGGCGTGCCGGCAGTTATGTTCTGTGGTAACGGGTAACCGCTGTTTGATCAACGCGATATCCCGGACTTTGCGGACAGGATCATCGCCTTGGCGTGACATACTGCCCGATTATGGTGATACGGACCTGCGTCTGCCGTTGTCGGGCCTGGGATCGTTAGTGGACTAATGACTGAGGTCCATGCCCTCAGAACGAGCGGATCATCCGCCCCAATAGCTCCATCGCCCGCTCGCTGCGAGCATCCCACGGATGCCCGTGGTTGAGCCGGGCGCAGTTGCGAAAGCGCTGGGTCGCCGAAAAGATCGGCCCCGGCGCCAGGCTGATGCCCTGGGCCAGGGCCAGTTGCAGCAGTTGCAGCGAATCCACCTGCTCGGGGAATTCGAACCAGAGGAAATAGCCGCCGCTGGGCCGGGTCACCCGCGTGCTGGCCGGGAAGTGCCGGGCCGCCGAGGCGAGCATGGCGCCCTGTTGCATTTCCAACGCATGGCGCAGCTTGCGCAGGTGGCGGTCATAGCCACCATGTTGCAGGTAATCGGCGATGGCCGCCTGGGCCGGCACCGAGGGGGAAATAGTGGTCATCAGCTTGAGCCGGCTGATCTGCTCGGCGAAGCGCCCGCCAGCCACCCAGCCGATGCGGTAGCCGGGCGCCAGGCTCTTGGAGAAGGAGCCGCAGTGCATCACCAGCCCGTCGCGGTCGAAGCTTTTCACCGGCTTCGGCGGCTCCTTGGTGAAGTACAACTCGGCATAGACGTCGTCCTCGATCAGCGGTACCTGATGGCGCCGGAGCAAGGCATGCAGCGCCTGTTTTTTCCCAGCCCCCATGCTCGCCCCCAGCGGGTTCTGTAGACTGCTCATGAACCAGCAGGCCTTGATCGGCAGGCGCCCCAGGCTATCGGCCAGCACGTCCAGGTCGATGCCTTCGCGCGGGTGAACAGGGATTTCCACCGCCTTCAGCTTGAGCCGCTCCAGCACCTGCAACGTCGCGTAGAACGCCGGCGACTCGATGGCCACCAGATCGCCCGGCGCGGTGACCACCTGCAGGCACAGGTTGAGCGCCTCCATCGCCCCGCTGGTGATCACCAACTCCTCCATCGGCAGCATCACGCCGCTGACCCTGTAGCGCAGGGCGATTTGCCGGCGCAGGTCGGGGTTGCCGGCGGTCATCTCGGCGATCACCTCGCGCGCCAGCATGTTGCGCACGCTCTGCGCCATCGAGCGCGCCAGGCGGGCCATGGGAAACAGTTCCGGGCTGGGGAAGGCCGAGCCGAAGGGCACGGTCTCCGGGTCGCGCAACGAGGCGAGCACCGAGAACACCAGTTCGCTGACGCCGACGTCAGTGGTCTGGGCCACCCGCGTGCCGATGTCCGGCTCGTGCAACGGCCGCTTGGCGTGCTCGCGGACGAAGTAGCCGGAGCGCGCCCGCGCCTGAATCAGGCCACGGTCTTCCAGCAGGTAATAAGCCTGGAACACCGTGGATGGGCTGACCCCATAGGTGCGGCTGGCGTGGCGCACCGAGGGCGCCCGCTCCCCCGGTGCGAGCACGCCGGTTCGGATCAGCTCGGCGATTTCGTCGGCAAATTTCTCGTAGCGCTTCATCCTGTCCTGGCTCAGCGGGGACGATGCGGCCGAGTCTAAAGGCACTGGCGGCCACATGGCAGCTTCCCTCAACGAACGGGCGCGACGAAGGTACTCTCGGTGCCCACCCGGCTCGTCGGGTCCGCCAGATCGACGACTTCGAAGCGCAGGGTCCGCGCCGTGATGTGGGCCGTTTCATCGATAAGCGCCACGCTCACCGGCAGATCGAGGATTTCCCCTGGCTCCAGGCTCAGCCGGCGCTGTCCGTGGAGTTCGAACGGTCCATCGGTGAGCGAAATAGCGTACTGGCGGGTCTGCTGGGTCTTGTTGATCACCTTGAGCCTATAGGCGTTCTCGATCTGCCCGGCGGCGTTTTCGCGGAACAGCGTGCGGTCCTTGGTCACGTCCAGGGAAATCAACGGGCGCTCCTGCAAGGCCCAGACGAACGCGCCGATCATCACCACCATCGCCACCGCGTAACCCACCAGGCGCGGGCGCAGGTAGCGGGTCCGGCCACCTTGCAAGGCGCGTTCGGAGGTATAGCGGATCAGCCCGCGGGTATAGCCCATCTTGTCCATCACGCTATCGCAGGCATCGACGCAGGCACCGCAACTGATGCAGTCCAGTTGCAGCCCGTCGCGGATGTCGATACCGGTCGGGCAGACCTGGACGCAGACGGTGCAGTCGATGCAATCGCCCAGGCCCTGGGCACGCGGGTCGCTGCCGATCTTGCGGGCACCCCGGCTTTCGCCACGCGCCGCGTCATAGGAGACGATCAGGGTGTCGCGATCGAACATCACGCTCTGGAAGCGCGAATACGGGCACATATGCAGACACACCTTCTCCCGCAACCAGCCAGCATTCACGTAGGTGGCGGCGGTGAAGAAGAACACCCAGAAGCCGGTGGCCGCGTCCACCTGGAGTGTGAACAGATCGCGGACCAACTCGCGCACCGGGGTGAAATAGCCAACGAAGGCCAACGCCGTAGCCAGGCTGACCGCCAGCCAGAGGGCATGCTTGGTGGTGCGGCGCAGCAGCTTGCCGGCCGACCAGGGCGCGGCGTCCAGCTTGATGCGCTGGTGCCGGTCGCCCTCGGTGATCTTCTCCGCCCACATGAAAACCCAGGTCCAGGTGCTCTGCGGGCAGGCATACCCGCACCAGACCCGCCCGGCCAGCACCGTGATGAAGAACAGGCCGAACGCGGCAATGATCAACAGCGCCGAGAGCAGAATGAAATCCTGCGGCCAAAAGGTCGCACCGAAGATGTGGAACTGCTGCCTGCCCAGGTCCCAGAGCACCGCCTGGCGACCGTCCCAGTCCAGCCATGCCGTCCCGAAAAACAACAGAAACAGCAATCCTCCTCCCACCAGGCGCCAGTTGCGGAAACGCCCGCTGAAACTGCGGGTATGAATGGGCCCGCCGCTCTGCGCGGGCGTAAGGCGGATCGGCTTGCCGGCATCGACGGTCTCGATGATCCGGGCGGGAATACGTTGGGTCATGATGATGCCCCGTCAGGCTGTTTCAGGCGGGGTGATCATCGGACGAGCGCTGTTTTCATAACAGACTCAGGTGAAGCGGGAAAATGCGGATCAGATGGATGCATTAGCATCTGGATATGCATGCTTTGCGGGGCCCGCCCTCCCCTCACGTCATCAAGAAATTTTCATTTACCCTTAACTTTTCCGCGAAACGAGGAATAGAGGGAGACAAGAGAGCCGAAACGCCGGATGGCGGGCTGATGTCTGTGGGGCTGCGGATTGGCGGCTTGGGAAGGATTGGGGGAAGGGAAATGGTGGCGGTCGTTACCGGTGGTGGCCTGGGTCTGTTCAACACGTCGCTGAACATGCTGGGGGGAGCGGGTGTATCGGGCCAGGGTGGTTTTGGCCAGGCGGGTGGTCAGGCGCTGGTTAATACGGGTAGCGGTAATCTGGTGCTGCAGTTTACCGACCGGCAGTTGTCGGGGCTGGGGCTGGATCTGCTGCACACCCGGACCTACAACACCCAGGGTACTTATGGGGACGTCGAGGGGGATGGCTGGCGCCAATGTGGTTGGCAGTACTCACAACGATGCCACCATCTTCAAACCTTATGACCCCGACGAGTGATCGGCAATACCTCCCTCACCCCCAAGAGCCCACCACCCCCTAAGGATGGTCTGAAAAAGCCAGTCCTTGAAAAATACGCCCCAGCAACCATGCGGGTTACAGAGCGGCTGCTTCGCAAATTCAGGGCTTTTTCAGATGGTATGGACGCCTCCCCCCGGCAGCGGGCCGACCGCAGCAGCGT
>NZ_MUJY01000018.1 GCF_002286785.1 Pseudomonas sp. PIC25 | reverse complement strand
CTCGCTGCTGGCCACCGTGCTGCTCGCCCGACTGCGCCAGGAGCATGGCCAGGCGCCGGCCCTGCGCCAGTTGTTCGAGCAGCCGACGCTGCGCGCCTTCAGCGCCCTGCTCGATACCTCGGCATCCGGTACCGTCGCCGAGTTGACGCCGCAGCCGCGCCCCGAGCGCCTGCCGTTGTCCTACGAGCAGCAGCGCCTATGGTTCCTCGAACGACTGGCACCGGGTTCGGGCGAATACAGCATCAACAGTGCGCTGACGCTCACCGGGGAACTCGATGTCGAGGCGCTGCGCCAGGCCTTCGAGACGCTGGTCGAACGCCACGCCATCCTGCGCAGCCGCCTGCACGACGACGACCAGGGCGGCCAGTTGCTGATCGACGCGCCGAGTCGTTTCGAGCTGGCCGTGGAGGACTATGCCGGCACGCCGGCCGATTGGGCCGAGTACCAGCGCCAGGTCGCAGAGGCCGAGTCCGAACGCGCCTTCGACCTGACCCACGAGCATCCGCTGCGGGTACGCCTGGTGCGTTCTACCGACGCCGGCCAGGCCCTGCTGCTGCTCAGCTTGCATCACTGCGCCGCCGACGGCTGGTCGCTGCAGGTGCTGCTGGACGAACTGGCCGCCGGCTATCGCGCCGCCCGCGAGGGGCGTCGCGCCGAGCTGCCGACGCTGCCGGTGCAATACGTCGACTACGCCCTGTGGCAGCGCAGCGAGGCGCGCCAGCAGGTCTATCGCCAGCAGCTGGAGTACTGGCAGAACCGCCTGGAGAACAGCGACTACCGTCTCGAGCTGCCCACCGACCTGCCGCGTCCGGCCAGCCTCGACAACCGCGCCGGCACCTGCTTCGCCCAGGTGCCGGCAGCCCTGGCCGAGCGCCTGCGGCGCTTCGCCCGCGAGCGCGAGGTCACTCCGTTCATGCTCCTGCTGGCCGGCCTCAAGTTGTTCCTCGGCCGCTACAGCGGCCAGCAGGACCTGCGCATCGGCACGCCGGTGGCCAACCGCCGCCTGCAAGCCGTGCAACCGCTGATCGGCTGCTTCGTCAATACGCTGGTGATCCGCTCCGACCTCGCCCCCGAGCAGCGCTTCGGCGACTATTTGCTCCAAGTCAGGCAGGCCGTGCTGGACGCCCAGGAACACCAGGACGTGCCCTTCGAACAGGTGGTCGAACACCTGGCACCGGAGCGCGATCTGGCGCACACGCCGCTGTTCCAGGTGGCCTTCGTCATGCAGAACAGCACGCGCGGCGCGCTGCAATGGCCGGGCCTGCGCCTGCAGCCGCTGGACATCCGCTCCCCGGCGGCCAAGTTCGACCAGAACTGGGAAGTGCACGACGACGGCGAAAACCTGTCGGTGATGCTGGAATACCGCGCCAGTCTGTTCCACGAAACCACCATGCAGACCTGGTTGGAGCAATGGCTGGCTTTCCTCGAATGCCTGCCGGAGGCCGTTGACACCCCGCTCGCCCGGCTCACGCCGCTGAGCGAGGCGGATCGCCAGCTTCAGTTGCAGCACTGGAACGCCACGGCGCGCCACTACCCCGGCCCGGCGACCCTGAGCGAGGCCCTGTCGCTCCAAGCGCAGCACTGCCCCGAGGCGCCGGCACTGGTGTTCGAGGGCGAAACCCTCAGCTACGCCGACCTGCACCGGCGCGCCGACCGTCTGGCGCAGGCCCTGACTGCCCAGGGCATCGGCCGCGAACAGGTGGTCGCGGTGTGCCTGGAGCGCAGCGTCGAGCT
>NZ_MUJY01000017.1 GCF_002286785.1 Pseudomonas sp. PIC25 | reverse complement strand
CTCAACCGAGGACTAAACATGAGCCTCTCAAATCGTCACAGGCAGAGCCGGTGACTCATGACCACGTCCTAAGGACGTGGTTTCCCAAGTTCAAATGAACGACTACCAGTTCAAGCTGGTGAAAATCCAGGGCGACTTCATCTGGCACAGCCACGCCGACACCGACGAAACCTTCATCGTGCTGGACGGCCAACTGCGCATCGACTTCCGCGACGGCGCCGTGCATCTGTCGGCGGGCGAACTCTTCATCGTGCCCAAGGGCGTGGAGCACAAACCCTACGCTGAGAGCGAAGTGCAGTTGATGCTGATCGAACCGCGCGGCGTACTCAATACCGGCGCGGAAGGCGGCGAGCGCACGGCGCAGAACGACGTGTGGATTTGAGCTAGTGCGTCCCTCAGCCACGCCCGGTGTTCATCAGCGGCTCTTCACTCGCCATCTCAAGGCGGATGTCGGGCGACAACCTCAACGCCATCGCCAGCAGCACCACGACGCCAATCGCCATCACACCCCAGGCCTGGGTCAGGTCAGCGGTGCGTTCGCGAATCAACCCGGCGAGCAGGGGCATGCCGCTGGCGATGATATAGCCGCCGCCCTGCACAAACCCCATTAGCGCCCCGGCACTGTTCGGATCGCCGACATGATCCATGGTCACGATCAACGACAGCGGAAACAGCGCACCAATACCCAGCCCCAGCAGCAGCATCGCGGGGATCGCCAGGCTCTCCGGCGCAAGCATCAAACAGGCGAGTCCCGTAAGCAGCATCGAGAGGACACCCAGCAAGGGAATACGTCGATCCGGAAAGGCGCCGACGAATGCCGATACCAGAAGGCCGGCCAGTACCTCCGTCAGGGTCAACCCGCCCAGCAGCAGGCCGCTGTCAGCCGCGCTCCAGCCAAGCGCCGTGAAGAAGGGTGGTAACCAGGCCAGCACAAGGGTATACGCGCCGGTGCCGATGCCGAAAAAGACCATCAGCAGCCACGCTCGCGGGGAGCGCAGTGGTAACCGTGCTCCGGTTCGCGCCTCTTCCTCGGGCTGGCTACCTGCCGACCACCACCAGAGCAATGCTGCGATGAACGCCGGCACAGCCCAGAGAGCCAACAGCGGTGACCAGCCGAACCATGCAGCCAATGGCGATGCCGAGGAGGCCGCCAACGCCGCGCCGCCCATGATGGCGGTGGTATAGAGCCCCATCAGCAATCCAATGCGATGGGGAAAGCGTCGCTTGATGAAGCTCGGCAGCAGCGCCTGGACCAATGCGATCCCCAGTCCACCCAAGGCCGCCGTGAACACCAGCCCGGTACCGCTCTCCAGCACGCCACGCAACGCACAGGCGGCAGCCACCACACCGACACCAAGACAGACGCCCCGCCGCTCTCCCAGCGTTCCTTGCAGCCGAGCTCCAGCCAGCGCGCACAGGCCCATGGCGAAGACCGGCAGTGTCGTGAGCAGCCCCGCTCCGGCGTTACCCAGGCCGGTGGCCTGCTGGATCTCGTCCAACAGAGGACCAATGGCCGCCAGGATCGGCCGAAGATTGAGCCCCAAAAGCACGATGATGGCGATGAGCAGCCCATCCGCACGCCGAACAGATAGCATAGACAGCTCCCGTTCCCCTCAGGGGGAATCCGCTTGGCAAAAATAACTCGACAAAAAGTATCTTACCATCAAGACAAATAGGCGAAGCAATGGTTGACCGAGCAGAACAGGCCGCCGCCCAATGGCAGCGGGAACGTCCCGATCTGGACGCTTTTCCCATGCAAGTCCTCGGACGATTGCTGGAAGCGGGTCAGTTGCTCTCCCGCGATCACCTCAACCCACTGTTCGCCCGCTTCGGACTGCATCCCGGTGAGTTCGATGTCCTGGCTACCCTGCGGCGCTCAGGCAGCCCTTTCACGCTGACCCCAACCTCACTGTACGAAGCGCTGATGGTTTCCTCGGGGGGCATGACCAACCGTATCGATCGCCTGGAGCGCGCCGGCTTCATCGAACGCCAGAAGCACCCCACCGACCGCCGCGGCACCCTGGTGGCCTTGACCCAGGACGGGTTGACCCTGATCGATGAATTGATGGAATTACATGTGGAAAACGAGCGCCGCGTATTGGCCACGCTGGACGAAGCCGAACAACGCCAGCTCGACCAACTGCTCCGCAAGCTGATACTCGGCATGGCCGCCATCCCCTCCGAGGACACTGGACAGCCCGGCGCCACCGACTAGGCTTGCCCCGCCAACAAGAACTAGAAGGAGCCGCCCATGCGCCCCCCACAACAGGAAGCCCCACAGCCGCTGACCCACCTCGTCCAGCAGATCGCCGAGTACGGCACGATCCGCGAGCATTTCCACCATCTCTGCGCAACCTTCAGCGAGTACTGCGCCCACGTCGACATTCCCGGCCTCGCCGGGGAACACGACGCCAACCGCGACGAGTACCGCATCAGCGTGCTTGACCGCGTAGTGAAGCTGGTGCTCTCCCCCCGCGCCCTGGACAGCGCACTCTGTGGCCATGTCCAGAGCATCGAATGCGTGCCCGGCGCCGAACGCCTGGTGGGCTCGTTCATCCTCGGCTCCACCGGCGATGTGACCGACGAGCACGGCGCTGTCCAATTCACTGTCGGAGCGCAATCCAGGGCCGCCCAGCTCACCTTTCTCGGCAATCTCATCTACAAGTTCCTGGGCCGCTCCAAACCGATCGCCAAGGGCGAGTGACAGCATCGAATAGCAAAAGGCTTACACGCGCCGGTGGCAATCGACCATTTTTTCGCAGCCGGCCGATACGTAATCTATGTCAATCCTCTGATGCGCAGGACGCGCATTCAGGATCAAGGAAGATCGACCATAGCCGGGATGGCTTACCGACAGGAGGTTGGAATGGTCAGGAAAAAACCCGCTTCGGCGGGTTTTTGTTTTGCCCCAGCTCCCCCCTGAAGACTCCTAGTTGGCATCTGGATATCGAAACTACCCGGGAAGTAGGGGTGGATGGTGTAAACACAATCATCCTATCGATACTATGGCCAGCCACCTGCCTTTGCCCTTCTACCAATGATGCACGGGCCGGGAGCGGGACAGACCAAAGAGCCATTCACCTTATCCTGAACCCCATGACCACTACAGCCCAGAGCATTACTGCCATCCTCAAAAAAGCAGGAATAGCCTTCCAGCCACTGCCCAAGGATTGGAACAATTCCAGCCTGGACCAGATCTTTCGTCACATGATGCCCGAGCGTATCTGCGAGTTCGACCCGGCTTGCATCGTCGAGCCGGTGGACTACGTGGGCATTCTGGCGGCATTCGCACAAGCTACTCTGGGCGAGTTCTCACCCGAAAGCCCTCGTGCCGAGGGACGTGCGGGTGGCACGATCATTCTGGAGTTCGTACATGCGGAGCAGGTCATCCGCTTCAAATTCAAGCAAGATGGCCGCTGGGTGGCCGACGCGTTCTACGTGCAACTTCGCAAGTTCTGCAAAAAACACCTGACCGGAAACTATCTGAGTGTGGACACAAACGTCTCCACAGATGTTTATCTGCCGCACAAGGTCATCTCCCAGATCGAGAAGAAGACCCGCGCGTTCGATGACGTGGATACGCTGCTGCAATTCGTGCTGTCGGGTGCGTCCGACGGCGACCTGATGCGCGCGCGATCATCTTTCCTGGCAGGTGAAGGCGGGCTATACCCGCTCCGGCGAAAGCCTGCTGACCGCGCTGGCCAAATCGGATGCTGGGACGGACACCTTCATGTATGCCTTTGAAACATTCGACTTTCCCTGTCTACCCAACCGCTATGGCGAATCGGTATTGGAGCTGGCGCAGCGCTTTCGTGGCCTTGATTTGAAACGCCAGTACTACGGAGAGGGCGAAAAAACCCTGGGTTACGCTGAAATCCGTGAGATGTGGGAAGAGCGGCTGTGGCACAACAATCTTCCCGAATACATGCAGGTCATCAATGCGCTGGATCCAGACTTGGCTTCCATGCGCTTCCCCTCTGGGGGAAACCTGTTCGGCATCGCACTGTGCCACGCCCCCGTGTTTGACCTCTGGTCTGATGCCGCCGAACTGAGCTACAGCAGACCCGACAAGGTATACACCGTGCACCTGTTGACCATGGGGCCAGACGGTGGTGCTTTGTACCAGGAAATCCCGGTCGACCGCGCCGATGTGGTGATCGACTTGCTGCGGCGTTATTGCCGCCGCACATTGTGGACGGTCCCTGGGCAGGACGGCGCATGGCTGGTCGCTCAAGAGTAGCTATGCCATCCCAGCAAATGCGCTTGAAAATATCTTTATTGCGCACATTCTCTTCTTTTGCCTGCGAAAAAGTCGGGCGACGCATGAGCTCTCCAGTCAACGCTTGCATCGAAGACGCATGACAGAGGACAGTTGCACGCTTCCGGCAGTCATCCGCCCGCTCGACGGACAGCCTGAGTCACGACCGGCCCTGCGGATGTCCAATGCCCTGTCCGTCCTGTCATCCCCAAGGAGCCCGCATGACCGACCTGTCCGTCTTCCCCATCACCCGCAAATGGCCCGCCAGCCACCCGGACCGCCTGCAGCTCTACTCCCTGCCCACGCCCAACGGGGTCAAGGTCTCCATCATGCTGGAAGAGACCGGCCTGCCCTACGAGCCGCACCTGGTCAGCTTCGACACCAACGACCAAATGTCCCCGGAGTTCCTCTCCCTCAACCCGAACAACAAGATCCCCGCCATCATCGACCCCAACGGCCCGGACGGCCGCCCGCTGCCGCTGTTCGAGTCCGGCGCGATCCTGATCTACCTCGCCGACAAGACCGGCCAACTCATCCCGCAGGATGCCGTCTGCCGCTACCAGACCATCCAGTGGCTGATGTTCCAGATGGGCGGCATCGGCCCGATGTTCGGCCAGGTCGGCTTCTTCCACAAATTCGCCGGCCGCGAATACGAAGACAAACGCCCGCTGCAACGCTACCTCGACGAATCCAAGCGTTTGCTCAACGTGCTCGACCGGCACCTGGAAGGCCGCGCCTGGATCATGGGCGACACCTACACCATCGCCGACATCGCCACCTTCCCCTGGATACGCAACCTGATCGGCTTCTACGAAGCCGGCGAACAGGTGGAAATCGAGCTCTTCGGCAACGTCACCCGCGTGCTGGATGCCTTCCTCGCCCGCCCGGCGGTGGAGCGGGGGTTGGGGATTCCGAAGCGGGGGTAAAGATGGAGCGAGGTCTGCTGGACGGGCCTCGCCTTGTATGGTTTCCTCTCAGCCTCTGTGATATACGCATCTCATTCTCTCACTCGGCCGAACCGGAGTTCGCTCATGTCGAGAAAAACGGAAAAGCGTGAAATGACTGAGCATCAGATAAGTGTTCAGGAATCCCGTATACCCGATATCGCACTCAAGGCATTCAGCAATGCCTATCAGACGGCAATCGCCAATGGCGCCTCCGTTCTGGTCGCCCAAGACGGGCAACTGCTGGAGGTCACTCGAAACAGCCGGCAAGTCCTGCGCTCTATCGAAGGGTATGGCCACCTGAAAAGCGGTACTCGATTGACGATCAAAAAAAGAAACAGCTAAGGCCCTTTCTTGAGCACGCCGCGGATACGGATATTTGCAGGCCCCAACGGTTCAGGCAAAAGCACTTTCAATCGGCTGATTCCTGCCCATCTTCTGGGCAAGTACATCAACCCTGACGATATCGAACGCTCCATCAGGGAAACGGGCTATTTCGATTTTCCGACTTATGCCATCGCAGCGCATAAATACGATGCTATCGCGCTCCTTCGTCAGCATCCCGTCCTGACCAAATCCCCTAAGTCACTTGCAAAGATCGATGGTCTGTCCGTCGAAGGCGACAGGCTTCGTTTCCCGAATGCTGCCGTGGACTCCTATGTCGCCTCGGCGCTGTCGGACTTCGTTCGCCAATCCTTGATCAAGGAAGGCGTGAGCTTCACCTTCGAGACAGTCATGTCGTCACGGGACAAGATCGATCTTTTGAAGAAGGCGAAAAAGGCCGGCTATCGGGTTTATGTCTACTACGTCGCCACAGTCGATCCGGAAATCAACGTCGCACGGGTTGCTTACCGAGTCAGCCAAGGTGGCCACGACGTTGCCCCAGATAAAATCAGAGCCCGCTACAAGCGTTCGCTGGAATTGTTATCCGAAGCAATTTTGATTTCCAACCGAGCCTACATCTTCGACAACTCCGACGAAGGTAAAGGAGAGCTCACACATATCGCCGAAATCACCGAGGGTGACATGCTCGAAATCAAATCCGACATACAACCCCCCTGGTTCAAAACCTATGTCATCGATAAGTTGACCTGACCGACCAAGCATGGTGCGTGCGAGTCCAAGCTTTTATGTGCTCGACACTTACTCCACACATATATGTCCGCACGTCCCGCTCCCTCTCCCGTTCACGGGAAAGGGCTGGGGAGAGGGGCGCTTTCCCGGACAAGCACATATGCCAGGAAAACGTACCCGCGCTCTTGAAAGCCAACAGCCCTCGGATACGCACCGCAAGGAACCCACACCATGAAACTCTGCGCCGCCCAGCTCGCCTCGGTCTCCGGCGACCTCCGGCAGAATCTCGACAAGCACCGCCGCTTCGTGGAGCAGGCCACGCGGCTCGGCGCCGAGTTGATCCTCTTCCCGGAACTCTCGCTGACCCGCTACGAAACCGCCCGGGCCAGGGAGCTGGCGCTGCCCTGGGACAGCCCGGTGCTGGATGAGCTCCAGCATCTCAGCGATGCCCATCGGATCATCATCGGCGCCGGGCTTCCCACATCGGCGCCGGAAGGCACCCGCATCAGCATGCTGATCGTCCAGCCGAACACGCCTCGGGCGATTTACTCCAAGCAGCAGCTCCACGGCGACGAGCTGCCCTACTTCGTCCCCGGCGACCGTCAGGTACTGATCCGCGCTGACGATACCGTGCTGGCACCGGCCATCTGCTACGAGTCCCTGCAACCCGACCACGCCGAACAGGCCGCCCGCCTGGGCGCGAACATCTACCTGGCCAGCGTGGCCAAGTCCGCCAACGGAGTCCGCAACGGCTATCGGCACTACCCCGAGGTCGCACGGCGGCATGGGATGACGGTATTGCTGGCCAACAGCGTCGGCCCCGTGGACGGCTTCGTCACAGCCGGGCAATCGGCCGTCTGGAACAGCCGGGGCGAACGGCTGGGGCAGTTGGGGGATGAAGAAGGCCTCCTCCTGTTCGATACGCTCAGCGAAGCAGTGAGCGCCCACCCCTCACCCTTGCGGTGAAATCGAAGGCGTGGGCGTTGCCTCGATTGCGTCCGGCACTGGCGACGCCCCGGAGAACACCAGCGCCTCATCCGGGATCGGCTGCTCCAGCAGCATCACCCGGTCCCGCTCGTAGCTGTGCAGCACCCGCCACGGCAGATGCCGCCCCTGCCGGGGCAACACCGCCTGCCCACGCTGGACATAGCCGGAGCGCAGCGAACTCATCACACTCTCCTCCAGCACCTCGCCCTCCGGTGCCTTCGGGGTGAACACCGCCCGCCCCGTCTCGCGCATGTAGCGATAGAGCCGGCACAGGTAGGCCGCGGCGATATCCGCCTTCAGCGTCCAGGAGGCATTGGTATAGCCGAAGATGTAACCGAAGTTGGGCACGTCCTGCACCAGCACGCCCTTGTAGGTCAGCCGCTCGTGGATCGGCTGCACCACGCCATCCACATCCACCGTCACCCCGCCACAGGCCTGCAAACGCAACCCGGTGGCGGTGATCACGATATCCGCCTCCAGCTCCCGCCCGGACGCCAGACGGATGCCCCGCTCGGTGAAGGTCTCGATTCGGTCGGTGACCACCGAGGCTTTTCCCTCGCGCAGCACCTCGAACAGATCGGCGTTCGGCACGGCACACAAGCGCTCGTCCCATGGGTTGTACGGCGGCGTGAAGTGCCGCATGTCCACCGCCCCGCCCAACCGCTTGCGCACCCCGGCCAGCAACAGCCGCCGCACCAACCCCGGCCAGCGCTTCGCCGCCTTGAACATCGTCCGCTGCAAAAAGATGTTGCGCCGCCGCGCCCAGGCATAGACCAATCGATCCGGCAGGAACCGCCGAAGCACCTCCGACAGCTTGTCGTAGGCCGGCACCGAAAACACATAGCTCGGCGAGCGCTGCAGCATCGTCACATGGGCGGCCCGCTCCGCCATCGCCGGCACCAGTGTCACCGCCGTTGCGCCGCTGCCAATCACAACCACCCGCTTGCCGCTGTAATCCAAGTCCTCCGGCCATTGCTGCGGGTGGATGCGCAGCCCCTGGAAGCGCCCTACACCCGGGAAATCCGGCAGATAGCCGGCGT
Source organism: Pseudomonas sp. PIC25 (assembly GCF_002286785.1). GTDB lineage: Bacteria > Pseudomonadota > Gammaproteobacteria > Pseudomonadales > Pseudomonadaceae > Pseudomonas_M. The sequence continues at coordinate 7,173 of NZ_MUJY01000017.1, read as the reverse complement.
CGTAGTCGTAATAGCCGGTACAGGCAATCAGCAGCGTGCAGGTGAAGGAACGCTCCTGCCCGCTCGCCTCCTCCAGCGCCGTCACCGTCCACTCGCGCCGCTCGCTGGACCAGGAAAACCGCGTCGCCTTCAGACCGAAACGAATCTTCTCCTCTACCCCATACTCCCGCGCCGTTTCCACCACATAACGCCGGATCGACGGCCCATCCGCCAGCACCTTCAGCTCGTTCCAGGGGCGGAACGAATAGCCGAAGCTGAACATATCCGAATCCGACCGCACCCCCGGATAACGAAACAAATCCCACGTCCCGCCAATCGCCTGCCGCCGCTCGATGATCCCAACCCGCGCTTCCGGCACCTGCATCGCCAACTGACACGCCATCCCAATGCCCGACAACCCGGCACCGATCACCAGCACATCGAAATGCTCCTGCATGGCGCGCCTCCCGTTTGGCTTCTACCTTCGAGATGCACGGCATCCCGACCTTCAGGCGAGGCTAGATCATTTGGCGCGGGAGTGCTGCTGGTCGTTTGGATGGGAGATTGTTTGCCCCTGCTGGAGACGCATCCGCTTCAAATTCGCTGAAATGCGTTTCCTCGCGTCCAGTACGTGAGGGGATTGGTGCGAGCTTTTCATGCAGCGAGACTGGCCTGTCGCTGCGTATATATCTACAGCTCAACAATCCACTGCTTTTGCATCTCCATGAGGGCAGAATGAGCCTGCCATCTGAGGCTGCTAGCCTTGCCCGGCACGGCAGCGGATATAAAAAAGGAAAAACCCATGAAAGGACGAATTTCTGTCATTGCATCGTTTCTTTTGTCTGGTTGTGCAACGAGTTACTACAACCCAAACATAACTGACGCTGGGGCGCTTGAGCGTCAGCGCATCATTGACGAAGGCTACTGCACACAGGTGGCTGCTGGTTCTGTACCGATGCCGGAGGTACGTCACTACCAGTCAGGGATACAGAATTACCAGATCACCGGAAACACCCGCACATACGGTTCGGATGGTTACTCGGCAAACTCGTACTATTCCGGCAATGTCACTGCCTATCCAAGCTCCGGAGATGCATTCTCAGCCGGCATGGCCAACGGCATGAACATGGGCGCAGCTATCCGGGCGGGCCAGGAGAGAAAGCAGGTCATGCAGGGGTGCATGTACTCGCTTGGTTGGACCACGGACAAGCATGCAACCACCACCCTTACTCCGGCATCGACAAAAGCTAAAACCCAAGGTGAAGAGTTTTTTGAGATCGCCTTGGCCGACGCCGAGGCTGGCGATCCGAAGATGCAAACCAGGGTTGCTACCGCCTACATGGAAGGGAAGGACGCACCGAAGGATCTGCAAGAAGCCATCCGCTGGCTAGACAAGGCTTCGGCTCAAGGCTATTCAGAAGCCTCGTTCCAATTGGCATACATCTACTCGGGGCGTGTTGATCCGCAGTACGCCGACACGCAGATGATGCTTCTGAGTATTCAAAAGGCCGCAGAACAGGGCGAGGGCATGGCTCAGAGCATGCTGGGAAGCATGTATTACTCCGGAAGCAACGGACTGCCTCAAGACACAGGGAAAGCCATCGAGTGGTACAAGAAGGCATGCGGCAACAACGATGCTAACGGGTTTCTGGGCATGGGCACTCTCTATGCGCTTGGTCATGGCCTGAAGAAAGACCCGATCCAAGCTCACAGGTTTTTCACGAAATCTGAGGAATTGGGCAATCCCGAAGCAGCCGAGTATCGCAAGATGCTTGAGGAGCACATGACGGAAGCCCAAATCCGAGAAGCCAATGGCCTTTAAGGCACGCCCACAAAATCCCCACGCAGGCTTCCGCGCGCGTATGACTCTCTAAATCATCAGAGCATGCCCCTGGCAGCCGTACAAAACTGCCAGCCTGCAACCAACCAGGCTGGCTACTTTCGCGCTTCGCGGGCCAGTTTTTCTTCGATGGCCAAGCAGACTCCGACCGATTGCCTTTGCGGGATGTTTGGCGGTCGGAGAGAGTGCCAACCATAGGTCCTCCGCTCTCTCATAGTTGCGCTCAGTAAACGATGCGTGTCTTCTTGCCATGGTGTGCCCCCGTGCAGTAGCGTCCTTTTCGCATAAAAAAGCCCCGAGAGGTAAACCGTAATGGGACTCTCAGTTGCGATGGGTAGCGTTTCACTTGACCTATCCTACTTATTCGCAAAAACGGGTTACGGGCTTCAGGCCGACTGGCCGCTCATGGCCGATTCTGTTGAAAAAGTCGGTTTCTGAGAGCGCTGCTTATTGGCAGCTCAAAAAACGCTCGATTCCAGCGTTGCTACGTAAAAACCAAGGCAGTTTTGTCTTCTGAGTGCACCAGATTTCAACGTCGCTCACGCTCTTTCATGGGTAAAAATTGCGACGGGACTTTTTCAACAGAATCGGCCGATAGCTGCCACCCTCAACCGCAAGATCATGACGCAGAGCGTCACAGGATGCATTCCCACGCGGAGCGTGGGAACGATCTGTAATCTGCGGGCTTGTCAGGCAGGTGCACTACGATGGAATCCGAGATACAGGTCTTTGAGAGGTTCCGGCAGTTGCGTCCAATAGGGCGCAGCCTTATTGCCCGGGACTTGCCAGAAAAGATTCTCAACGAAGGAAACATCGATGCAGTTGTGCGCTTCCGGCGTGCAGTCTCTCAAGCAACCGGCCATGAACGTGAATAAAGAGGAATGTGCTGAATAGTCCACTCCCTGGTTCATTTCCGTGTTCAGTACGTTGGCCAGGCTCCCGAACCAGGAATAGGCGAAGTCAGGACTCACGTCTCCCCACAGCCGTGCATGCGCTCGATCCGTCTTGATGGTGATGTCAGGAAAGCGATGCCTGGCTGCGGCGTACAACTCTGCGATGGTTTTCACTTCATTCTCTTTGCACGCGCCGCGCAGATGTTCCCACGCAAAGCATGGGAACGCTCCGTCGGTCCGCGCAGCTTAGTCCAGCAGGAACTTCAAGCGCTCATCCGCCTTCGCCGCGCTGATTTCGAGGATTTGTGCCTCGACCACCTGTTCGGCCACGAAGGGATCGTCGTTGACGCGGGTTTGCAGGTCGAGCAGCGAGGTGTTGTGGGCGATGACGCAGCCGCCGCGCTTGGGTTGGAGGCTGCCGACGAGCAGGAATACGCCGTCGTCGAAGCCGCGTTTGATCCAGGCGTTGTGACCTTCCATGAACTGGCTGGCCTTGTCTTTGTGGGTTGAGAACGTGAGCAGTACGACGAACATCGGGCCTATCCTCCTGATGGCTGTGGGGTACATTCCGTTGTGGGTCTGGGCAACGGTGCGGTATCGCTGGCGCGTACCGGCCGTAAGGTATAGCCCGGTTGTTTCAGGCTGGCTAGCCGGGAAATGACGCGGAGCGTCACGGGCTGCATTCCCACGCGGAGCGTGGGGACGATCCATCCACGCGCCCGCCTCACTGCGCCAGCCAGCCGCCATCCATGTTCCAGGCGGCGCCACGGACCTGCTCGGCTGCCGGGCTGCAGAGAAACAGCGCCAGTTCGCCCAGTTGCTGCGGAGTGACGAAGGCCTGGGACGGCTGTTTTTCCGCCAGCAGTGCCGTGCGCGCGCCGTCGAGGGACTCGCCGGCGGCGACACGCGCGTCGATCTGCTGCTGCACGAGCGGGGTGAGCACCCAGCCGGGGCAGATGGCATTGCAGGTCACGCCGCTCAAGGCGGCTTCCAGCGCCACCACCTTGGTCAGCCCGAGCACACCGTGCTTGGCTGCGACGTAGGCTGCCTTGCCGACTGAGCCGACGCTGCCATGCACCGAGGCGACGTTGATAATGCGCCCCCAGTTCTGCTCACGCATGCCGGGCAAGGCCAGTTGCGTGCAGTGAAAGACCGCCGTGAGGTTGAGCGCGATCACCGCGTCCCAGCGCTCCATGGGGAAACTTTCCACGGGCGAGACGTGTTGTATCCCGGCGTTGTTGACCAGAATGTCGACACGACCGAAATCGCGGCGGGCGTAGTCGAACAAATCCTCGATCTGCGCGCGGTCGCCAAGGTCGGCAGCGTGATAGCCGACCCGGCCGCCGAAGCTGGAAAGCGGGTCGGCCGCCGCCTGCCAATCGCCGAAGCCATTGAGGATGACGTTGGCGCCGCTGCGGGCAAGTACCTCGGCAATTCCCAGGCCGATGCCGCTGGTCGAGCCGGTGACCAGGGCGGTTTTTCCACTGAGCATAAGGGGCCTCCTTATCGGGCATCCACATTGTCGCTACGGCTTTTTTGCCCACGTCCGTCCTGGCAGCGCCTGCCAGGGCAGCGCCGTGGATGGGGTGAACCTGGAAAAGTTCGAGTCCCAGGAGAGGACCCGCGCTCAGACTTACAGGGCTTCGCGCAGCCTCGGGCTCGCGACGTGGAACCGTCGCGCCTCCAGCCGTTTCGGTTGCACGATGAGTGATGCGGAAGGCAGCGGAATACCTGGGGGAGCCATGGGAGCGATTCCTTTTGTTGTTGTTTTCTCGTGCGCTCTGGGGCACGTCGACTTCCGACGTCGAGTCCGACACGCACTAGCTTTCCTAAGAGCGAAAGGCATGCCAGCTCGGCCGACTTCGCTACGAAAAGACCACGGATCGGCAGCAGGCCAGGAACTATGCGGTTTTGCGCCGCCCAACCCAGGACGTCGGCCGGGTGTGGCGGTGAAAGAGAGGTGTCCGGGAATCTGGACATGTTCAGTCGGGCGACTGCCGGATGCTGCGCTTGTCCAGTTTTCTGGACGCGCCGTTCAGCGCACATTCAGGCCATGCTGCTATTTGCTGTACAGGGTTGTGGGAGTGGCCATGCCACACGGGCCAGGCCGCTCCCGGTCGAACGGAACGTACTGGGCAATGACTGTCAGTCAGTGCATTGTCCGGCCTCGAAGTAGCCGCTTGCGGTTTGCTTCACCCAGGTGCTCGCCCCGGAGAGACTGCCCAGGTAATCGTTGCCGCCGACGGTGTAGTAGCCGTAATAGGCGCGCCCGGCCGCGCCCGGGAGATTGGATGTCCAGAAATCGAGACTGCACGTCCATTGGCCCCGTCTGAGGGTATTTATCGAGGGCACCATACCCATCGAAGGAGCTCGCTCACGAAAACCGTGACCCGATGATGAAGTTCCGTCATATCCTCATCAACCCAAATTTCAGATTTCATATTTTTTGAAGTATTCGCCAAAAAAGAACAACACTGCGAGCCACTTCCGCTCCCCTTCGAATACAGCTCTCGTATTCCCTGATGCATTGCCATATCAATGCAATCACTTTAACCACCCCTAGCCACCACACAATGCAAAAGATACGGCGAAAAGAATTAATTTTTCGCCATAGCGCCAGAACCAAAGCGAACATTTCACCACTTACCCACCCCGCACACACTGTGCGGCGGATGATTTATCTTTTGTTTTTCTGGAAAGGACTACCATGCCAAGCATAACGCCCATACTCCCCAAAGCGTCTATCCACGAAGTAGAGGCGCAAACCTGCTCCACGCCCCAAAATTTATCTTTTAAAACGCTCGATGAAGCGCGCACGCATGTCGCCCGCGAAATGTTCATCGACAAGAAACAGGCACAAGACTACTTACAGAGCATTACAGAAAACCCTGAAAAACATATTGACGCGCAAAGCTTGAAACTTCTGAAAACTGCAATCTCAGAAGAAACAGCAAAACTTCCTGAACGACTGGTCGTCGTATCCAACCGAATGATAGATCCCAAAAAACCAGCGGCGGGCGGCCTTGCCGTGGCGTTGGGGGAAACCATGAAAGAGGCCAATGGCCTGTGGTTCGGTTGGAGTGGGAATAAAAAGGAGGCGCCCATCCGGGAGGGGGTTCACATGCAACCCTATGGGAAAACCACGCTGGCCGGAATCGATCTCAATAAACACCAACAGGAAAATTACTACTCGGGATATTTCAACTCCGTGCTTTGGCCTACGATGCATGACAGCCCGGAGCTGGCCGAATTCAAGCCTGAATATTTTGAGACCTACATGCAGGTCAACAAACTATTTGCAGCGAAACTGGCTCCCATGCTGAAGGAGGATGACGTTCTATGGATACATGATTTCCACCTCGCCCCACTGGCCAAGGAACTGCGTGAGCAGGGCTGCAAGCAACAGATTGGATTTTTCAACCATACGCCATTTCCCTCCCCCGAGCTGTTCGAAAAAATTCCGCACCAGCGAGCGCTGACGGAGGCGATGCTTGCCTTCGATCTTATTGGCATGCAAGTACCAAAAGATATAAATAACTTTTGCAAACATATCGAAACCCAGGGCTTTGGCAAAATGGTCGACGGCGGTCATATCGACGCAACTGACCGAAAAGTGAAGGTCCAAGACTTCCCGATTGGCATCGATCTATTGAGCTTCAGATCACTCAAGCCAGGCCCAGACTCTGAATGGATTTTGGGGAAAGTTGAAAAAGAAGCCCAAAAATCACGCACATTGCTGATCGGAGCCGAGCGACTCGACTACACCAAGGGGGTTCCGGTGCGTTTGGAAGCATTCGGCAGCCTGCTGAGCAACCGACCCGATCTCCACGGGAAGGTGACATTGGTCCAGATCGCCGCGCCCTCCAGAGGGGACATCCAGGCCTATCAGGCGCTGATAGAGAAAACCGACAGACTGGTCAAAGAGATAAACAACCAGTTTGGCAATGAGGATTGGGAGCCCGTGATGTACATCAACGAGTCGGTCAACCGCAATGCGTTGCCCAAGTTGTACTCGATGAGCCGCGTTGGCATCGTGAGTTCAGTGGCCGATGGAATGAACCTTGTCGCCAAGGAATATATCGCCGCACAGAACCCGGAGAACCCGGGTGTGCCTATTATTTCAAAAGGCGCCGGAGCCGCGGCCCAACTCCACCAGGCGCTCCTGTTTCCTTCCAATAATCGAGCCGCGTTGGCCGCAGCCTACGAGCAGGCATTGGAGATGCCAATCGAAGAGCGCAAGAGTCGATACGTCCCGCTCATGCGCAACGTCGAGCAGGAAGATTTGCCCCATTGGCGCAATAGCTATCTGAAAACGCTGTACTCAATGAGGGATTCTGCTACGCCTGAACAATAGCCTGCCGGATTTCCGCGACGCGCTTCGGTATTCATTGATCGCGAATGAACTCGCTCCCACATGGCGGCCGACGCTGTTGTTGTAGGAGCGAGCTTGCTCGCGAATGG
>NZ_MUJY01000016.1 GCF_002286785.1 Pseudomonas sp. PIC25 | reverse complement strand
GCATTCTTGGCCAAGACACCGGAGCGGGTTATTTCATATTTCAGGCATGCGCCCGTACAGTACGCAGCTTAGATCGTGTATTTGATTGCCTGGTTAATAAACCGGGTATGCGATGAAGCCTACACCACCACAACGGTTGGTAGAGTTTGCAGGATTGTAAATGGCGGTAGCTTTGGCTATATGGATAGACAAGCCTATGCGCAATTTATTTATAGATATTTAAGTGACTCTATAGATAAAGAAAACCTAAAGAGCTTCGAAACGCCAAGAGGAAACATGCAAGTCAATTATGCGAGAATCTCATGAATTACAAAGCGCTCCTTCTAACAATAGCACCTCTATTCGCCTTTGCTAGTAATGCACAAGAAGCAAAACAAATAGAAAAAAAAGCTTTTCCGGCTGAGATTATTAATAGAATCACTACCTATGAAAGTATATCCAAGGATGAAATATCCTCATTAGAAGATGGTGTAATACGCTGGGGGGATTCAAACTATATAGGCGCCTTAATAAACAAATCGCAAAATGAATGCCGAATCTATACCTATAGCCGAGAAGGAGATATTGCAGCCCTATCTCTATACCCAGACTGTAAGTTTATTGATGGTGTCAAGCTCAGCCATGCTAGAAAAAAAGAGATGCCGGACATCATATTCAAAATGTCCTTATCTTCAGGAAACATATCTGGCCCCGTAGAGCATTATGTTGTAGCGGTGTTTGATGATCAGAAAGGAAAATATTGTGAAAGCCAAAGCATAGCAGCTTGGTATCAGATTGGCATTCTGTCAAATATACCGGAAACTTTTGATATCTCTTGCCCTGCTTTTACTAACAAAAACAGAGTCGAACTAAAACTCAATGACCCTCATAATCCAAGTACTATAGTTGCGTGCAAGGATGATCAATGCGCCCCAGTTAGTCTACCCCAATTATTAATAAACGATATAAAAGATGGGTATAGTGAGCTTTCAATAGATTACATTACATCAAGCAGTCATCCTGAGTTAGTAGCCACAAACGCTGTAGAAGGCTCTATCAATCGTTGCTCAGTTGTCTATCAATACAATGAGAACTCAGGCACCTTATCCCGCCTAGAAATAAAACCGGGGCCGATTTGCAATTACAAAAAGTATCAGGATTATTTGGTTAGTAGCTATCGAGACGGCGCAAAATGGTTTGAAGATATCTATAAGATAAGTCAAGGAGGTATCAATATAGAACTCTCCGATAGTTGTGTTGGATGTGAGCAAGTTAGCAGGATTTTCCATAAAGATGGCAGTAAATTACTTGTTTCAGATGCCGCTAACTTCATGGAGCGGAAACCACTTACTTCTGAGGTTACAGTAGAGCGCGCGCCTCTTTATTCTAGCCCCGAAGAGAAAGCACGAACCAAGATGTATTTAATAAAGAACGATAAAGTCACACTCCTAGATTACTCTGCATCAGATTCAGACGAATGCTGGTATCTGACGCGCTATAAGACAGCCACAGAAAAAAATATCGAAAAATGGCTTAAATGTGAGTATCTTAAAACTAAAAAATGAAATCAATTTTCTTTCTCAGCGTAGGTCTCGCGCTCACCCTCTACGGGGGCAATACCTATTCCGCCACTCCGGAATTTTGCGACAGCATTAAGACTGAAGACGGCGGCCGCAAAAACTGAGTGCAACACCTGACCTTTCCGGTACGGTGCTGCCCCTATGTCTTATTCCGAACTCAGCGTCGAAGAGCGCGCCACCATT
>NZ_MUJY01000015.1 GCF_002286785.1 Pseudomonas sp. PIC25 | reverse complement strand
TCCTGGGTAGTCGTAGCGCTCCAGGGCGGGCAGGAATGCGCTGCGCGTGTCCGCCGCCATCCGCACGTGCGGCTTTTCGAAGTTGTAGTCCCGATGCGCCACCTGGCTGACGCGCGTGGCCAGGCGCTGACCGAAGCGCTTGATGACCGGCTCGTCGGCCACCATGCCGGTGTCCGGTACATAGGCCGTGGGCCGCCCGAGCCTGGGGAAGACGGTCTGGTCATCGCCGAACACCAGGGTGTGGCCGTCCGGCGCGTGCTGGAAATGGAAGTGGATGCCCTCCTCCTCGCAAAGCCGCTGCAGGAAATGCAAATCGGACTCGCCGTATTGCACGCAGTAGACCCGCTCGGGGTACACGGTAGGCCCGAATTGGAAGCGGTAAGCATCGGCGAGGATGCCATGCTCCTCCAGCACCTCGGCGATGATCTGGGGCACCGTGCGGTTCTGGAAAATGCGGTGGTTGCTCCGCAGGCCCAAGTACGTCAGGCGTGGTACCAACGTCAGGTGGTAACGGGTCAGCCGCTTGCCGGATTCGCCCTGGGCCACTTCATGGATCAGGCCGTGAATCCCTGTTCCTTCGGAGCCGAAGCTGAGAAAAGCGGGCTGATTGAGCAGCGCCTCCAAGTCAAGATCGGCGCGGTCGCTGACACAGGCGATGTCGAAACAGTAAGGCGTACTGACCGCCTCATCCCCGCTGAATTCGAGCACCTGAAGATCGGTGTTCACCCCCTGGAGGGTGAGGGCAATATGGGTCTGGTTGGCAGCCAACATAGAAGGGATCGTCCATGACAGCGCGATTGAAACATCCGCTTGCTCCAAGCGGGGCCGGCTGGATGGTAGCGCATACCCATTGCGCAAAGTCTTGCGCAGTGGCCGACTGAATTGCCGATTTGAGAGCTGTGTCTTCCAGGAAGTGGAATCTGTTGAGTGCGAAACCGATCAGGCCGACAGCCGCCACGGCGAACCGATCCAGGGAAGGTACAAATGTGCTTTTGTACCTTTTCTGGACAGCACCAAATCCGGCACTCGACAATGTTGAGCATGGTGCAACCGCCCATTCGAATCGGCGCATGAGATCAGCACCGGGGAGAGCGAAATGAAGCGAGCCGAGATCAAGAACAGGCATGCTGATGGGGCTACGTTCGATACCCAGATCGTTCCGAATCCGACCAACACCAAGGAATGGATCGTGCTCTTCAAGAAAGAC
>NZ_MUJY01000014.1 GCF_002286785.1 Pseudomonas sp. PIC25 | reverse complement strand
CTTTTAACCAATTGGTCGTAGGTTCGAATCCTACACGACCCACCATATCAAGCTTCTGTGGAAGCTCGGAAAGCCGGAGACAGTGATGTTTCCGGCTTTTTCGTTTTCTGCGTTCAAGTATTTTTCCCCCAGCCTGCACGGCATCCATCTCTTCTCTTTGGCATTTCTGGGCGAACCGTACCGCTCAGGAAACCACTCACCTGCTGTCGGTTGTCCTGCGTGTCGGGACAGCCTCCAAGCGACGGCGCGTAGATGGTTTCAGCGAGAGGAAAAGGGAGGTGGCATATGTCGGCAGGCACAATCAGGCGATCGGTCTTATGTAGGCTTCTCGGCCGAATGCTGACGCTGATATTGCTGCTGTTGCCCAGTGTGGCAGGGGCGTCTTTGATGGACCAGGCTGCGAGCAGGGGGCGAATAGAGGAAATCGTCGACATGTTGGCGGAGATTTACGAGGTCGATCCGATGCTGGTCATGGCGGTGATAGAAGCGGAATCCTCGTTCAACCAGCGTGCCGTATCGCCGAAAGGGGCGGTCGGTCTGATGCAAGTGATTCCTTCGACGGCGGAGCGTTTCGGTATCGAGCGGCATCGTGGACAGACCATGGCTCAGACACTGACCGATCCGTTCGCCAATATCCTGGCCGGGACGCTCTACCTGGCCTACCTGAACGAAAAGTTCGAGGAAGACCCGGAACTGGTTCTCGCAGCCTATAACGCCGGTGAGGGGGCGGTGATGAAGTATCAATATCAAATACCGCCGTATCCCGAAACGCAGCATTACGTGAAAAAGGTCATGCGTCGCTATTCGCTGCTCGCCGGCTTGGACGAATGATCCTGCGGGACGGGGGTCTTTCCTGTGCCCCAGTGGCTCGGTGGTATACTCCTAGGCCGCGATGCAGATGCCGCAGGTCTTTGAGTAGAAATGACGCAGATTTCCGAACGCCTTTTGGTACAGGCCCACCTTGCCGCCAAGCAGCCCAAGCCGCTGACTCCCGAGGAGGAGGCCCGTTACCGTAGCGAGATCGCCGCTGAGCTGCAAAAGCAGAACGCGGTTCTGGTTGCTCACTATTACTGCGATCCGGTGATCCAGGCTCTGGCGGAAGAGACTGGCGGCTGTGTTTCCGACTCCCTGGAGATGGCCCGCTTCGGTAGTCAGCACCCGGCACAAACCCTGGTGGTGGCCGGCGTCAAGTTCATGGGCGAGACGGCGAAAATCCTCAATCCGGAAAAGCGCATCCTCATGCCGACCCTGGAGGCGACCTGCTCGCTCGACCTGGGCTGCCCCGTGGAGGAGTTCTCGGCGTTCTGCGACCAGCACCCCGAACGTACCGTGGTCGTCTATGCCAATACGTCGGCGGCGGTGAAGGCGCGTGCGGACTGGGTGGTGACCTCCAGTTGCGCCCTGGAAATCGTCGAAAGCCTGATGGATAACGGCGAAAAGATCATCTGGGCGCCGGATAAGCACCTCGGGCGCTATATCCAGCGTGAGACCGGTGCGGATATGCTGCTCTGGGACGGCGCCTGCATCGTCCATGAGGAGTTCAAGGCCAAGCAACTCGAGGACATGAAGGCGCTCTACCCGGACGCTGCCGTACTGGTGCACCCCGAGTCGCCTGAAGCCGTGATCGAACTGGCTGACGCGGTGGGCTCCACCAGCCAATTGATCAAGGCTGCGCAGACGCTGCCGAACCCGACCTTCATCGTCGCCACTGATCGCGGCATCTTCTACAAGATGCAGCAGCTCTGCCCGGACAAGACGTTCATCGAGGCGCCCACTGCCGGCAACGGCGCCGCCTGCCGGAGCTGTGCCCACTGTCCCTGGATGGCCATGAACACCCTGGAGCGCGTCCTTAAATCGTTGCGCGAAGGCAGCAACGAGATCCTGGTCGACCCTGCCCTGATTCCCAAGGCGGTGAAACCGCTCAAGCGCATGCTGGACTTCACCCAGGCGGCGCGGATGAAGCTTGCGGGTAACGCCTGACGCTCTCAAAAACAAAAAGCCCGGCCATGAGAGCCTAATGCTGTTCACTTAAGCGGAGCAGCCTTCCGATCCACTGGATAGCGGGTCTTCGAAATCTTCACCGTCCTGGGCCTTGATGGCCTTGGGCGGTG
>NZ_MUJY01000013.1 GCF_002286785.1 Pseudomonas sp. PIC25 | reverse complement strand
TGCCGGTAACGACCAACTATTCGGCTGGTACGGCAACGACGTGCTGAATGGCGGAGAGGGTGACGACTGGCTGTATGGCGAGCAGGACGACGACATCCTCGATGGTGGCAGCGGCAACGACTACCTCGATGGCGGCACCGGTTCCGACACCTACCTCTTCGGCAACGGCTCTGGCGTGGATACCATCAACAACTACGACACTGCCGCCGCCAGTGTCGACACGTTGCAGTTCGGGGATGGGGTTTCCGTCGAGCAGTTGTGGTTCCGTCGCAACGGTTCGAACCTGGATGTCAGCATCATCGGCTCGAGTGACAAGGTGTCGATCAGTAGCTGGTATTCCAGCAGCAACTACCATCTGGATCAGTTCAAGATGGCCGATGGCAAGACTCTGCTGGAAAGCCAGGTGCAGTCGCTGGTGGATGCGATGGCTTCCTTTGGTGTGCCGGCGGGCGGGGAGTCGAATCTCTCAGCCGATCAGCGGGCACAGTTGGAGGTGGTGATCGCCGCGAACTGGCAGTAACGCCCCTGGAAAAGGAGAAGGCCCATCATGCGATGGGCCTTTTCTTTTACAGCGGTTCTTTCTGCCAGCGGATCGGGCGGGCGCTCAGAGTGCCGCGCCCGTATCGAACAGCAATTGTTCGAAGGTTTCCTTCGTTATGGGACGGCCGTAGAGGTAGCCTTGGGCGCTATGGCAGCCGTAGCGTTGCAGCATTTCTTCCTGGGAGGGGTCTTCGACGCCTTCGGCCATCAGGCTCATGTTCAGGCTGCTGCCCAGGGCGATGATCGCTTTGATCAGTTCCGTGTTCTCGCTGTCGCGTTTCATGTTGCGGATGAAGAATCGGTCGATCTTCAGGCTATCCACGGGGAAGCGCTTCAGTGGGCTGAGCAGCGACGTGCCCTTGCCGAAGTCGTCGATGACGATGGAGATACCCAGGTCGCGTAGCTGTTCGAGGGTTTCGCAGGCGGAGCCGTTGTCGTGTTGGAGCAAGGCTTCGGTGACTTCCAGGGTAAGCCATTCCGCTTCGCATCGGGTGACCTGGAGAATGCGGCAGACCGAGGCGAGCAGGTCGTTCGGGCCGAACTGGTGCGGCGACAGGTTGACGGCGATCGTCAGGACGCGCCGCCGGTCCTGGTTCCAGTCCACGGCGGTCCGGCAGGCGTTGTGCAGGACCCATTCGCCGATATCGACGATCAGGCCGCTCTCTTCTGCGACGGGGAGGAATTGGTCCGGTGTGAGCTGGCCCTTTTCGGGGTGGTTCCAGCGCAGCAGGGCTTCCGCGCCGATGAGCAGGCCGGTGCCGAGATCGACCTGCGGCTGGTAGTACAGCTCCAATTCGCCGTTCTGTTGGGCCTGGCGCAGATCGGCGGCAGTGGTCTGGCGCTTCGGGTAGATTGTGAGCGGTTGCAAGGTGGACTCTCCGTCCGAAGCGATTCAGCGTTGCAAAAAGTGTTTCTTCCGCATGATTTTGTCCCATGAAGAAGAATGGCCAATTGATATCAAAATGATGCGTCCCCAGGGTTGGGAACCACCATCGGATGCGACTGATTTTCGAGTAATCCGGTTGGGATGAGGGGTAGGGAATTTCCTATTTTCCCTGGTTTTCTCTCCAGCCATCTTTGCCTCGCTCTCCGGGCCTGGCTTCATAGATCTGCGAGCAGTTGTTCGAAGGCTTCTTTCGGCATGGGACGGCCGTAGAAGTAGCCTTGGGCGTTGTGGCAGCCATGGCGTCTCAGCAACGCCTCCTGGGAGGGCTTTTCGACGCCTTCGGCGATGAGGGTCAGGCGCAGGCTGTGGGCCATGGAGATGATCGCCTTGACCAGCTCGGCGCTCCGCTTGTTGTGCTCGATATCGCGGATGAAGGAGCGGTCGATCTTCAGGGTTTCCACCGGGAATCGGTTCAGGTAGCCGAGCGCCGAGTAACCGGTGCCGAAGTCGTCGATGGCGATGGAAAAGCCCATGTCGCTCAGTTGCTTCAAGGTTTCGCGCACGACCGGGTTGTCGTCCAGCAGCAAGCCTTCGGTGATTTCCAGGCTGAGCCAGGCGGGCCGGCAGCCGGTGGCTTGCAGGGCATTGCACACCGAGGCGAGCAGGTCGTTCAGCTTGAACTGGCGTGGCGAGAGGTTGACGGCGACCTTGATACGTCGCTGCCGGTCGCGGTTCCACTCCACTGCCGTGCGGCAAGCGGTGTGCAGCACCCATTCGCCGATGCCGACGATCAGGCCGGTTTCTTCGGCGATGGAGATGAAGTGGTCGGGCTGGATCAGGCCGTCCCGTGGATGGTTCCAGCGCAGGAGCGCCTCCGCGCCGATCAACAGGCCGCTGCTCAGGTCGATCTGCGGCTGGTAGTAAAGCTCCAGTTCGCCGTTCTGCCGGGCATGGCGCAGGTTGGCGGCGATGGCCAGGCGCTGGGTGGTGTGCTGGGTCAGGCTCGGCGTATAGAACTGGAGGTTGTTCCGCCCCTGTTCCTTGGCGTGATAGAGCGCGGTGTCGGCGTATTGCAGCAGTTCCTCGATGGTCTGGCCGTCGTGCGGATAGCGGGAGATGCCGATGCTGGAGTAGATGAACAGCTCGCGGCCCTGGATCCGGCAGACTTCGCCGATGGACTGGAGCAGCGCGTGGCCAGTGCGCTCGAGGTCGGCGACGTCGTGCATGCCGGTCAGGACCAGGGCGAATTCGTCGCCCCCCAGACGGGCGACGGTATCGCCATCGCGCATGGCATCGCCCAGGCGGCGGGCGATTTCCTGCAGCAGATCGTCGCCGGCGGCATGGCCGAGGGTGTCGTTGACGATCTTGAAGTTGTCCAGGTCTAGGATCATTACCGCGATGTGCCGGCCGCCATGGTCGGCCTGGAGCATGGCCTGTTGAAGCCTGGCGTTGAACAACTCGCGGTTGGGCAGGCCGGTCAGGGAGTCGAAGAAGGCGAGGGTGTGCAGTTGTTTCTGATACGCCTTCAGCTTGCTGATGTCCTGCACGGTGCCGAGCATCCGCAATGGCGTGCCGTCTTCGGCATAGGCGATGCGCAACCGGGAGTGCAGGTGCAGCGTGCGTTGGCCGGTGTCGATGCTGTAGTCCATCGCCAGCTCGGTGGTTCGCGCCAGATAGGCCTGCTGAAGGCTGGTGGCGATTCGGTTGCGCTCTTCCTCGGGCAGCATTGCCAGCACCTGTTCGGGGTAGGGAGCCCAACCGTGTGGCTGGCCGAGCAGGCGACAGAGTTCCGCCGAGAGTCGGGTCTTGCGGGTGCGGAAGTCTAGTTGCCAATGGCCGAGACGGGCGAGTGCTTCGGCTTCCTCCAGGCGGCGGCTGGTTTCCTTCAGGGAGGAAATGTCCCGGGCGATGGTGAGCACGCTTTCGACCTGGCCATGGCGGTCGAACTCGGGAACGACGCGGACATGCTGGACGACATGTTCGCCGTTGCCCTTGATCCATTCGATCTCCAGGGCGGTCGGCGTGCCCTTGGCTATTACGTCCAACAGCCCGGCGTGATAGCGGGCGGCCTGTTCCGGGAGGTAGAAGCTGCGCTGGAGCAGCGAAGCGCCCAGCACGTCCGCCGCGTTGGCGCCGAACATGGCTTCGTACGCCGGGTTGCAGTAGATGCGTCGTCCCGTCCGATCGAAGCGCACGATGACGTCCGGCGAATTCTCCACCAGCGTACGGAATTCCTGCTCCTTGATCCGCAGCACCTCTTCGGCCTGACGTTGTCCGGTGATGTCGCGGCCCACTGCCAGCACGCTGACGATCTGCCCGTCGGCCGTGCGCTCCGGGACGATGCGGATATGGCTGATGACCGTTCGTCCATCCGGCGTCTGCCAAGCCAGCTCGTGTTCGGCAGGCTGGCCGCTGTGCAGCACATCGAGGAGCTTGGCTTCGTACGCCAGCATTTCGGCGGTCGCGACATGGCTGGGTTTCTTGCCCAGAAGGCCCTCCACCGGCACTTCGGCCAGGCGGGCGAAGGCGGGGTTGGCGTAGGTCCGTATGCAATCGCGGTCGTAACGGGCGATGGTGTCGGGCGTGTGCTCCGCCAGCATGCGGAACGACTGGGTATCGTTCAGCAATTGCTGTTGGTGGTGCCTGTTCGCCGTGAGGTCGCGGAGGATATGCAGCACCTGGCGGTACCCCAGCGGTACCAGGCGTTGCAGGAACTGACCGCAGCCATGGGGTAGTTGCAGCTCGATCTCGCTGTCGCGTACTTCGCCAGCGGCGACACAGGCCAGGCTGTCGGCTTCCAACTGGCGTGCGGCGCCGGCCGGCAGGCACGCGTCCAGGGCCACGGACGGGGCTTGTTCCGCCAGGCCCAGCAACCGACGCCAGGCCGGGTTGCTGGTGTGCAGGTACAGGCGGGCCTGGTCGTCCAGCTCGTAGAGCGCCATGCCATCCAGGCTGGCGGCGAAGGCCGCGAGGTAAGGCTGAATGGCAGCGCTGTCGTGGTGCGGTGCTGGCGGTGGGGCGAGCAAGTCGTTCATGTCGTACGGCCTGGCGATACGGCCGCTCGTTGCCGCGGCTCTCGGTTGTGTTCACCGGCCACTCCATGGCCGGCTTTGAATGGGTTGGCGTCGATCAGTTGCGTCCTGGCCGCTCCGCGACGATCGCTCCGGGAATCTCGCCAAGGGGCAGGACCTGTTCCGCGGCACCGAGCTTCACGGCCTCCTTGGGCATGCCGAACACCACGCAGGTGGTTTCGTCCTGGGCCAGGGTGTGGGCGCCGGCGTCGCGCATTTCCTTCAATCCACGGGCGCCGTCGCTGCCCATGCCGGTCATGATGATGCCCAGGGCATTGGCTCCGGCGGCGCGGGCGGTGGAGCGGAACAGCACATCCACCGAAGGCCGGTGCCGGCTGACGGGCGGCCCGTCGCGAATCTCCACACGGTATTGCGCACCACTGCGCTGCAGCAGCATGTGCCGGCCACCCGGCGCGATCAGGGCCCGGCCCGGCATCACCCGGTCGCCGTCCTCCGCTTCGCGCACCTCGATCTGGCAGAGCCGGTCGAGCCGCTCGGCGAACGCCTTGGTGAAGTGCTCCGGCATGTGCTGGACGATTACCAGGCCCGGACAGGTACTCGGCAGAACAGTGAGTATCGTTTCCAGCGCTTGGGTTCCACCGGTCGAGGTCCCGATGGCCACCACGCGGTCCGTGGTGTGCAGCATCGCCTGGGTGCTCGAGGGCGGCAGAGCGGGCAGGGCGGATACGGCGGGGCGCGCGGCCAGCCGGCCGAGGTTGGCGCGGGCCGCGCCCTGGATCGCGTGGACCAACTCCTGGCGGCTGTCGATCAGGAACTGCCGGAGGCCCATGCGCGGCTTGGTCACGATGCTGACCGCGCCTTCCGCCAGGGCCTGCAGGGTAGTCTGGGCGCCGGCTTCGGTGAGGGTGGAGCAGATCACCACCGGCGTCGGGCGCTCGGCCATCAGCTTGCGCAGGAACGTCAGGCCATCCATGCGCGGCATTTCCACGTCCAGCACCACTACGTCCGGCCAGCGGCGCTGCATCTTCTCCAGGGCGAACAACGGGTCGGCAGCGACACCGATCACCTCGATATCCGGCTGTTCGGCCAGCAGGGCGGAAAGCACCTGGCGCACTACGGCGGAGTCGTCGACGATCATCACGGCGATCGGCTTCATGCACGCCTGTCCGTCTTGTGGCCGGCCTCGGGGGCGGTGTGCCGGATCGAGACATGGCCGTTCCACAGATCGAAGATCAGGCTGCGATGACCGACACCCTCGACGTGGGCGCCGCTGCAGGCGAGCCCATGGGCGTCGAGCAGGCGCCGGGCGGCCTCGACGTTCTTGCGCCCGACATGGCCCGCGCTCCCCCGTGCGACATCGGGAAACATGCTGCCGCCGCCGAAGAGCTGGATGCGGAATTCGTCGGGGCGCGCCTTGGCGATACGGATTTCGCGCAGCATCAGGTCGAAGGCCTCGTCGGCGTAGCGGCCGTCCAGTTCGCCGCCAGCCATGGACGGCCGGGTCGGCAGAAGGAAGTGGCACATCCCGCCGATCTGCCGGAGCGGATGCCAGCAAACCAGGGAGACGCAGGAACCCAGCAGCGTGCGGATACGTGTGTGGCGGTCGCCGAAGTACAGCTCGCCCGGCTGCAGGAAGACCTCGATGAGCGGGACGGGCTTACGCATGGGGCTTCCGGTAGATCGAGGGGCTGACCAGGCGCAGCTCGTCCGACACCCCGTTGAGGCTTTCCGAGTGGCTGACGATGAAGTAGCCGCCGGGGCGCAGCCGGGGTAGCAGGCGCCGGACGACGCGGCGCTTGGTCTCCTGGTCGAAATAGATCATCACGTTGCGCAGGAAGATGACGTCGAAGTCCCCCAGGTCGGGCAGCGGGGTGTTCAGGTTGACCTGCATGAAGCGGATGCGCTCGCGCAGCTCGGGCTTCACCAGGAAGCAGCCCTCGTGTTCGCCGACGCCCTTCAGGCAGTGCCGTATCAGCATCGAGCGAGGCAGTGCCTGTGCATCGTCCAGACGGTAGAGGCCCGTCCGTGCCTTCTCCAGCACACGGGTGCTGATGTCCGAGGCGACCACCTCCCACGGCTGCTGGCCGAGGCTGTCGGCCAGGGTCATGGCGAGGCTGTAGGGTTCTTCCCCGCTGGAACAGGCGCCGCTCCAGATGCGTATCTTCTGCGGGCCACGGCGTGGCGGCAGGATCTGTTCGCGGAGGAACTCGAAATGCTTCGGCTCGCGGAAGAAGTAGGTCTCGTTGGTGGTCAGCAGGTCGACCGCCACCTGGAGTTCGGCCTGCTCGCGCGCCAGCAGGCGGAAATAGTCGCCGTAGCTGCCCAGGCCGCACTGGCGGATGCGCTTGGCCAGGCGCCCGCTCACCAGCGGCTTCTTGGCGTCGCTCATGCTGATGCCGGCTACTTCGTGGAGCAGGGTGCGGAACTGCCGGAACTCCTGGTCGCTCAGCACGGGCGGGCACGAGGCGCCGCGTTCGCCGGAGCGCCCGGGGGCCCTGTCCTGCTCACCCCGCCGGTATCCGCTCATGGCTGCCCGTCCGCGTGCTGCGCGGCGCTGGCCAGGTCGGCGAGTTCGTCGACGGAAAGCACCCGGCCGATGTCGAGCAGGATGACGAAGCGTCCGCCGACCTTGCCCATGCCGAGGATGAAATCGGTGCGGATGTGGGTACCGAAGGCGGGGGGAGGCTCGATGTCCGCCGGGGCGATTTCCAGCACTTCGTTGACGGCATCCACCACCACGCCGAGCACCTGCCGCCCCTCGGCGTGCTGGACTTCGAGGATGACGATGCAGGTACGCCGACCGACCACCGTGACGGGGCCGCCGAAACGCGCGCCGAGGTCGATCACCGGGACCACCGCGCCGCGCAGGTTGATCACGCCACGAATGCTGGGCGGCATCATGGGGATCGCGGTGACCTGGCCGTACTCGATGATTTCCTTGACGCAGAGCGTACCCACGGCGAACTGCTCGCCGCCCAGGGTGAAGGTGAGGTACTGGCGGGATTCCGCGGCGAGGTCGCGCGTATCCGCCTTGATCAGTTGACCCATGAACGTCTCCTGGAGGGGCCGCCGCCGTGAGCGCGGCCCTCGTCACTGTTGGACCGCATCATTCCTCGAAGACAGTAAAGCCCGCCGGTATCGCCATCGCCGGACGGCGTGGAATGACACTGCCGAGCGCGCGCTCCGCAACCGGCGCGGCGGCGTGCGGGCGGCGCGCGTCACCGGAGGGCTCGTCCAGGGTGAAGAACGCCATCAACCGCTGCAACTGCTCGGCCTGGCCGCTCATCTCCTCGGCGGTGGCGGCCAGTTCCTCGGAAGAAGATGCGTTCTGCTGGGTGATCTGGCTGAGCTGGTTCATCGCCATGTTGATCTGGCCGACACCGGCGGATTGCTCGGACGAGGCGGCCGCGATTTCCTGCACCAGGTCGGAGGTCTTGGCGATGCTCGGCAGCATGTCGTCCAGCAGGCTGCCGGCGCGCTCGGCCAGGGCCACGCTGCCCTTGGCCACTTCACCGATTTCCTGGGCGGCGACCTGGCTGCGCTCGGCCAGCTTGCGTACTTCGGCGGCGACCACGGCGAAGCCCTTGCCGTGCTCGCCGGCGCGGGCCGCTTCGATGGCGGCGTTGAGGGCGAGCAGGTTGGTCTGGTAGGCGATGTCGTCAATGATGCCGATCTTCTCGGCGATGGATTTCATGGCGACGACGGTGTCCTTGACCGCCTCGCCACCCTCGCTCGCCTGGCGGGCGGCGCTGGAGGCCATGCCATCGGTGACCCGGGCGTTCTCGGTGTTCTGCTCGACCGAGGCGGACATCTGCTCCATGGAGGCGGAGGTCTCTTCGACGCTGGCCGCCTGTTCGCTGGAGGCCTGGCTCAGGCTCTGGGCGGTGGCCGAGACCTGTTCCGAGGCGCTGGACAGCGAGTCCGCCGCGCCGCGCACGTCGCCGATGATCCCGGACAACGTGTGGATGGTGGCGTTGACCGAGTGCTTGAGGCCATCGAAGGCGCCCTGGTAGGCGTTCTCGATCACCTGGGTCAGGTCGCCGCGTTCGAGGCCAGCCAGGACCCGCTGGACATCCGCCAGTGCGTTTTCGCTGGTACCGACGATGCGGTTCATGCCCTCGGCGACCAGTTGGTAAAAGCCGGTCTTGTTCTCCTCGGCGACCCGTGCGGAGAAGTCGCCGGCCGCGGCAGCGGCCACCACCTGGGCGATCTCCTGTTCGGCGGCCACTTCGGCGGTGCGGTCGATCCATTCCAGCACGGTACCGAGCCGGGTTCCGGCCAGGTCGTAGATGGGGCTGGCACTAAGGCGGAAGGTCAGGCCGCCGACGGATATCTGGGCGACATGCGTGCCGCGCAGATGGCTGAGCAGGTTGCGCTGGTGGCTGGGGTTCTTGTGGAAGGCATCGAAGTTGGTACCGATGATCTGGTCCGCGCGGAACTGCGGCAGCAGCTTGCGGAAGCTCGCCTCGGACTGGCGCATCAGGGCTTCGGTGGCCTTGTTCATGTAGCGGATGATGCCGTCGTTGTCCGCCATCATCACGTTGACCGAGGCATTGTCCAGGGTGGTGCGGATGGTAGTGGCCACGGCAGCGGCGGCTGCGGCGTCCTTGAGCTGCTGGCGGGTCCGCTCGATCACTTCGTTGATGAACGCTTTCTTGCCGGGGAAGCGTTCCAGCGGCGCATCGAAGTCGCCCTCGCCGAACGCGGCGATGCAGGCCATAGCCTTCTTCTTCACGGCGATGTGGCCCTCGACCATGGTGTTGACCCCTTCCGCCATGGCCCGGTAGGCGCCCTGGAAGCGTTCGGTGTCGACGCGGACGTCGATGTCGCCCCGGTCGTGCTCGGCGGACATCCGGTTCATCTCGGCGATCAGCGATTGCAGGCTGGCCGACACGCCCTGGATGGCGGTTTGTAGCTGGCCGGTCTCGTCGCGGCGGTCGATGGCGATTTCCCCGGACAGATCGCCGGCGGCCAGGCGGTTGGCCATCTGCATGGACTCGGTCAGCGGACGCACGATGGAGCGGGTGATGAGAACCGCGACCAGGGCGCCCAGCGCCACGGCGACGCCCAGCAGGATCAGCGTCATGCGCACCCCGGCGTCGTGGTTCGCTTCGGCCTGGGCCGCCGCTTCTCCGGTCTTGCGCTGCTGGTAGGCGAGCATGGCGTCCAGGGCCTTGAAGAGGCTTTCCTGCACGGGTGCCACTTCGTTCATCAGCAGGTCGGCGGCCTCGGCGTTGCGACCGGATTCGCTGAACCGCAGCGCACGGTCCACCAGCGGCACGGCCGCTTCGAAGTGCGTGCGGATGTCGCTGCTGAGCGTCTTGGCTTCGTCCGTGGTGACGCTGTCGCTCATGGCGTCGAGCACCTTGGTGAATTCCGTCCGCGCGGCGAGGACGCGGTCGGTCTCCTGGCGGATGCGCGCGCTATCGTCGGTGAGCAGGGTGTTGCGGGTGGCACGGGCGACGATGTTCATCTGGTTGCGCAGGGTGGCGACCTGCATCACCCGCTGCATGCGCAGGTTGACGATCTCATCGAGATCCTCCCGGGTATGTTGCAGGCGGCTGATGCCGTTCCAGGCCAGGAGAGCCATCAGCACCAGAATGCTGGCGAAACCCAGGACGAGGCGGATACCGATTCGCATGTTCTTCATAGCGATTCCTTCAGAAAAGTGTGGGGATGCGCCTCGTGGCGCTGGCTGGCGAGGTGCTGGATCAGCCCTGCCACGTCGAGGATCAGGGCGACCTCGCCGCTGCCGAGGATGGTGAAGCCGCCAATGCCGCGGATACGGCCGAAGACTTTGCCGAGGGGCTTGATCACGGTCTGGAACTCGCCCATCAACTGGTCGACCACCAGTCCGGCGCGCAGGCCGCCGAACTGCACGATCACCACGTTCTGCCGGCGTGGCGGCGTGCCTTCGATGTCGAACAGGCTGCGCAGGCGGATGAACGGCAGGACCTCGCCGCGCAGGTTGAGATAGTCGTGGCCGCTCTCGCAGTCCAGCTCGATGCACTCCACCACCAGGTCCTGCGGGACCACGTAGGCCGCGTTGCCGACGCCCACCAGAAAGCCGTCGATGATCGCCAGGGTCAGTGGCAGGCGGATGCGCACCCTGGTGCCCAGGCCCTCGGTGCTGTCCAGTTCGATGCTGCCGCGCAGGGCGGCGATGTTGCGTTTCACCACGTCCATGCCGACGCCGCGGCCGGAGAGGTTGCTGATCTGTTCCGCCGTGGAGAAGCCGGGTTCGAAGATCAGGTTGAGAATCTCCGCATCGCCGAGGGGCGCGCCTTCTGCGACCAGACCGCGCTCGATGGCCTTGCGCAGGATGCGTTCGCGGTTCAGGCCGCCGCCGTCGTCGGCCACCTCGATGACGATGCTGCCCGACTCGTGGTAGGCGTTCAGCCGCAGCAGACCCTGGGCCGGCTTGCCCCGGGCGAGGCGCGTCTCGGCGGGCTCGATGCCGTGGTCCATGGCGTTGCGCACCAAGTGGGTGAGCGGGTCGCCGATCTTCTCCACCAGGGTCTTGTCCAGCTCGGTCTCGCCGCCGCTGATTTCCAGGTGGATGTCCTTGCCCAGTTCCTTGGCCACGTCGCGCACCACCCGCTGGAAGCGGTTGAAGGTGGCGCCGATCTGCACCATGCGCAGGGTGAGCGCCGAGTCGCGGACCTCTTCCACCAGCCGCGAGAGCAGGGCGGTGGCTTCCATCAGTTCGCCGTTGCCGGCACGCTGGGCGACCAGGCTGGCTCCGGCGCCGGCGATGATCAGCTCGCCGATCAGGTCGATCAGTTGGTCGAGCTTGCCGGCGTCGACCCGGATCAGGTTGTTCGCCGCCTGGCGGTGCTCCTTGACCTGCTGTTGCTTCTTCAGCGCCGCCTCGACCACTGGCGGGTGGACGATGCCTTGCTCCACCAGCAACTGGCCGACCGGTGCCGGCGGAACGTCATGCGCCTGGCTACGCAGCACCTCGGCCAGTTCGGCTTCGGTGAGCGTGCCGCAGCGCACCAGGATTTCGCCCAGGCGCATGTCTTCCTCGGGCAGCGCCTGGATGAGCTGCTGGTACTCGGCCGTGCGGCTGTGTGGCGGCAGGATGCGGATCAGGCTGTCGTCCCGGATGAACTCGAAGACGTCTTCCAGCGTGGCCTTGTCGGTGTCGCTGCGGAAGGCGATCTCGAAGCCCAGGTAGCAGCTTTCCGGGTCCATGTCGTCCGCGCCCGGCAGGCTGTCGGTGAGGGTGACGATGTGCAGGATCCGGCCAAGGGTGGCCAGGTAGCGAACGAACGCCAGCGGGTCCATGCCGTTGCGCAGCAAGTCCTGGCCGAAGCGCAGGGAAATGTGCCAGTGATCGGTCCCGACGGTATCCGCGGCGCGCTCCACGCTGGCCCCGGCGGAACAGGTCGCGGGCGGCTGAGCGGTTGCGTCGCGTGCGGGGCCGTCGTCCAGCAGGCCGTTCAGCCAGTCGAGCAGGTGGGTGCCGTTTTGCCGCACGCTGTCCTCCGGTTCTCTGTGTTCCGCCGCCCGTTTCACCAGGACGCCGATGTGATCGCAGACCTGCAGGAAAAGCGCGGCCAGCTCCTCGGTGAAGCGCAGCCGGCCGGCGCGGACGAGATCCAGCACGCTCTCCGCCACATGGGTGAAGGCGACGATGCCGTCCAGGCCGAACAGCCCGGCGGAACCCTTGATGGTGTGCGCCGCACGGAAAATCGCGTTGATCGTGTCCGGATCGTCGGGCGCCTGTTCGATGTGCAGCAGGGCCTCTTCCATCTGCTGCAACAGCTCCAGGCTCTCGGCGATGAAGGTATGCAGGGCGTCGTCCAGGTTCATGGGCGTGCGCTCGTCATGGCCGGGTGGGGTGGAGCAGGATCGGATCGCCGAAGAAACCCGCCAGGCCGCACAGCTCGATGGCCTCGAGGACCGCCGGGCTGTGGTTGCAGAACTGCAGGGTCAGGCTGCGTGCGCGAGCCTCCTTCTTCGCCAGCAGCAAGAGCTGCAGGCCGGCC
Organism: Pseudomonas sp. PIC25; assembly: GCF_002286785.1. Lineage (GTDB taxonomy): Bacteria > Pseudomonadota > Gammaproteobacteria > Pseudomonadales > Pseudomonadaceae > Pseudomonas_M. The sequence goes on along the minus strand of NZ_MUJY01000013.1, from coordinate 6,755 downwards.
GTATCCAGCTCCTGCACCGCGCCGAGGTCCAGTTCGAGATGCTCGTCCTCGAGCAGGGGGGCGAGCAGCCGCGGCTTCCATTCGCTGGCGGTGTAGATTGTCAGCTCGCCGGCGACAGCGAGTTGCCGGGTCTGGGCACGGGTCATGTCTGCTTCCCTCGAATCACGGCAGGACTAGCTTGGAGACCGCCGCGAGCATCTGGGCGGGCTGGAACGGCTTGACCACCCAGGCCTTGGCGCCGGCCGCCTGGCCTTCCTGCTTCTTGGCGTCGCTGACTTCGGTGGTGAGCATGATCACCGGCGTGAACTTGTAGGCCGGGAGCTGCTTGGCCGCGCGGACGAAGGACAGGCCGTCCATGTTCGGCATGTTCACGTCGCTGATGATCAGGTGCAGCTTGCGGCCGTCGAGCTTGCTCAGCGCGTCCTTGCCGTCGCAGGCCTCGACAGTGTCGTAGCCGGCGCCCTTGAGGGCGATGCTGACGACTTGGCGCAGAGAAGCGGAGTCGTCGACGATCATGATGGTCTTGGCCATGTCTGGGTCCTAGAAGAAGGTGATATCGGATTCGGAAGAGGCGGTGCGGTGGGCGCCGCCGTGGTGAACGGCGTGTTGTTCCGGCACGGTGTAGGTCCGCGCCAACTGGTCGAGCCAGGCATCGGCGTCGATGGGTTGGGGAGTCCGGCCGGCGTCGCGGTCGTCTCCCCGCTGGCCGATGTGCCGGTGAAGCCGTTCCAGGTCGTTGCGTACCAGCACGAGTACCTGGCTGACGCGGTCCTGGAACTGCAAGGCAACCAGCACTTCGGCGACTTCATGGCCCACTGCGGCGCTTTCTTCGCGCAGCAGCCGGGAGGAGCCGAGAAGGGCGTCGGTGGCATCGCGGAAACGCTGGATCACCTGCTCGATCACCTGGCCCGAGTGGTCCACGGTGGCTTCGTCCTGGTCGGCGTACTGACGGGAAATCGCCAGTGTGCCGGCGATGGCGGCGCTCACCGTTTCCACGGTTTCGCCGATGCGCTTGCCGGTTTCGCCGGACAACGACGACAGCTTGCGAATCTCGTCGGCCACCACGGCAAAGCCGCGTCCTACCTCGCCGGCGCGGGCCGCTTCGATGGCCGCGTTGAGCGCCACCAGGTTGGTCTGCTTGGCGATGTTGCCGACGTCCAGGGCCATCGCGCGCAGTTGCTCGGTCAGGTTGGCCAGTTCGGTCACCTGTTGCAGCAACGCCGATTTGTTGGCCAGCGCGGTGCGCAGGGCACCGATGACGGAATCCAGCTCCTGCTGGCTGTTGCCGAGCAGGTCGACCAGGGCCGTGTCCGCACCGCCTTCGCGGCTACTGGCGAGGGCCTGCTCGACACGCTGGGCGAGGCTGGCGAAACGCTCAGTCAGCGCGGTGATGGCGTCCTCGGTGTGCTCGCGGGCGAAGTCGATCTGCCCGGACCAGACCGGCAAGACGCCCCGGCAGGTAGGCTCTAGGCCGCACTGGCACAGGGCTTTCTCCGCGGTGGCCCGATCCGCCTGGGCCTGTTCGTCAAGGGTTTGAAAGGCCTTGTCCCGCGCCCGGATCAAGGAAGACAGCAGCACGGTCGTGCCCAGCCCGAGGAACAGAAGCGCGATGGCAAGCGTGACGGGCAGACGCTGGAGTCCTCCCACCAGCACGATGCTGCCACTGCCAAAAAGCACGGATGGGAGAGGCATCAGGAATACCCAGGCAGATTGGCCCGGGGCGGTGGCAGGTTGTTTCAAGGAGAAGTCTCCATCCGATACGCGGCAAGGCGGGCTCACGACCTGTCCACGGCAAGCGTGCGGTGTGGCTTTTTGATAGCAAAATGATGCCTATTGAGACGCCTGTGCCACCATCGGCTGAGGCTGATTTTCAGGTAGGTGGATTGGAGGTGTTGGGTAAGGAATTCCCTATGCTGGAAAAAGGCGAAGAAGGAGGCTGCACCGGGCGCTCCGGCGGAGCGCCCGGAACGGCCGGATTCAACTGGCCGGCCAAGCCAGCGCCACATCCAGCATGCGGTTGGCGAAGCCCCATTCGTTGTCATACCAGGCCAGGACCTTCACCAGATCGCCCTGGACGCGGGTGTGGCTCAGGTCCGCTACGCAGGACACCGGGTAGCCATTGAAGTCGCTCGATACCAGCGGCAGTTCGTTGCACTCCATCACCCCGGCCGGCATGCGTTGCGCACCTTCGCGCAGGGCATCGTTGATCGCTTCTACGCTGGCCGGACGCTCTGCGGTGAAGGTCAGGTCCAGCAGCGAGACATTCGGCGTCGGCACGCGCACGGCGAGGCCATCCAGGCGTCCGGAAAGCTCCGGCAGCACCAGCCCGATGGTCTTGGCCGCACCGGTGCTGGTGGGAATCATCGACTGGGTGGCGGCGCGGGCGCGGTAGAGATCGTGATGCGGTCGGTCCAGCAGGTTCTGGTCGTTGGTATAGGCATGCACCGTGGTCATCAGCCCCTGGCGGATGCCCACCGCTTCATGCAGCACCTTCGCCAGCGGCGCCAGGCAATTGGTGGTGCAGGACGCGTTGGAAACGATCTGCTGACTGCCCAGTTGGTTGTGATTGACGCCGTAGACCACCGTCAGATCAGCGCTTTCCATCGGGTGCGACAGCAGTACCCGCCGGGCGCCCGCATCCAGGTGCAGCTCAGCCTGCGGCCGCTTCTTGAACTTGCCCGAGCACTCCAGCACCAGATCGACACCCAGCTCTCCCCACGGCAGATTGCCCGGCTCGCGCTCGCGCAACAGGCGGATGCGCTGGCCGTTCACCTCCAGGTTGTCTTCCTCCTGGGCAATACGCCCGGAGAAGCGGCCAAAGGTGGAGTCGAAGCGGGTCAGATGGGCGAGAGTGGGGGCGTCACCGAGGTCGTTGATCGCCTCCAGATGGATCGAGCGCTCCAGACCGCGTTCGTACAGCGAACGAAGCAGGGCGCGGCCGATGCGTCCGTAACCGTTGATGGCAATACGCAACATGAGCATTCCTCCGCGGGGTGAGCTGCCTTTTCAGCTTAGGTGGACCCTGGCGGAGGGAGTTCGGCGAGAGTGTGGCAAAAGGTCTCGGACAGAAAGTGACCGGCATCGAAGCTTGGGTGTGAGCGGTTTATTGATGGTCGAAATGCGGCCGGTAAGCCCTCGGGAGTCCCGCCCTAAGGCTTTCCCGACGCGTGTAAGTGTTTGGATATCCGACACTTTTTTGTGACGCGTTCTGCTCCGGCGATTTCCCTTCCCTTAGGACAATGATGGCATTCGGGTGGCGGCGACGACCGTGACCGCGCATGGCTGTCGGACAGGGAGCGAGTCATGGGGCGACATTTCGTAATGTGTTGGGAGCTGGGCGCGGACCTTGGCCATGTCAGCCAGATGGCGACCATCGCTGCGGTATTGCGTGACCGGGGGCAGCGCGTCAGCGTGGTACTGGCGGACGTCACCCAGGCACCGCGCTATTTCGGCCCGCTCGGCGTCCCCTGGTTTCAAGCTCCTCAACCACCTGCCCACCATCCAGGCGAAATACCGCTCAACCATGCCGACCTTCTCTGGCGAAGCGGCTACCACGACGCCGTCTCCCTGAGCGGCCTGCTTCAAGCATGGCGCTCCCTTTTCGATCTGCTCCAGCCCGACCTGATCATCGCCGAGGCCGCGCCGACTGCGACCCTGGCGGCACGCTGCGATGGCGTGCGCTGTGTCTGTCTCGACAACGGGTTCTTCGTCCCGCCGCCCGGCGATCCCCTGCCGGCTCTACGCAGTTGGGAGCCCGTGCCGCTCGACGAGTTGCAGCGGCGCGAGGCGCGTGTCCAGCGTGTGATCGATCAGGTATTGGCGAGCCAAGGGAGGCCCGGTTTAGGTAGCTTCTCCCGGCTGTTCGAGGTGGAAACCCACTGGCTGACCTGGCCGGAACTCAACCACTTCGGCCCACACTCGCCCAACCTGCACCTGGGCGCTATCCAGGGCCTCACATCCGGCCAACGCTTGCCTTGGCCCGACGGTATGGGGCGCAAAGTCTTCGCTTATCTGAAGCCGGATCACTCCCACGCCATCCCTGTGTTGGAAGGCTGCCTCAGGCGTGGCGACCGCATGCTCGCCTACTTGCCACGCTGGCCGGCGGGCGAGTTGAGACGCTTGGCGAGTCTGGGCGCGATCCACATCAGCCAAGCCCCCTTGGACATGCACGCGCTTCTGGAAAGCGGCGATCTGGTCGTCTGCCACGGCGGCTTCGGTACCGTCAGCCAATCGCTGCGCGCCGGCAAGCCGCTGTTACTCCTGCCATCCCATGTCGAGCAGGTACGTACCGCCCAGGCGGCGGCAGCCTTGGGCGTGGCCGTCGTGCCCGAGGAGGACCGGGCATCGCGGCGGCTGCGTATCGATGGCGAGGCATTGGAACGAGCCCGCATCAGGGCTGCCGACCATGCGCTGCGCCTGGGATCGGCCGAGAAGAGCTTGGGGCGCCTGCTGGACATTCTTCTTTCGGCTGCCGGGAGGGCTGCCTGATGCGCATCTTGATCATCCACCAGAATTTCCCCGGCCAGTTCCGCCATGTCGCCCGTTGCCTGTTGGCGCAACCGGGCGTGGAGGTGCTGGCCATCGGACGCGACACCGCCCCTGGCCTCGCCGGCGTGCCGCTGCTGCGCTACAAACCGCATCGCACGGCGAGCGAGGCGATCCATCCCTACCTGCGTCCCTTCGAGGACGGCGTGCTGCATGGCCAGCAGGTTCTGCGTCTGCTGCTCGACCTCAAGCGCAAGGGCTATCGGCCGGACATCATCCTGGCTCATCCCGGCTGGGGCGAAACGCTCTTCGCCAGGGACGCCTTTCCCGCTGCCCGGCTGATCCACTTCTGCGAGTTCTACTATCACGCCCACGGTGCCGACGCGAACTTCGACCCGGAATTCCCGCTGGACCTCGACGGCGCCGCGCGCATCCGTACCCGCAACGCCCTGCACCTGCTCAACCTGGAACACTGCGACCAAGGCATCGCCCCGACCCGCTGGCAGCTCGACCTGCACCCCGAGGCCTATCGGTACAAACTCATCCAACTGCATGAGGGCATCGACACCCGCGTCCTCCAGCCCGATCCCCGCGCAACGCTGCCACTCCCCAACGGAACCGTCCTGCGCGCCGGCATGCCGGTACTCACCTACGTCGCCCGCAACCTGGAGCCGTACCGTGGCTTCCATACCTTCATGCGTGCGCTGCCGTCGATCCTCCGCGAACACCCGGACTGCCAGGTGGTGGTCATCGGCGGCGACGACGTGAGCTACGGCGGTCGCCCGAAAGACGCGGAAAACTGGCGCAGCAAACTGCTCCGGGAAAACCCCGTCGACCCCGCCCACGTGCACTTCCTTGGCAAAGTGCCCTATGCCACCTACCGCCAGGCTTTGCAGGTGTCCGCGATACACACCTACCTGACCTACCCCTTCGTCCTCTCCTGGTCGCTCCTCGAAGCCATGGCCTGCGGCTGCCTCATCGTCGCCTCCGACACCGCCCCCGTGCGCGAAGCGATCCAGCACGGAGAAAACGGCCTGCTCGTGGACTTCTTCGATCCCCAGGCACTGGCCGAGGCGGCCCTGGATGCACTGAACAACCCGGCGCGCCACCTGGAAAAAAGAAAACAGGCCCGGCGAACAGCGGAGGGATATGACATTGAAGTAGGTAATGGGCGGTATTTGGAATTGATGGGAGTGAGTCGTGGGTAGTTACGGGAAGTTGATAATGCGGTGGAGAAAGTTCGGTGTTAATGATTCTTTGCGCTGTGATTGAATTGGAAGGAAGTGTGGCGGTAGAGGGTTTGCATGAGGGAAGGAGTTTTGTTGATGGGAATGGGTTGGCCATGGAGAAAAAGAAGGAAGGACTATGGGTGTTGATATGCAAAAATTAATGCTGCTTGGTCTGCTGCTTTCATCATTCTTGGGAACGCTGACAATGTGGTGGTGGATGCCGCTTTTGGCCCAAAGGTCCGGTATTCGAAAAGGTGTTCGGCGTATTCCGTTATATCTCGTGCCAACGGCATTGCTGGCTTTCAGCATCTGGGGTTTATTCTTCGTCAATCCATTGCCCAGCGACGAGGAAATGATCGCCCACTTTCAGGAACATCGGCAGGATATCGAAGCGCTTATCCAGGCGTATTACAACGCTCCTGAACCTCTGCCTGGGCAGCATAGAGTGCAGTGGGATGCTTCGCCTGAAATTCAGGCCATCAAGCGGCGGGCCGGAGTGGATCGTGTAAATCATACAATGGGGTATTGGCCTCCCGATCCTTACTCAGTCGAATGGGCCAAGAAAGTGGATGATATTGATGCCGGAACCGCAGAGGGCCGTTATGCCTTACGGCAATTCGAAGCTCTACAAGTGGATATGCTTGATCTGCGTTATACACAACTTCCGCTGCGCTATCCGCCTCTTGTCTGGAAAAGCCTGTTCTACATCCCTGCCGTTGCGCGTACTCACGAAAGAAAACTCTGGCCCCCGGTATCTTCGAGGCCACGGGTATTCGGAAAATATGAGGATGATGCGGATCGCATACTTCCGGATCTAACTAACTATCCACCTGATTGGAAAAAGGGTGAATGCGTATACCGACAACTGGATACGCATTGGTTCATTCGTATGTGCCGTGCGGCATAAATTCAAAGGCCATAAGGAAGAGGGAAGATGACCACTATTCATTTGAACTTGGGAAACCACGTCCTTAGGACGTGGTCATGAGTCACCGGCTCTGCCTGTGACGATTTGAGAGGCTCATGTTTAGTCCTCGGTTG
>NZ_MUJY01000012.1 GCF_002286785.1 Pseudomonas sp. PIC25 | reverse complement strand
CGGCACCGTTGGCGTGTTCGCTGGAGATCGCGCGGCCCTGGTCGTCGTAGGTCCAGGTGGCGTAGCGGATGCCGCGTTCGTCGGTGATGCCGGTGAGGAGTTTGGGGTTGCGGGGGTCTTCGTAGTGATAACGACGGACAAGCGTTTGGCCGTTTTGGGTCTTGGTTACGGTTTGCAGTTGTCTGCCGTCGGCGCTATAGCCATAGGCAATCGATACACCATCAGTAGTCAGTGCCAGGGGCTGGTGCAAGGCATCTTCGGTAACGGTCAGTGCCTGCCCTAAAGAGTCGGTGATAGTGATCGTGCGGCTATAGGTGCCGCTGTACGTCAAGGTTTGGAAATAACCACTTGGCCATTGCCGACGGGTTAGCCGGCCGGAACTGTTGAAGAGCAACTTTTCGTTGGCGGGTGAGGTATAGACCCAACCGCTGGACTCCAACTTGAGAGTGCCTTTCTCCGGAGTCTGTGGGGTCGTTACACTGCCGGAGCGCGCGAAGAGAGCCTGGCGGCCATCTGCGTGAATCAGAACGAGCAGGCTACTGGTGATGCCAAGTTGTGTTGAATAGCTGTGTCGCCACTTACCGTCCTGGCTGTTATATACCCGGGTAAAGGACAGGCCCTGGATGCCTTGAGCTTGTTGTGAATAGTCCGTTTCGAGTTGGTACTTGTTGCCGATGGCACTGTTGATCGGATTTCCTGTGCACGGTGGAGGGGCATTATCACCTGGAATGTTTGGAGGCCCCTTGCTCCCGTCATTGTTTATACCGTCACTCTCACATTTTCCCGTTTTGGAATTGAAGAACTCTTGAGTTGGGCAATTTGCATCAACCAAGCTGATATTGGCATAGTAATCTGTGGCTGTGTATGGGGTGTGATATACGCGACAGCTCGTGATGGGTGTGTATCCGGAGTCTTGCCAGACTTTGCTGAGAATGACGTGATAGAAATATTTGTTCTGTTTGTAAAGTGCCGTGCCAGTCCAGCTAGGTATAAACGAGCAGAGTTCACTCCAGCGCTCAATGGGTAGAATCTCTGCCTTACTGCCACTGGAGCAACCAAAGGCAAATAAGGCTACAGCTAAAAGTTTTGGCTTTTTTAGTTTGGAGTCAGTGTTGTTTTTCCGTATTTTTGGAAGCAATGGACGTCGAAGCCTGAGAGACATATCAAGTTCCTTTTGTAAATCTGAGCGCTGCTGAACATTCGTCAGCAACCAGAGGAATTATGCCGATGGTGATTTTAATATATTGGCGCGAGTAAATATTCCAAAATTTAGTGCCCAGAAACACGGAAATGATCACGAAACCCAGCGGAATAGCAAATTTCCTACATGAGCCATAGCAATTGGCTGTCTGCGGTAGAAATCGATCTCCCCCTGTCGAGCCCGAGTGGAGGTGGCATCGGCGGTGCGAATGATGGACCGCTTCTTCGATCACTATGTGATCGTGCAGAGGTTCGTGTTCGATTAGTTTGCGCTGGCGGATAAGCGCAATACGTTAGACGCTTACCCGCCACGCATCGCCAGCAACAGTGCGCTTGGCGCCAGGCCGGTCCAGCGTTTGAAGGAGCGGCGGAAGTTGGTGGCGTCGTGGAAGCGCAGGTAGGCGGCGACTTCGTCGTTGCTGTAGCCCTTCACTTGGTAGAGGTACAGGGCCAGGTGCAGGCGCGCCTGGTCGTGCTGTTCCTGGTAGCAGGTGCCGTGTTTCTTCAGCTTGCGCTTGAAGGTGGCCGGGCTCATGCCGAAGGCTTCGGCGGCGTGCTCCAGGCCCGGTGCTTGGCGGGCGTGGTCGAGCAGCCAGCGGTACAGGGCGTCGAGCAGGCTGTGCGCGGCGGGTAGGCGTTGCAACTCGGTGCGGGCCTGTTGCCCGGCCACCAGGGCGGCGGTGGGGGCGGACTGCGGCCAGGGGCGGGTCAGGCAGGCGCGTGGCAGGCGCATCAGGTCGTAGGGGCTGGCGAAGTGCAGGTCTTCGCCGAGGTGCACCCAGTACTGTTCGATGTAGCGTGGCCGCGCATGGCGCAGGTGGATTTGCCAGGGCAGGCGCTCGCCGCCGAGGCGCCGGCCCATGGCTATCACCGCGGCCATGGCGGCCTCGACGAGGAAGCGGAACTGGTGGCCGGCACCGCAGTTGTCTTGCCAGTGCAGGTAGGCGTGGTGTTCGTCCAGTAGCAGGCGCGGGCTGAGCAACGGGAAGAGCAGGGTACGCAGCTCCACCAGCAGCTCCAGTGCCTGTTGCAGATTGGCCGACAGGCTCAGGGCCTGGCTGGCGGCGCCGAGCGGGCCGGGCAGCAGGCGCTGGCCGAAGAGGAAGGCACTGTCGTTGGCGTCCAGCAACTGGCGGGCGTTGTCGGTCAGTTGGAAGAACTGCTCGGGGCTGACCAGGGTATCGCCGCGCAGGACGTCTTCATGAAACAGGCCGGTGCCGCGCAGCAGGCGGTGGTTGTTGATCCCGCGTTGCAGGCAGAGGTCGATCAGTGCTGCTGGTTGGCCATGGGCGGCGATGCAGCGGGTGTCGCGTTCGAACCAGGGGCTGGGCATGTTCAGGCGCTCAGGGCGAGGGGCTGCTTGGCTCGGGCCAGGGCGAGGTTGAGGCGCTGGAGCAGCGCCTCGGCGTCCTCGTCCAGGGCCATGGCGGTCGCCACGCTGGCCTTCAGCGGCACGCGCTCGCCATGCTGGCGGCTTTTGTGCGCCAGGCTGCGCACGGCCTCGGCCAGTTCGCTGGCGAGCTGGCGCGCCTGGGCTTCGCCGGTGGCCGGCAGGAGCACCACGAAGCGGTCCCCGGCGAGGCGGCAGAGCAGGTCCTGGCGGCGCAGGTTGAGCAGCAGCACCTGGGTGACCGCCTGGAGTACGGCGTCGCCTTCGGCATGGCCGTAGCGCTGGTTGATCGCATCGAAATCGTCGAGGTCCACCGCCACTAGCGACAGCGGCACCTGCTCGCGGCGGCTCTCCTGCAGGCTGAGTTGCAACTGGCGGCGCAGGTAGTCGGCGCCGGCCAGGGGGGTGAGCTTGTCGAACAGCAGGTGCTCGCGGAACAGCCGTTCGCGCTTCTCCATCTGCGCGCTGATCGCCAGTTGCTCGTGGTGCCAGTGGTACAGCCCATAGGTGAGCAGCAGCAGGCCGAAGGGCATCGGTGCCGACTCCAGCCAGTGGTCCCAGCCGATGGCTTCGGGCATGCGGATGAATTCGTCGAGGCTGTCCACCCACCAGGAGAAGAACACCAGCCCCAGGCCCAGGGCGAGCAGGTTGGTGACACGTCCGGCCGGGCGGCTCTTGAGGATCAGGCACAGCCAGACCAGCGCCAGCAGCGCCGAGCCGCCTTCGCCGAGGATGTCCAGCCACACCCATTCCGCCGGTGTCTTGAGGTCGCCGGCGGCGAGGTGCAGGAGCAGTGCGAGGTTGGCGGCCAGGGTCAGGGCCAGCAGTTTCAGGCGATGCAGACGAAGCAGGGCGGGCATGGGCGTGGCCTCGCAGGGGAACGATGGCGCACAGCTCAGCAGAGCCAGATGACCGATTGATGGCAGCCGGGAGGTCAAATCGGCTCACGGGTTTTTTCCTTCATCCATGCATTTCTGCTTCATTCCCGGCGCCAGCGGAACGGGGGCCGCGCAACCCGGCTGCCGGCCATGCGCGGCTGCGGGTCATTTCGGTTCATTTTGCTCCGGAAAGTGCCTTCGAAGCCCCGGTTTCCGGACCTTCGCGCCGGGCCTGTCACAGAAGCGTCATCCGCTCCGCCTAGCGTGCCCAGCCATCTCGCCGGGTGGCTTGCCCGGTATCCAAGACGGGGAGAAACCTGATGATGACCTTCAAGCGCAGCAAGGCCGCCCGGCGCGCCGGCCATGCCCTCAGCGCCCTGGCGCTGGCCGTGGCCAGCGGTTCGCTGCTGGCCGAAACCGCCGCGGATGTGGTGGAGCACGTGGATGTGGTGGGGCAGGCGGTGAGCCTGGACAAGGCGCTCAAGGAGCAGCGCCGTTCGGACAGTGTGAAGAGCGTGGTCAGCGCCGATGGCGTGGCGCAGTTGCCCGACGAGAACGTCGCCGAGGCGGTGCAGCGCCTGCCCGGTGTGAGCGTGGAACGCGACCAGGGCGAAGGCCGCTTCGTCAGCGTGCGCGGCCTGGGGCCGGACATGAATGCCGTGAGCATCAACGGCACGCTGATCCCGTCGCCCAACGCCGACACCCGCGCCGTGGCCTTGGACGTGCTGCCGTCCGAGCTGGTGCAGTCGTTGTCGGTCACCAAGACCCTGACCCCGGACATGGACGCCAACTCCCTGGGCGGCACCATCGAAGTGGAAAGCCTGTCCGCCTTCGATCACAAGGGCCTGTTCTACACGGGCAGCGCCGAAGGCAGCTACGACGACAATAGCGGCCAGACCAGCCCGAAGTTCTCCGGGGCGATCAGCGACCGCTTCAGCCTCGGCGACGGCATCGACAACTTCGGCGTGGCCGCCGCACTGAGCTGGCAGAAGCGCGATTTCGTCTCGGACAACGTGGAAACCGGCGGCGCCTGGGACTTCGAGGACGGTGCCCGGCTGGAAGAGCTGGAGCAGCGCGACTATGACATCACCCGCGAGCGCACCGGCTTGGGCCTGAACTTCGATTACCGCCCGGACGACTTCAACAGCTACTACCTGCGCACCCTCTACAGCCGCTTCAAGGACACCGAAACGCGCAACGCCGCCGGCGTGGAATTCGACGACGCCCAGGCGCCCGGCGAGCGCGGCGCCGCCGAAGGCTGGCGCGAACTGAAGTCCCGAGAGGAAACCCAGGAAATCCAATCCTACGTGCTGGGCAGCGAGCACCTGCGCGGCGACTGGACCCTCAACGCCCAGGTCGGCTACAGCCGCTCCAGCGAAGACACGCCCGGGCACATCGCCGGCGCGCTGTTCGAGGGCACGGACGACTTCACCGACGCTGGCTTCGGCAGCACGCGCAAGCCGACCCTGAACGTCGGCGAGGCGTTCTACGACGCGGACAACTTCATCCTCGACGAAGTGGAGTGGGCCGAGCAGGACACCACCGACACCGAGAAGAACATCAAGCTCGACCTGGCCCGCGACTACGAGCTGTCCGGCCACGCGGCGCGGGTCAAGTTCGGCGGCAAGCTGAGCCGGCGCGACAAGGACAACGACACCAACGTCTGGACCTACGAGGACTTCGACGACTCCGGCATCGCCGACGACGACCTGCTGCTCGGCCACTTCACCAAGGGCCGGGTGGACTACGGTCTCGGCCGCTTCGGGCCGGGCATCGGCGACAAGGCGATCAAGCGCCTGCTTGGCGGGCTCGACCGCGCCGACTACTACAACGAAGAAGAATCGCGCATCGGCGACTACGCGATGAGCGAAGACATCGACGCCGCCTACCTGATGAACACCGTCGACATCGGTGATCTGCGCGTGATCGCTGGCCTGCGCTATGAGGGCACCGATTTCCGCGCCAAGGGCACTGGCCTGCGCGACGGTGCCTTCGAGAGCATCGAGGCGAGCAACGACTATGACCACTGGCTGCCGGGCCTGCATCTGCGCTACCAACTGGATAAGGACACTCAGCTCCGCGCCGCCTGGACCAACAGCGTGGTGCGTCCGAGCTTCGAGCAACTGGCGCCGGGCTTCCTCATCGATGGCGACGAGGCGGAGTTCGGCAACCCGCAGCTCGATCCGTTGGAGTCCAGCAACTTCGACCTCGGCATCGAGCGCTACCTGGGGCGCGCCGGGGTGGTCTCGGCCTTCGTCTTCTACAAAGACATCGAAAACTTCGTCTACAACACCGACCTCGCCGGCACTGGCGCCTGGGCGGACTTCGACGAGGCCAACACCTACGCCAACGGCGACCGTGCCAAGCTGTACGGCCTGGAGCTGGCCTGGTCGCAGAAATTCGACTGGCTGCCGGCGCCGTGGAACGGCCTGCTGCTGGGCGCCAACGCCACCTTCAGCCGCTCCGACGCGCGTATCGAAGGGCAGGGCCAGCGGCGCGACATTGACCTACCGTTCCAGTCAGACACCGTGGGCAACCTGATGCTCGGCTGGGAGAACGACACACTCAGCCTGCGTCTCTCCGCTAACTACAAATCCGACTACCTGCAGGAAGTCGCAGCGGTGGACGACAAGGCCCATGACCTCTACGTGGACGACCAGACTTTCGTCGATTTCAGTGCCCGCTACTTCCTCACCAGGAATCTGCAGCTCTCCTTCGAGGCGCAGAACATCACCGACGAGCACTACTACGTCTACACCGGGCGCAACCGCTACAACGCCCAGTACGAGGAGTACGGCCCCACCTACAAGCTGGGCCTGACCTTCACCCACTTCTGATCCCCGTCGGCCGCTCTCCCACGGAGAGCGGCGTGTCACAAGGAACACCGTTCGATGAATTCGCCGTTTCTCCGCGCCGCGCTGCTGGCCAGCCTGGCCCTGGCCGGTTGCGACCGCCTGTCCCCCTCGGCGTCGGCTCCGCTGCCGTCCGCCGAGCCCACACTGGCCCTGAGCGCCTGGAAAGCGCCGGCCGGGCTCGATCTCGAGGCGATCCGTTTCGTCCCCGCCAAGGACGGCGTCCAGCGCGACTGGCGCATCGCCGCCAGCGAGCGCCAGGGGTTGCTCCTGCTCAACGGCCAGGGGCGCGAACTGGCACGCCTGCCGGGTTCGTTCTCCGCGCTGGACCTGCGCTGGGCGGGGGCACAGCTCGTCGTCGCCGGGCTGGATGGCATCGGCCAGCGCGCCGTGCTCGTCGCCCTCGATCCCGCCAGCCACCGTTGGCAGCGCCCGCAGAGCCTGCCGCCGCGCGACTTCGCCCTGGCCGGCCTGTGCCTGTACCGCGACGAGGCGCGCAATCTCTATCTGTTCCTGGTCGGCGAAGAAGGGCAGGGCGAGCAGTGGCTGGTTGGCACCGATGCCGGCCTCACGCCCGAGCCGCGTCGGGTACGCGGACTGCCTTTGCCGCCGAACGCCGAGCATTGCCAGGCCGACGACGCGGCGAACCGGCTGTTCGTCAACGAAGAGAACGTCGGCCTCTGGGCCTACCCGGCCCACCCGGAGGCCGAGGCCAGTCGCCAGCCAGTGGACTTGCTGCAACCCTTCGGCACCCTGCGTGGCTCGGCCGGCGCCATGGCCAGTCTGCCCGGAGGACTGCTCGCCCTGGACCCTTCCAGCGCCGCGCTGCACCTCTACCAGCAACGGGAGGCCGGCTGGTACGCCGTCGCCCGTCTGCCGCTGGAGGGGCTCGGCGAACCGGAGGGCCTGGCCCTGCGCGAGACCGCCGACGGGCTCGACCTGCTGCTGCGCGACGACGACAGCGGGCGCCTCTACCAGGGCCGCCTGGCCTGGAAAGCCGAGCCGGTGCGGCCGCCGCCGGTGCTGCCAAACGTCGCGGCGGTGCGCCAGAGCGAGCCGGTGGGCCGCCATGGCGATGCCGCCGACGACCCGGCGATCTGGGTGCATCCGCAGCAGCCGTCGCGTTCGCGGGTGCTCGGCACCAACAAGAAGCAGGGGCTGCTGGCCTACGACCTGGACGGCAGGCTGATGCAGGCGCTGCCGGTGGGCCGCCTGAACAACGTGGACGTCCGCAGCGGCATTCGTCTCGGCGACGCGACGGTGGACTTGGCCGTGGCCAGCAACCGCGACCGCAACAGCATCGCCCTGTTCGCCATCGACCGCGCCAGCGGCGAGTTGCGCGAGGCCGGCGAAATCGCTACGCCGCTGGCGGAAATCTACGGCATCTGCCTGTTCCAGCCGGCTTCCGGCGAGCTGTACGCCTTCGCCAACGGCAAGGACGGCACCTTCCTCCAGTACCGCCTGGACGGCACGAGCGGCACCTTGCGTGGCGAGCTGGTGCGGCGCTTCGCGGTGGACAGCCAGCCGGAGGGCTGCGTGGCCGATGACCGCCGCCAGCGTCTGTTCCTCGGCGAGGAAGACAGCGGTGTCTGGGCCGTGGATGCCCGTGCTGAGGCATCGGCGGAACTGGCAAGGGTGATGGCGGTGGGCGAGATATTGAAGGCCGATGTCGAGGGCCTCGGTCTGTACCACGGCCCGCGCCGCAGCTATCTGGTGGTCTCCAGTCAGGGCAACGACAGCTACGTGGTGCTCGACGCCGAGCCGCCTTACGCGCCGAAGGGCGCCTTCCGGGTTGGCCTGAACGGCGCACTGGGTATCGATGGGGCCTCCGAGACGGACGGCCTGGACGTCAGCTCGGCCAACCTCGGCGGGCCTTGGAGCGCCGGCCTGCTGGTGGTGCAGGACGGCCGCAAGCGCATGCCCGAGCAGACCCAGAACTTCAAGTTCGTGCCCTGGCGCGCCGTGGCCGACGCCCTCGGCCTGGAATGACGCCGCTGTCATCAGAACGCAACCGCAACGTAATCGAATAACCCAGGCGTCCTCCGCTGAGGAGGGCGACACAACGGAGAGCCCCATGCACGCCACCCTCGAACACATGACCGTCTGGAGCCTGGTCAGCGCCGCCTCGCCACTGGTCAAGGGCGTCATGCTCACCCTGCTGCTGGCCTCGCTGGCGAGCTGGTACCTGATCGTCCAGCGCAGCCTGTTGCTGGGCCGCAGCGAGCGGCTGTTGAAGGACTTCCAGCAGCGCTTCCGTCGCGAGGCCGACCTCGCCCGGCTGTACCGCGAGACACCCGCCGAACCGGATGCGGACGCCGGCCTGGAGCGGCTGTTCCGCGCCGGCTACGGCGAATACCAGCATCTCGGCAACGAGCCGGGCGTGGGCGGCGAGGCGGTGATCGATGGCGTCGAGCGCAGCCTGCTGGTGGCCATCAGCGAGGAGGAGGAGCGTCTCGGCAGGGGCCTGCCGTTCCTTGCCACCGTTGGTTCGGTCAGCCCTTACATCGGCCTGTTCGGCACCGTGTGGGGCATCATGAACTCCTTCATCGGTCTGTCGCAGGTGCAACAGGCCACCCTGTCCACCGTCGCCCCCGGTATCGCCGAGGCGTTGATCGCCACGGCCATCGGCCTGTTCGCGGCCATCCCGGCGGTGATCGCCTACAACCGCTTCTCCGCCCGCGTGGCTGCGTTCTCCAGCCGCTACTACGCCTTCGGCAACGAGTTGCAAGGGCGCCTGCATCGCCGCTTGCAGGCCGCGGCGCGCCTCGACCGCGCGGCCTGAGGGGAGGGTGTCATGCGCAAGCCCTACAGCCCGCACGGCCCGAAGGCCGAGATGAACGTAGTGCCCTATATCGACGTGATGCTGGTGCTGCTGGTGATCTTCATGGTCACCGCGCCGATGCTCACCCAGGGCGTGAAAATCGACTTGCCCGAGGTCGCCGCCGAAGCGCTGCCCACCGACACCCGCCAGCAGATTCTCACCCTCTCGGTGACGGCCGACGGCGGCTACTACTGGAACCTCGGCAGCGAGCTGGACACCGAGCGGCACACGGACAGTGCCGTGAACCTGGAAGAAATGACTGCCCAGGTGAGCGCCATCGTTGCCGCGCGCAGCGATACCCAGGTCTACATCCGTGCCGACGGCGATGCCCGCTACGACACGGTGGTCGCCGGCATGGCCGCCTTGCAGCAGGGCGGAGTGCGCAACGTCGGCCTGGTCACAGAGGCCCCCCAGCCATGAGGGCCGAGCCCATGCCGACAGCCGTCAGTTGGCCGGCGCTGGCCTGGCCATCCCGCGCCTGGCGCCGCCAGGCCCTGGCCGTGATGCTGGCGGTGGCGCTGCATGCCCTGGCCCTGGCCGCGCTGCTGGCGCACTGGCAGCCCTCGACACCGGCCGAGCCGCAGGTGCATGCCCTGGCGACCCGGCTGATCCAGTTGCCGCCGCCCGCGCCGCCGGTGCCCGAGGTACAGGCTCCGCCACCGGTGGCGGAACCGCCCAAGCCGGTGGAAGCGCCAAAGCCCGATCCGCAAGTACGCCAACGGGAATTGCAGCAGGCCGCCCTGGCGCGCCAACGGCTGGAGGAAAAGCGCGAGCGGGAACGCCTCGAACAGGCTCAGCGCGAGCGGCAGCGTGAGGACCGCGAACGCCTCGAACGCGAGGCGCTGGCCCGCCAGCGCGAGAAGCAACAGCGCCTGCAAGCCGAAGCTGCCGCCCGTGCCGAGGCACAAGCCCGTACCGCCGCCAGCCAGCCGTACCTGCCCATTGCCAAGGAAGCCCCGGACTACCCGGACCGTGCCCTGGACAAGGGTATCGAGGGCGACTGCACCGTCAGCTACACCGTCACCCCGGAAGGCCGCGTGGAAAACCCTAAGGTGATCGGCGAGTGCCATCCGTTGTTCATCCGCCCCTCGCTGGCCGCCGCCAGAACCTTCCGCTACCAGCCGCGTATCGTCGATGGCCGCGCGGTCGCCGTCCCCGACGTGAAGAACACCTTCCACTACCGTATCGAATGAACCGCGCGCCGCCGCTGGCCTCCAACAGGGCACAGCGGACCGGCGCCGACAGACAGGGAGATCGCCATGAGCCACGACCATCGTCACTTCCACGAACGCCTGGAGAGCCAGGATGACCAGTCGATCAACCCCAGCGCCAACCCGCCGCTGGCCGAGCTGGTCGACCCGGCCCGGCGCAACGTTCTCAAGGGCGGCCTGACTCTCGCCGCCCTCGGCTTCTTCGGCGGCGGCCTGAGCGCCTGCGCCAAGGCCAGCGCCAGCCCGCTGCTGGGCTTCAAGGGCGTGCCGGTGCAGCTCGACCCCGGCTTCGACCGCGTACTGGTCGCCGAGGGCTACCGTGCGGTGCCATTCTTCTCCTGGGGCGACCCGGTGGAGCCCGGCGCCCCGGCCTGGAAGGCGGACGCCAGCGACGACTGGCAAGCCCAGCTCAAGCAGGCCGGCGACAACCACGACGGCATGAATTTCTTCCCCTTCGAAGGGGAGACCGACCGTGGCCTGCTGGTAATGAACCACGAATACATCAACCCGCCGCTGCATCCTTCCAGCGCTATCGACCTGAGCAAACCGCGTCCGCTGGACGAGGTGCGCAAGGAGCAGGCCGCCCACGGCGTCTCGGTGATCGAAGTGAAGAAGGGCAAGGACGGCCAGTGGCAGCGCGTCATGGAATCGCCCTACAACCGCCGCATCACCATGCTCACGCCGATGCGCATCGCCGGCCCCCTGGCCGGTCATGCGCTGATGAAGACCGCCTCCGACCCGGCCGGCCTGGAAGTGCTTGGCACCCTCAACAACTGCGCCACCGGCGTCACCCCCTGGGGCACCTTCCTCACCTGCGAGGAAAACTGGCCCAACTACTTCATCAATCGTGACCCGGCCGACTACGCCCAGCGCGTCTCGCACAAGCGCTACGGCCTGTCCAACAGCGGCACCAGCAAGTACTACGCCTGGGAAACCGCCGACGCCCGCTTCGATGCCACGCCCGCCGCCGACCAGCCCCACGGCGGCCACGTGAACGAGCCGAACCGCTTCGGCTGGGTGGTGGAAATCGATCCTTTCGACCCGAAGGCGCAGCCGATCAAGCGCACCGCCTTCGGCCGCTTCAGCCGCGAATGCGCGGCGCTGTCCCTAGGCGGCGACGGGCGCATGGCGTTCTACTCCGGTGATGATGCCAAGGGCGAATACATCTACAAATTCGTCCCGGCCGGGCGCTTCGACGCCGCCAACCCCAAGGCCAGCCGCGATCTGCTGGATGAAGGCACCCTCTACGTCGCGCGCTTCGACGCGGACGGCAACGGCCACTGGCTGGCTCTGGTCCACGGTGAGAACGGCCTGACGGAGGAAAACGGCTTCGCCAGCCAGGCCGAGGTGCTGGTCAACGCCCGCGCCGCCGCCGACCGCGCCGGCGCCACCCCCATGGACCGTCCCGAATGGGCCGCCGTCCATCCCACCAGCCGCGAGGTCTACGTCACCCTCACCAACAACGACGGGCGTGGCAGCAAGCAACCCGTGGACAAGGCCAACCCCCGGCCGAACAACCTGCACGGGCAAATCCTGCGCATCGCCGAGCAGGGCGCCGACCCCACCGCCACCGCCTTCACCTGGGAACTCTTCCTCCTCGCCGGCGAAGCCAAGGGCGCCAAGGACAAGGATGGCAACCCAGTGCCGGCCAACCTCGTCGGCACTATCCAGGGCGACCTGTTCTCCTCCCCGGACGGCCTGGCCTTCGACGCCCAGGGGCGCCTATGGATACAGACCGACTTCGACGACGCCGAAGCCGCCATGCACAACATGGGCTGCAACATGCTCCTCTGCGCCGACCCCGCCACCCGCGAAGTCCGCCGCTTCCTCGTTGGCCCGCGCGGCTGCGAAATCACCGGCCTGGCCTGGAGCCCCGACGGCAAGGCCCTCTGGGCCAACATCCAACACCCCGGGCTCAGCTACCCCGCCAGCGACGACAAGACCCGCCCACGCTCGACCACGGTGTTGATCACCAAGAAGGATGGTGGGGTGATTGGGAGCTGAGGGGGAACAGACATCCGGGGCTGTCGATTTCCCTTCACCCCATTCGACTAGAAGAGCGCGCTCCCTCCAGACAAAAACGGAGCGCTACGCTCATCTTGCCAACCCAGGAGTCTTGCCATGTCTCTCCAACTTTTCGCCCACCCGTTTTCGTCCTACTGCCAGAAGGTGCTGATCGCGCTCTACGAGAACGAACTGCCATTTGAGTTTCGCCTGTTGGCGCCGGACGAGCCTGGCAACGGGGCGGAGTTTCAGGCGTTGTGGCCGATGCGGAAGATGCCGGTGTTGGTGGATGGCGGCAGGACGGTGGTCGAGTCGAGCGTCATCATTGAACATCTGGGGCTGCATCATCCAGGACCGGTGCGGTTGGTGCCCGAGAGGGCGGAGGCGGCACTGGAGGTGCGGATGATGGATCGCTTCTTCGATAACTACGTGATGACGCCGATGCAGAAGTTCGTGTTCGACAGCCTGCGGCCGGCGGATAAGCGCGATGCGTATGGCGTCGAGGAGGCGCGGGCGTTGCTGGAGCGGGCGTATGCCTGGCTGGACGGGGTGCTGGCGGGGCGTACCTGGGCGGCGGGGGAGGCGTTCGGCCTGGCGGATTGTGCGGCGGCGCCGGCGTTGTTCTATGCCGATTGGGTGCATCCCATCGCCGCGTCGTTCGAGCGGGTGCGCACCTATCGGCAGCGTTTGCTGGCGCGGCCGTCGTTCGCCCGGGCGGTGGAGGAGGCACGGCCGTATCGGGTGCTGTTTCCGTTGGGGGCGCCGGATCGCGATTGATCCGGTGCTTGCCCGAATCGGGTGCAGCTCAGACACTAGGCGTTTTCCCAGTGATCCGAGGAGAACGCCTTGAGCTTGTCGATACGCCCGGCCGTCCCCAGCGATGCGGCGCAGATTCTGGCCTTCATCACCGAGCTCGCTACCTATGAGAAGGCTGCGCACGAGGTCGTCGCCAGCGTGGCGGACATCGAGCGCACCCTGTTCGCCGAACGGGCGCCGAGCCGCGCGCTGATCTGCGAGCAGGACGGCAAGCCGATTGGTTTCGCCGTGTATTTCTACAGCTATTCCACTTGGCTGGGGCGCAACGGGATCTACCTGGAAGACCTGTATGTCACGCCGGATAGCCGTGGCAGCGGTGCCGGCAAGGCGCTGCTCCGTCAACTCGCCCGCGAGGCCTGCGACAACGATTGCGGGCGGTTGGAGTGGAGCGTGCTGGACTGGAACGAGCCGGCGATAGGTTTCTACGACTCCATCGGCGCCCTGCCGCAGAGGGAGTGGATTCGCTATCGCTTGGATGGCGAAGCACTGCGGAGCTTTGCCGAAGGGGCCTAGGGCTTCAGTGTGATCGAATCCGCTTCGCTGACGAAGGCGGTGCGGTTTCGGCGGTCGTAGAGGCAAAGCTCCTGGCCCATCCGGCCTTCCATGTGCGGTTGCGGATAGCGACCGCGCAGGAGGACGGCGGTGAGGCTGAGCCGGTCCGGGTATTCGATGAGCCTGCCGACCGGCCGGGGTTGTTCCAACCCGCTGGCCTTCATGCATGCGGCCAGCACGGTTTTCTTGTGTTCCGTCCAGGCCTCGGGCGTGGCGGCGAGCGCCGGCAAGGCGAGGGCGCCGCAAAGGGCGGCGATTCGAGAAAAGGTCGTCATGCCGGACAAGCCTAGTTCATGGAAGAAGCCACAGCCGTCTGCTAGTCGCGACAGTCGGAGCCCTGGCGCATATACACCAGCGTATGGACCTCGCCCTTGGAGTCCTTGTAGGTCATGGTCGCTTCGCCCGGCACGCAGCCGGAGGGGTCGGTCATGGAGATGACCTGGGCGACGTCCAGGTCCATGCCGTAGTGGTAGACCTGCCGGTCTTCTGCGGCGGCCCAGGGGGAGGCCAGTGCCAGGCCGAGCATCAGGTAGGTGCTTTTCATCGTTCGTCTCCGAGAGGGGTTCCATCACCCTATCGCTCGGGGCGGGCAGGAAAAACGGCCGGGCGTGCAAGGCAACCTTGCACGCGTCGCAACAATGCTCAGGCCCAGCAGGTGGGGTCGTCGAGCATCGCTCGGTAGCGCTCCAGCGCCCTGGGCAGCTCCTGTTTGAGGAACTCGATCCAGGTGCTCACCTTCGCATCGAGGAAGCGCCGCGACGGGTATACGGCATAGACGCTCTTTTCGTGCAGGCTGTGATGGGGCAGGACCCGCACCAGGCCACCGCGCTGGATGGCACGGGCGGCCACGAAGTCGGGCAGCAGGCAGATGCCCATGCCGGCTTCGGCGGCGTTGGCCATGGCCTCGGCGACATTCACCTGGAAGGTCTCGCCGAGGCGCAGCGGCTGTTCCTTGCCGTCCACCGTGAAGGCCCAGTGGTCGCCGAACACCGGGTCGACCAGCAACAGACAGCGGTGCTCGGCCAGATCGTCCGGTGTCTGCGGGATGCCATGTTTTTCCAGGTAGGCCGGGGCGGCGCAGATGACGCTGTGGATGTTGCCGAGGTATTGGCCAATCAGTTCCGAGTCGGGCAGGTCGCGGGCCAGGGTGATGACCACGTCGTGGCCTTCTTCCAGCAGGTCGGGATAGCGCTGCGACAGGGTCATGTCCAAGTGCACGTCCGGGTAGAGCGCGCCGTAGCGGGCGGCCAGCGGTGCGAGCAACTGGATGCCGAGGCCGGTGATGGAGTGGACCCGCAGGCGCCCCCTGGGCATCAGGTGGGCACCGCTGGCCTCGGCGTTGGCGTCATCGATATCGGTGAGAATCTGCCGGGTGCGGGCGAGGTAGCGGCTGCCCGCCTCGGTGAGGGCAAGGCGCCGGGTGGAGCGTTGCAGCAGGCGCGCCTGCAGGTGGCTCTCCAGTTCGGAAACCAGCCGCGACACCTGCGCCGTGGAGAATTCCAGGGCACGCGCGGCGGCGGTGAAACTTCCGGCATCCGCGACGCGAACGAATACGCGCATTGCCTGAACGATATCCATGCAACTGTTACCTCGTACGTAAACCTGCGTTGCCCGCAGGGCGGTTTTTGCGGAGCGGGGCGCCTTCCATACTGCGGGCCCGTATACGGCATTGCCTCGCCGGGACGTTTCTATCCGCTCTTTCCATGGCGACCGAACGATGACTCGCCCGCTGGGCCACATTTATCGGCCGGGTACTCGGAGCCCGGGTGTCGATTCCTTGTGCCTGCCCGGGGTGGTCTCGACCGGGTTCATCGAGCCCGTGTAAAACGAAAAAAGGCCGCTCGAGGGAGCGGCCGAAGGGACGTCGATAAACAAGGGAGCAATCACATCATCAACGTCAGGAGGAGCAGGGGAGCGCGGTATCAGCTATCGCGGTCTTCGTCGGTTGGGGTGCTGGTCTGGACCTGCTTGCGGTCGGCATCCTGGCTACGCTTGGCGACGGCTTCGGCGGCTTGCTTGCCTTGCTGGAAGGCCAGGGTGCGCTCGACGAAGGCTTCGGATTCCTCGGCCAGGCTCAGTTGTGAAACCAGCAGGGAAGAAACGGAAAGAACGGCTGCGGCAAGAAGGTGACGTTTCATATCAGAGTCCTCGTTCGGTCAGTTCAGGAGCCACTTCATCCTAGGGAGGAGCGAAAATCGGAAAAATAGCTGCGGTTGAGAATGACTGTTTCGTATTGCGCAACAAAGGGGCCTTGAGGGGGACGCGGAGCGTCCCGGGCTGCGTTCCCACGCAGAGCGTGGGAACGATCCTTCGATACATCAGCTGATGCGGTTGGCACCTACGCGATCAGAACCACCTTCGGCGACGCGGTTGATGCCGGTGCGGTCGGAACCGCCTTCAGCGACGCGGTTGAT
>NZ_MUJY01000011.1 GCF_002286785.1 Pseudomonas sp. PIC25 | reverse complement strand
TCCTGGGTAGTCGTAGCGCTCCAGGGCGGGCAGGAATGCGCTGCGCGTGTCCGCCGCCATCCGCACGTGCGGCTTTTCGAAGTTGTAGTCCCGATGCGCGACTTGGCTGACGCGCGTGGCCACGCGCTGACCGAAACGCTTGATGACCGGCTCGTCGGCCACCATGCCGGTGTCCGGTACATAGGCCGTGGGCCGCCCGAGCCGCGGGAAGACGGTCTGGTCATCGCCGAACACCAGGGTGTGGCCATCCGGGGCGTGCTGGAAATGGAAGTGGATGCCCTCCTCCTCGCAAAGCCGCTGCAGGAAATGCAGATCGGACTCGCCGTACTGCACGCAGTAGACGCGCTCGGGATACAGGGTGGGGCCGAACTGAAAACGGTAGGCATCGGCGAGGATGCCGTGCTCCTCCAGCACCTCGGCGATGATCTGGGGCACCG
Source organism: Pseudomonas sp. PIC25 (assembly GCF_002286785.1). Taxonomy (GTDB): domain Bacteria; phylum Pseudomonadota; class Gammaproteobacteria; order Pseudomonadales; family Pseudomonadaceae; genus Pseudomonas_M. The sequence goes on along the minus strand of NZ_MUJY01000011.1, from coordinate 770 downwards.
TGCGGTTCTGGAAAATGCGGTGGTTGCTCCGCAGACCCAAGTACGTCAGGCGCGGTACCAACGTCAGGTGGTAACGGGTCAGCCGCTTGCCGGATTCGCCCTGGGCCACTTCATGGATCAGGCCATGAATCCCTGCTTCCTCGGAACCAAAGCTGAGAAAAGCGGGCTGATTGAGCAGCGCCTCCAAGTCGAGATCGGCGCGGTCGCTGACACAGACGATGTCGAAACAGTAAGGCGTACTGACCGCCTCATCCCCGCTGAATTCGAGCACCTGAAGGTCGGTGTTCATCCCCTGGAGGGTGAGGGCAATATGGGTCTGGTTGGCAGCCAACATAGAAGGGATCGTCCATGACAGCGCGGTTGAAACATCCGCTTGCTCCAAGCGGGGCCGGCTGGATGGTAGCGCATACCCATTGCGCAAAGTCTTGCGCAGTGACCGACTGAATTGCCGATTTGAGAGCTGTGTCCTCCAGGAAGTGGGATCTGTTGAATGCGAAACCGATCAGGCCGACAGCCGCCACGGCGAACCGATCCAGGGAAGGTACAAATGTGCTTTTGTACCTTTTCTGGACAGCACCAAATCTGGCACTCGACAATGTTGAGCATGGTGCAACCGCCCATTCGAATCGGCGCATGAGATCAGCACCGGGGAGAGCGAAATGAAGCGAGCAGAGATCAAGAACAGGCATGCTGATGGGGCTACGTTCGATACCCAGATCGTTCCGAATCCGACCAACACCAAGGAATGGATCGTGCTCTTCAAGAAAGAC
>NZ_MUJY01000010.1 GCF_002286785.1 Pseudomonas sp. PIC25 | reverse complement strand
TGCCCGCATTGCTGCGATCATGGGCCACCACAATCCGTTCGTGACCGGCGAAAGGCAATGGACGGTTGGATATAAGCCTGTAGGCGACGGCATCGTAAGCTCATTACCGACTGCGAACGTGCGCACCTCCTTGGCCGTCGTAGCCAAAGGCTCATCCTCAGGCGGATCGATCATCGGCAACCGGAACAGCCACGTTTACCACCTACCCATCGGCTGTCCGAGTTACGGCAGCGTATCGGTGAAAAACCAAGTGCTTTTCGCCTCTGAGGCGGACGCTCAAGCTGCTGGCTACCGAAAAGCCGGGAATTGCAGATGACATAAAGTGGTTTTCGGCTTAAGACATGCACGTCGCAAACGAAGTAATCATCTCCGTGCCATTGAGTAGACAAGTATCTCTACCGCGTTCGGCCTCATCTGTCCTTAGCCTTCGGCTAAGAGCTTAGGTGCCGGATAGATACGCATAGGAATATTGCCGCCCTCGGATTCCCATACATGAATACCTAGTGGAATGACTCCGACGACGGGGCCGTCGTTCATAATAAACCCAATGCCGGATAAATCTTCGAACCGACAATTAAAACGATGTTGCCTTGTGCGCCAAGTTGAAACTAAACTATTCTTCAGTATCTTTAGATACCAAACCTCACAGCCTAGGAACATGGCAATGTCCATTATCGCAGAATACAAAGCTCTCGAAGCTCAGATCGAAGAACAAAAGAAGCGTCTCGAAGCACTCAAGAACGACGATAAACTCCAGAAAGAAATCGCGTTTGAGAGCAGGCTTCGAGACCTGCTTGCGCAGTACAACATGTCTCTGCGTAATGTAATCGAGATTCTTGACCCGGACGCAGGAAAAAAACGTCAAGCTGCTGTTCCGGCAAAAACTACTCGCCGCGAACGTACCCTGAAGCGCTACAAGAATCCGAACACTGGCGAAGTGGTTGAAACCAAGGGCGGCAATCACAAAATCTTGAAAGCCTGGAAAGAAGAGTTTGGTGCTGAGACAGTTGAAAGCTGGCTTGAGTGAGCTGGATTCAGCTACTCAATTAAGGGCCGCGAAAGCGGCCCTTGTCGTTTCTGATGCACGCGGCCGACCTGTCTGCGAACCGAATGACCATAATGGCATTTCGCCCAAGAAATCCCCTCCAGCGCTGGATATCCTTTTCCCTTGTTGGCCCTGGCCCCTTTAGCGGAAAAGCCCGCCCCATGAGCACTTCATGGAGCATCCCATGCTTTCACTCCTTTGGCGCAGCAGAAGAAAGGCGATAGCCGCCGAGGCACCGTCGCCTGAAGGCTACATAGCCCCGGCGCGCAGCAAAGAACTCCTCAACACCCCGCGCCGGCAGAAGCTCCTGGAGAACATCTGGCAGCGAGCTTCGTTGTCGCGGCAGCAGTTCGCCGAGCTCTACAAGAAACCACTGGAACGATTTGCCGAGTTGGTCCAGCAGCTCCCAGCTTCGGAAAACCACCATCACGCCCACCTTGGCGGCATGCTTGATCATGGCCTGGAGATCGTCGCCTATGCGCTGAAGATTCGGCAGACGTACCTGCTACCCATAGGTGCGCCCCCAGAGTCCCAGTCGGCCCAGGCTGAAGCTTGGTCCGCAGCGGCTGCCTACGGCGCATTGATACACGACCTGGGCAAGATCGCTGTCGATCTACAGGTGGAACAGCAGGGAGGGAAGATTTGGCACCCCTGGCACGGCCCGGTCAGCCGGCCGTATCGCTTCAGGTACACCAAAGGCCGCGACTACCCGTTACATGGTGCTGCTTCAGCATTGATCTACTCCCAGATACTGACCCCGGACATCTTGGACTGGCTCAGCGGCTTTCCAGAACTATGGAAACCCTTGATCTTCGTGCTGGCCGGTCAGTACGAGCACGCCGGCATTCTTGGTGAGATCGTGATCAAAGCCGACCAGGCCTCTGTCGCCCAAGAGCTGGGAGGTAACCCCGAGCGTGCGCTGGCTGCGCCGAAGCAATCGCTACAACGACAGTTGGCCGAAGGTCTGCGCTACTTGGTGCGCGAGAAGTACAAACTGAACCACCCAGATGGCCCAGCGGATGGATGGCTGGCTCAGGATGCCCTATGGCTTGTCAGCAAACCCACAGCAGACCAACTGAGAGCCTATCTGCTGGCTCAGGGTATAGAGGGCATCCCAAGCTCGAATGCCCCCTTCTTCAACATGCTGCAGGATCAGGGCGTGATCCAGACAAACGCCCAGGACAAGGCGATCTGGAAAGCCACCATCGATAATGGCCGCGGCTGGAGAAACACGCTCACCGTACTGAAGCTGTCCCCAGCGCTTATCTGGCCAGACGCGAAAGATCGTCCTGCCGCATATACCGGTACCCTCGAGCTTGAGGAAGCAGGCACGCCAGCCGAAGAGACGGTGACGGATCAATTCACTGAGCCACTGGGCGGCGCCCCTGCCAAGCTCGATGATGCGCCCCCCTTCCCGCCTGCACACACGGAGACCTCTGCGACGGGCCTCCAGGGACCGGCAAACCATGACGGCGAAATAGACGAATTGCTGTCACTCCTTGATAATGGCACTTCGCCACCACAAGAGCTAAACACTAGCCCCGGCTCAACGGCTGCCACCCCCACTCCCAATGAGAGGAATGCGCCACCACAAGAACCTTTCGAGGCCGACTCAGGATCTCTACAAGTCGAAGACAAAGGAACAATGCAAAGCAGTACGAACGAGCTGAGCCAGGGATTTATTGACTGGCTTAGAACAGGTATCGCCTCCCGCCACATAATCATCAATGACAGCAAGGCCCTGGTACATACGGTAGCTGGAACAGCGATGCTGGTTACCCCAGGCATCTTCAAGCGGTACGTGCAAGAGTTCCCCGCGATCGAGCAGCAGGCAAAAGCCAGGCAAATCAATGCCTGGCAGCTTATCCAGCGCAGCTTCGAGAAACAGAAGTTGCATCGCAAGACCGACAAGAGCCTCAACATCTGGACGTGCGATGTGGTTGGCCCGCGCAAGTCGAAGCAGCTCCGCGGCTATTTGTTACGAGATCCTCATACCGTTTTCGCCGAGGTTCCCTTCGATAACGCCAGCCTGACGCTAAGAACCGATGCAGCGGAGGCGGAGCAATGACGCCTCTGGAGCTGGCCCAAGAATATATCTTCGCGCATGATCTTCGTGCCGCCAGCGCGAAAATCTACCTAGCCGCAACCAAAGCACTGATAAAACACTTCGGTGCCGTCGACGCAGAAGAGATCGATCATCGAAGCATTTTGGCATGGCGTCGAAAAGTCCTGGAGAATGGCCTGTCCAAACGGAGTTGGAACACCTATTCCAACCATCTGCGCACCATCTGGGGGTATGGCCTTGAGCAGGGAATCCTTACCCATACCCTGATCAACCCCTTCAAAAAGACCACCGTGATACCGCCCAAGCGACCGAGCAAGACGGTCTCCGGCGACGCTATTCAACGTGCACGCAACTGGCTCAAAGCACTGGCGGATCAGGAACGCGGCACCGGTGAGCGCAGCCAGATCACACCGGCCTGGTTCTGGCTCGCAACATTCGAGATGTTCTACTACACCGGCATACGGCTGAATGCCTTGCTCTGCCTGCGTTACAAAGATATTGACTGGGACAACCAGATGATCCTTGTGCGCGGCGAAACAGAGAAAACCCACCGCGAATTCTCTGTGCCAATCATGGAGGGTCTGGCGCCGCACCTACAGCGCATCCTGGACGAGGCAAAGCACGCCGGCTTTGCACCCGACGACCAGTTGTTCAACGTCAATCGCTTCTCCCGGTACTACCGCCGCAAGGAAATGAACATCGACCAGGTGGAAGCGATGTATCGGAAGCTCACCGACAAGATTGGCGTGAGAATGACGCCACACAGATTCCGCCACACGCTGGCCACGGACCTGATGAAGCAGCCGGAACGGAATATCCACCTGACCAAGAGCCTGCTGAATCATTCGAACATTGCCACGACGATGAACTACATCGAGGCGGACTACGACCATATGCGCGCAGTTCTGCATGAACGCAGCCTGGCCCAAGGCGCGCTGCAGCATGTACGTCGAGTGGATAGCAGTGGAGCATTGCCCCAGCCTTCAGATAATCCGATATCCCGGCCTCATGCAAAATCAGCAAGCCAGATACCTTCTCAGTTTGAACGCCCGGCGCCCAATCGGCAGCCATGTGAAACATGGCAGTTGCCTCCCCTCTCACTGGCCGGCAACACGATGCCTTCGCCGGGTGATTCGGTACAACCACCCGAGGAATTGTTCGAGCCCACCATGCTGTTCACGCTAATGGCGAACAGGCAGGGATCACAATCTTTCAACCGCCGTAGCAACTGCACAGCAGGGAAAGCTGGGCAAGCTGGGCAAGCTGGTAATGCCAGAGCTTCTCCCTAGCGGTATTTCGGCACCGCACCGTCGAATGGGTGCACCGCCATCCACACCAGAAAGTGGTGCCTCATTTCAGATGCAAGGGATAGCGCCGGCTGACGTCTGAAAAATGGCGCAACAACGCCAGTGTGGAACGCATTTCGAAGAAGAAGCGAACACTGCAACCCTCTGCGATTTTCGGTCGCACCGGGGTCGGCTCCGCATGCCTACAGAAAGGGAAAAAAGCTTCAGAAACGAAAAAGCCCACCTGATTGGTGGGCTATTCCATATTGACATCACTCATGAGCGAAACTAATGTTCGCCCCAGACGGCTGCAAGACTAGAAGTCGGCACTGCAAATACCCTTCCTAGAACTACACACCGCTACATCGAAATGGTGGGTCGTGTAGGATTCGAACCTACGACCAATTGGTTAAAAG
>NZ_MUJY01000009.1 GCF_002286785.1 Pseudomonas sp. PIC25 | reverse complement strand
CATGATAGAGCGCATCATCGAATTGTGTTCCGAGTACCTTCCATTGCAGCGCCATGGCTTATTTCTCCTCCGAAGATTGGTAGTGAAGCGAGCAAAAATTATGTGGACCGGAACCTTCATCCCGACCTAACGTAACAACGGTTGGTCCCGCCCCAGCCAGAAAAATCGGTTTTCCATCCAGCAACAACGGCTCACTTCCTACCAAAGTGTCCGCCGTATAACCCAACCGGGAATCGAGCCCACTCAAGTCGTCGGTGACGAAAAAGAGGTAACTGGGCGCATCTACCATCTTTGAAAGCTCCGGACACACTTTACGATTGGCCGTCTCTCTTATTTCATCGGGATAACGCAACTGAACGATGGTCTGCGGCCCCGGAGCCGCATAGATTCGATAGGAAAACATGCGAAAATCTTCCACCAAACGGGTACGCCAAACCCGCAGGCGCCCACCGCGCTCGATAAAACGGCGCGCTTCCTCACGCTGCATCCGGTTGAAACTTTCCTGCTGCTCCTTGGTCATTTCCGTCCACAAATCAAGTGAGCCCGGCCGGGCGCGGCCAAAATAAGCCACGGTATCCAAACCCGAAAAGCGAAACAGCTCATAAATCAGCGCTTCATGTTTGCTGGCATCCAATTCCTGCCAGGGTGGCATTTCGAATTCCGGATAAGTCACCACTGCGAGAGGAGCACAGGAGTTGGCGGGTGCGTCTCTCAAGTCTCCAACCGTCAACTTGTTCAAGCGATCCCGTATGGCGATGCATAGCTCATCCTCCTCGCCCGAATGAAACTCCCAACTTCCCGCAACGGCTTGAGTGGTGCATGCCAGACAGAACAAGGCGCCCAACTTCCATCTCGATAACTTCACAAGCGTCTTCCCTTTTATCGCCATGCTTACTTGCCCTCCAAGCAATTGAATACACCCGCTTCGACTTGAACCAGAACACCGTTCAGCCGATCGTTTGGCCGAGGCGCCTCCAACTTCAAAATCGCATGATAGAGCGCATCATCGAATTGTGTTCCGAGTACCTTCCATTGCAGCGCCATGGCTTATTTCTCCTCCGAAGAT
>NZ_MUJY01000008.1 GCF_002286785.1 Pseudomonas sp. PIC25 | reverse complement strand
TGCTCGGATTGGGGGTTTGGGATAGGTGCTTGACGATGACCTACTCTCACATGGGGAAACCCCACACTACCATCGGCGATGCGTCGTTTCACTACTGAGTTCGGGATGGGATCAGGTGGTTCCAACGCTCTATGGTCGTCAAGCAATTCGGTTGGGAAGTCGCGGTTTAGGCGCTTTCCCGAATTGGGTATGTGATTGGTTTGCGAGTTCTTGCAAATTTTCGGTTTGTCGACTTCACCGTCTGACACGCAAACATCAAATTGTTTGGGTGTTATATGGTCAAGCCTCACGGGCAATTAGTATCGGTTAGCTCAACGCCTCACAGCGCTTACACACCCGACCTATCAACGTCGTAGTCTTCGACGGCCCTTCAGGGGGATCGAGTCCCCAGTGAGATCTCATCTTGAGGCGAGTTTCCCGCTTAGATGCTTTCAGCGGTTATCTCTTCCGAACATAGCTACCCGGCAGTGCCACTGGCGTGACAACCGGAACACCAGAGGTTCGTCCACTCCGGTCCTCTCGTACTAGGAGCAGCCCCTCTCAAATCTCAAACGTCCACGGCAGATAGGGACCGAACTGTCTCACGACGTTCTAAACCCAGCTCGCGTACCACTTTAAATGGCGAACAGCCATACCCTTGGGACCGGCTTCAGCCCCAGGATGTGATGAGCCGACATCGAGGTGCCAAACACCGCCGTCGATATGAACTCTTGGGCGGTATCAGCCTGTTATCCCCGGAGTACCTTTTATCCGTTGAGCGATGGCCCTTCCATACAGAACCACCGGATCACTAAGACCTACTTTCGTACCTGCTCGACGTGTCTGTCTCGCAGTCAAGCGCGCTTTTGCCTTTATACTCTGCGAATGATTTCCGACCATTCTGAGCGCACCTTCGTACTCCTCCGTTACTCTTTAGGAGGAGACCGCCCCAGTCAAACTGCCCACCATACACTGTCCTCGATCCGGATAACGGACCAGAGTTAGAACCTCAAGCATGCCAGGGTGGTATTTCAAGGATGGCTCCACGCGAACTGGCGTCCACGCTTCAAAGCCTCCCACCTATCCTACACAAGCAGGCTCAAAGTCCAGTGCAAAGCTACAGTAAAGGTTCACGGGGTCTTTCCGTCTAGCCGCGGATACACTGCATCTTCACAGCGATTTCAATTTCACTGAGTCTCGGGTGGAGACAGCGCCGCCATCGTTACGCCATTCGTGCAGGTCGGAACTTACCCGACAAGGAATTTCGCTACCTTAGGACCGTTATAGTTACGGCCGCCGTTTACCGGGGCTTCGATCAAGAGCTTCGCTTTCGCTAACCCCATCAATTAACCTTCCGGCACCGGGCAGGCGTCACACCCTATACGTCCACTTTCGTGTTTGCAGAGTGCTGTGTTTTTAATAAACAGTCGCAGCGGCCTGGTATCTTCGACCGGCATGGGCTTACGGAGTAAATCCTTCACCCTCACCGGCGCACCTTCTCCCGAAGTTACGGTGCCATTTTGCCTAGTTCCTTCACCCGAGTTCTCTCAAGCGCCTTGGTATTCTCTACCCGACCACCTGTGTCGGTTTGGGGTACGGTTCCTAGTTACCTGAAGCTTAGAGGCTTTTCCTGGAAGCATGGCATCAACCACTTCGCATTCTAAAAGAACGCTCGTCATCAGCTCTCGGCCTTGAACACCCGGATTTGCCTAAGTGTTCGGCCTACCACCTTAAACAAGGACAACCAACGCCTTGCTGGCCTAGCCTTCTCCGTCCCCCCATCGCAGTAACTAGAAGTACGGGAATATTAACCCGTTTCCCATCGACTACGCTTTTCAGCCTCGCCTTAGGGACCGACTCACCCTGCGTCGATTAACGTTGCGCAGGAACCCTTGGTCTTTCGGCGTGGGTGTTTTTCACACCCATTGTCGTTACTCATGTCAGCATTCGCACTTCTGATACCTCCAGCAAGCTTCTCAACTCACCTTCACAGGCTTACAGAACGCTCCTCTACCGCTCGTCTTACGACGAACCCGTAGCTTCGGTGTGTAGTTTGAGCCCCGTTACATCTTCCGCGCAGGCCGACTCGACTAGTGAGCTATTACGCTTTCTTTAAAGGGTGGCTGCTTCTAAGCCAACCTCCTAGCTGTCTAAGCCTTCCCACATCGTTTCCCACTTAACTACAACTTTGGGACCTTAGCTGACGGTCTGGGTTGTTTCCCTTTTCACGACGGACGTTAGCACCCGCCGTGTGTCTCCCACGCTGACACTTCCAGGTATTCGGAGTTTGCATCGGTTTGGTAAGTCGGGATGACCCCCTAGCCGAAACAGTGCTCTACCCCCTGGAGTGATACGTGAGGCGCTACCTAAATAGCTTTCGAGGAGAACCAGCTATCTCCGAGCTTGATTAGCCTTTCACTCCGATCCACAAGTCATCCGCTACCTTTTCAACGGGAGTCGGTTCGGTCCTCCAGTCAGTGTTACCTAACCTTCAACCTGCTCATGGATAGATCGCCCGGTTTCGGGTCTATTCCCAGCGACTAAACGCCCTATTAAGACTCGCTTTCGCTACGCCTCCCCTAGTCGGTTAAGCTCGCCACTGAAAATAAGTCGCTGACCCATTATACAAAAGGTACGCAGTCACCTAACTAAGTAGGCTCCCACTGCTTGTACGCATACGGTTTCAGGTTCTATTTCACTCCCCTCTCCGGGGTTCTTTTCGCCTTTCCCTCACGGTACTGGTTCACTATCGGTCAGTCAGTAGTATTTAGCCTTGGAGGATGGTCCCCCCATATTCAGACAAAGTTTCTCGTGCTCCGTCCTACTCGATTTCACTTCTAAGACCCTTTCGTATACGGGGCTATCACCCACTATGGCCGCACTTTCCAGAGCGTTCTACTAAAGTCAAAGAAGCTTAAGGGCTAATCCCCGTTCGCTCGCCACTACTAAGGGAATCTCGGTTGATTTCTGTTCCTCAGGGTACTTAGATGTTTCAGTTCCCCTGGTTCGCCTCTTGTACCTATGGATTCAGTACAAGATACCCAGCTTATGCTGAGTGGGTTCCCCCATTCAGAGATCTCCGGATCACAGTCTGTTTGCCGACTCCCCGAAGCTTATCGCAGGCTACCACGTCTTTCATCGCCTCTGACTGCCAAGGCATCCACCGTATGCGCTTCTTCACTTGACCATATAACCCCAAGCAATCTGGTTACTGTCTCTAACGTGAAGACGACATTCGCCGAAAACTTGCGCTTGAACTCGCAAATTTACCTTGACGTGATCGATTGCCAGTGAAAACAATCAATCAGTCTACTTCTATCACATACCCAAATTTTTAAAGAACGGTTCTGGCGCAAAGTCCAGAACTCAACATCCCTTCCGCAGCTTACGCCGCAGCAGATGCTCAGTTCTGAGCTTTCAGCGATTCGAGTTTTATGGTGGAGCCAAGGAGGATCGAACTCCTGACCTCCTGCGTGCAAAGCAGGCGCTCTCCCAGCTGAGCTATGGCCCCTTCGATTGGTGGGTCTGGGCAGATTCGAACTGCCGACCTCACCCTTATCAGGGGTGCGCTCTAACCAACTGAGCTACAGACCCAATCGTATAACTCTCGGGTCAAAACCCAATCGCTTTTCGCAAGTGAATCAAGCAATTCGTGTGGGTACTTATGAAGAAGACGGTGTCTTCGATTAAGGAGGTGATCCAGCCGCAGGTTCCCCTACGGCTACCTTGTTACGACTTCACCCCAGTCATGAATCACTCCGTGGTAACCGTCCCCCCGAAGGTTAGACTAGCTACTTCTGGAGCAACCCACTCCCATGGTGTGACGGGCGGTGTGTACAAGGCCCGGGAACGTATTCACCGCGACATTCTGATTCGCGATTACTAGCGATTCCGACTTCACGCAGTCGAGTTGCAGACTGCGATCCGGACTACGATCGGTTTTCTGGGATTAGCTCCACCTCGCGGCTTGGCAACCCTCTGTACCGACCATTGTAGCACGTGTGTAGCCCTGGCCGTAAGGGCCATGATGACTTGACGTCATCCCCACCTTCCTCCGGTTTGTCACCGGCAGTCTCCTTAGAGTGCCCACCCGAGGTGCTGGTAACTAAGGACAAGGGTTGCGCTCGTTACGGGACTTAACCCAACATCTCACGACACGAGCTGACGACAGCCATGCAGCACCTGTCTCTGCGCTCCCGAAGGCACCCTCTCATCTCTGAAAGGTTCGCAGGATGTCAAGGCCAGGTAAGGTTCTTCGCGTTGCTTCGAATTAAACCACATGCTCCACCGCTTGTGCGGGCCCCCGTCAATTCATTTGAGTTTTAACCTTGCGGCCGTACTCCCCAGGCGGTCGACTTAATGCGTTAGCTGCGCCACTAAAATCTCAAGGATTCCAACGGCTAGTCGACATCGTTTACGGCGTGGACTACC
>NZ_MUJY01000007.1 GCF_002286785.1 Pseudomonas sp. PIC25 | reverse complement strand
TGCGGAGGATCTCCCGTGCCAGGCCAACGCCGCTCCTATCCCAAATCCTTCAAGGCCCAGGTCGTCGATGAGTGTACCCAGCCCGGCGCCTCGGTTGCCGGTGTGGCCTTGAACCACGGCCTCAACGCCAATCTCGTGCACAAGTGGATTCGTCGCCAGCAGGCACAGCTGCCTGCTGTACCCTCAAGTTTCATTCCGATTCCTCTCGTCCCGAGCCTGCCGGCTACCGCGAGTGCGGCCGACATGGTCATCCAGATCGCCATTCCCCATCGGGCCGGCAAGCTGTCAGTGCAGTGGCCGGGCAACGACCCTGAAGGCTGCGCCCGCTTCCTGCGCGAGCTACTGAAGTGATCCGCATCGAGCGCATCTGGCTCGCCACCGAGCCGCTGGATATGCGCGCCGGCACCGAAACAGCATTGGCCCGGGTGGTTCAGGTGTTCGGTGCGGCGCAGCCGCACTGCGCCTACCTGTTCACCAACAAGCGCGCCAATCGGATGAAGGTGTTGGTGCACGATGGCTTCGGCATCTGGCTGGCCGCTCGCAGGCTCAATCGAGGGCGCTTCGTCTGGTTGGGCAATTGGCAAGGACAGCAGTTGGAACTCAGCCCCGAGCAGTTGCAGGCCCTGGTGATCGGCCTGCCTTGGCAGCGTCTTGGCCCCGATGCCGAGATCAGGCTCCTGTAGCCGAGGTGCAATTAGGCCAATGGCCTATCGCCGAGGGGGCCCGAACTCCGCACACTCGGCGCCATGAATCCTGCCGCTTTCGATCATCTGACGCCTGAACAGCTGCGCCAACTGGCCGCGCAGTTGAGCCAGCGCGTCGATCATCTGGAAACGCTCAACCAGCGGTTGAACCACGAACTCGCCGTGCTGCGGCGCCACCGCTTTGCCCGCCGCAGCGAGCAGCTCAATGCCGACCAGCTCAACCTGCTGGACGAGATGATCGATGCCGACATCGCCGCCATCGAGGCAGAGCTTGAGGCGGCCCGACCAGAGCCCGCCAAGCGCGAGCTACGGCAGCAACCCAAGCGAGCGCCTCTGCCGGCCGAACTGCCGCGCACGCTGATACTTCACGAGCCGGACAGCACCCAGTGTGCCTGCGGCTGCCAGCTCAAGCGCATCGGTGAAGACGTCAGCGAGAAGCTCGACTACACCCCTGGCACCTTCACCGTCGAGCGGCATATCCGTGGCAAGTGGGTCTGCGCCGCGTGTGAAACGTTGATCCAGGCCCCAGTGCCTGCGCAGGTGATCGACAAGGGCATCCCGACTGCGGGGCTGCTGGCTCAGGTCATGGTGGCCAAATTCGCCGATCATCTGCCGCTGTACCGCCAGGAAAAGATCTTCGCTCGCGCCGGGCTGGCCATCGCGCGTTCCACCCTAGCGCAATGGGTCGGCGCTTGCGGCGTCCAGCTGCAACCTCTGGTCGATGCTCTGCGCGACCGCCTGCTCCAGCAGGACGTCATCCTCGCCGACGAAACCCCGGTGCAGATGCTCGCCCCGGGCACGAAGAAGACCCAGCGGGCTTACGTCTGGGCCTATGCACCCAGCCCCTTCGCCGACCTCAAGGCCGTGGTCTACGACTTCAGGCCGAGTCGGGCCGGTGAGCACGCGCGCAGCTTCCTGGGCGACTGGCAAGGCAAACTGGTCTGCGACGACTTCGCCGGCTACAAGGCCAGCTTCGAGCAAGGCGTGACCGAGATCGGCTGCATGGCCCATGCCCGGCGCAAGTTCTTTGACCTGCATGCTGCCAACCAGAGCCAACTGGCCGAGCAGGCCCTCCAGTACATCGGTCAACTGTACGAGGTGGAGCGCGAAGGGCGAGAGCTGCTCGCCGAACAGCGTCGGCAACTGCGCCAGGACAAAGCCAGGCCGATCATCGAAGGCCTGCATGGCTGGATGCTTGGGCAGCGGCAGAAGGTGCCGGAAGGCAGCGCGATCGCCAAGGCACTCGACTACAGCCTCAAGCGCTGGACCGCGTTGGTGCGCTACCTGGATGACGGCAACCTACCCATCGACAACAACTGGATCGAGGTGCGACACGAAGTCGCTTAATGAAGTTGTTCCCCCCGGCGGGAACCACCCGTGTCACCGGGTGAATCTAGAAGGCTGAATCAAGAGCGCCTTCGACAATGGAACGAGGCACCGCAAGGTGCGGGGTACCAATCGTGAGAGGCGTACCCTTCTGGCAGCCATAGCCGGACGAGGGCTAGATAGTCGGTATGGTGAACGCATGTGAATCTGCGCAACGATCGTTAAGTTGAGCGAGCGGAAATGGCTTACACGCTCGAACCAAAACGGTAATGGAGGTGGGAATAGCGTCTTTCGACTACGCGTTCGTGACCCACATGCCTCCCGGTCGATAGCAGGCACCTAACCCGACGTACTTCAGTAAGCGGAACGTGGAAATCCCGTATCGCTCCCATTGGGAAAGCAGTTTGCAAAAACTGCCCATGGCGGTGCGGGCGAAGGAACGAGGAAAAAGCGAACGCCAGCCTGTAACGGGCTGGATAGAGGTTGAAACATCACCTTACGCGAAAGCGGGCTGACGTCCTCATGGTCTCTCATCACAAGAGAGTGTGTAGAACCCTTTCAACGGAGGGAGAGCAAATGAACGCAGCAGTATTCGCGTGTGCACCTTCCGGCACGTCGTGGGACAGCATCGATTGGATTGCCGTACAGCGTCGTGTCAGAGGGCTGCAAGCGCGTATTGTGAAGGCCGTACAAGACGGCAGGCATAACAAGGCGAAAGCCCTGCAATGGCTGCTGACTCACTCGTTCTGTGGCAAGGCATTGGCCGTGAAACGGGTGTCTGAAAACAAAGGCAAAAACACTCCTGGGGTCGACAAGGTTACTTGGAATACGCCCAGGGCCAAGATCGGTGCGATTACGTCGTTGAAGAGGCGAGGCTACTCGCCGCTTCCGCTTCGGAGAGTCCTTATTCCGAAGAAAAACGGTAAGACGAGACCTCTCGGGATACCCGCCATGAAATGCCGGGCCATGCAGGCGCTGCATTTGCTGGCTCTGGAACCCATCGCGGAGACCACCGCCGATCCGAACTCTTACGGGTTCAGACCGGAACGCTCAACAGCGGATGCCGCAGCGCAGTGCTTTGGTGTGCTGTCACGAAGAGCAAATGCGGAGTGGGTGTTAGAGGGCGACATTGAAGGCTGTTTCGACAATATCAGCCATGACTGGTTGATCGCCAACATCCCTATGGACAAGGCGATTTTACGGAAATGGCTCAAGGCCGGTTATGTCTACCAAAGCAAGCTGTTCCCCAGCCACGCCGGAACACCGCAAGGAGGCATCATCTCTCCGGTGTTGGCCAACATGACGTTGGACGGGCTGGAAACGATGCTGGCGAAGAAGTTCCCTACCGCCAAATGGACAGGTAAGAAGCTGCGATTGGTACGGTATGCGGACGATTTCATCATCACGGGGTACTCCAAAGAGTGGCTCGAAAATGAAGTTCGCCCTGCCGTGGTTGAATTTCTGGCAGAGCGCGGTCTCGTGCTCTCTCAGGAAAAGACCAAAATCACGCATATAGGGAACGGGTTCGACTTTCTCGGCTGGAACGTGCGCAAGTACAACGGCAAGCTACTGATCAAGCCGTCAAAGGCGAACATCAGCGCTCACCTTGCCAAGCTACGAGAGTTGATCAAGGCGAACAGAACGACACGGCAGACAAATTTGATAGGTTTGCTCAACCCGATTCTACGGGGCTGGGCGAACTATCACAGCCATGTCGTCGCCAAGAAGGTCTTCAACCAGGTGGACAGCGCAGTGTGGGAAATGCTCTGGCGATGGGCGGTACGTCGCCACCCTCGCAAGACACGCCGATGGGTGAAGGATCGGTATTTCAAAGTACAAGGGGCGCGTCGATGGGTGTTCTCATGTGCTGAAAAATCCGCCGATGGTCGGAAGCGTCAGTACACGTTATTGGACGCCTCGGACACGCCAATTGTGCGACATATCAAGATCAAGGCCGCTGCCAACCCTCACGACCCCGCATGGGATGAGTACTTCGAATCCCGATGGGGCAAAAGAATGCTTATCTCCCCAAAGGGTCGAGCCAAGCTGTATCGGGTGTGGCTACAGCAAGGTGGCCGCTGCTGCGCATGCCTTCAACCGGTCACCAAAGACACACCATGGCATAGCCGCCATGTTGTGAAGCTGAGTCATGGTGGAACGGATGCGGCCGCTAATCTTGAGATCTACCACCTGCGTTGCCCAAGGGATGTGCAATTTGCCAATGTCGACGATGTATAACCGGGTGCCAATGGCGCCTTAGCAGAGGCTTGAGCCGTGTGCTGGGAAACTCGCATGCACGGTTCTTAGGGGGTTGGGCGCGGGTAACCGCGTCTGACTACCCGACAACCAGATCCGCCCCTGGGCCTTGGGGCGCTCCAACTGGCTGTTTGCCGGCTCGCTGCGCAGTGGTCAGCGGGGCGCGGCCTTGATGACACTGATCCAGTCAGCCCGCCTGAACGGGCACGATCCGTACGCCTACCTGAAGGACGTGCTCACGCGCCTGCCGACGCAGAAGGCCAGCGCCCTGGCCGAGCTGCTGCCGCACAACTGGGTGCCCGCCGGCAAGGTGTGATGCCCGTTCGCTTAC
>NZ_MUJY01000006.1 GCF_002286785.1 Pseudomonas sp. PIC25 | reverse complement strand
TTTGAATTACCTGCTCTTTTTCCTTCCTGGCACGCCCCTCGCTATGTCCCCGGCTCCCGGACCACTTCCGGTCCATGACCCAAGGCAAGGAGAGCACTCATGCCAACACCCGCGTACCTGTCCCTCGAAGGCACCAAACAAGGTCTGATCACCGCTGGCACCTTCACCGAGGACTCGGTCGGCAACATCTTCCAGGAAGGTCATGAAGACCAGATCCTGGTCCAGGCATTCAACCACCAGGTCATCATTCCCCGTGACCCGCAGTCCGGCCAGCCCACCGGCCAGCGCGTGCACAAGCCGCTGATGATCACCAAGGTCTTCGACAAGTCCTCCCCGCTGATCTTCAACGCCCTGACCTCCGGCGAGCGTCTGAACAAATGCCGTCTGGAGTGGTACCGCACCTCCTCCACCGGTACCCAGGAGCACTACTTCACCATCGAGCTGGAAGACGCCGTGATCGTCGACGTGCAATCGCGCATGCCGAACTGCCAGGACCCGAACATGGCCCACTTCACGCACCTCGAAGACGTCTACTTCACCTACCGCAAGATCGTCTGGACCCACGAAGTCTCCGGCACTTCCGGCTCCGACGACTGGCGTGCGCCGATCTCCGCCTAAGGGATCGCCCGCAGCAACCCACATCGGCCAGGACTGTCCTGGCCGATGTCTTACCGGCCCCATTGACGGGGCGTGACACCGTCACATTTGCAGACCGCCGCGCTTGCAGCCCTTGAGCCCCTGCGGCAGCCTGCCGGCTTCGGCTCACAGGGAGAGGACCGCGTATGTTCCACGCCGCCAACCAGACGCATTTCAGCCTCGCCATCGACGGCGTCCAGCATGACCTGCAGGTCCTCGAATTCCGGGGCAACGAAGCCCTCAACCGGCCCTACCGCTTCGACCTCGAACTGGTCAGCGAGAAACCCGACCTCGACCTGGAAAGCCTGCTGCACAAGCCCGCTTTCCTCGCCTTCGCCCCGGATGGCAGCGGTGTCCACGGCCTGATCCACCGCATCGCCCAGGGCGAGTCCGGCAAGCGCCTGACCCGTTATCGTCTGGCCCTGGTGCCGCAGTTGGCCTACCTGGCCCACCGCACCAACCAGCGCATTTTCCAGCACCTCACCGTGCCGCAGATCATCGCCCAGGTGCTGAAGGAGCATGGCATCCTCGCCGACGCCCACCGCTTCCAGCTCGGCCCCACCGTCTACCCCGAGCGCGACTACTGCGTGCAGTACGACGAGACCGACCTGCACTTCGTCCAACGGCTCTGCGAGGAAGAAGGCCTGTCCTACCACTTCCGGCACAGCCCCGACGGCCACCTGCTGGTGTTCGGCGACGACCAGACGGTGTTCCCCAAGCTCGCCCCGGTGGCCTACCAGCAGGACAGCGGCCTGGTCGCCGACGTACCGGTGATCAAGCGCTTCGGCGTGCGCATGGAG
>NZ_MUJY01000005.1 GCF_002286785.1 Pseudomonas sp. PIC25 | reverse complement strand
ACTTTCCCGGCACTGGTGTCGTAGTTGTTGATCGAGTCCTGTCCCCAGCCTCGGCTGAAGCGGTACACATCCGAACCGGCGTCACCGACGAGGTAATCGTTGCCTGCGCCACCTTCGAGGGTATCGTTACCATTGCCGCCGTAGAGTGCGTCGTTACCTTCCCCGCCCTTCATGACATCCTGGCCATTATTTCCTTGAAGGGTATCGTTCCCCGCCCCTCCAACGAGCACATCGTTTTCTGTGTTACCCACCAGCAAATCATTGCCGGCAAAGCCGAAGAGATAGCTGTTGCTGGAAATGGCGTTCACCGTCTCGCCGATATCGCTACCGGCAATCAACCCAGGGAAGGCACTCTGGACAGATGCCAATTCGGCAGGGGACAAGGAAAGAATGAAGCTCTCCGCCAACTCCGTCATTTCGTTAGGCAGCGACTTGTTCATCGACGAACCGAGCAGTTCGAGCAAGTCGACCAAACCAGTGGCGTGAGAAGTAGCGAATACCGACCGGAATTTTTCCACTACCCCCGAATAGTCCAGCGAAATACCATCAGCCGTCAGATTCAACTGGACTTCATCGATATAAGGCTTCAGCCGCGTCTGCAGCAGAAGCCCATCGTAGATAGACTGCTTGAGTGCGGCATAAGACTGGTTGAGCAATGCCGCCTGCCCCGCGTTGGGAGCCAGATCCTCCTCCGTCAGGTAGATGACCATGGTCCCCATTGCTATCCCAGCCAGAGAACGGGTCCCACTGTTTGCACCAACCGAAGATGTCAGAGCGAGTTGGGTATTACCATTGCTGTCCTTCGTCTCCACGCTGCTGAAGTTGAAGAAATTCTGCCCATTGAAAATCTCCAGCAACTTGA
This sequence comes from Pseudomonas sp. PIC25, assembly GCF_002286785.1. GTDB lineage: Bacteria > Pseudomonadota > Gammaproteobacteria > Pseudomonadales > Pseudomonadaceae > Pseudomonas_M. The sequence goes on along the minus strand of NZ_MUJY01000005.1, from coordinate 6,367 downwards.
TCTTGTCCAGCAGGGCCTTCTTCTCCAGTTGCGCTTGCGTCGGGCCAGCCTCTTCGCCCATCGAAAGGCTACCGCTGCCACCGGAGGAACCGGAACTCGAACCCATCAGGTCCTGTCCGGTGTTTTCCCACGAATAAGCGAACTTGAACTGGAACCGCTCGCTGTTCATATCGGAAATGCGCTGATCGAACGTCCGATAGTTACTGCTGCTGGCCCACTCGACCAACAGCTTGTCCAGCAGGGCGAGCTGCTGTTCGCGTGTCTGCGCCTGGGCATATTGGGTGAGTACGCTTTTCAACCCAGAGTCGAGCATCGCGGCTTCGCGCAAATCCCTGACCGCCCCCGAGCCCTGCATAGTCGGCAATGCCTTGGCGGCATCGTCCAAGGCGATCTTGTCGGTGTACTGGCGATAGAAGGGATTGGAAGCCAAGTCCAGGTTGGCGGCCAGGCTCTGGTTGGCATTGACCTCGCCTTCCGTACCATCGCCACGCACGAAGCTGCCCACCGCGCTGACGATATTGCCATTGGAATTCTGGCTGCTTTGTGTGGAACCCAGGTTGATCGCCGTGATGTTGTGCTCGGCCAGTGTTTTCAATTCGCTGGCCTGGCTGATGCCATCCTGGTTCGCGTCCTGCCAGACGCGCACGTTGGCGAACTGGGCATCCTGGGCGTCGAATACGCCATCGGCATTGCTATCCAGATCGCCCAAGGCATCGAAGCCATTGACCGCCTTCTGCCCGTTGCTCTTGACGGTATCCACACCGAACAGCTCACGGCCGGTATCGATGGTGCCGTTGCCATTACGGTCCAGCACCAGGAAACCATCGTCGCCCTTGACCCAGCCGGTGCCGGTTTTCAGGCCATCGCAATCGAAGTCGAAGGTGATACCGGTATTGGCGGAGGTGGTTTCGATGCCATCGGCGTCGAGGTCTAAAACCAGAGGATCGCGGCGCTGGATAAAACTCTTAGCAGCTGAAAAATCCGTATTAACTGATGGGTTTATTTTGCAAGAATATCCCGTATCAACAAATCCATCCCCATTATTTACACGAGGATCAGTTCGATAGTCCGTAATAAGATCGCCATCTTTTATAGCGTGATCAACATCAATTGCAATCTCAAGAGCAGCGTCGTCGCCTCTATCACTATATTCCTGCCCTATTCTTGAACCCTGCCTATTATTCCATATGTCCATAGCATCGTCCTTAGGACTAGCAGAACTAGGAAAGGCAAGCTCATTTATTAGACCAAGAATATTTGGAGTATGCTCTCCATACTCCTGCGAGAACCTTGCAGCCACATAGGCATGCCGAAAAGCATCGCCCGCATCATTCCACCCCGTCTCTTCACCACGGGTTGATTTCCAATAATTATTCGCTTCAGACTTATACTGCTCCTTCTTTAACAAGGCAACACCCATGGTCAAGCCCAAAAAAACAGCAGTGCCCCCAACAGAACCAGCCATCTCTAATCTCCAGAAACTTCAAAAAGCCCAACATATGGCTCATTATTACCAACATCAATTTTCAATACGAAAGCCTTTTCCCTTAATGCACACTGCGCCATTCTCACGCCCATATTCCCCTCCTCATAACCTCTAAAAATCTGATCCTTAGCTTTAGCAGGAGAAGGTTTTGAGATACGAAAAGCGTCCTTCAATGCCCCATCCTTAACAGTAAAAATCCACCATACATGATCTCCTTCCCCTACAAAGCCATTAATATACAATCCCAACTCATCCTCAACCTTCGCCCCTAGATTCAGTGATGCGACAGATTGATACTTGCCAAGAAAACAAACAAAGTCCCACGCTCCACCATCAATTGATGAAAAGCGGGTTAAAACCCGAGGACGCATTCCCATTAACTCCTTTTCAATAGCCAAGTCCGTCGACCTTTGAAATAAATGTAACCACCACGCAGAGCCCAGCAGCACAGCAAGCAAGCACATAGCCAGGGAGAATTTAAAAAATAAAGCACACCTATTAATATGTTCAAGACTCATACATAATCCCCAAAAAATAAAGTACCAAATGGCAAGGCATTACTCATTTTCATTAAATCCGCACATTTCTCCTCATCCAAAATAGAAAACTTCGCCACAGGCTCAGGTTTGAAAAGCGACGATTTTACAATTTCAAACCCAGCACTAAAGAAGGTAATCCTTATATCACCACATTTATGAAAGCTCATTCCCCCGACTATATCCCTGATAAGCCCCCTTACTATCTGTCGATCTGAAATTCCATAAAAATACAAACCAACACCATCTTCACTTTTATCATAAAAAATATAATCTCCCGCCCTGCAATTGTTATCATTACTGCATACGCCGTGAGATATAAGAGAATCCAACCCCAGACGCAGAATACGTTTACCAAGCTCATCATAAACCCCGCTTTCCCCGGCAACACTTATACCGCCCCAAAAGCACAATAGAACCCCAAGAATTAATCGCCTCATTAGCCACCTCATAAAATCTTTCAGATACTAGACAAACACGTTCTAATCGACATATAAACAGCGATTCGCCATCGAATCAGAAAATTATTTTTAGTTATTTTTTAAGCTTCCACTCTGCTCCAGCTCAATCGTTTTTATCAACTCCCGCATTGAGTTATCGTTCGGCTCTATTTTTAAATACTCCCGCAATCGAACAAGGGCTGCCTGTTTATTACCTGTACCTAGGTATGCCATACCCAAGGAGTAATTTGCCTCTTCAACCCCCATAGCCAGAGACTTTTCCAAATAAGGGACACTCTGTACTAAACGACCCGTCGCTGCGAGAAAAATACCGAACTGGTAGTTACCTTGGGGAGAACCCGGTGCGGCCTGAAGAAGTGCCTGAAACTGTTGTTCCGCTTTTTCCGCCGAGCCGGGTATATCAAGGTTGTGTCCCATACGGTTGGCAATCGCCGAACGCAACAAAATTTGCAAATTAAGCTTTTTATCTTTCAATAGAACATCCAGCATTCCCAACAACACATTTAGATCCTGAGAAGCCCGCCGCTTCTGCTCTGCAGAATCAAAACTGGGTGGATAATGGCCGGCATGTCGAGAGAGATCATCCAGCATGCGATCCAGGTAACGCATGTCCAGACCATAGACATTTTGGCCTGATACATTTTTGCTGACCGTGAGAATCCTCTGCGGATCATGCTCCGGATACTCTATGGCATACGTCACGGAACTTATCAGAGCTAAAACCAGAGGCAATGAACTCCATATTTTCATCATCATGATCCATATCGAAATTGACTCTGAAATTTTGCCATTCGCTGGCAAGAAAACAATGGATCAGATGATCTAAAATCACTTCGATATAAGACGAAATTCATAAGCCTTAAGCAAAGCCTCAGTCCGGCTAGCCGCACCAAGCTTTTGCAATATCGAATGAACCTGATTCCTTATCGTTGACTCACTTCTATTCAATAAAGCAGAAATTTCCTTATTACTTTTTCCGGCCGCAATCCACTTTAGAACCACCACCTCTCTTGGCGAGAGCAGTTCATTTCTTTCTTCGCAGTGACTATCCGCTCTCACTATTCGAACAAGGACTTGGTGAAGATGCGGGGCCAACATACCCATCAGATAGGAATGGTGAGACGACAACCTGCCCGGAATACCAGCGAAGCTAAAATAACTACCGCGTTTTCCGTCTAAATCAACAACGCCATGCGCCACAAAATTATTGAAACCGAATTCATGAAGCTCTGCACGCTCCATTTCCGACAAAACATAATCATTCACACCCAACTCTACCAACTGCGGTTGTTTCTCTTGATACCAGCGAGCCAACAAGGAGCGATCCGATATATCGACGACCTTATGTATTTTCTCTATTAGAGCAGTGGGGTAATCAACAGTGAGTGCCTTTTCCAATACAGCCTTTCCATTAACAATGGCACCTATACATGCCAATGTCATCCCATGAGGAAACAGGGGCCTTACGTACTGCCTAACAAAAACATCAAATCTCTCACAAGAACAAAGCAACTGTGACGCTTGAACAAACTCAAGAAAGAGTTCTCTCTCCTCAATTGACAGTGTCATTAGCCCTCCTATTAATCAATCGAACCACCAACACCCTTAATTTCTAATAAGAAAAATGATAGATATAGCAAAAGCCACAATCACAAGAAAACCAAAAAAGAAACCAACACACTACCTTTTTTATCTTGGAACTTACCAAAACTAAAAATTCTCAGAACCCAGCAGCCCACGAAATAACAGATAGATTCCCAAAGAAAATCAAAAAGCACTCAGACACCTCGCAACACTTTTAATAAGCCCCGGCGACCGCAAAACCGGGGGACAACACTGATCTTCCCGGCAAGACGCTGCATTCAGCTCCTGCAGCCGCACCCTTTAAATAAATAACCCCAAACAAAGCAACAGAAGCCCAAAAACAAAAAGAAACTTCCAAAGCTTTCGAATGAACTCATTTACAACAAAATAACTGAAGTATGATTTTTCTCTCTTACTTATCTCCCCTTTATCTTTCACCCCCTCCAAATTTTCCCTAACCCCCCGAGAGAAACCGAACAAATTTCCTGTATAAACAGCTAAAATCACGCTCCCAACGGTAAGTAGAAATCCAAACTTCACTAAGAATTCAGAAGTCATAAACCACCATGTTCTGAAAGTACTTGATCAAACCCTCATCAAGCCGCACCGTCATCTGCTCAGCCGACTGAGAACCAACCACTACCAATTAACCTTCACAAACACCCTCACCATAACTTAGCCTCAAAAAACCAATAACTTAACTTTACGCCAAGCCATACATAAGCCACATTCGAAGATCGAGCCTTCATCAGCACCCCCTTACTGTCTCAGAAAAATATTTTTGCACCACAATTTCACGCCCCTTGACGGCCGCAAAAACTGAGTACAGCACCCAATTTGCCAACAAGGCGCTGTACTCAGTTTTTGCGGCAGTAGTTTTCCATTGAAGCAAACATACGTCACCTTGGATTTTTGTTTAAAGAATCAATATAAGCACCAGCCTTCGCAAAAATCGCCACCAGCAAACCCCATAAGATGTGCAACTAGAAAAGTGCGCTCATGAAAATCCCTTCCTATCAATTTGACACATTGCTTTTATGCAAGAATTTTCTGAAAAAAATCCCGACAAGCATCGATATTCCCCCAAGGAGCAACAAAGATAAAATAACAATTATCCTAGCCTTTAAATCAGCCATGTCCAGCCATTTTTTTACCAGACCACAATCAGTTGCCGATATACCTTTTATGCAGTTCTCCTTGAGAATCTCCATACTTTGATCGCTCCAAGAGCCCTGCAGGTAATCCCATATATGAAACTTCAATACAAAGGATGCATACTGAGCTGCTAGAAACAATGCGAACAGAAAAGATGCAAGAACGCATAAATCTCGAAAACCTTCTTTCGGCAATCTTCCATCAATACTTAACTTAATAATCACCACAGCAGCAAGGAAGGAAAGGATGACTAGGAAAATCTTATCTATCGATAAGAATCTATAGCTAATCAGGTGTCTAACTTGGTCACCAGCGGCGCAGAAAGCAAATCCATTATTCAAGCATGCGACGGCTTTTTCCATCTCTGCTGTAGAGGCTTCTATTCCATGCAGCACGCTGAATGTTTTATACATCCACACTGAGATAACCAAACAGACAAATATCAGGCAAGATATTATTAGGCTTCCGGGCTTGACCATCCGATACACCTTTCGTTTTGCATGAGAAAAAGATGAACAACCATAAAATATAATTACCACATACCGCTACGCCCTCCTATCTGAACAGAAAACCAGCAACGCAACGTAAAACACAAGGAAAATATGAAACAAAGCAATACCTGCTGCCCCACACGCAAAATAACCGTCTTACGCTTGATCTCTGCAATGTGCTCGGTAGCTACAACAACAGCCTTATCGTCATCAGCATTTAGCTCCTTCCCAAGAAGCACCCCATCATTGGAATACAGATGTCTTGCCGGATTCGTATCCGACAGAACATATTCCGCCACCTGTCTATTACCATATCTCACAGCGACATCATCCAAGCAGTGAGACACCGCAAGAAAAATCAACAGGCAAGAAAACCGCCAAAATAATCTGATCAATTAATTCCTCGCTCACTTAAATACAAAAAACATAACCATTACCTTTCAATCAAACTTTCATCCACATACTCCTTCAACGGACTCAAGAAGTAATCGATCACCCTGCGCTTATCCGTCTTCACTTCCGCCTGCACGGCCATGCCCGGCGATAGGGCGATTGCCTTGCCGCCGACTTGGAGGGTCTTTTCCTTCAACTGGATGCGCGTGCTGTATACGAGGCCGAGTTTTTCGTCTTCGATGGCGTCGTTGGAGACGCTTT
>NZ_MUJY01000004.1 GCF_002286785.1 Pseudomonas sp. PIC25 | reverse complement strand
TTCCCGCTGGACCCGTCCGAGAGCAAGGACACCGACGGCGACGGTATCGGTGACAACGCCGATCCGGACCGCGATGGCGATGGCTACTCCAACGAAGAGGAAATCCAACTGGGTAGCGATCCGGACGATGCGTCGAGCAAGCCGGCGGACCTGGATAGCGACGGCATCCCGGATGCCCGCGACGACGATATCGACGGTGACGGTGTCGCCAATGCCGACGATGCCTTCCCGCGCGACCCGACCGAAAGCCATGACCTGGATAAGGATGGCATCGGCGATAACAGCGACCCGGACATCGACGGCGACGGTTTCAGCAATGCCGAGGAAGCGGCGGCCGGCAGTGACCCGCGTGATGCCGCCAGCGTGCCGGACCGCGAGGGGCCGGAGCTGGTCATCGATGGGCCGGACGTCATCAACGTCAACGAGGACAGCGTCAGCCTGCGAGGCAGCGTGAGCGATGCCGGCAAAGGCGTCGATCGCCTGGTGCTCGCCTCGGACCGTTTCCCCGGCACGCCGTTCGCCGTGACCCTGCAAGGCAGCCAATGGACGGCCAGCGTCCCGCTGCTCGAAGGCACCAACCTGCTGACCCTGACCGCCTACGACAAGGCAGGCAACAGCACCCAGCGTACGCGCACGGTGGAGCGTCAGCCGGCAGCCAGCGACATTGGCCTGGTCATCACTTTCCCGGCGCAGAGCGCGACGGTGAAGGAGGCGGCCCTCGTGGTACGCGGTACCCTGCGTAGCGACAGGCCGGCCCAGCGACTGGAGGTCTTGGTCAATGGCCAGGCGGCGACCCTCGCGCCGACCGCGCAGGCCACGGAATTCACCTTCCAATCCGCCACACTTACCCTACAGCCAGGGCCGAATACCCTGACCATCCAGGGGTGGGTCGACCAGCGCAGCGTGCAACGCTCGGTATTGGTCACCTACCAGCCGCCGCAGACCAGTTTTGCGCCGCCGCGATTCGATAACCTCTCCCCACAGGATGGCGCCCAACTGTCCGGCAGTGGGTTTGTATTCAGCGGCCAGATCGTCGCCGAAGCAGGGTTGGAACGGGTCAGCCTGAATGGCCGGAATCTGGCCTTGCGCCAGCCGGGCATGCAGGTTCTCGATCTGCGTGAGCCCCTGACGGTACCGGCAGGTCAGCCCGGCTTCGAGGCAGAGCTGGTCGCCCGCGACCTCGCCGGCCAGGAAACCCGCCGGCGCCTCCGTTGGACGCTGGATCAGCAGCCGCCGCAGATCATCCTCGACCAGCCCCTGGTGGAATTGCCGGCGCAGAACCGCGTCAGCGAGCATCCCTACCCGGTTCGCGGAACCTTGCGTGAAAGCAATCCGGCGAGCTTCCAGGTCAATGGCCAGGACGTCACCCTCGAGCCCGCTGCACAGGCCGGTGAGTTCCGCTTCGCCACGCAACTGAGTTTGCCGATCGGCAAGCCTGCCAGCCTGGTGCTGGAAGCCCGCGATCAGGCCGGCAACCAACTGCGCCGCGAGTACAGCCTGGAACTCTCCGCCCAGGCGGCCATCGCCTGGGTGCTGCCCACCGAAGGCACCGAACTGCTCGATCTGGGCCAACCCATCGCGCTGCAAGTGGCGGCGCGGATCGAGGACCTGACCGGACAACTGGTACCCCGTGCTTTGCTGCTTTCCGCCGATGGCGGCACGCTGGCCGACGCAGTACTGACCGGCGATACCACGCTGAAGAGCGCCATGCTGCAGGTACCCGCCCAGAGCGGCCAGTACCGGCTGCTGGCGGTGCTCCAGAATGGCAGCCAGCAGGTGGTGGCCCAAAGCAGTCGCACCATCAGCGTGGTCACTCCGCAACAGGTCCCGGTCGCCCTCGAACGCATCGCACCGGCCAATGGCGAAAACGGCGCCGATCCGAACGAGTTCATCAGCCTCTACTTCAACCAAGCCATCGACATTTCCAAGCTCGACCTGAAAGTTTTCGAGACCGCCAACGGCAAGACCTACGTGGACCTCGACGCGCTGGGCACCAGCGAGCTGGAGGCGAAGGGCTACCAGTTGGTGGACGTCAACCGCAACTACCAGGCGGTGCCCGGCAAACTTGCTGAGCTGCCCGGCAGCCAGGTGGTGGCGTTCTATCCCGAGCGCGACATCGCCTACAACGCCGAGGTATCGGTGGAAGTGCGCTACGACGGTCAGGAGCTGGAGCGCATCCGCTACCGCACCCGGCCGTTGCCGACCTTCATCGCCGGGGTGCTGCTCGACCAATTGCAGCAGCCGGTGCCGAACGTGGAGGTGCGCATCGAAGGCCTGGAGCGCAGCACCCGCACCAACCGCGATGGCGCCTTCAACTTCGGCTATGGCGACAGCGCCGAACGCAACATTCCGGGCGGTCGCTACACCCTCCTGCTGAACCCTGACCAGGGCAATCGCGGCTACGGCTCGGACAGTCGCGAGATCAGCATCCAGCAGGGCGTGCGCAACGAACTGGGCCACCTGCAACTGGCACAGCTCAACATGACGCTGCCCTACGTGCCGTTGCGTGGCGGCCGGACGTACAGCCTGGTGGATGGCGAATACAAACTCGACCTGAGCAACGCCACCCTGCAATTCCCCGATGGTCGGCAGGAAGGCGATGTGCACGTGCAGATGCTGCAGTTCAGCGAACTGCCGTACCCGGTCGAGCCGTTGGCCATGCCTTACTGGATGTACGCCATCCAGCCGGCCGGCATCACCGTCCAGGGCGAGTTCAGCCTCGATCTGGCAGCCCTGAAACTCGGCGACTCCTACGAATACCTGCCGGAAAACGGCGGCTACGTGGCCATCGTCGGTTTCGATCGCGAGGCGCGGCGGGTGGTGCCGGTGGGGGCGGGTGTCATCGACAACCTGCGCATCCGCAGCCAGGGCCCGCTGGCGGTGGACAACCTCGACCTGATCGGCTTCGCCCTCGCCGATGCGCAACTGCAGGAAGCACTGAAGGCCTACGCCGACGGCGGCCTCAACCTGCGGCAACTCCAAGCCGAATTCTACCGTGTGAACCAGAGCCGCTGAGGCGGCTCAAGGACCCCTGAAATGGATGTACTGGCCATGTCCCGACGCCTCTTTCCCCGACTCGCCGACCTGACCCGTGGGCTGCTGCCGCGTCTCCTGCTGGCCGCGATGCTGGGAGGCGGCGCTGCGTCGGCGAGCGCCTTCGGCCTGCTCTCGCTGCCGGGGATCTACATCCCGCAGACCTACTACAAATTCGGCGCGGTCTACACGCGGGCCATCGTGCCCGGCCCGAACAACCGTCCGGTGTACGTGGAATACGACAGCAGCGGGCGGGAAGCGCGGGAGATCGGCGAAGCGCTGGGTGCCTACGAGCGGGCCCAGGTG
>NZ_MUJY01000003.1 GCF_002286785.1 Pseudomonas sp. PIC25 | reverse complement strand
GTTGGAGAGACATAAAAAATCCGATGCCAGAGACCTGGCATCGGATTTTCGGGGAAGCCCCGCCGGGGCTCAAATGCTTAAGTGAACAGCATTACGGCGGGTGCCGGGTCTTGGGGAGCGATCAACCGCGGTAGTAGCGCTGTGGCACGAACGGGGTCTTGGCGACTTTCATCGGTACGCGCTTGCCGCGCACCATGGCCCAGACGTCGCTGTCCAGCGCGGCGTTGGCGGTCTGCACGTAGCCCATGGCCACCGGCGCACCCAGGGTCGGGCCGAAGCCACCGCTGCATACCTGGCCGATGACATTGCTGTCGGCATCGACGATTTCCGCGCCTTCGCGCACCGGCACGCGTTCCTGCGGCAGCAGGCCGACGCGCTTGCTGGCCACGCCATCGCGCTGTTGGGCGAAGATCCGCTCGGCGCCGGGAAAGCCGCCGGCGCGCGCGCCATCGGCGCGGCGGGTCTTGGAGATGGCCCAGGTCAGGCTGGCTTCGATCGGCGTAGTGGCGGTGCTCATGTCATGGCCATAGAGGCACAGGCCGGCTTCCAGGCGCAGGGAGTCACGGGCGCCAAGGCCAATGGGCTGCACTTCCGGCTCGGCGAGCAGGGCGCGGGCCAGGCGTTCGGCCTGTTCCACCGGGACGGAAATTTCGTAGCCGTCCTCGCCGGTATAGCCGGAGCGGCTGACGAAGCAGCCGACGCCCAGCAGGGTGACGCGGGCGAACTGCATGAAGGTCATCTTCGCCACCTCGGGCGCCAGGCGGCTCAGCACATCCACTGCCTTGGGGCCTTGCAGGGCGAGCAGGGCGCGGCTTTCGAACAAGCTTTCGATCTGACACTGGTTGCCGATGTGCTTCTGCAGGTGGGCCAGGTCCTGCTCCTTGCAGGCGGCGTTGACCACCAGGAAGAGGAACTCGCCAGTGTTGGCGACCATCAGGTCATCGAGGATGCCGCCGTTCTCGTCGGTGAACATCGCGTAACGCTGCATTCCCGCAGGCAGGTCGACGATATCCACCGGCACCAGGGTTTCCAGGGCACGGGCGGCGTTCTCGCCACGCAGAATGATCTGGCCCATGTGCGACACGTCGAACAGGCCGGCCTGCTCGCGGGTATGCAGGTGTTCCTTCAGCACGCCAAGGGGATATTGGACGGGCATGTCGTAGCCGGCGAACGGCACCATGCGCGCGCCCAGTTCGAGATGCAGGGCGTGCAAGGGAGTTTTAGCCAGGGTTTCGGTACTCATCTTTTCTCCTTCCGAGGCTGCAAGCCGCAAGCCTCACGTTAAACGGATCGCGTCGGCGTGCTTGTGGCTTACCGCTTGAAGCTTGCCGCTGTTCTTAGCATTCGATGATGTTCACGGCGAGGCCGCCGCGAGCGGTTTCCTTGTATTTGCTCTTCATGTCGGCGCCGGTCTGGCGCATGGTGCGGATCACCTTGTCCAGCGAGATGAAGTGCTGGCCATCGCCGCGCAGGGCCATGCGCGCGGCGTTGATTGCCTTTACCGAGCCCATGGCATTGCGCTCGATGCAGGGTACCTGGACCAGCCCGCCGACCGGGTCGCAGGTCAGGCCGAGGTTGTGCTCCATGCCGATCTCGGCGGCATTCTCCACCTGCTGCGGGGTACCGCCGAGCACTTCGCAGAGGGCGCCGGCGGCCATGGAGCAGGCCACGCCGACCTCGCCCTGGCAGCCGACTTCGGCGCCGGAGATGGAGGCGTTTTCCTTGTAGAGAATGCCGATGGCGGCGGCGGTAAGCAGGAAGCGGATCACGCCGTCGTCGTTGGCGCCGGGGATGAAGCGGGTGTAGTAGTGCAGCACTGCCGGGACAATGCCCGCCGCGCCGTTGGTGGGTGCGGTGACCACCCGGCCGCCGCTGGCGTTTTCCTCGTTCACCGCCAGGGCGTAGAGGTTCACCCAGTCGAGCACGCTGAGGGAGTCGCGCAGGTTGGCTTCCGGATTCTGGCTGAGCTGGCGGTAGAGGCCGGCGGCGCGGCGCTTGACCTTGAGCCCTCCGGGCATGATGCCTTCGGTGCGGCAGCCGGCGGCCACGCAGTCCTGCATCACCTGCCAGATACGCAGCAGGCCGGCGCGGGTTTCCTCGTCCGGGCGCCAGGCTTTCTCGTTCTCGCGCATGACCTGGCTGATGGAAAGGCCGTGTTCGGTGCAGTGGGCCAGCAGGTCCTTGGCGGTCTTGAACGGGTAGGGCAGCGGGGTCTGGTCTTCCACGATGCGGTCGGCGCCGGCGGCGCTGTCGTCCACCACGAAGCCGCCGCCCACCGAGTAGTACTCGCGGCTGCGCAGTTGCAGGCCGGCGGCGTCGAAGGCGCGGAAGATCATGCCGTTGGGGTGGTAATCCAGCGGCTTGCGGATCATCGCCAAGTGTTCTTTTTCGACGAAGCGGATGGCTTTTTCGCCGAGCAGTTTCAGTTCGCCGGACTGGCGGATCGCTTCCAGCCGCGTGGGAATCGTGGTCGTGTCGACCAGATCCGGTTGCTCGCCTTCCAGGCCTAGCAGCACGGCCTTGTCGCTGCCGTGGCCCTTGCCGGTGGCGCCGAGGGAGCCGTACAGCTCCACCTTGACCGAAGCGGTCGGCTCCAGCAGGCCCTCGCGGCGCAGCCCTTCGACGAAGCGCACGGCGGCGCGCATGGGGCCGACGGTATGGGAGCTGGAGGGGCCGATGCCGATTTTGAACAGGTCGAAAACGCTGAGGGACATGGTGTGTACTCGCTCGTCGTCGTCCGGGACGGCGGGCCGCCCCGGAACATCACCTTATCAATCAGCGTAGACCGGGAAGGTCGCGCAAAGATCGGCCACCTGACCACGGACGCGCTCGACCACCGTCGGGCTCTCGATGTCGTCGAGGATGTCGCAGATCCAGCCGGCCAGTGCCACGCACTGGGTTTCCTTGAAACCACGGGTGGTGATCGCCGGCGTGCCGATGCGGATGCCGGAGGTGACGAACGGCGACTGCGGGTCGTTCGGCACGGCGTTCTTGTTCACCGTGATGCCGGCGCGG
>NZ_MUJY01000002.1 GCF_002286785.1 Pseudomonas sp. PIC25 | reverse complement strand
GTTTCTGCGCGATCAGGCTTTCACCGGCCAGGGTAATGCGGGCTCCCATTGGCTCTCCTACAGGCTGGCGACCAGGGTCTGCTGGTCGTCGTTGAAATGAACGGTCACCACGCCCAGCGGCAGGGTGGTCAGCGTCACGAAGTCATAGCGGCGACAGGTGCGGCCGTATTGGCGGATCAGGATGCGCAGCAACTCGGCGTTCTCCGCCAGTTGGCCATTGCTCAGGCGCAGCAGCACCACATCCCAGTCGCGGTCGGGATCGCGCTCTTCGATCTCGACATAGCCCACGCCCAGGCGCTGGAAGATGCGTTTCAGGCCGGCGGTGCTGCCGGCGTCCACCGCGTTAATGAAGGCGTATTTCACGCGCAGGCGGTAAAGGCTCTCGGGCTCGTCCTTGAAGCGAGTGATGTCGCGCTGCCAGGCCAGCAGGTCCAGGATGGTCGGGTGGCAAGTTTCGGCGTCCATCTGCAGCAGCGGCCAGCGCAGCCAGCTTTCCACCTTTGTCCACCAGGCTTGTGCGGCAGCCGTGAGCTTCGCCAGCTCGGGGCCGTCCAGCCAGAAAGGCAGTCCGAGCTTGATCATTGCATCAGCACCTCAACGGCGGTCAGCCGGGGAATGCTCAGTTGGGAAACGATGTCGTTGTTTCGCCAGTACAGCGATTCGATGTCGGGAAACTGTCGGTGCAGCTCTTCGCCCAGCTTGCTGAAGGAGAATCGCGACTGCGGGTAGGTCAGGGTCGGCTGGTAATCGCGGGGTGTGCTTTCTCGAAAGGCCGCCCGGATGAACAGCTCGATCTCGCTCTTGAGCGTGGCGCGCTGCTCGCTGGTCAAGGTTGAACGGGGCCAGACCGACACACGGATCGACCATTGGGTTTCGGGCATGGCCATGACCTGCAGATCGTCTCCGTGGCCGTGGTTACCCTGATCGCGGATGTGCGCGTTGATCTGCGCCAGGAACGTGTTGGCGGGCACGCCGGCATCGAACAGCACATAGGCATTTGCGCTGCCCGGACCACGCGGAGCGTTGTGCTCGAAGTACACGCCATCCGGCCGAACGCCTGGAAAGCTGGCGATCATGGCGCGGTACACGGCGTCGGTGTGCCATTGGTTCACGGCGGAAAACTGGTTCCGCACGCGCAGGCGCAACTGGTCGTCGGGCTCGGGGTCCGCTCCGGGCTGCGTCAGCCAGCCGTTGTTGTTCACCACCTGGGCGATACCGGGCACGGGCTCGGGCAGAACGGCGTAGTAGCCGGGAGCCAGGTTGTAGCCGCTGCCGGTCTCAACCGCCTCCACCGGAATTTCCAGTTGCATCAGTCCGTCGGTAAAGACACCCGGGGCGGTCGTCACCAACTGGTACACATGGCCATTGATCGCGGCCGACTGCACCACGGTGCCGGCGGGCACCTCCAGGGCGCCGCCAGCGGCCAGGCGAGTGAACAGCAGCACGCCCTTGGCTTTGGTCGCGCCCTTGCGCTCCACGTTAACGGCCCAGGCCAGCATGTCCAGCCAGGCGCCGCTGGCCGTCTGCACGAAGAAGTTCGGCAGCACCGTGCCACTGACGAAGTTGATCAGCCACAGCACCGGCTTGGTGACCAGCGCGGTGACGATCCGCCAGAACGGCGAATAAGCGCTGGTGTTGCTCAAGGCGCTGCCCTGGGCGGCCACTTCACGTTCCCAGGCCTGGCGCAGCCCGGCTTCGGTGGTGGGAATGCCGGCATCGCTCAGCGCTTGCTTGAAATCGACCGTCACAGCACCACCTCGACGGCTCCGAACTCCACGGTGCGAGCGGTCACCCGGTACTGCCCCGGCTCCTGCTCGATGATCCGGACAGTGCCGGGCACCAGGCGCTCGTCGGCCTCCACCAGCAATTCCAGCTGTTGGATGCAGTCGCGCTGGCGGAAGCGGTCGCGCTCGGCCACCAATGTCACCAGCAGGCCGCTCTCGCGGATCATGTGCGCGATGTCCTGGGCGATGCTG
>NZ_MUJY01000001.1 GCF_002286785.1 Pseudomonas sp. PIC25 | reverse complement strand
TGGACTTGCCCCTCTCAAACCGGACACCGGCACCCCGTTAAGTTGATGCCTCAGCCAAGCGCCTGAACTCGCGAGGCGAGCGGTAGTTTAGTGCGCTGTGCGGATGCTCCTCGTTGTAATGCTCGAAGGCGATGGCTAGGTTGCGCAGGGCCGTCGCCCGATCGGGCTTGGGCATGTGGCGGATGTAGTCACGCTTCATGGTCTTCACGAAGCTCTCCGCCATGCCGTTGCTCTGCGGGCTGCACACTGGGGTTGTCAGCGGCAGCAGGCCGATCTGCCGGGCAAAGGCCCGGGTCTGTTCTGCGGTATAGGCCGAGCCGTTATCGCTCAGCCATTGCACCGGCGATGCGGGCAGCTCGCCACCGAAGCGTTGTTCAACAGCTTCCAGCATCACGTCGCGGACATCGTCGCCGCTGTAGCCGTTTGGGCTGGCCACCCAGCTGATCGCTTCGCGATCACAGCAGTCCAGGGCAAAGGTCACGCGCAGTTTGTCGCCATCCTCGCAGCGGAACTCGAAGCCATCCGAACACCAGCGGGTGTTGCTCGCATCCACAGCCACACGACCTTCGTGACGCCGTGCCACGCCCGGCTGTTTGCGCCGGCGCTCCAGCAACAGATCGTGGTCACGCATAACACGGTAAATCCGCTTCACGTTGACCGGTGACTGGGCTTGCTGCTCATGCTGCCGACGCAACAGACCCCAGACCCGGCGATAGCCATAGCTGGGCAACGCGCCGACGGCCTGCTTGATCTGCTCGACCAGGGCCGCATCGTTGAGCGTCCGGCGACGACGCGGCTGCGGTCCCGGAACAGGCTGTTTGAGTCGAGCCGTCAATTGCGAGCGCGCCACACCGAGACTCTCACTGACCGCTTTCACTGGTCGTCCCCCGGCAACAAGGGTGAGTGCGCAATCCATTTTCGCGAGCGGGCGATCTCCACCGCTTCCTTGAGGATCTCGGCCTCCATGGTCTTCTTGCCCAGCATCCGTTGCAGTTCGCGGATCTGCTTGAGGGCATCGGCCAACTCGGAAGCCGGCACCACCGCTTCACCGGCACTGACCGCCGACAGGCTGCCGTCCTGGTAGAGCTTGCGCCAGTGGAACAGTTGGTTGGGATTGATGCCGTTGCGCCGGGCCACCACCGAGACGCTTTGTCCGGGCTCCAGGCTCTCGCGCACCATGGCCAGTTTCTCCTCGACGCTCCAGCGGCGCCGCCGCTCTTGGCCGAGTACTTCGATGGTCTTGTCTTTGCTGGTAGTCATAAACACAGTCGTTTGCCTATCCCTTATGGTAAGGGGGAAACGGTGTCCTGTGTTTCAAGGGGCTCGTTCA